>NZ_LT576451.1:1314500-1971750 GCF_900086645.1 Curtobacterium sp. 9128
CTCCGGCGGATCCTGGACGCGGCGGACGCGCTCGGGTTCCGCCCGAACCGGGTCGCCCGGTCGTTGAACGGGGCGCGGGACGACTTCGTCGGGATCCTCGTCGCCGATTCCCGGAACCCGGTGTTCGCCGAGGTGGTGGATGCGGCCAGGCTCTCGTTGTCGGCCGGTGGCCGCCTCGGGCTGATGACGAGCGCGGTGCTCCCCGGCGCGGGTGCCCGCCTGGACCTCGAGGCGGTCGCCATGCTCGGCGACCTGCAGCCTTCAGGGCTCATCGTCGTGGGGTCGGTGCCGAGCATGGACCGCGTGGTGGAGGCCATGGGGTCCGCCAGGATCGTCATCGCCAGTGCCAGGCCGGAGCGGCTCGCCGGCGCCGCGACCGTGCGCGGGGACGACGAGGTCGGAGTCCGGCTCGTCGTGGACCACCTCGCCGCTCTGGGCCACCGTCGGATCGGGCACGTCGGGGGCGCCGGCGGTCGGGTGGCATCAGGGCGCGCCGATGCGTTCGTCGCGGCGATGCGGGAGCGTGGCCTCGACGCCGAACTCGTCGCCGAGAGCGACTTCTCCGAGGCGGCCGGCTTCCGTGCGGCGCAGGCGCTCCTGGACCTCGACGGTCCACCGACCGCGATCACGGCGGTGAACGACCTGGCCGCGATCGGGGTGACGGCCGCGCTGCGGCAGCGCGGCCTGACGGACTCGGTCGCCGTCACCGGGTACGACAACACCTACCTGGCCGCACTGGGGGCCGTCGAGCTGACCTCGGTCGACCCCGACAACGCCACGATCGGACACCGCGCGGCCGAGCTGCTGCTCTCCGACGAGAACCCGGGCGAGGTGCTCGTCGCACCCACCCTGCGGATCCGGGCGTCGTCCGTGCCCGTGCGCGGCTGACGTCGACCAGCAGTTGACACCGCTCGATCGACGGTCGTACATTGAACCGGTCCAAGATTTTGGACCGGTTCAAAACCAGGAAGCAAAGGAGCCCCTGTGGCAGAGAACAGCGCGCCCCGCACCGTCGGTGTCGGACTCATCAGCGTCGGGTGGATGGGGCGACTGCACTCCCGCTCCTACGCCCTCCTTCCGATCCTCTACCCGGAGCTCGGCATCCGCCCGCGCCTGGTCGCCGCCGCGGACGTCGCACCAGCCGGCCGGGACTACGCCGCGGACGTCCTCGGGTACGAGAAGGTCGTCTCCGACTACCGCGAGGTCCTGAACGACCCCGAGGTCGAGGTCGTCTCGATCTGCGCCCCGAACTCCCTGCACGCGGAGATCGGCATCGCCGCCGCCGAGGCCGGCAAGCCGTTCTGGATCGAGAAGCCCGTCGGCCGTGGCGCATCCGAGACCGAGGCCGTCGCCGCCGCCGCGGACGCGGCCGGGGTCGCCACGACGATCGGCTTCAACTACCGGCACGTACCCGCCGTGCAGCACGCCCGCCAGCTCGTCCTCGACGGCGCGCTCGGCCGGATCACGAACGTACGGGGACGGTTCTTCGGAGGGTTCTCCTCGAACCCCGAGGACCCGCTGACCTGGCGCTTCGTCCGTGCCACCTCGGGCAGCGGCGTCCTCGGCGACCTGATGGGGCACCTCGTCGACCTCATGCACTACGTCCTCGGCCCGATCGGATCGATCTCCGCCGCCACGGGCACCTACCTCACCGAGCGACCCGGGCTCCCCGGCACGCCCGACGCCGGCAAGCTGCTCCCCGTCGAGAACGAGGACTACGCCACGATGCTCGTCCGCTTCGACGAGTCCGCGGTCGGGGCCGGTGCGATCGGCAACCTCGAGGCGTCACGCATCGCGGTCGGTCCGCGCTCCGAGTACGCGTTCGAGGTCTTCGGCACCGAGGGGTCGGTCCGGTGGGACTTCGAGCGGCTCAACGAGCTCGAGGTGGCCCTCGCCCGGACCGGGCAGCACGTCGGCTACACCCGCGCGTTCGCCGACGGGTACTTCCCGGACTACTCCCGCTTCCAGCCGAGTTCCGGCACGAGCATGGGCTACGACGACCTCAAGGTGATCGAGGCCGCCAAGTTCCTCACCGCCGCGACCGGAGGCGAGGCCACCGGGTCCAACATCCACGACGCCGTCGCCTCGGCCCGCGTGCTGAGTGCCGCCGAGGAGTCCGCGGAGTCCGGCCGCTGGGTCGACCTGCCCGTCGAACCCGGTGCCACCGCCAACGTCCGCGCGACCGCTGTCCACGCCGCAGAAGGGGCACGCGCATGAGCCTCCGCATCGCCACCGCACCGATCTCCTGGGGAGTCAGCGAGGTGGACGGCTGGGGCTACCAGCTGCCGCCGGAGCGCGTCCTGGCCGAGATGACCTCCCTCGGGTTCGAGGCCACCGAGCTCGGCGCCCAGGGCTTCCTGCCCCCGGCACCCGAGGACAAGGCAGCCCGCCTGGCCGAGTTCGGCATGACCGCGATCGGCAGTTTCGTGCCGGTCATCGCGCACCAGCCCGGCATCGACCCGCTGCCGCGCATCGAGCAGGAGCTCGCGGACTACGCGGCTTCGGGGGCGACCGTGCTCGTGGTCTGCGCCGACAGCGAGCAGACCGGGTACGACGCCCAGCGCGAGCCGCTCACCGACGAGCAGTGGGCCACCCTGTTCGCGAACCTCGACCGCATCACCGAGGCCGCGGCGGCCGTCGGCGTCACCGCGACGCTGCACCCACACGTCGGCACGGTCGTCGAGACCAAGGAGGACGTCGACGCCGTCCTCGCCGGCTCCACGATCCCGTTCTGCTTCGACACCGGGCACCTGTTCCTCGGCGGGACGGACCCCGTCCGCTTCGCCGCCGAGCACACCGACCGCATCGCCTACATGCACCTCAAGGACGTGTCGCTCGACGGCATGCGCCGGGTCGCGGACGGCGAGATCAGCTACTTCGACGCGATCAAGGCCGACCTGCTCTACCGCCCGGTCGGCCAGGGCGACGTGGACATCCGCGCGATCCTGACGAGCATGGTCCAGGCCGGCTTCGACGGCTGGATCGTCCTGGAGCAGGACAAGGTCGTGCTCGAGGAGCCGGCCGCCGGTACGGGCCCGATCGCGGACGCCCGTGCAAGCGTCGAGTACGTCCGCGCCCTCGTCGCCGAGCTCGAGGCCGCCGAGGTCGCACGGTGAGGATCGGCGTCGCCGGGCTCGGCCGCATCGGCACGATGCATGCGCGGAACCTCGCGCGGACCGCGGGCGTCGACGAGGTCGTCCTCGTCGGCCGCGACCCCGGCAGGACCGAGGCGGTCCGGAAGCATCTCGACGAGCAGCGCGGAGACGAGCAGGGCTGGGCGGCGCTCTCCACCACGGTCGACCCGCTCGCCGACGTGCTCCCGTCGCTCGACGGTGTGCTCGTCGCATCCGCGACCGACACGCACGCCGAGCTCGCCCGTGTCGTCGCGGACTCGCACACCCCGCTGCTCATCGAGAAGCCCCTGGCACTCGGCGTCGACGAGCTGACCGAGCTCTCCCGCGACCTCGACGCGACGGGGACGCCGATCATGGTCGCGTTCCACCGTCGCTACGACCCGGGCTACCAGCGGCTCCGGCAGCACGTCCTCGACGGCGACGTCGGGACGCTCCGACTCGTCCAGGCGACGGAGAACGACCACTACGCCCTGCCGATCGACTACATCCCGCAGTCGCACGGCATGTGGCTCGACCTGCTCGTCCACGACTTCGACATCATCCCCTGGACGGTCGGCGACCCGATCGTCGAGGTCTCGATGATCGGGTCTGTGCTCGACGAGCCGGTCTACGGCGAGCACGAGGACACCGACACCGCGATGGTGACGCTGCGCTTCGCTTCCGGCGCGGTCGGCAGCATCGGCGCACTCCGCCGCAGCGACGCCGGCCAGGACGTCCGGCTCGAGGTCACCGGCTCGAAGGGCGCGTTCGGCGCCGGCTACGGCCCGCGCACCCCGATCACCTCGACGGAGCCGGGCGGGACCGCGCCGTCTGACCCGTACGACACGTTCGGCGACCGCTTCGTCCCCGCGTTCGAGGAGGAGATCGCCCACTTCGTCCGGATGGTCCGCGGAGCGTCGGAGAGCCTCACGCCGCCCGCAGCCGGACTCGTCGCCACCGCGCTCGCCGAGGCCGCCGCGGAGTCGTTCCACACCGGGCGTCCCGTCCGGCCCCGCACCACCGCGTAGACGCGGCACAACCCACCACCCAGGAGATTGCAATGACGCAACAGACCCGGATCGGCCTCTTCGGCACCGGTCGCATCGGACAGGTCCACGCCATGAGCGTCGCCGCCATCGACGACGCGGAGCTCGCGTGGGTCTGTGACCCGTTCGTCGAGGGCGCCGAGCGCACGGCAGCCGAGTACGGCGGCAGGGTCAGCACGGACCCGGCCGAGGTGTTCGCCTCGGGGGAGGTCGACGCCGTCATCATCGCGGCTCCGACCGCGACGCACGTCGACCTCATCGACGCTGCGATCGACGCCGGTGTCCCGGTGCTCTGCGAGAAGCCGATCGACCTCGACCTGGCTCGCGTCGACCGGCTGCGCGAGAAGGCAGCGGCGGCGACCGTGCCGATCGTGCTCGGGTTCAACCGCCGGTTCGACCGGCACTTCGCCGAACTGCACCGCCGGGTGACGGCGGGGGAGATCGGCACGCTCGAACAGCTGCTCATCACGAGCCGCGACCCCGCCGAGCCGCCGGCGGCGTACCTCGCCGCATCGGGCGGGATCTTCCGGGACATGACCATCCACGACCTCGACATGGCGCGGTTCTTCGTGCCGGAGATCGTCGAGGTCACCGCCCGCGGTGCGAACACCTTCAGTGCGTCTGCCAGGGAGTTCGGGGACTTCGACTCGGCGGTCGTCACCCTGCGCGGGGCGAACGACGAGCTGGTCGCCATCACGAACTCGCGGCATGCCTCGTACGGGTACGACCAACGGTTCGAGGTCTTCGGCTCGGAGGGGCTGCTCCAGGTCGGCAACCAGACGGACACCCTCGTGCGGCACTGGGGAGCGGGAGCGGTCGAGTCGCTCGAGCCGTACCAGAACTTCTTCCTGCAGCGGTACGCCGAGGCGTACCGGCTCGAGGTCGTCGAATTCCTGAAGGCGGCCAGGGGCGAGCCGTCGCGCAGCCCCGGCTTCGAAGACGGTCGCGCGGCGCTCGTGCTCGCCGACGCCGCCGACCGGTCAGCGCGGACGGGTGCGTCCGTCGCGGTGGACCTGTCACGATGAGCCGGGTCAGCCAGGACCTCGTCGCGACGTGCTGGACGACGGCCGGGACCGCGGTGCCGGACGGTCCGTCGGAGCGGAGCTCGTTCTCGGCGCGCGAACGGGTCAGCGCCGCGGCCGACGCCGGGTTCGTCGGTCTCGGGTTCGTCGTCGACGACCTGGAGGTCGTCCGCGACTCGATCGGGTTCGAGGCGCTCCGCGAACACGCCGAGCGGGTCGGCATCCGGCATCTCGAGGTGGAGCTGGTGAAGGACTGGTGGCGTGACCCGGACGAGCGTCCGTGGCGTGCCCGGTGGGAGCTGCTGGCCGAGGCCGCACGGGTGTTCGGCAGCCCGATGGTGAAGATCGCACCGCCGCCCGCGCCCACGGTGGACTCGCTCGAACCGTACGTCGGACCGTTCCGGCGCCTGGCCGACGAGGCTGCGGGGATCGGCACCCGTCTCGCGCTCGAGCCGCTCCCGTTCGCCGGGATCTCCTCGATGCCGCAGGGATCGGAGCTCGTCCGTGCGGTCGACCACCCGCACGCCGGGTTGGTCGTCGATTCGTGGCACGTCTTCCGGGCGGGGACGTCCCTCGACGAACTCCGTCACACGCTCGATCCGGCGACCGTGGTCGGGGTCGAGGTGAACGACGCCGACGCACTGCCGCAGCCGGGTCTGAGCCTGTTCGAGGACACCCGCGACAACCGGCGGTACCCAGGAGAGGGCGCGCAGGACGTCGTCGGGTTCCTCCGCACGATGGCCGAGGTCGGGTGGTCGGGGCCGTGGGGTGTCGAGATGCTCTCCACCGAGCATCGTGCGAAGTCGCTCGCCGATGCGCTCGACGCCGCACGGGACACGACGCTGCGGTGCCTCCGGCTCGCCGGGGCCGACCGCCAACCAGCCTGAGACGCTTTTCTCACAGCGGACGGTTCGTCCAGCAAGCGATAAAAGCGCTATGCTCGTCCTGTCCGAACGCAACGACGCAGAGAGGATCACAACATGGTCGACCCGCAGGTGCTCAAGCACGGCGCATGGGACGTCATCACCCCGGAGATCGCCGGATGGGAGTACGTCACCTTCCAGGTGAAGACGTTCGGCGACGGCGAGACCGTCGAACTGGCAGCCGACGGCAACGAGCGGGCGTTCGTGAACCTGCACGGTGACCTCGTCCTCACCGTGGGTGGGGTCGAGTACCGCATCGGCGGCCGGGACACGGTCTTCGACGGACTCGGGCACACCCTCTACGTCCCCCGTGACACCGCCGTGACGGTCACCGCGACACCGGGTGCCGAACTCGCGATCGCGAGCGCACCGGCCACCGAGCAGCACGAGGTCGTCCTCGTCACGCCGGACGACGTCGGCTCCGCGACCCGCGGCGCCGGGAACGCGACGCGGCAGGTCTCGACGCCGATGTCGCCCGACTTCCCGGCCGACCGTCTGCACGTCGTCGAGGTGTGGACCCCCGGCGGCAACTGGTCGAGCTTCCCGCCGCACAAGCACGAGCACGACGTCGACGGCGAGGCGCAGCTCGAAGAGGTCTACTACTACCGCACCCGTGACCCGGAGAACGGGTGGGCACTCCAGCGGGTGTACAGCCCGGAGCGCGACTTCGACCTCGACGTCCCCGTCCGCGACGGTGACATCTGCCTGATCCCCTGGGGTTACCACACCACCGTGGCGGCGCACGACCAGGACCTCTACTACCTCAACGTCCTCGCCGGACCCGCGCCGAAGCGCACGCTGCAGGCCGCCGAGGACCCTGCCCTCGCTCCGGCCCGCGCCAAGTGGGACGACCTCGGCACCGACCCCCGCGTGCCGTTCGTCCCGGTCCGCCCCTGACCCACCACAGAAGGAAGTCCGCAATGGCGCAACATCCTCAGCCGACCCGCCGCCTCACGGTGGGCCAGGCGATCGTCGAGTTCATGCAGGCCCAGCACGTCGAGCGCGACGGCGTCACGACGCCGTTCTTCGGGGGTGCGTTCGGCATCTTCGGCCACGGCAACGTCGCGGGTCTCGGCCAGGCGCTCCTGCAGTACCAGGACGTCTTCCCCTACTACCAGGGGCGCAACGAGCAGGGCATGGTCCACATCGCGACCGGCTACGCGAAGATGCGGAACCGCCTCGGCGCGCTCGCCGTCTCCACGTCGATCGGTCCGGGCGCGACCAACATGGTCACGGGTGCCGGCACCGCGACGGTGAACCACATCCCGGTCCTGCTCTTCCCGTCCGACGCGTTCGCGACCCGGTCGACCGGCGCCGTCCTGCAGCAGCAGGAGCACCCGTACGCGATGGACGTCACCGCGAACGACTCCTTCCGCGCGGTCTCGCGCTACTTCGACCGGATCAACCGGCCGGAGCAGCTCGCGTCGGCACTCCTCGAGGCGATGCGGGTCCTGACCAGCCCCGCCGACACCGGTGCCGTGACCATCGCGGTCCCGCAGGACGTCCAGGCCGAGGCGTACGACTTCCCGGAGGCGTTGTTCTCGCACCGCGTCTGGCACGTCGCCCGCAACCGCCCGGACCGTGCGGCGATCCAGCGCGCCGCCGAGCTGATCAGGAGCGCCGACAACGCGGTGGTGATCGCCGGTGGCGGGGTCGTGTACTCCGACGCGACGGACGAGCTCGTCCGCTTCGCCGAGTCGACCGGCATCGGCGTCGGTGTCACGCAGGCGGGCAAGGCGGGCATGCCGTGGGAGCACCGCCTGGCGCTCGGCGCGCTCGGCTCGTCCGGGTCGGCGTACGCGAACGCCATCGCGAACGGTGCGGACGTCGTGATCGGCATCGGCACGCGCTACACCGACTTCACGACGGCCTCGAACACGATGTTCCAGAACCCCGACGTAGCGTTCGTCAACATCAACGTCGCCGAGGTCGACGCGTTCAAGGAGTCCGGCATCCCCCTCGTCGGCGACGCCCGTGAGACGCTCGCCGAGCTCCGCGCCGCGCTCGACGGCTTCGCGCTCGACGCCGACGTCGTCGCGTCGAACGAGCGGGCCGCGAGCGACTGGCGTGCCGAGGTCGACCGCATCATCGAGGTGCAGGACGGCCCGACGCTGTCGCAGGCCGAGATGCTCGGACTGCTCAACACCTCCGCTGAGGACGACGACGTCGTCATCAACGCCGCCGGTTCGATGCCGGGGGACCTGCACCGGCTCTGGCGACCGGGCAGCACGAAGGGCTACGACATCGAGTACGGCAACTCGTGCATGGGCTACGAGGTCGCAGGTGGTGTCGGCGCGCAGCTCGCCGCCCCGGACCGACGTGTCCACGTGCTCGTCGGCGACGGCTCGTACCTGATGATGTCGCAGGAGATCATGACCGCGGTGCAGGAACACCTGCGCATGACCATCGTGATCGTCGACAACTTCGGGTACGGATCGATCGCAGCACTGTCGGAGACGCTCGGCTCGCAGACGTTCGGCACCCGCTTCAACGAGCGCGGTGAGGCCCTGCGTCACGACGGCCGGCGCCTCGAGGTCGACTTCGTCGCGAACGCCGCGAGCTACGGCGCCGAGGTGTTCTCCGCCGACACCGCAGACACCTTCCGGAATGCACTCGACGACGCCCGTGCGTACGACGGCACCAGCGTCGTCTACGTCCGCGTCGACGCCCAGGGCCGCTTCGGCGGCTCCGGCGCCTGGTGGGACGTCCCCGTCGCCGAGGTCTCGACCCTCGACAGCACGAAGGACGCCCGCGCCGCCTACGACGAGCACAAGCGGGACCAGCGGCTCTACCTGACGCAGTCCGCCCCGCATGTCCGAGAACTGGAGCACTCATGACCGACGCGACCGACGTCCTGGACTCGACCACGGACTCGGCGACCATCGTGGCCGGGGTCCCCACGGGCCTCCTGATCGGTGGGGTCGAGCGAGCCGCGTCGGACGGCGCCACGTTCGACGTCCACAACCCCGTCGACGGCAGCGTGATCGCGACCGTCTCGAGCGGGACCCGGAACGACGCGCAGGCGGCGGTCGACGCCGCCGCCGACGCGGCGGCCGACTGGGCGGCGACCCCGCCCCGGAAGCGTTCCGAGATCCTGTCCCGCGCGTACGACCTGATGATCGAGCGCGCCGACTGGTTCGCCAGGCTCATCACGGCGGAGAACGGCAAGGTGTTCGTGGACGCCCGCGGCGAGGTCGTCTACGCGGCCGAGTTCCTCCGGTGGTACGCGGAGGAGGCCGTCCGGATACCCGGTGCGCTGCAGACGGCACCAGGGGGTGCGAACAAGATCCTCGTCGAGCACCGCCCGATCGGGATCGCGATCCTCGTCACCCCGTGGAACTTCCCCGCGGCGATGGCGACCCGCAAGATCGGACCCGCACTCGCCGCAGGGTGCACGACGGTCCTGAAGCCGGCCAGCGACACCCCGTTGACCGCCCTCGCGATCGGTGCACTCTTCGCCGAGGCCGGACTGCCGGCCGGGGTCCTCAACGTGTTGCCGAGCCGGTCCTCCGGCACCGTGGTCGAGCAGATGGTGCGCGACCCGCGAGCTCGGAAGCTGTCGTTCACCGGCTCCACCGAGGTCGGCGTCAAGCTCATGAAGCTCGCGGCGGAGTCCGTCGTGAACACGTCGATGGAGCTCGGTGGCAACGCGCCGTTCGTGGTCTTCGACGACGCGGACCTCGACGAGGCAGTGGCCGGCGCGATGATCGCGAAGATGCGCAACGGTGGCGAGGCCTGCACCGCCGCGAACCGCTTCTACGTGCAGGAGGGCATCGCGGCCGCGTTCTCGGAACGGCTGGCCGAGGCAATGGGGGCACTGCGCACCGGCGACGGTCTGGCCTCCGACGTCCAGCTCGGTCCGATGGTGAACGAGGGCGCCCGTGACGACATCGCCCGTCTGGTGGACGGCGCGAAGGAGGACGGCGCGACGGTGCTCACCGGCGGCGCGTCGCCCGACGGGCCCGGCTGGTTCTACCCGGCGACGGTGCTGAGCGACGTCCCCGAGCATGCTCGCATCCTCAAGGAGGAGATCTTCGGGCCGGTGGCGCCGATCGTGACGTTCCGCACCGAGGACGATGCGGTGCGGCTCGCCAACGGCACCCCGTTCGGGCTCGTCTCGTACGTCTACACGCAGGACCTCGCGAGGGGCCTGCGCGTCAGCGGCAGGATCGAGTCCGGCATGGTCGGTCTGAACCGTGGACTGGTGTCCGACCCGGCGGCGCCGTTCGGGGGCATGAAGGAGTCCGGCATCGGCCGCGAGGGCGGTGCCGAAGGGCTCCTGGAGTACATGGAGTCGCAGTACATCGCGGTGAGCTGGTAGCCGGAAGCCGGCAGGTGCGCTACTGCAGCGGGGTCGTCAGTTCGCTGGCGACCCCGCGCTCCAGTTCTGCCACGGCCCCGAGTGCCGCGTCCACGAACTCGTCCGCACGCTCCCGGATGTCCACCGACCGACCGGCGATCGACAGGCACCCGATGAGTTCGCCGGCCGAGCCGAGCACGGGGAACGCGAGGGCACCGATCCCGATGGTCGCGTCGTCGAGCGAGAGCGTGTGGCCCTGGGCGCGGGTGCGGCGCACGTCCTCGCGGAGCGCGTCGGCGTCCACCATCGTCTTGCTGGTCAGCGGACGACGATCCGGGCCGTCCGACAGGTACTCCTCGACGTCGCGGGTGTAGGCGAGGACGAGCCGGCCGGCACCCCCGGCGTACAGCGGGAGCGACCGACCAGGGGCGAGCGTCAGGACGCCGATGCCACGACCGGGCGCCCAGTCGATGCAGACCGCCTCGTCGCCACGAGGCACCGTCAGGAACGCGGTCTGCTCCGTGCGCTCGGCCAGGTCGTCGAGGACCCGGCGTGCCGACGCCCACTCGGTCATGGCGTCACGCGCGGCATCCGCCAGGTGCAGCCACTTCACGCTGAGCCGCGCCCGGTTCTCGTCCGTCGTCGTGGCCATGCCGACTGCCTTCAGTCCGTCGATGAAGCGGTACACGCTGGGTCGCGGGAGACCGGTGGCCTCGGCGAGTTCGGCGGGGGAGAGGTCGCCGCGCTCGGCGAGTGCTTCGACGACCGCCATCGAGTTGGCGAGGACGCGCATCGGTTTCCGGTCAGCCACGTCGTCCTCCGTCGTACCCGAGATCGGCGCTGATCGCCGCGGCGGTGGACACCACGAGTGCCCCGAGTTCCGGTTCGCGGTCGATGAGACGCTCGCGGAGCCCGCTGATGGACACCGCCGCGACGAGCTCGCCGCGGTGGTTGAACACGGGGCTGCCGAACGCCGCGATCCCGATCGTGACGTCCTGGTCCGAGCGGGCGTACCCCCGTCGCCTGGTCGTCTCGAGCTCGGCTTGCAGGTCACCGCGGGACGGCACCGGGTAGGCCGGGTCCGTCGCGGCGACGAGCTCGTCGATGACGGCGTGCTGTTCGCCGGCGGGCAGGAACGCCAGGAGCGCCCGGGGCGCTCCGCCGACGTGCAGCGGGAGCGCGTCACCGACCTGCATCGCCACGGAGCGGACGTCGTGCCCCTCGAGGCGTTCGACGCAGACGGCCCGGGTCCCGCGGCGGTAGCACAGCAGCGCGGCGACGCCCGCGGTGGAGCGGAGCTCCCGCATCCTCGGCAAAGCCAGTCCGCGCACGTCGAGGGAGTCCTCGAGAACGCCGCCGATCTGCATGCACGCGAGTCCGAGCCGGTACGTCCCGCGTACCGGAGCCGGGTCGACCCAGCCCATCGCGATGAGACTCTGCAGCAGCCGGTAGGTGGAGCTCGTGGGCTCGTCGACCGCGTCCGCGAGGGCACTCACGGTCAGTGCCTCGGCGTCCGCCAACGCGTCGATGATCGCGCCGGCCTTGCTGAGGATCTCGATCCCGCCGTCGTCGGAGGCGCCGTCTGCCATGTCGTCATCTTCCCATGACCGATGCGCTCGTTGAATCTCACTCAGTAGACATGTCGTTCACGGAGTGATAGTTTTGGCGCACCACCGCAGAGCAAAGGAGTCGCCGTGACACGCAACGACGCGAGAGACGTCGAACACCTCGAGACCGTCGCCCGAGAAGGGCGATGGCGCGTCCTCGAGACGGTGGCTGCGAGCAAGGCCGGCCACGTCGGCGGGCCCATGTCGGCCATGGACCTGATGGTGGCCCTGTACTTCCACCAGCTCCGGATCGACCCCGAGCGGCCGCACGACCCCGATCGCGACCGGTTCATCCTGTCCAAGGGGCACTCCGCGATCGGCCTGTACTCGGTCCTGGCGCTCCGCGGGTACTTCCCCGTCGAGGAGCTCGCCACGTTCGACCACGGCGACTCGCGCCTGCAGGGTCACCCGGACATGAAGCTCACCCCGGGGGTGGACTCCTCCACTGGTTCGCTCGGCCAAGGACTCTCCGCCGGCTCCGGCATGGCGATCGCCGCCAAGATGCAGGGCAAGGACTTCCACACCTGGGTCGTGCTCGGCGACGGCGAGATCGAGGAGGGCATGGTCTGGGAGACCGTGATCCACGCCCCTCGGTACGGCCTCGACAACCTCACCGCGATCGTCGACCTGAACGGCCTGCAGCAGTACGGCTGGCCGGCGGGCGACCATGACCGGTACGACCGCAGCGAGCCGATGGGGCACGTCAACCTGCCAGCGGTGTTCCGAGGGTTCGGATGGAACGTCATCGAGATCAACGGGCACGACTTCGAGGAGATCCTCGATGCCTACGCCGAGGTCGACGCCGCCCGCGGCACGACCGGCAAGCCGACCGCGATCATCGCCCACACGGTGAAGGGCAACGGCGTCTCGTTCACCCGCGCGACGTTCAAGTGGCACAACGGCGTCCCGACCGCGGAACAGCTCGACACCGCTCGCGCGGAACTGCTCATCGACCAGAAGACGGAGGCCCTCGCATGAAGGCGCAGCGCGCAGTGTGGGGCGACACCCTCACCGAACTCGCCGAGACGGACGACCGCATCGTCGTCGTCGACGGCGACCTCGCCACCTCGACCATGGCCGTCACGTTCGCGAACGCGCACCCGGAGCGGTTCATCCAAGCGGGCATCGCCGAGCAGAACATGGTCGGGATCGCCTTCGGCATGTCCACCCTCGGGTACCGCCCGTGGCTGTCGTCGTTCGGCGTCTTCCTGACGAACCGGGCCCTCGACCAGGTGCGCATGCTCGTCTCGCAGACCAAGGCCCCGGTCCGTCTGGCCGCCGCCTACACCGGGCTGCTCAACGGCGCGAGCGGCAAGACCCACCAGGACATCGAGGACCTGTCCGTGATGCGGGCGCTCCCGAACATGACGGTCCTCGCGCCCGCCGACGAGACGGAGGCGGCAGCGATCATCCGGTGGGCAGCGGACCACGACGGCCCCGTCTACCTCCGACTCGCCCGCGACGCCGTCGCCGACGTCTTCGACAGCGGCTACGAGTTCCGGATCGGCCAGCCGGTCCTGCTGCGGGACGGCGGCGACGGTGCCGCCGCGGAGGTGACGGTGGTGTCGACGGGGGTGCAGACGTCCCGGACCCTCGAGGCGGTCTCGGCGGTCGAGACCTCCGGCCGCAGCGTGCGGCACGTGCACCTGCCGACGATCAAGCCCCTCGACGACGACGCGCTCTGGGCGCTGCTGGACGGTGCGCGCACCGTCGTCACGGTCGAGGAGCACTCGGTGGTCGGTGGCCTTGGCGACGTCGTCGCCGCCGTCCTCGCCGGACACGCCAGCGGCGCTCGACTGACGAAGGTGGGGCTCGCCGACTCGTGGGCCGAGTCGGGACCGAACGACTTCCTCCTGGAGAAGTACGGTCTGTCGGCCGACCGGGTCGCCGCGCGCATCCGCGACGCGGTCGGCGAGCGGGTGCCGTCATGAGCGTCGTCGACGCGACGGCCGCCGGCACGACCATCGAGCCGGGTCCCGGACGGGAGGCCCTGCATCGTTGGGTGGACCAGGTCGCGTCCCTGACGGAGCCCGACCAGGTCGTCTGGTGCTCCGGCAGCGACGCCGAGAACCGCGCGTTGCTCGACGCGATGGTCACGTCCGGTTCGCTGATCGCCTTGGACCCCGGCCTCCGGCCGGACAGCTACCTCGCCAGGAGCGACCCCGCGGACGTGGCCAGGGTCGAGGACCGCACGTTCATCTGCTCCGTCGACGAGGCGGACGCCGGCCCGACGAACAACTGGCGGGATCCCGCCGCGATGCGCGCAGACCTCACCGACCGGTTCCGTGGCTCGATGCGCGGCCGGACGATGTACGTGGTGCCGTTCTCGATGGGTCCGATCGGGGGCGCCATCTCCCAGGTCGGCGTCCAGGTCACCGACTCGCCGTACGTCGTCGTCTCGACCCGCATCATGACCCGGATGGGGGACGACGCCCTCACACAGATCGACGAGGACACGGTCTGGGTGCCGGCAATGCACAGCGTCGGCATGCCCCTGGTCACGGACGACGGCGACCGGATCACCGACGTCCCGTGGCCGTCCAACGAGACGAAGACCATCGCGCACTTCCCGGAGACCCGGGAGATCTGGTCGTACGGCTCCGGGTACGGCGGCAACGCGCTGCTGGCGAAGAAGTGCTTCGCGCTCCGGATCGCGTCGTCGATGGCGCGTGACGACGGGTGGCTCGCCGAACACATGCTCCTCATCCGCGTCACGACACCGGCGGGCAAGGTCCTGCACGTCGCGGCCGCGTTTCCGTCCGCGTGCGGCAAGACGAACTTCGCGATGATGACCCCGACGGTGCCCGGGTGGAAGGTCGAGACGATCGGGGACGACATCGCGTGGCTCCGGCCGGGTGCCGACGGACGACTCTGGGCGATCAACCCGGAAGCCGGCTTCTTCGGTGTCGCTCCGGGAACCGGCCCGGACACGAACCCGGCGGCCATGTCGACCGTCCGGTCCGGCACGGTCTTCACCAACGTCGCGATGACGCTCGAGGGCGACGTGTGGTGGGAGGGCGCATCCGAGACCCCGCCGCGGCACCTGATCGACTGGCGTGGCCAGCCGTGGGAGCCGGGGAGCGCGACACCGGCAGCGCATCCGAACGCGCGCTTCACGGTCGCCGCGGAACGGTGCCCGACGATCTCCGACGACTGGGACAGCCCGGACGGGGTCCCGATCGACGCCATCGTGTTCGGCGGGCGGCGCGCGACGAACGTGCCGCTCGTCGCAGAGGCCGAGGACTGGGAACACGGCGTGTTCTTCGGCTCGACGATCTCCAGCGAGCAGACCGCTGCCGCCGAGGGCCCGGTTGGCGAGCTCCGCCTCGACCCCTTCGCGATGCAGCCGTTCTGCGGCTACAACATGGCGGACCACTGGGCGCACTGGCTCAGGGTCGGCGACCGTCTCGGGACGAAGGCGCCCCGCGTCTTCCGTGTCAACTGGTTCCGCAAGTCCACCGACGGCGACTACCTCTGGCCGGGCTTCGGCGAGAACGTCCGCGTCCTCGAGTGGATCGCCGGTCGGCTCGACGGGAGCGCCGACGTCCGCTGGAGCCCCGTCGGCGGGCTCCCCGGTGTGGGCGACCTCGACCTCGACGGACTCGACCTCGACGGCTTCGCACTCGACGCCCTGTTCGCGGTCGACCCCGCAGCGTGGACCGACGAGGCCGAACAGCTCCGCGAGCACTTCGACCGGTTCGGTGCCCGCGTCCCGGCGCGACTCCGCGCGCGACTCGACCAGCTCGTCCGCCGGCTCGAGGAGGCGGCGTGAGCACCGACGGCGAGCTCTGGGACGACTGGGACGCGCAGCTCGGGCTCGCCGAGCAGATGATCCCCTTGATCGGTCGCCTGCACCGACGCGACGGTGTGGTCGCCGGGGTGCACGGACGCCGCCTCGTGAACCGATCGGCGATCGACATCGTCAGGGCCCACCGGTTCGCCCGACACGTCGACGGTGCACCGCTGCCACTCGCCGAGTCGCTGCGGATCCTGCGCGCGGCCGTCGACACCGGTGCCCCCGGCCCCGCGTCGCTCGACGTCGGCGCGCTCGCCGCACGGCTCAGGGCCACGGAGGACGACGACGTGCACCACGCGACCGCGATCGCGGAGCTCGTGCGGGACGCTGCCGCCGGCGGTGCGCTCCCGACCACCGACGTCGTGCTCTACGGATTCGGGCGGATCGGTCGCCTCCTCGCTCGCATCCTCATCTCCCACCAGTCCGGCGGGTCAGGACTCCGTCTCCGCGCGATCGTCCTCCGAGCGTCGTCGGGCCCGGACGACCTCGTGAAGCGTGCCAGTCTGCTCCGACGCGATTCCGTGCACGGGCCGTTCGACGGCACGATCACCGTCGACGAGCACGCCGAGACGATCACCGCGAACGGCACGCGCATCCAGGTCATCCGCGCGTCGGACCCCGCCGCGGTCGACTACGCCGCCTTCGGGATCGAGGACGCGATCGTCATCGACAACACCGGGAAGTGGCGCACCGAAGCAGAGCTCCGTCGACACCTGCTCGCCCCTGGGGCCGGGCGGGTGCTGCTCACCGCTCCGGGCAAGGGCGATGTCCCGAACATCGTGCACGGCATCAACAGCGAGCAGGCCGAGCGCGCCGACGTGGTCGCGGCGGCGTCCTGCACGACCAACGCCGTCGCACCGGTCCTCGCGGCGCTGCACGCGGAGTTCGGCGTCGTGCGCGGGCACGTCGAGACGGTGCACTCCTTCACGAACGACCAGAACCTCACCGACAACTTCCACAAGGCCGATCGCCGTGGTCGGGCCGCGCCGCTCAACATGGTCATCACGGAGACGGGTGCGGCGCAGGCGGTGGCGAAGGCCGTTCCAGGACTCGCTGGTCGGCTCACGGGCAACGCGATCCGGGTCCCGACCCCCGATGTCTCGCTCGCGATCCTGCACGTGACGACCGAGCGCCGGGTCACTCGGGACACGGTGAACACGTTCCTCCGCCGGACGTCCCTGGAGTCGGACCTCCGGTCGCAGGTCGACTACGTGGAATCGCCCGAGTTCGTGTCCTCCGACGTGCTCGGCTCGCGGTTCGCCGGCGTGGTCGACGGGCTTGCGACGCAGACGAACGGTGATCACGACGTCGTCGTCTACGTCTGGTACGACAACGAGTTCGGGTACTCCTACCAGGTGATCAGGGTGGTCGAGACGATGAGTCGCGCGCTGGCGGTCTCCCGGGTCGCCGTGGCGTGACTGACCGAGCGTCCGGCCGCGATCTCCTGCGTGCGCCGGGCTGCCGGGAGGGGGCCGCCGCCCCGTACGGTCCCCTCCCTTCCAGCGGTCACCTCGTGAGCACCGCCGCGACCTCCGGGATGCGGTCCACGTAGCCGCGGACCAGGTCGCGCGCCACGGAGACGCTGTCGACGAGCGGGTGCAGTGCGAACGCCTTGAGCGCCTCGTCCTTCGACCCGGTGAGCGCCGCCCGGATGGTGTGCCGTTCGACGGCCTTCACCTGCGACATCAGCCCGATCTGGTGCAGGTCGGGCTGGTCGGTCGTCATCGGGTGCACGCCGTTGGCATCGACCATCGTCGGGACCTCGACCACGGCGTCGCGGGGCAGGCCGGCGATGGTGCCGTTGTTCCGGACGTTGAGGATCATCGTCTGGCGCTCGTTCCGGCTGATCGCGGCCATCACACCGAGGGCGACTCCCGCGTAGCCCTGGTGCGACGGGTCGGTCTCTCGTTCCTTCGGGTCGAGCGGCTCGTCCTGCGTGCCGCCCTTCGCCTCGGCCATGTAGGAGGCGCTCCGTCGCTCGACGGTCTCGCGCCAGAGCTCGGCGACACCGTTGCCCGCAGCGCTCGCCCGGTCGTAGAACGCGGACTGGCTCTCGGCGAGGAAGTCCCCACGGGTCTTGCCGGAGCCGACGATGGAGCGCACGGCGTCCCGGTTGAAGTAGTAGTAGAAGAGGTACTCGTTCGGGATCGCGCCGAGGGAGCGGATCCAGTCGAGGCCGAAGACGTGCCCCTCCTCCATGGCACCGAGTCGCTCGTCGTCCGCCATGAGATCGGGCAGGACGTCGCGGCCGTCGTACATGACGCGGCGCATCCAGCCGAGGTGGTTCAGGCCGACGTAGTCCATCTGCACGCGGGTGTGGTCGAGGCCGAGCATGCCGGCGACGCGGCGGCCGAGCCCGGACGGGGTGTCGCAGATGCCGAGGACGCGGTCGCCGAGGACGCTCTGCATCGCCTCGGTGATGATGCCCGCCGGGTTCGTGAAGTTCATCACGTAGGCGTTCGGGGCGAGGTCGCGGATGACCTTCGCCGCCTCGACCATCACGGGCACGGTGCGGATCGCGTAGGCCAGTCCGCCGGGGCCGGTGGTCTCCTGCCCGAGGACGTTCAGGTCGAGCGCGACGTGCTCGTCGCAGCGACGGCCCTCGAGCCCCCCGACGCGGAGCGCGGCGAAGACGTAGTCGCTGCCCTCGACGGCGCGGTGCAGGTCCGTCGTCGGCTTGAGGACGGGCGCGTCGGGGAACTCGGCGGCGAGCTCGGTCAGGATCGCGACCATCGCGTGCAGCCGGACCTCGTCGACGTCGTACAGGGCGACCTCGTCGACGCGCGGTGAGCCGGTGTCGCGGAGCAGCGCCTGGTACACGTACGGCGTGCGGAACCCGCCGCCTCCGAGGATGCAGAGCTTCATGTGATGATGACCTCTCCGCCGGCGTTCCGGCTGTGTGCGAGTGTTTCGTCGGGGGCGCCGGTCGTCGTGATCAGCGTGTCGACGTCGGTGAGGGAACAGAGGCGGAGCGCCCCCGTCCCGGGGAACTTGGTCTCGGATGCGAGCAGGACGACGCGCTCGGCGGCGGCGATCATCGACTGCTTGATCGGGGCCTCGACGGCCATGTTGTCGACGACGTGGCCGTTCGCGCGGACGCCGGTGCACGACAGGAAGACCACGTCGGCGCTGACGTGCTCGAGTGCGGCCTCTGCCAGTGACCCGACGAGCGTGCGGTAGTTCCGGCGGACCACGCCACCGAGGAGCACCAGACGCACGGCCTCGTCGTCGCGCAGGACGTCGAACACGGCGAGGTTCGTCGTGATGACGGTGATGTCGCGCCCGCGGAGGAGCTCGGCGATCTGCGGCGTGGTCGTGCCGATGTCGAGGATGACCACCTGGCCGTCGGTGACCATCGCGGCTGCGGCGGCGGCCATGCGGCGCTTGAGGTCGATGTCGCCGGCCTCTTCGAAGGGGGTCTCGACGGGTTCGCCGTCGTCGCCGTCCTGCGCGGTCTGCCGTGGTGCGAGGACGGCGCCGCCCCAGGTGCGGACGAGTTCGCCGTTGCGGTCGAGCATCTCGAGGTCACGGCGGATCGTCGCCGGACTCACGGAGAGGGCGTCGGCGAGTTCCTGGACCGAGGCCGCACCGTCGAGCCGGAGCGCCTTGATGATGCGGTTCTGCCGTTCTCGCAGGATCATGCCGTCACCATATCCGAAATCGCGCACGATCACGCAAGATCAATCATGCAAACTGCGATTCAGATCAGACTTAACAAATCTGGAGCAATCAGGTAACGTCCTCGCAACACGAACCACGCAGGCTTGAGCACCACCAGCGGATCGGAATCCCGAATCGCGCAGACCTGCGCAGGGGTGATCCGCAATGACGAGGAGAAGCCGTGCCCGAGGCGAGCCCGACCACCGATCCCGGCGCCCTGCTGTTCGCCGGCGACGTGTTCTGTGACCTGGTGTTCTCCGGTGTCACGGCGCCTGAGCAGGGCGCCGAGGTCTACGCAGACGCGTTCGCCGTCACCCCGGGCGGCGTCGCGAACCGTGCGGTCGCCGCGGCCCGTGCCGGCGCGCCGACCCGTGTGCTCAGCCGCCTCGGCGACGACGTCCTCGGGCGGCACGTGCACGGGCTGCTGACCGCGGAGCCCCTGCTGGACACGAGCCTGCTCGAACTCGTGCCCGGTCACCAGAGCTCGGTCTCCGTCGCGCTGACGGGGCCGGAGGACCGGAGCTTCATCACGTACGAGGAGCAGCTCGAGCCCCTGACCATCCCCGACGACATCGGCCGGGTGGCCGCCACGCACGTCGGCATCGCCCGTCCGCTGCCGGCGTGGGTCGCGACGCTCCGCGCATCGGGGACCACGGTCGTCGGCGGCGTCGGGTGGGACCACACGGGCGAGTGGTCCGGCGAGGTGCTCGACCGGCTCTCCGAGGTCGACGTCTTCGTGCCGAACGACGTCGAGGCGATGCGCTACACCAGGACCGACACCGCGCTGGAGGCCGCGAAGCTCCTGGCGGAGCGGGTCCCGCTCGCCGTGGTCACCCGCGGCCGGGACGGCGTCGTCGCGGTGGACTCGGCGAACGGCGTCGTCGCCACCGCCGAGACGATCCCCGTCGACGTGGTCGACCCGACCGGCGCTGGTGACGTGTTCGTGGCCTCGTTCATGGCCGGCACGCACCACGGCTGGGACCTCGACACCCGTCTCCGGTTCGCCGCCGCGAGTGCCGCGTACGCCGTCACCGGACTCGGCGGCGCCGCGAGCGCCCCGCACCCGGCCGAACTCGTCGCCTTCCTCCGCCGCACCGCCGCCCCCGGTGACTGGTCGTTCCTCGACGCGTCCGTGCCCACCCGCGCCTGACCCCACCGACCCTCCCCAGCACCATCCACCCACTCGCAGAACTGGATGACCATGAAGCACATCAGCAAGACGACGATGCTCATCGGCGTCGCCGCGGCGGTCGCGCTCGGCCTGACCGCGTGCACCCCCGGCGGATCCGCGGCACCTGCGGCATCACAGAGCCTCGGCCCCGTCTCGAAGGACGTCGGTTCGGGGAAGACGACGCTGACCGTCTGGGACCAGAACACCGACACCGGCATCAACGACGCGCAGCAGGTGCTCAACGACGAGTTCGAGAAGGCGCACCCGAACATCACGATCAAGCGGGTCTCGCGGTCCTTCGCCGACCTGAAGACGACGCTCAAGCTCGCACTCTCCGGGGACAATCCGCCGGACGTCGTGCAGGCGAACCAGGGCTACCCGGACATGGGCGCCTTCGTGAAGGCCGGGTTCCTCCGTCCCGTCGACGACTACGCGAAGCTCTACGGCTGGGACGACTACTACCCGTCGAGCCTGCTCAAGCTCAACTCGTTCTCCTCCGACGGCAAGACCTGGCAAGGGGACGACCTCTACGGCGTCTCGCAGACCGGCGAGCTCGTCGGGCTGTACTACAACAAGGCGGTCCTGAAGGACGCCGGCATCGACTCGCCGCCCACGACCGTGGCCGAGCTGACCGAGGACATGCAGAAGGTCAAGGCGGCGGGCACGCTCCCACTGAGCTACGGCGACGTCGAGAAGAGCCCCGGCATCCACCTCTACGGCCTGGTGCTCTCCGCGCTCGCCGGTCACGACGCCGTCAACGACCTCGTCGCCGGCAAGTCAGGCAGCTGGACCGGTGACGACGAGGTGAAGGCTGCGCAGACCATCACGGACTGGGTCGGCAAGGGCTACGTGACCGAGGGCGCGAACGGCGTCTCGCGCGACGACGCCGTCGCGGCGTTCGGCAAGGGCGAGTCGGCGTTCCTCATCACGGGCACCTGGTACCAGGCGACCCTCGAGGCCGCGGCGAAGGCAGACGACATCGGCTTCACGGCGCTGACCCCGCCCGATGCGTCGAAGCCCGTCACCATGGGCGGCGAGGGGCTGGCGTGGGCCATCACCTCGAAGACGAAGAACGCGAACGCGGCCGCCGCGTACATCGACTTCGTCACGAACGCGAAGGCCTCCGAGACACTCGTCCAGAAGGGCAACCTGCCGACGGTGGTCCCGGACGACGACACCCCGGCATCCGGCACGATCGCGGGCGACATCACGAGCAACTACAAGTCGATCTCGTCGTCGAACAGCATCACGCCGTACCTCGACTACGCCACCCCGACGTTCTACGACACGATCACGGCGGCGATGCAGGACCTGGTCGCCGGCAAGGCCAGCCCGGAGCAGTACACGAAGACGCTCCAGGACGACTACGCCGGCTTCGTGAAGAAGTAGCGAGGACCCCGTGACCCAGTTCACCGGAACCACGGCGGGTGCTGCCGAGCGCAGCGCCCGCCGCGGGCGGACCCGCCGGACGGCCGGCGCCGTCCGGAAGCGGCGGCGGAGCCTCGTCGCGTACCTCTACATCCTCCCCGCGTTCGTCGTGTTCGCGGTGTTCCTCGGGGTGCCGTTCCTGCAGAGCATCCAGTACTCGTTCTACGACTGGGACGGGCTCTCGGCCGCGACGTGGGCCGGGTTCGCGAACTACGCGGGCGTCTTCACCGACGCCCAGCTCCGAGCGTCGTTCGGGCACGCACTCGTGCTGATGGTGTTCTACGCGGCGATCCCCGTGGTCGTGGCGCTGTTCCTGACCGCGCTGATCTCGCGGGCGAACGGCCTCCGTGGGATGTCGTTCTTCCGCACCGTGCTCTTCCTCCCGCAGGTCATCGCGTCGGTCGTCGTCGCGACCATCTGGGTCTCGATCTACTCGTCCGACGGCCTGCTGAACGACGCGCTCCGGCTCGTCGGGCTCGGGCAGTTCGCGCAGGTCTGGCTCGGCGGCTACGACACCGCCCTCCCCGCGATCGGCTTCGTCGGCACCTGGCTCAACGTCGGTCTCTGCCTGGTGCTCTTCCTGTCCGGTGTCGGCAACATCCACCCGAGCCTGTTCGAGGCCGCGCGCATCGACGGCGCCGGGGCCGCTCGGGAGTTCTTCTCGATCACGCTGCCGTCCCTCCGCGGGCAGATCGCCGCAGCGCTCACCCTCACAGTGGTGTCGGCGCTGAAGACCTTCGACCTGGTCTACGTCACGACGAGCGGTGGGCCGGGCAACTCGACGTCCGTGCCCGCGTTCGAGGCGTACAACCGGGCGTTCCAGACCGGGCAGGTGGGGTCGGCCGCCGCGGTCGCCGTCTCGCTCACCGTCGTCATCATGATCGTCACGGCCCTGATCGGCCGTCTCCAGCCGAAGGACGTCGCATGAGGATCTCCGTCCGCGAGAAGACCGTGAACTACGTCATCCTGACGCTGTTCGCGCTCTTCGCGATCATCCCGCTCATCGGGGTGCTGCTGTCCTCGGTCACCCCGTCGGCGCAGAACTCCGGCGGGTTCAGCGTGCCGACGTCGATCGACCTCGGGAACTTCGGCGCCGCGTGGAACCAGGGGCACTTCGCGAGCTACATGTTCTCGAGCGTGCTCGTCACGGTGTCCGTCGTCGTCCTCACGACCGTCCTCGCGGTGTTCGCCGGGTTCGCGTTCGCACGGCTGGACTTCTTCGGCTCGAACGTGCTCTTCTTCGTGATGCTCGCCGGCCTGATGCTCCCCGCCGAGGCGTTCATCATCCCGCTGTACTTCAACCTGCGGAGTGTCGGGCTGACCGACACCTACACGAGCCTGATCCTGCCGCAGACCGCGCAGTCGTTGGCGTTCGGGATCTTCTGGATGCGCAGCCAGTTCCGGAGCTTCCCCGGGGAGGTCATCGAGGCTGCCCGGCTCGACGGCGCCCGGGACGTGCGGCTGCTCTGGCAGGTCATCGTCCCCGCGGCCGTCGCCCCGATCATGACGATGGCGCTCCTCATCACGATGTGGACCTGGAACGAGTTCCTGCTGCCCCTGGTGCTCATCACGAGCGAGGACCACCGGACCGCGCCGCTCGGCCTCGCCTTCTTCAAGGGCGCTCACCTGACCGACTACTCGCTGCTGTCCGCCGCGGGGGTGATCGTCGCCCTGCCGATCGTGGTCCTGTACTTCTTCCTGCAGAAGCGGTTCATCTCCGGCATGCTCGGCGGCTTCGCGGACCGCTGAGGAGCGCCGACGTGGAGATCGTCATCCTGCCCACGCCCGCTGAGGTCGGTCGCGTCGCTGCGGCGAAGATCGCCGCGGTCGTGGCGAAGAAGCCATCAGCCGTCATCGGTCTCGCGACCGGGTCCAGCCCCCAGGGCATCTACACCGATCTGCAGCGCCGCGTCGACGCGGGGGAGATCTCCTTCGCCGAAGCGCGCGGGTTCGCCCTGGACGAGTACGTCGGGATCCCGCTGGAGCACCCCGAGTCGTACGCGTCCGTGATCGCGCGTGACGTGGTGGTGCCGTTGGGCTTCGACGCGTCGCGGGTCCGGGTGCCGGACGGTCGGGCTGCGGACATCGAGTTCGCGGCGAAGGAGTACGACGCCGCGATCCGTGCCGCCGGGGGGATCGACGTGCAGATCCTCGGGATCGGAGCGAACGGGCACATCGGCTTCAACGAGCCGACGTCCTCGTTCGCGTCACGGACCCGCATCAAGACGTTGGCGCCGTCCACGCGTGAAGCCAATGCCCGGTTCTTCGACAGTCTGGACCAGGTGCCGACGCACTGCATGACGCAGGGGCTCGGCACCATCCTCGAGGCGCAGCAGCTGGTGCTCGTGGCGCAGGGGTCGGCGAAGGCCGACGCGATCGCGGCCGCGGTCGAGGGGCCGCTCAGCTCCTTCGTGCCCGGCAGCGCGCTGCAGCTCCACGAGCACGCGACCGTCGTGGTCGACGAGGAAGCAGCAGCCGGCCTGCAGCTGTCGGATTACTACAAGTACACTTACCGCAGCAAGCCCGCCTGACCGTCGGACGACCGCCCGGCACACCACTGTGCGGGCGACTCGTAGGCTTGCCGGGTGATTGCTCGCGTCCTCGGTGCTGGTCGTCCGCTCGTCGCCCTCCACGGATTCGGTGTGGACCACCGGATCATGCTGCCTCTGGTAGGAGCGGCGCAGGACCTGCCCTGGCGACTGGTGTTCCTCGACCTCCCGTGGGCCGAGGCCGCCGCGGGGACCTCGACCGCGACGAGCGCGGGCGAGGTGGCCGACGGTGTCCTCGCGGAGATCGACGACCACCTCGGCGACGAGCCGTTCGCCGTCATCGGGAACTCCTTCGGCGGCATGATCGCCCGTCACGTCGCGCACGAACGCCGGGACCGTGTGCTCGGTGTCGCGACCCTTGCGGGTGTCGTGCAACCAGCACACGCGGACCGTGCCGTCCCCGAGCGCACCGTGCTCCAGACCGACCCGTCCGTCCTCGAGGCTGCCGGTGACGCGCGAGAAGCGTTCGAGGAGGTCAGCGTCATCCAGGACGCGGCCGCGTTCGCAGCGTTCGAGCAGTACGTGTTGCCCGGTCTCCGCGGCTCGGACGCAGCGATGATGGAGCGCATCGCCGCTGACTACGCGCTGGAGGCCGTGCCCGAGGAACGTCATCCGGCGCCGTTCACCGCGCCGGCGCTGCATCTGTTCGGTCGGCAGGACGACGTCGTCGGGTACGAGGACGGCCTCGCACTCCGGGATCACTACCCACGAGGGAGCTTCGTCGTCCTCGACGCCGCCGGACACAACGTGCACCTCGAGCAACCCGAGGTCACCACCGCCCTGGTCCGCGACTGGCTCGCACGCATCGACCGGTAGCCCGTCCGTTGCCGGGGCACCGATCAGGGACGGAAGACGGCCCTGACGCATCCGTCGGTCTTCTCCTTGAACATGGCGTAGCCGCCGGGTCCGTCGTCGAGTGGCATGACGTGCGTGGCGAGGTGCTCTGTGACGATCTCGTCCCGCGCCATCCGCTCGAGGAGCATCGGGATGTACCGGTGTCCGTGCTGCTGAGCGGACCGGAGCGTCAGGCCCTTGTTCATCACCGCCCCGAGGGGGAACTTGTCGACGAAGCCCCCGAAGACGCCCAGCACGAAGATGCTGCCGCCCTTGCGCGCAGCGAAGACCGCCTCACGGACGGCAGTCGGTCTGTCCGTCTGCAGCCGCAGCTGCTGCTTCAGCTGGTCGAAGGCGAAGTCGGGCCCGTCGCGGTGTGCCTCCATGCCGACTGCCTCGATGCACACGTCGGGGCCGCGGCCACCCGTGCGTTCTCGGAGCTCGGCCGTCACCTCGGCCGTCTCGTAGTTCATGGTCTCTGCACCGATGACCTGCTCGACCTGCGTGAGCCGTTCCTGGAAGCGGTCGATCACGATGACGCGTTCCGCGCCGAGCAGCATCGCACTACGCGCAGCCATCTGGCCGACACCACCAGCGCCCCAGACGGCGACGGTGTCGCCGGGCCGCACACCCCCGAGGTCCGCTCCCATCCATCCCGTCGGGGCGGCGTCGGACGCGAAGAGCGCCCGCTCGTCGCTGACCCCGTCCGGGACGGGGAAGGCGCCCTGGTCCGCGTACGGCACCCGGATGTACTCCGCGTGACTCCCGGCCCATCCGCCCAGTGCGTGCGAGTAGCCGTAGCAGCCGCCGGGTGCCTGGCCCCAGAGCATCTCGGGGATGCCCGCGTTGGGGTTGCCGTTGTCGCAGAGCGAGAACAGTTCGTTGCGGCAGTACCAGCACTTCCCGCAGCTGATGAACGAGCACACCACGACCCGGTCACCGACCTTGTGCTCGGTGACGGCCGATCCGACGTCGACGACCTCGCCGATGAACTCGTGTCCGAGCACGTCGCCTGCCCGCATGGTGGGGACGTACCCGCCGAGCAGGTGGAGGTCGGACCCGCAGGTCGTGCTCAACGTCACCTTGACGATGGCGTCCTGAGCGTTGAGGATCTCCGGGTCATCGACGTTCTCCACCGAGAGTTCGTTCACCCCGGTCCAGCACAGGGCCTTCACAGCACACCCCCGCCCTTCGCATCGTCTTCTGCTTCGTCGACCGCGTGGCCGAGCAGCGTGCGTGGACGGTCGCCGTGCGGTCTCGGGGTCGCGCGCAGGACCTCGCCTGTCTCGAAGACCTGCTTGGCATCGCGCAGCGCTTCCCGCAGGGTCCGGTTCGGATCGCTGCCGTCCACTCCGAGGTCGGCACCGTCCCGCACGCGGGCATGCACCTCGAAGCCCTTGTCGCCCGGAGCGGGCTCGACCCGGATCTCGAGCGCCGCAGCCAGACGTCCGAGCGGCTCTGGGTAGCCATCGCGCTCGAACGCATCGGCATCGCCCAGGACGGTGACCGCCTTCCATCCTTCCGGGTGCGCCGCGTCACCGTCCGATCCACGCGGCTTCGTCACCAACGACCGGGCGACCAGGCCGACGGCGATCCCCGCGACCCCGACCGCGGCGGCGGCTCTGCCCACCATGATCAGGACCGCTTCCCGGGCTTGAGGACGACCTTGGTCCACCCGTCGTCCCGCTTGTCGAAGTGCTCGTAGGCGTCGGGAGCACCATCGAGCGGCAGCTCGTGGCTGACGATGAACGACGGTGTCGCCTTACCGGCAGCGATGAGGTCGCGGAGCGGCCGGTTGTACTTCTTGACCGGCGCCTGTCCGGTGCCCATGGTCTGGCCCTTGAACCAGTGCAGTCCGATGTCGAATGCGATCTGGCCCTGCTTCGCCAAGTCGTCGGGGCCGCCTGGGTCCTGCGGCACGAAGACGCCGACGGTTCCGATCCGTCCGGTGAACCGGACCGACTGCACCAGACGGTTGAGCGTGAGGTTCGGCTGCTCGTCACCACCGGGGTCGTGCGCCTGGTAGCCGACGCATTCGCAGCCGTTGTCGGCGCCGAGCCCCATCGTCTGCTCGAGGACGGCCTGCACGGGGTCGACCTTCGAGTCGTCGATGGCGATCGCGCCGATGGACTCCGCCAGTCGGAGGCGGTCCGGATGCCGGTCGACGACCATCACCTTGCTCGCTCCCCGGATGGTGGCCGACAGGGCGGCCATCAGTCCGACCGGGCCGGCGCCGTAGATGACGGTCTGGTCGCCCGGCTGCACTCCCGCCATCTCGGTGGCGTGGTAGCCGGTCGGGAAGATGTCGGCGAGCATCACGTAGTCGGATGCCTTCTCCTCAGCGTCCTCGCCCAGTCGGAGACAGTTGAAGTCGCCCCAGGGCACCCGCAGGAGTTCGGCTTGTCCGCCGGCCCATGGGCCCATGTCCGCGAATCCGTACGCCGCACCCGCCCACTCGGGAACGGGCTGAGCGGTGAGGCAGTAGTTGGTCAGCCCGCGCTCGCAGTTCTTGCAGTGCCCGCACGCCACGTTGAACGGCAGGACGACGTGGTCCCCGACCTTGACCTTGTCCACACCGCCGCCGACCTCGATCACCTCGCCCATGTTCTCGTGACCGAACCAGCGGCCGGTCTCGAAGCTGGTGCGCCCCTCGTACATGTGGAGGTCGGATCCGCAGATGTTGGTCGTGGTGACGCGCACCAGCACGTCGGTCGGGCGCTCGATGCGCGCATCGGGGACGTCCTGCACCGTGACCTTGCGCGGCCCCTCGTAGACAACGGCTTTCATGTTCGTCTCCTCTCGTGCGGGACGTGCCCTGGCTTGCGCCGCGGGCCGGTCTGCCGCGCGACACCCTCATGGCACGCCACCCGGAGCGGGAGCACCATCGGCAGACATGCCCATCCGACTTCGCGCAGTGTGGGCACGCGTACCGCATCACCGTGCTAGACCGGCGATAGACGGTTTTCGGACAACTCCTTCGATTCCCGCCGCCGATGGTCATGAGGTGGTCGAACCGTGACACGCACTGCTGCACTGCTGCTCGCTGAGATCGCAGCGCGCCCGGGTCCCGTCCACGATCGAGCGCAGGCGCTGCTCGATGAACTGCACCACCACATCCCGTTCGACGGCGCGTGGATGGCACTGGCCGAACGGGGGAGCACGGGGTACAGCGCGGTCGCGAGCACGGACCTCGACGAGTCGAGCGTCCGCTACCTGAGCGGTCCCGAGGTGGCACGCGACATCGAGCGGACCGGTCTTGATCGCGCACGGCCTCCCACCAGTCTCTCCGACCTGCCCTATCCGTCGGCGGGCCTGCAGACGTGGGCGGAGTGCCTGCTCCCCGCAGGATTCCACGAGGCGTTGTCCGTCGCACTGTTCGAGGACGGCGGTCGGCACGTGGGCTTCATGACGGTGCTGTTCCGGAGCGCGGCCCCGCCGTCGCGGACACTCCGCCGGCGACTCACTCGGCTCCTGCCCGAGTTCGCGTCGGGCATCGACCCGGTCCGGTCGCTGGCGACGTCGGCAGCCTCCGTCAGCGGAGCCCGGTCGGGCGTGGTGCTGCTTCCCGGGTCCGGGGTCACCCGCATCCCGGGTTTGTCCGATGACGTGCTCCTCTCCGCCGATTCCGCGCTCGTCGATGCGGCCAGGGACGCCATCGGCGAGGGGCAGCGCTACGCCACGTTCCTGTGGCCGCGCGGGGGCCGACAGCTGCCGGACGGTTACACGCGGGTGACGGTGCTCGCCTGCGATCGAGATCTCCAGACAGCGGCCCGAGGGGTCGTCGTGCTCTCACCCGCCGGGCGCCTGCGGGGCTTGACGCCACGCGAACTCGAGGTGCTGGGCCACGTGATCGAGGGGTGCTCGAACCTCGAGATCGCCCGAGCGCTGATGATCGCCCCCCGCACGGTCGCTGCGCACATCGAGCACATCCTGTTCAAGCTCGATGCCACGTCGCGCACGCTCGCCGCCGTGCGCGCGGAGCGTGCCGGTCTCTACGTGCCGCTCTCGCGCGCCCGGCAGGGCTGAGCGACACGTGGTGGTCTCGAAGATGCATGCGCGACAGGACGAAGAACCACTGTTCAGGAAGGAAGGGTCATGTCCCACCTGTCGATGAAGGCCGGTGTCGGCGCGATCGTCGGGGCAGTGGTCGCGGTGATCGCCGCTCTCCTCGGTGTCCCCGATCTGTCGCCGTTGTTGGGCTGGGCGATCGCCGCAGGAGTGTTCCTCGTCTGGGCGTGGTCCGCGGCCTGGCCAGCAGATCCCGAGCGGACCCGTGCCCTCGCTCGCCACGAGGACCGGTCACGGAAGCTCGTCGACGTCCTCGTCATCGCCGCGACGTTCCTCAGCCTCGTCCTGGTGCTCTTCGCGCTCGTCCGCAGCCAGCAGAAGGACCCGGTCGGGTCTGCCGCTGCGATCCTCGCGGTCGTCGGCGTCGTGGCGGCCTGGGCAGTCGTGAACACCGTGTACGCCTTCAAGTACGCGCGCATGTACTACATCGACGACAGCCACCGTTTCGACTTCGACCAGGACGAGGACCCGTCCTACAGCGACTTCGCCTACACGGCCTTCTCGATCGGGATGGCCTACAACGCGGGCAACATCACCCAGTCGTCCACCCCGTCACGCCGGATCGCCCTGGGTCACGCGCTGCTGTCCTACTTCTTCGGCACCTTCGTGGTCGCGGTCGCCATCAACCTGATCACCGGCCTCGCCCAGGGAGGGTGAGGACGATGCCAGCGGAATGGGCGAGCGGCACAGCACAACGCCCCGTCGCGGGTGCGACGGGGCGTTGGCTTTTCCGGTCTGTCATGCGCAGACGGAAACCTGCGCCAGGCGTGCTTACTTGATCTTGGCGGTGATGGTGGCGGTGCCGACGAGGAGGCCGCTCTTGACGGCGTCGGTCTTGAAGGTGCTGTTGAGCAGCTTCGCGGCGTCGGCGGAGACGTGGACGGTGGTGCCGGTGAGGATCGCGTTGTCACCCTCGAGCTGCAGGGGCTTGAGCGTCCCACCGTGCAGGGAGAACAGGTACGCGTTCGCTGCGGCGACCTGCCCGTTGACCAGGACGTCACCGTAGAGCTTGGACGAGCCCGGGTTCACCACGAAGTTCTCCAGCGTCACGGTCGTGTCCCCGGCCTTCAGGGTCAGACCCGAGTCGTCGTGGTTCAGCAGGCCCTGCACGTACGGACGGTACTTGCCGTCCGGGCTCCAGTAGGTGACCGAGCCGGAGGTGATCGGGAACGACACGGCGCCGTCGGCGAGCTTGGCGTTGCCGGACACACCCGGGGTCAGGCCCAGCGAGGTGAGGGCGTCGGTGAAGCCGGAGTCCAGCGCGACGGAGGTGTCACCACCGAGGACCTCGGGAACCGACGCGACCGGTGCGGGGATCTTCGACGACGACGAGGCGACGGTGTGGATCGCCGGGGTGGAGGCGTTCGCGGCGGAGACGCCGAACGCGGCACCGCCGAGGACGAGGGCACCCGTCGTGGCGAGGGTGATGGTGGTCTTGAGGGACTTGCGCATGATGGTCATTCCTTTGCTGTGTCGCGCTCGGCGCGGCGTACTGAAAGCGCGCCGAACACACTCCGACAAGGAGTGGAGAACCAGCTATCTGCGGCTGGTGAGCGCTCCGGGTGTTTCCCGGTCTGTGCATGGGATTCGGCACCCCACCGGAAACGGTTTGGACCGGTTCCCTCTCGTTACCGTTCCGTTATGCAACAGGCTTCGCCCTTCGTGTGCCCCGGACGTGCGGTAGCGGTGGCCTGACACGCTCCGCGAAGATCGGGCGAGGCGAAAGGGGGCGCAGGTGCAAGCGAGATGGGTGGTCGTCGTCGCGGTCGTGGCGGCCCTGGTGGGTGGCGGGACGTGGATCGGGGTCGCTGTATCGGATGACGGTGGTGTCCGTCGCATCGCCGACCGGGTCGCGGTGCCGTCGGGGTGGGAGCTCGAGGACGAGGAACTGACGCGCGGGGCCGGACTCTGCCTCCAGCTGTCCGGGTTCGGGCATCCGTGTCCGTCGGTGACGAGGACGTACTCGGCTCCGCCGACGCTCGACGACGCCGCCTTCCGTGGCATCCTCGATCGCTCCGATCTGGTTCTCCGACAGACCGGCTCGTGCACCCCCGCCGACGGCGCCGGTCTCGAGCTGACGTGCGGCGCGGAGGGCTCCGACGAGCGCTTCACCGTGCGGGTGTCGTACACAACCCCGTACTCGGGGTCGAAAGACGGATCGCTGCGGGTCTCGGTGACCCCTGCGGCCCGGCCGCGGTGAGCGGGGTGGACAGCGTAATTGCAACGTTGTAGCGTCGAGGCGACCCCCGGTACCAACTCAAGGAAGAGCCATGACCACGACCTCCTCGACGCCCCGCCCCGAGTACCCCCGGCCGCAGTGCACCCGCGAGCGGTGGATGAACCTCAACGGCCGGTGGGGCTTCGACTTCGATCCGGGTGACTCGGGCTTCGAGCGCGGCCTGTCGTCCCCTGATGCCGAGCTGTCGCTGGAGATCACGGTGCCCTTCGCGCCGGAGTCGACGCTGTCGGGCATCGGCGACGTCGACTTCCACCACGCCGTCTGGTACCGCCGGCAGGTCTCGGTGCCGACGGACTGGGACGGGCGGATCCTGCTGCACTTCGGCGCGGTGGACCACGACACGACCGTCTGGGTCGACGGGCGAGAGGTCGGTCGGCACCGCGGCGGGTTCACGAGCTTCACGTTCGACCTCACCGCCCGCGCCGGGGTCCGCGCCGGCGACACGGTCACCCTGACGGTCCGCGCCCGTGACTCGAAGGACGCACCGCAGGCCCGCGGGAAGCAGTCCACCGAGTACGCGAACCACGATGCCGACTACACCCGCACGACGGGCATCTGGCAGACGGTCTGGCTCGAGCCGGTCCCCGAGATCGCCATCCGCCGCCCGAGGATCACGCCGGACCTCGAGGGCGAGCACTTCGCCGTCGAGGTCCCGCTCAGCACCGGGCTGCCGGGCGGTCGCGTCCGCGTGACCGTCTCTGACGAGCACGGTGTGGTGGGGGAGCGCGAGGTCCGTGCCGATCTCACGCTGACGCCGCGGCTCACGGTCGCGATCGTAGCAGGCCGCGTCCGGCCGTGGTCGATCGCCGACCCGTTCCTCTACGACGTCCGCGTCGAGTTGCTGGACGCAGACGGTGCCGTGGTCGACCAGGTCGGCAGCTACGCCGGGCTCCGCAGCGTCGCGATCGTCGGTCGGTCGGTGCTGATCAACGGCGAGACCGTCTTCCAGAGCCTCGTGCTCGACCAGGGCCTCTACGCCGACGGACTCCTCACCGCGCCGTCCGACGGCGCTCTCGTGCACGACATCGAGCTCAGCATGCAGGCCGGGTTCAACGGTGCGCGCCTGCATCAGAAGGTCTTCGAGGAGCGGTTCCTGTACCACGCCGACCGTCTGGGCTACCTCGTGTGGGGCGAGTTCGGGGACTGGGGCTGCAAGACGACCGGTCCGAGCGACGACCGGCAGCAGCCCGACGCCAGCTACGTCGCCGAGTGGCTCGAAGCGCTCGAGCGCGACTACTCGCACCCGGCGATCATCGGGTGGTGCCCGCTCAACGAGACGCGCCAGCACATCTCCGATCGGATCACCGCGCTCGACGACGTCACCCGTGCGATGTTCCTCGCCACCAAGGCGATGGACACGACCCGCCCGGTGCTCGACGCGTCGGGCTACGCGCACCGCGTGTTCGAGACCGACGTCTACGACTCGCACAACTACGACCAGGACCCGGCCACGTTCAGCGCGACGCTCGGGATGCTCGACCCCACGACCCGGACGGCGTTCGTCAACACCGAGGACGACGGCGACCGCCACGTGGAGGGCGCTCGCCCGTGGAGCCTGCCGTACAACGGCCAGCCCTACTTCTGCAGCGAGTTCGGCGGCATCTGGTGGAACGCCGACGCCGCTGCCGCCGCTGATGCCCCGGAGCAATCAGGCACGACCTCGTGGGGGTACGGGGAACGGGTCCGCTCGCTCGACGACTTCTACGCACGCTTCGAGGGGCTCGTGACCGCGCTCCTCGGCAACGAGCACATGTTCGGGTACTGCTACACGCAGCTCACCGACGTGTTCCAGGAGCAGAACGGCGTGTACGACTTCGCCCGCGGCCAGAAGTTCGACATCGAACGCATCCGCGAGATCCAGACCCGGGTCGCCGCGATCGAGGCAGCTGCTCGTCCCTGAACGGCCCCGACCGGCAGGCGCGTGCAGCCACGTCTGTCACTACAACGATGTACCACTTCACGAAGGAGTGAACCCGAATGTCCCCCCTCTCCCGCCGGCAGTTGCTGGTCGGCGGCGCATCGATCCTCGGCGGCGCGGTGCTCGCCGGCGGCCTCACCGGCTGCGCGACCGGATCGACCGCCGCCTCCGGCGCCGACCGACTCCAGTTCTGGCACCTGCTGACCGGCGGTGACGGGGCGAAGATGGCCGACCTCGTCAAGCGTGCCGACGCAGCGACCGGTGTCGCCGCCCAGCAGACGGTCCTCGCCTGGGGAACGCCGTACTACACGAAGCTCGCGATGGCGAGCGTCGGGGGCCGTGCACCGGACCTCGCGATCATGCACGCGAGCCGCCTCGAGGGCTACGCGCCCGGCGGCCTGCTCGACACGTGGGACGACGACCTGCTCGCCGAGTTCGGCGTCCGTGAATCGGACTACCCGGCGGCGGTGTGGAAGAAGACCTTCGTCGACGGCAAGCACTACGCAGTGGCGCTCGATGCCCACCCGTTCGTGCAGTTCTACAACACCGACATCCTCGACAAGGCCGGTGCGCTCGGCAGCGACGGGCGCATCGTCGACATCTCGAGCCCCGACCAGCTGCTCGAGGTCGGCCGAGCGGTCAAGGGCGTCACGAAGACCCACGGCATCTCGTACGGGTACCTCAACGACGGCGCGAACCTGTGGCGGATGCTCTACACGCTCTACCGGCAGCAGGGCGCCACGATGGTGTTCACGCCGGGCAGGAAGGCCGAGGTCGAGAAGGACGCGGCGATGGCCGCGCTCGACTTCATGAAGACGATGCTCGACGGCGACATCGCGGCGAACGCCGCCGACGGCGGCACCGCCCTCGCCGAGTTCGTCACGCAGAAGTCCGGGATCATGTTCACCGGCGTCTGGGACACCCCGTCGATGAAGGACGCGAAGATCCCGTTCGACGCGCAGCCGATCCCGACGATGTACTCGGAGCCCGCTGCGTACGCCGACTCGCACACCTTCGTGCTCCCGCACCAGAACGTCGTCGACGAGCAGAAGCGCCGTGACGCGCACGAGTTCGTCGCCGCGATCGTCAAGCGGTCCCTCAGTTGGGCGCAGGCGGGACACATCCCGGCGTACAACCCGGTCACCGACAGCGCCGAGTACAAGAAGCTGCTGCCCCAGGCGCACTACGCGGGCGCCGCGGACATCGCGAACTACGACCCGCAGGCGTGGTTCACCGGCGCCGGCAGCGACTTCCAGACCGCGGTCGGGAACGCACTGCAGGGCGTGCTGCTCGGTCAGACCAAGCCCGAAGCCGGTTGGGACCAGCTGATGGGCGTCGTGAACAAGAAGCTCTCCGAGCCGAACCCGGCCGGCTGACGGACGAAGGAGTCCAGAACATCGTGGCATCAGCAACCGCAGGTCCGACACCGCACGCAGTCAGTGCCGGGGAGCGCGACGCGTCCCGCGCCAGGGGCCGGACCGTCAAGCGCAGGCGCGACAACCGCGCGGGGTGGGCGTTCGTCGCCCCCTTCGTCGTGTTCTTCGTCGCGTTCCTCGTCGTCCCCATCGTCTGGGGCCTCTACCTCAGCTTCACCGCGACCAGCCTCACCGGGGCCGGCAACCACCTCGTCGGGTTCGCGAACTACTTCGAGGCCTTCGGCGACGCCGACATGTGGCGCTCGATGGGCAACACCGTCTGGTTCACCGTCCTGTCGACGATCCCGCTCGTGGTCGTCGCCCTCGCGATGGCGCTCCTGGTGAACACCGGCCTGCCGGGACAGTGGCTCTGGCGACTGTCCTTCTTCATGCCCTACCTGCTCGCGTCGACCGTCGTCTCGCAGATCTTCCTGTGGCTGTTCAACCCGCAGCTCGGGCTGTTCAACCACCTGTTGACCTCGATCGGACTCCCGCCGAGCAACTGGCTCAACGACCAGGACATTGCGATGTACGCCGTCGTCGGCACCACGGTCTGGTGGACCGTCGGGTTCAACTTCCTGCTGTACCTGGCCGCCCTGCAGAACATCCCGGAGTCGCAGTACGAAGCGGCGTCCCTCGACGGAGCCGGCACCTGGCGGAAGCTCTGGTCGATCACGCTCCCGCAGCTCCGCGGCACGACCGGACTCATCGTCGTCCTGCAGATCCTGGCGTCCCTGAAGGTGTTCGACCAGATCTACCAGATGACGACCGGCGGACCGAACGGCTCCACCCGGCCGATCGTCGAGTACATCTTCGAGTCGGGGTTCACCGGGTACCGCTTCGGCTACTCGTCCGCGATCTCGTACATCTTCTTCGCGATGATCGTCATCATCTCGATCGCACAGTTCACCGCCGGGCGTCGTGGTGACGCCATCGCCCGTGCCGATCGGGCCGACGCGCGTCGCAGGCGCGCCGCCGTCCGTGCCGCCACGAAGGGACAGGCAGCATGAGCACCGCCACCATCGACCCGCAGTCGCTCCAGACGAGCACCCCCACGACGACCGTCCGGGTCCGGACCACGAAGCACCACGGGCCGAAGTGGGGGCCAGCACGCATCGGGGCGCTCGTCGTCCTGATCGTGCTGGCCGTCAGCTGGCTGCTGCCGATCCTCTGGGCGATCGACACCTCGCTGAAGTCCGAGACCGACGCCGCGGCCGCGCAGCAGTCCTGGATCCCGGCCGGTGGCTTCACGATCGACGCCTACGTCAAGGTGCTGACCCAGGGGCAGATCCCGGTCTGGATCTGGAACTCGCTGTTCACGTCCGTCGTCGTCACCCTGGTCACCGTGATCCTGTCGACGCTGGCGGCGTACGCGTTCAGCCGCCTCGACTTCTCCGGTCGGAAGTGGCTCTACGCCGCGATCATCGGCTCGATCATGGTGCCGCCGCAGGTGCTGATCATCCCGCTGTTCTACGAGATGCTGGCGATGAACCTCGTCGACACGTACCTCGGCATCATCCTGCCGCAGGTGATCGCGCCGGCCATGGTGTTCATCCTCAAGCAGTTCTTCGACCAGATCCCGGTCGAGCTCGAGGAAGCGGCGCGTGTCGACGGAGCCGGGCGCCTCCGGGTGTTCTTCACGATCGTGCTGCCCCTGTCGCGACCGATCCTGGCCGCCGTGGCGATCTTCGTGTTCATCGGGGCGTGGAACAACTTCCTCTGGCCGTTCCTCGTGACGAACCAGGCGAACCTCATGACGCTCCCAGTGGGGCTGCAGACCGTGAAGAGCGCGTTCGGCATCCAGTACGCACAGAACATGGCGACGGCGATGCTCGCGGCTGCGCCGCTCATCATCGTGTTCCTGTTCTTCCAGCGACAGATCATCAAGGGCATCGCGACTACCGGGTTCGGTGGGCAGTGACGTCCTGAACCGGGACCACGACTGACGGGAGGCACGGTGCCAGCTGGCACCGTGCCTCCCGTCAGTCCCGCTCAGCGCACCGTCAGCACGATCCGGCCGAAGACGCTCCCGGCGTCCATCCGTCGATGTGCCTCGACGGCGTCGGCGAGCGGCAGGACCGCCTCGACGACCGGGGTCAGACCGTCGGCAGCGGCCGTGGCGAGGAGTGCGGCGCGGGCGTCGTTGCGCTCGGCGCGAGGGACGGTGTCGAGACTGAACGTCGCGAACGAGAGCGACCGCTGGAACAGCCGCATGAGCGTCATGCCGAAGTCGGCCGGCGGGTGGCCGCCCACCACCCCGATCGAGACCGCGCGCCCGTTCGGGGCGAGCATCTCGAGGAACGACGGCAGCTCGGGGCCGCCGGCGACGTCGACCAGGACGTCGAAGTCCGACGGAGCCGGGCTGTCGTCGAGGGGGCGACCGGAGCGATCGAGGACGTGGGTGGCACCGAGGTCCAGCAGTCGTCGGCCCCGTTCGGGCGACGACGTCGTGACCGCGATGGTCGTGGCGCCGGCCTGTGCTGCGAGCTGGACGGCTGCGATCCCGAGACTGCCGGCCGCGCCACGCACGAGGACCGATTCGCCTGCCGTCAGGTGTGCGTGCCGGAGCGCGAAGTGGGCGACCGTGGCGGCGCTGCCGACCGCGACCGCGTCGACGGCGGACAGGTCGTCCGGGAGCACCGTGACGTCCTCGAGCCGGGCCACGGCCAGCTCCGCGTACGCACCGCTGGTGCCCGTGAAGCCCCACACCCGCCGGCCGACCCATGCGCCGTCGATGCCGTCGCCGACCGCGGTGACGGTCCCCGCGACCTCGCTCCCCGGGACCATCCCGACGGGGAACGAGCTCCCGAGGGTCCCGCGGCGGATCACCGCGTCGACCCCGCCGACCCCGATCGCCTCGACCTCGATCAGCACCGAGTCGGGGCCGGCGACGGGATCAGGGCGCTCCGAGACGACGAGGCCCTCCGCTGGGCCGTACTCCTCGATCGACACTGCGCGCACGACGTCCTCCTCTGGTCCTGCCGGCACCGATCGGCCGGCGCGATCGACGGTAGTGGACGCAGGCGTCCACTTCCGTAGAGTGAGAGACATGCCTGCCCCGATGCCTCACTTGCGCTCCGACGCGCTCGACAACCGCGACCGCCTGCTCGACGCGGCCAGGACGCTGTTCGACGAGGTCGGCCTCGGGGTGACGATGCGCGAGGTCGCACGACGCGCCGGCGTGGGACCGGCCACGCTCTACCGGCGATTCCCGACGAAGCAGGACCTGGTCGGCGCGGCGTTCGCGGAGGAGCTCCGGGAGTGCCGGGCGATCGTCGAACGCGGGGCGGCCGATCCGGATCCGTGGCGTGGGCTCCGGAGGGTGGTCGTCGACTCGAGCGAGCTGAACGCCAGGAACCACGCGTTCGTCGAGGCCTTCACGAACGACTTCCCCGATGCCGTCGACTTCGCGCGCCACCGGGCCGAGCTGCTGCGGATCCTCGCCGGCCTCGCTCGGCGGGCGCAGGCAGCCGGTGCGCTCCGCGCGGACTTCGTCCTCGACGACCTCGTCCTGGTGCTCCTCGCCGGAAGGGGCGTCTCCCGCGCGCCCGCTGCGCAGCGGCTCGCGGCCGCGCGGCGCTTCGCGGTCATCGCCGTCGACGGCCTCCGCGCGGATCGGCGGACGGACGACCGTGCGGACCGCCGGACGGGCGACCGCGCGGACCGGCGGACGGACGACCGCGCGGACCGGCCGGCAGCGCGTCGCGCGGCGACCAGCTGACGGACGGGAGGCTCGTGACCGGCCCGCCACGAGCCTCCCGTCCGTCAGTGCGCGGTCTGGTGCCGCGGACCGCGCAGCCGGCCGATGCCGGTCACCACCGCGACCACGACCAGGCCGAGCGCCAGGCCGGCCACGGCCGACAGTGCGGTGTCGACGATCCAGGTGACGACGGGGCCGGCGGCCTCGATCGCGTGCTCGACGACGTGCAGCAGGTCCAGCGGGCCGTGCCAGAAGGTCTCGGCGAGGTTCGCGATCACCAGGTGGCCGCCCACCCACAGCATCGCGACGGTGCCGACGATGCTGATCACGCGGAAGACGGCCGGCATCGCGGCGACGATCCTGGCGCCGAGTCGTCGGGTGCGGCGGACCGGGTTCTTCATCATCTGGAGGCCGACGTCGTCGACCTTCACGAGCAGCGCGACGGCACCGTAGACGACCCCCGTCATCGCGAGGGCGATCACCGCGAGCGCGCCGAGCGTCGCCCAGAACCCGAGGCCGGTGTCGAGGCTCGCCAGGGCGATGAGCATGATCTCGGTGCTCAGGATGAGGTCGGTCCGGATCGCGCCGAACACCAGCTTCGGTTCGGTCGTCGTCTCCGCGGCACCGCTCTCGTGGTGGAAGCCGAACCACTCCATGACCTTCTCGGCACCCTCGAAGCACAGGTACGTGCCGCCGAGGACGAGCAGCCACGGCAGCACCCACGGGGCGAACGCCGTGAGCAGGAGCGCCAGGGGGATGATGATGACGAACTTGTTGAAGAGGCTGCCGAGGGCGATGCGCCCGACGACCGGCAGTTCGCGCGCGGGTTCGAGGCCCTGCACGTACTGCGGGGTCACCGCGGCATCGTCGATCACGACGCCGGCGGTCTTCGCGCTGGCCTTGAGGGCGGCCGACAGGATGTCGTCGACGACGGCGAGCAGGCCGACTGACATGCGTGGTCCTCCTGGGGATCGTGGCTGTCGGGACGCTCAGACTACTGGTCGTGGCCCGCGACTCACGTCGTGACGACACCCCACGGCGTGTGCAGCGCGGCGTGCACCCCGTGCAGGACGGGTGCGAAGCGGGCGTCCGCCTCGCTGCGGGCGAGCGGGTCCACGCCGCACGCCAGCATGGGAAGGAGCAGGACCGGACCGGCGGACCACGGGTGGCACAGGCTCTGGTCGTCGTCTCCGGCGTCGGGTGACCACCGTTCCCACCACGTGCCGGCGCCGGCGTCGAGCATGCGGCCCCAGTGCTCGTCGAGGCGGTGTCGTGCTGCCGTCGGCGCGCCGAGCACGACGAGCGCGCGGCAGAGCGCGAACGCGAAGTACCCGGTCTCGGGGACGAACCCCTCGAACACGGTGGTGTCGACGAGCCGACGGGCGTCAGCGGTGTCGAGTGCGCATGCGAGGATCGCCGCCGCGTGCGGGTGGTGGAGTCGCCCGGTCAGGCTCCGGAGGACCTCCTCGAGCCGCGCTCGGTGCTGCGCCGCCCGCTGGGGACGACCCGCGCGGTCGGCCAGTGCGCACGCCGACCGGAGCGCCGCGGCGTACTGCGCGTCCATCGCCGCGCTGCGTGCCTGGGCCGTGAAGTCCCACCAGTCGATGAACGACCACCAGCCGGGTTCGTCGGTGTCGAACCGGCCGTTGCGCCACCGTCCGTCCGCCCAGTCCGTCGTCCGGTCGAGGGCGGGCTCGAGCTCGGCGAGCAGAGCGTCGTCGCCCGTGAGCCGGACGTGCTCGTCCAGGTGGCACACCCACTGCAGCGAGAAGTCCGGGATGCGGTGGTGGGTGCCGCTCGGCGAGAGTGCCGGGATCATGCCGTCGGGGTCCTGCGTGCCCGCGAACTGCCGGAGCGACCGTCGCGAGGTGTCCGCGACCCCGGTCGTGGTGAGGTCGAACAGTGCCTGCAGTCGGGCATCCGCGACGTAGTGCCCACCCTCTCGGAGCGGGCAGTCCTCGTACAGGTCCTGCCGGCCGACGCGGACCGTCGCCGTGCTGACGGCGTGCATGCGTGCGTACCGATCCTCCTCCGCGACGAAGACCGGGTCCGGGCGGTCGGCGGTGACGGACGCGAACTCCGCGGTCACCGTGACGGCGGCGGACCGGACGACGACGGCGAGTTCCCGGAACGACCGGCGGTGCCAGAACCGATGCACGGTCCGACCGGCGGGGACCACGACGGTGTCGACCGCGGCGATGCCCTGCCGTGTGGCGGTCGGCCAGCCGAAGGCATCGGTCGCCTCGCCCATCACGACGTCCAGCACGGTGGTGGTCGGTGCGTCGACCGTCAGGGTGAGGAACCCGACCAGCTGGTGGGGGAGCCGGTACTGCACGAAGCCCGCGGCGCCGTCCGTGGGCGGACCCGGGAGTCGGATCCTGCCCGCGGCGACGAGTGCCGCGGCGCGGTCCGGCGTGTCGAGTGCCAGTCCGGCCCACGCCGCGGTCGGGACGTGCCCGACGTGCTGTCGGTGCGGCTCGAGGTCGACCGGGTGCTCGTGCACCGGCCGGTCGTACGGCCGCGGGCACTGGTCGTCGGGGTAGGGCACGGCGCCGGCCCAGCCGAGGTGCTCGTCGTCGAGGGTGCGGTCGGACCACTCGGTGAACCCGGTCGACCAGGCCGCCTGCTGGGTGCCCTGACGCCATCCCCGCGGGACAGCGGTCTGCCAGTCGGCGTCGGTGTCGATGGGGTGGGTGGCGCCGGACGCGTCGGTGAGGCGTCCCTCCGCCCACAGGCCGCCCAGCGCGCGCGGCTCGTGGTGCGTGCCGATGCCGAGCAGGTGGACCCCGACCACGACCTCGACCTGCCGCCGGCCCGTCAGCGCCGGCGCGAGGTCCACACGGACGGCGTCGTCGCCGGGACTGCTGCTCTGGACGTCGTGGTGCGCGACGAACGCACCGTCGACCCACACCCGGAACGAGCCCCGTGCCGCCACGTGCAGCTCACCGGCGACCAGGGCGTCGTCGCACGTGACGATCCGGCGGAGCAGCAGGAGCTGGTTCGGCGTCTGCCGGTGGAACGCGTCCCAGATCCAGGTGCTCACGCGGCGACCGCGACGTGCACGACGTGGTGACCGGTGGTGTCGCCGGGTACGCCGTTCGCCGGGTCGACGTCGATGCCGTCGATCGACAGGGCGCCCCGGTCCGCCGCCTCGATGGTGAGGTCGATCGTCGCGCCCCGGAACCGGACGCCGGACGCGGTGACGACCTCCCCGGCGGCCGGTCGCAGCGGGTCGAACCGCAACGCGTCGAGACCGGTACGGAGTCCCAGGGCCCCGAGGTGGACGAGACGGAGGAACGAGGTCGCCGACCAGGTCTGGTTGGGCTCGCTGTCCCAGTGGAACCCGCATTGCCAGCCGCCGGACGGCGCTCCGGTCACAGCGTCGTGGACCTCGTCGAAGCGGCCGTCACTCCGGGCGACGAGCGCACGGAGGTCCTCGAAGGTCTGGTCGACACCGGCGGTGTCGCGGACCGTGGCCGCGGCGAGGCCCGTCAGTCCCATCACCATCGGCCAACAGATCGCGTTGTGCCGACCCGGGTGGTCGTCGGAGTACCGGTCCGCGAAGTGCGGGGTGACGTTGACCGCCCCAGCAGGACCATGGCCGATCGAGGCGAGTACCGCGGCTCGTGTGTGTTCCGGCGCGACGTCGAACACCGTCGCGAGCGCGAGTCCCGCGGCTTCGCGGTGGTGCTCGAGCGTTCCGGCGGTCGGTCCGGTGCCGTGGACGAGGTACCCGAAGGTGTCGCCGTCGCCGAGGTGCTCACGGATGGCGTGGACGATGCGGTCGGCGCGCTCGTCGAGGTCGCCCGCGTCTTCCCCGAGGTCCCGGGCGGTCGCGGCCAGGCACCGGTGCGCCGCGACGTAGAGCACGTTCGTCGACAGGGTCATGACCTCGTGCGCGTCCGGGTAGTCGAGCACGAAGGAGGTCGGCTCGTCGGTGGTGGCGGGCGGTGTCGGGAGCCCGGAGATGCCGTCCTGCATGAGTGCAGGACCCGCGTACAGCCCCCAGCGGGGCCGGAACCGCTCGCGGTCGAGGATCGCGAGCGAGGCACGACCGACGTCGAGGACCGTGCGCAGCAGGTCGGCGTCACCGGTCGTCACGGCGAGGTCGCGCGCGGCCAGCACCCACACGACCTGGTCCCACCACTGCTCGTCCTGCGCGATCACTCGGCGACCGTCCGGCAGCGTCTCGCAGACCCGCAGCAGGGTCGACCGCGCGGCGTCGGGGCGCAGGATCGATGCGGCGCCCCAGCTGTTCAGGGCGGCGTCGCGGGTCCACGGGTCGACGTAGCCGTCCCCTGCGCGGACGTACGTCCCGCGGTCGTCCGCGACGGTGTTCCGGTCGAGTGTCCAGACGGCGGTGTCGTACAGCGAGCCGAGCCAGGGCCGCGTCGTCGAGGCGAGGTGGATGTCCATGAAGTCATAGTGACAACGTTGACACCGACAGTCAACGTTGACACACTGCTCCCGTGCACACCGATCCACAGCGCATCATCGACCGCGCAGCCCGTGTCCTCCGCGAGCGCATCCGTCCCGCCACCGAGGCGGTGACGGCCCCGCTCACGATCGCCGTCCGCCACCTCGCCGGCGAACCCGAGTCGTTCGCGGACGCGACGGCGCCGGTCGACGAGTTCCGCCCGGCCGCCGTCGGCGACCCGTGGGGACCGGCATGGACGACGAGCTGGCTGCACCTGACCGGCGCGGTCCCGGACAGCTGGCGGGGCGTGATCGCCGCGGCCGATCGCGACCGGGCCCGGCTCGGTTCCACGGGACCCACCCTGGTGGCACTCGTCGACATCGGCTTCGAGCCGGACTCCGGCCCGGGTTTCCAGTGCGAGGGACTGGTCCACCGTCCCGACGGCAGCATCGTCAAGGGCATCCACCCCCGCTCGCAGTGGGTGCCGCTCTCGGCGGACGACCCCACCGTCGACCTCTGGGTCGAGGCAGCGGCGAACCCCGACGTCGCCGCTGCCCAGTTCCGGCCGACCCACCTCGGCGACGGGATCGCGCCGGACGGCCCACCGCTCTACGAGCTCGTCCGTGCCGACCTCGCGGTGCTCGACCCCGAGACCCAGGCGCTCGAGGTCGACCTCGAGGTCCTGCTCGGCTGGGCCGAGGAACTCCCCGCCGACCGGCCGCGTCGCGTGAAGCTCCTGCGCGCGATCGACCTGGCGTGCGACGCGCTCGACCTCGACGACGTCCGCGGCACCGCCGCCGCGGCCCGCGCGGTGCTCGCGCCCGAGCTCGCCCGCCGCGCCGACGCCAGCGCGCACCGGCTCGCGGCGATCGGGCACGCGCACATCGACTCCGCGTGGCTCTGGCCGACGCGGGAGACGATCCGCAAGTGCACCAGGACGTTCTCGAACGTGCTCGATCTGATGGACCGCTCCCCGGACTTCCGGTTCGCGTGTTCCCAGCCGCAGCAGTACGCCTGGATCGAGCAGACGCACCCCGACCTGTTCGCGCGGATCACGGCGGCCGTCGCCCGCGGCCAGTGGATCCCCGCCGGCGGCATGTGGGTCGAGTCCGACACGAACCTGCCCGGCGGCGAGGCACTCGTGCGCCAGATGGTGCACGGCAAGCGCTACTTCGCCGAGAAGTTCGGGGTCGAGCCGCGCGAGGTGTGGCTCCCGGACTCGTTCGGGTACACCGCAGCACTCCCGCAGATCGCCGCGCTCGCCGGGTACCGCTGGTTCCTCACGCAGAAGCTGTCGTGGGGGAACCCGACGGACAAGTTCCCGCACCACACGTTCCGGTGGCAGGGGATCGACGGCACGACGCTCTTCAGCCACATGCCGCCGGTCGACAGCTACCTGTCCGAGCTCACCCCGCACGAGTTGCAGCACGCGTCGTCGAACTTCCGCGACCACGGCGACGCCACCACCTCGATGGTGCCGTTCGGGCACGGTGACGGCGGCGGCGGGCCGACGATCGTGATGCTGGAGCGGGCGCGAAGACAGGCGGACCTCGAGGGCTCACCGGTGGTGGAGCACGCGACCCCGGAGTCCTTCTTCGAGGAGGCCGAGCGGGAGTACCCGAACGCCCCGACGTGGGTGGGGGAGCTGTACCTGGAGGGCCACCGTGGGACCTACACGTCCCAGGCCGCGATGAAGCAGGGCAACCGGCGCAGCGAGCACCTGCTCCGCGAGGCCGAGCTGTGGAGCGCGACCGCCACGGTCCGCCACGGCGTCCCGTACCCGGACGACGCCCTCGACCGGCTCTGGAAGACCGTGCTGCTGCACCAGTTCCACGACATCCTGCCGGGCTCGTCGATCGGCTGGGTGCACCGGCAGGCCGCGGAGGCGTACGTGGCCGTCCGCGACGAACTCGAAACGATCATCGGCTCGGCGCTCGACGTCCTGGCCGGCGCCGGCGACCGTGCCGTCACCTTCAACGCCGCACCGGCGGCGGTGGACGGCGTGCCTGCACTCGGTGCCGGGCCTGCCGGGGACGACCAGGGCCTCCAGGCCGTCGAGGTGCGGCAGGACGGCGAGTCCACCGTCCTCGACAACGGGGCGCTGCGCGTCGTCGTCGACCGGACGGGAGGCGCGGTGAGCGTCCGCGACGTCGCTCGCGGTCGCGAGCTGGTCGCCGCCGGGGCCCGGCTCGGCGACCTCGTCCTGCACCAGGACCTGCCCAACGCGTTCGACGCGTGGGACGTGGACGAGCACTACCTCGCCACCGGGCGGGTGCTGGACGACGTCGACGCGATGCGCGTGGAGCGCACGGAGGACGGCTCCGCCACGGTCGTGGTGGAGCGGAGCTTCGGACGGTCGTCCTCGGTGCAGCGCATGACGCTGCGTCCAGGTCGCGGCGAGATCGACTTCGTGACCGAGGTCGACTGGCACGAGTCCGAGCGGTTCCTCAAGGTCGCGTTCCCGCTGGACGTCCGAACCGACGTGTCGACGTCCGAGATCCAGTTCGGCCACGTCCAGCGTCCGACGCACCAGAACACCACGTGGGACGCCGCGAAGTTCGAGATCGCCGCCCACCGCTGGGTGCACGTCGGCGAGCCGGGGTTCGGGGTGGCGATCGCGAACGACTCGACCTACGGGCACGACGTCCGTCGCCGGGACGGGGAGGACGGCACGCGGCCGGGGACCGAGGTGCGGCTCTCGCTGCTGCGCGCACCGCGCTACCCCGACCCGGAAGCGGACCAGGGTCGCCACCGCTTCGGGTACCGGCTCGTGAGCGACGCGAGCGTGGCGGACGCGGTCGACGCCGGCTACCGGCTAAACCTGCCGCCGCGCCGCCGGTTCGGCACGGGACCGGTCGCACCGCTGGTGCGCGTCGAGGACGCGTCGGGCGTGACGAGCACCCGGCACGGCGTCGTCGTCGAGAGCGTGAAGCTCGCCGAGGACCGGTCGGGCGACCTCGTCGTCCGACTGTACGAGTCGCTCGGCGCGCGTTCCCGCGCACGCATCGCCTGGGACCTGGACGCCGGCGGCGTGGAGGTCGTCGACCTCCTCGAACGCCCGCTCGAGGTCCTGCACCCCGTGGACGGGGCGGTCCCGCTCGAGTTCCGCCCGTTCCAGATCGTCACGCTCCGGATCCGCCGGATCGCCGTACTCGAGGAGGAGAACGGATGACCAACACCACCGTGGAGGCCCCACCGGCCCCACTCGCGACCGCGGTCGACCGCCGTCGCAGCACGCCCACGAGGAGATCGGGGCGACGACGGCACGACGCCGTCGTCGGCTACCTGTTCATCCTCCCCGCGATCATCGGCCTGGTGCTGTTCGTCGCGTACCCGATGGTGACGTCGCTCTACCACTCGTTCACGGACTGGAACGGGCTCACCCCCGCGAAGTGGACGGGCCTCGACAACTACGTCCGGATGTTCACGCAGGACACCAAGTTCTGGCCGTCGATCGAGGTCACGCTGCTGTGGGTCGTGATCTCCGTGCCGGTCACCATCGCGGCCGGACTCGGGCTCGCCGTCGTCGTGAACCGCTCGCTCCGCGGAGTCCGGCTGTTCCGCACGCTGTTCTACCTGCCGGTGGTGCTGCCGGCCGTCGCGGTCCTGACGCTCTGGAAGTACATCTACGACCCGACGTACGGGCTCGCGAACGAGGTCCTCCGGGCGCTGCACCTGCCGACGAGCATGTGGCTCGGCGACTCGAAGGTCGCGCTCGCGTCGATCCTCATCGTCGGCGTCTGGGGCGTCGGGGGGACGATGATCATCTTCCTCGCCGGGCTGCAGGCCGTCCCCGTCGAGCTCATCGAGGCCGCGAAGGTCGACGGCGCCGGAGCCGTCCGCCGGTTCTTCAAGATCACCCTCCCGATGATCGGCCCGATCCTGCTGCTCCAGCTCGTCCTGCAGCTGAACGCGGCGTTCCAGACCTTCAACCAGGTCGCGATCCTGACGAAGGGCGGACCGGGCACGTCGACGAACCTCTTCATGTACAAGATCTACACGGACGGGTTCGCCAACTTCATCTCGTCGCCGCAGCTCGGCTACGCGACCGCCGAGGTGTGGGTCCTGTTCGTCATCGTGATGATCGTGACCCTGGTGATGCTCCGCGTGACCCGCGGTCGGTTCTCGGGCGGTGGTGAGGCATGAGCGCCGTGACGGACCGACCGAGGGCCACGCCCACGCGCGTCGAGGACATCCCGGCCACCCGCCGGGTCCCGCTCAACCAGCGCGTGCCGATGCTCCTGTCGCGCATCGCCTGGTACGTGCTCTGCGGGCTGCTCGGCGTGACGATGCTCGTCCCGCTCGTCTGGATGATCAGCATCGCGCTCAAGACGAACGGCGACATCAACCAGCTGCCGCCGACGTTCCTGCCGAAGGAGTTCGACTTCGGGAACTTCGTCGCCGGGCCGGCGCAGATCCACTTCTACCGGCTGCTCCTCAACACGGTGATCGTGACGGTGGTCTCGACGTTCGGCGCCGTCGCCAGCTCGATGATCGTCGGCTACGGGATCTCCCGGATCGAGTTCCCCGGCCGGAAGCTGTGGTTCGCGCTCATCTCCGGCAGCCTGTTCGTCCCCGGGATCGTCGGGCTCATCCCGCTGCAGCACCTGTACATCTCGCTCGGGGTCATCGACACGTGGATCCCGCTGGTCCTGCCGGCGTTCTTCGGCAGTCCGATCTTCGTGTTCCTCGCGCGTCAGTACTACCAGTCCATCCCGCGGTACATCGACGAGTCGGCGCTCATCGACGGCGCCGGGCACTGGACGATCTTCACGAAGATCATGCTGCCGATCACGAAGCCGGTCTGGATCACGGTCGCGATCATGTCCTTCCAGCTGGCCTGGAACGACTACCTCAACCCGCTCGTCTACCTGACGACGTCGTCGAAGTTCACGCTGTCGCTCGGCATGGCGTCCTTCCTCAGTGACACCGCGGGCTCCCAGTACAACTACTACATGGCGACGAACCTGCTGTTCATGCTGCCGCCACTGGCCCTGTTCTTCCTGGCCCAGCGGTACTTCATGGAGGGCATCGGCTCGCTGGGGACGATCTCGAAATGACCAGACAACGACGAAGCGCGCCGCGCGCGAAGTGGATCGCGGCCATCGCGGCCGCCGCGATGGTCGGGCTCGGCCTCACCGGGTGCAGCGCCCCGGGATCGGCATCCGGATCGGATGCCGTGACGTACATGACGTGGGAGTCGATCCAGACGAACGCGGCGTTCGACAAGACCATGGCGAAGTTCGAGAAGTCGTCGGGCATCCGTGTGGAACGGAGTGACTCCCCGAACGCCGACTACGCCCAGAAGCTCGCCAGCCTGATGATCGCGCGGAAGGCACCCGACTTCTTCTGGTGCACGACCGCCGAGGCGCAGAACCTGGCCGACGAGGGGCTGCTCTACGACTGGACGAGCAAGCTCCGTTCAGGGGACGGCCTCGACCCGGACTCGTTCTCCCCGGGGGCACTCGCGTCGTGGACGACACCGAAGGGGCGCATCGCCGGCATCCCGACACTCGCCAACACCTACGGGTTCTTCTACAACGCGGACACGTTCGAGAAGGACGGGATCCCCGTCCCGAAGGCCGGTTGGACGTGGGACGACCTGTTCTCGGCGATGGCGAAGCTCAAGGCCGCTGACCCGTCGACGACGCCGCTCGTGAACCAGTGGCCGCTCCTCGACAGTCCACAGGGGGTGTCCGCGTACTCCGTGGCGAACGGCGGCAAGCCGTTCGTCGACGACCTCGTGCACGCGACGTCGGTGTCCACCGATGCGACGTTCCGCGAGGGCGCGAAGCGGTTCACCGACGCGATCGCCGCCGGGGAGATGACGAACCCCGACTACGACCCGACGAACGTGCCGGCGGCGTTCTCGAACGGCGCCGTCCCGCTGATGTTCGCCGGCCAGTTCGTGCAGCAGTTCATCGCACCGAACAAGCCGAAGTTCGACTGGGGGTACGCGCCGTGGCCGGCCGGGCCGGACGGGTCTGTGCAGCCGATCGAGACGAACGGCATCTGCTCGCCGTCCACGCTCCAGCACCCGGAACGGACGTGGAAGGCGATCTCGTACCTGGAGTCCACCGGCTTCAACGACGCGATGCGTGCCGTCCCCGTCGCGCCCATCGCCTACGAGCCCGGCACGAAGGGGTACTACGAGGGGCTCACCGCTGCCGGTGACCCGGCGTCGATGAGCATCGCCGCCACGGCGGAGTACGAGCTCGCCGCGAAGGACAAGTTCATCACCCAGTTCCTCGATCCATGGGCGACGAATGCGACCGACATCACCACCACGCAGTGGAACCCGATGCTGTCGGGTCGGGGAACGGTGGACGGCGGCGTCGCCGACACCGCCGAAGGGATCAGGAGGCTCATCGGATGACCAGCGGACCAGCGGACCACCCGCCGATCGACTACCCGTCGATCGACTACCCGTCGATCGACTACCCGTCGATCGACTACCCGTTCGGGCCCTTCGTTCCCGCGGCCGAGAACCCCGTGCTCCGGCCAGGACGGCAGCCGTGGGAGTCGACGAACGTCTACAACCCGGCGGCGATCGTCGTCGACGACCGGATCGCCCTGCTCTACCGGGCGCACGCCGACGACATCGTGTCGTCGCTCGGGCTCGCCTGGAGCGACGACGGGTACACCTTCGAGACCGAACCCGACCCGGTGATGGTGCCGGAGCACGACTACGAGTGGTACGGCTGCGAGGACCCCAGGGTCGTCCGGATCGACGGCACCTACTGGTGCACCTACACGGGGTGGGACCGGCACACTGCGCGGCTCTGCATCGCGGAGTCCACCGATCTGCGCACCTGGACCAAGCACGGGCCGATCGTGCCCGGTGTCAACACGTTCGCCGGCGTCCGGGAGACCCCGGGGCCGGACTGGAGCAAGGGCGGGGTGATCCTGCCGGAACCCGTCGACGGCCGGTACCTGATGTGGTTCGGCGAGGGGAACATCCACCTCGCCACCTCGACCGACCTGCTGCACTGGGACGTCGTCGCCGAACCCGTCCTCCGACCGGAGCCCGGCACCTTCATGGGCGACCTCGTCGAGACCGGTCCGCAGCCGGTGGTGACCCGGACCGGGCACGTACTGCTCATGCACAACAGCGCGATCGTCCGTGCCGTCGACGACGTCACGTACGCCTGCGGACAGGTGCTCGTCGACCCGCGGCGGCCCGAGCGGGTCGTCGCGAAGGCGACCGAGCCGTGGCTCTCGCCGTCGAGCGAGGAGGAGCGCCACGGGCTCGTCGACGACGTCACGTTCGTCGAGGGGCTGGTGTTCCACCACGGCACCTGGTTCGCCTACTACGGCCAGAGCGACACGACCATCGGCGTGGCAACCTTCACGCCGACCGAACGAGAGGACCTCGCATGACCATCACCCTCCGACCCGGGGACACCGTGATGTTCACGGGCGACTCGATCACCGACTGCCAGCACCTCGAGATCGAGCAGCCGCTCGGGTGGGGGTACCCGCTCCGGGTCGCCGGCGAGTGGGGCTTCCGCCACCCGGACCGGCAGGTCGGCTGGCACAACTCCGGGATCTCCGGCAACAAGGTGATGGACCTCGAACCGCGGTGGGACCGCGACGTCCTCGACACGCAGCCCGATCTGGTCTCACTGCTCATCGGCGCGAACGACGTCGGGTGGAAGGACTACGCCGAGGACGGCTACGAGATCCCCGCGGAGGACTTCCGTGCCGGCATCCACCGTCTGCTCACCCCGCTCGCCGAACGCGGGACGCAGCTGATCCTCATCGAGCCGTTCCTGCTCCCCGTGAACGACGCGCAGCGCGTGCAGCGCGAGGACCTGGACCCGAAGATCCAGGTCGTCCGGGAGCTCGCCAGGACGTTCGGTGCGCACCTGCTCGCCGCCGACGGGCTCTTCGCAGGCCTCGCGGCCACGACCGGACCGGAGTACTGGGCCGCCGACGGCGTCCACCCGACGCCGGCCGGCCACGCGGCGCTCGCCGACGCGTGGTTGCGGCTGGTGGACTGACCCGGCCATCCGGCGGACGGGAGGCACGGTGCGGGCCCGCCACGAGCCTCCCGTCCGGCTCACCCGGCTCAGGACGCCGGATCAGGCGCGCTCGCGCACCACGAGCCGCGCCGGCACCACGGCCCGCTGCGCGGGCCGTCCACGGTCCGCCAGCCGATCGAACAGGAGCTCCGCGCCGACCCTGCCCACCTCGTACGGGTCGCTGTCGATGACGCTCACCCCGAACTTCGGCGCGAGCGGGAAGTCGTCGAAGCTGAGCACGTCGACCGGACGCTCGGCGTACCCGGTCGAGAGCAGCAGGCCGGTGCACAGGCGGTTGTTGTCCGTGAAGACCGCGGTCGGCGGGTCGGTGGCGACGAGCATCGACTCCGCGGCGGCCGTCGCGTCCGCGTCGGTGACGAGGCCGTCCCGGACGATGTCCATGTCGAGCGGCAGACCGGCCTCGGCGAGGGCGGCACGGTAGCCGTTCCACCGTTCGAGTGCGCCGCTGCCCGCTCGTGGGTGCCCGAGGAACCCGATGCGCCGGTGGCCGCGGGCGACGAGCATCGCGATGCCCTCGCGCGTGGACTGCTCGTTCGTCGTGGTGACGGCGTCGAGCAGCCCGTCGAGGCCGGGCGGCGGCGAGTCGACGAAGACGATCGCGGCACCGAACGAGGCCTCCTCCGCCAGGTAGGCCAGGTCGTCCCCGATCGGCGCGACGATGAGGCCGGCGACCCGGTGCGCGAAGAACTGCCGGATCACCCGGTGCTCCAGGTCGGCGTCGTTCTGCGCGTCGCCGGAGAGCACGAGGTGCTGGTGCCGGGTCGCCACGGAGTGGATGCCGCGGAGCATGGGCGCGAAGAACGGGTTCGTGACGTCCCCGAGCGTGACGCCGACCGTGGCCATCGACTGGTTCTTGCGGCGGAGCCCAGCGGCGATGTCGTTGAGCTGGAAGCCGAGTCGGTCGGCCTCGGCGAGGATGCGGGCGCGGGTCTCCTCCCGGACCGGCCCGTCGCCCCGGATCGCTCGGGAGACGGTCTTGATGCTCACGCCGGTGGCCTCGGCGATGTCCTGCAGCCGGGGTCGGCGACGCGGTCCGCCGACGCTCGCAGGGGTCTGCTCGGTGGGCATGCCCCGATCGTAGTGGCAACGATGTCACCCGCTGCTGCGCCGGCGGGTGCACGGAACGTTCAGGAACTGCACGGCCGCACCACTGCCGAACCCCTCGTTCAACAGTGTTGAATGCGAGTGCCACCCAGCAACGACGCTCGTCGACCGGCACGGCCGGACCCGTGGTGGTGACGAAGGGAAACGCACATGTCCGCACCGCTCACCGGCTCCTCCACCGTCGGCACGTGGCTCGACGACCCCACCGGGGGAGCCCTGCTCCGTGACCTGCTCGCCCCGGCCGGCCTCGACCCGGAGGCACTGATGCCCGCCCGTGGCATGGCGTTGCAGCAGCTCGTCGTGATGTCCGGCGGGCAGCTGCCCCAGTCGGCCGTCGACGACCTCGTCCGGGCTGCCAACGGTGGCGAGATCCCCGAATCCACCGAGGACACGGGTTGGACCGAGCAGGTCACCGCAGGCCGGTTCGCGGGCAAGACCGTCGTCGTCACCGGCGCCGCGTCCGGGATCGGGCGGGCGACCGCGTCGCGGATCGTCCGTGAAGGCGGTCGGGTCGTCGCCGTCGACGTCTCCGCCGAGCGGCTCGCCGACTTCGCAGCCGGCTTCGGCGGCGGTGCGTCGGCCGCCGGCGGCGAGGTCGTCACCGTCACCGGGGACATCACGAAGCAGGATGACATCGATGCGATCGTCGCCGCCGCCGGTGACCGCATCGACGCCCTCGCCAACGTCGCCGGCATCAACGACGACTTCTCGCCCCTCCACGAGACCTCCGACGCCACGTGGGACCGGGTCATCGGCATCAACCTCACCGGCGGGTTCAAGCTCTCGCGGGCGGTCCTGCCCGTGATGCTCGCCGCCGGGAAGGGTGCGATCGTGAACGTCGCCTCCGAGGCCGGCCTCCGCGGGAACGCGTCCGGCAACGCCTACACGGTGTCGAAGCACGGCGTGATCGGGCTGACCAGGAGTGCCGCGTTCATGTACGCGCAACAGGGCATCCGGGTGAACGCGGTCGCCCCCGGTGGTGTCGCCACCGGCATCCCGATGCCCGCGCACGTCTCCGAGGTCGGCGCAGCCCGCCTCGGCCCGTTCCAGGCGGCGATCCCGTCCCTCGCCACGGCGGAGCAGCTGGCCGCGTCGATCACGTTCCTGCTCAGCGACGATGCCGTGAACATCAACGGCGCGGTCCTGGCCTCCGATGGCGGCTGGTCCGTGCAGTAGCCCGGTCGGGACGCACGAGGGGGCGATCAGCTGAGGTCGATCAGCTGGGGTCGATCAGTTCCTGCAGGAGCCGGCCGTACTTCGCGACGACCTGGTCGTGGTCGGCGGCGAGCAGCGTCTCGTCGCCGACCACCCAGAGCGCGTAGAGCAGCCCGCCGACGAGTCCGGCGGCGAGCGACGCACGGAGGTCGGCGTCGGCTCCGGTCAGCCGGGCACGGAGCGGGCGGACGAAGGCGAGCTCGTGCTGTCGTCGGAGTTCCTCGTTGATGCTGTCCGAGTCCGCCGCGCGCAGCATCGCGAGGAAGGTCGAGCGCACCTGCGGCCCAGCGTCGAGCACGAACCGGATGAACCGTTCGCCGAGCGAGTCGAGTGGGCCGTCCGAGATCGGGTGCTGCGGCCCGACGGACTCCAGGACGGCCAGGAACAGGCCGTCCTTCGAGCCGAAGTGGTGGATCACGAGTGCCGCGTCGGCGTCGGCCGCGCGGCCGATGTCGCGGAGCGACGTCCCCGCGTAGCCCCGGTCGACGAAGAGCGTCGAGGCCGCGGCCAGGATGGCCGCCCGCTTGGTGGTCCGCGCATCCGTCACGTCGCGAGCATAGCCAGCCACGTCGCGGACGGGAGGCTCGGTGCGGGCCGGCACCGTGCCTCCCGTCCGGCGCGTGCTCACGTTCCCCGCTGCTGGTCGCGTTCCTGCTCGCGCTCTGCGATGCGCTCGGCCGCGCGCTCGAGGCGACGGGCTTCGGTCCGGCGGTCCTCGCGACGGACCCAGCGGATCGCCGCCGTCAGGAGCGGGACGAACACCGCCGTCCCGACGACGAGGACGATCGTCCACGTCCGGGCGTCGTCGACGAGCGCGTTGCGGATCCGGTCGCTGCGGACGCGGGGCTCGTCGGGGTGCGCCGGGTCGATCATCAGCTGGACGCGCTGCCCGACCCGGTAGACGCCGGCCTGGTCCGCGGAGTCGTCGTCCAGCCGCGTCGACACGGTCGCGCCGCCGATGCGGGTGCGGACGGTCGGCGTGTACTCGGTCCAGTCCGGGTCGCCGACGTGCCGCGTCTCGCGGATGTCGGTGACCAGGCCGGAGGCGGTGCGGCCCTCGTTGCGCAGCTGCGTGTCGTGGTGCAGCGCGACGTACTTGCCGGGGGTCGCGAACAGTCCGCAGAGGACCATCAGTCCGCTCGCGAGGATGAGTAGCCCGGCCAGCAGGAACCAGGCGACGAGCGCGAGGCCCCTGCGGTCGTCCCGAGGCATCGTCCTGAGCCACGTCCAGGCGTGGCGGGTGCGGTCGAACGGCCGTCGCCTGGCGCGTGGCCCCACGTGCGTCATCGGTGTTCCCCCACTCTGCGAGGATATCGGTGACCACGAGGGGGGACGGTGGCCGGACGACACGGGTACTCGAAGACGGGGCTGGAGAACCGCCGACGGGAGTGGGCGCGTCAGCACCCGCGTCGTGCGTGGGTGCGGTGGTGGCTCACGCTCCTGCTGGTCTTCGTGCCGCTGCTGTCCGTGCCGGTCTTCATCTTCGGTCTGCCGGTCTACGACCGCACCCACCCGGTCACGCTGGACTGCGCGGTCGACGCGGTGGCGGTCGGCATCACGACCGGCCGGTACTCGCACTCGCCGTTCGTGCGGTTCTCCTCGCCGGACTGCGGCGAGCTCACCCTGTTCCGCGGGGTCACACGGGAGAACCAGGACGACATCGCGGCCGAGGTCGAGCGGGGCGACCGCTACCGGGTCACGGTGGGTGGCGGGTCGTACCAGCTGCGCTCGTTCATCCGCGTGCTGAAGCTCCGGCCGGAGATCGTGCGGTACGAGCGGATCGGCTGAGGCTGCGTTCGCCCGGCGTCACCAGCCGAGGGTGCCCGGTTCGCCCTTGAACGGCCCGACGACCCTGGACGTGATCCAGCCGCCGTAGAAGTCGCCGGCCTGCGCCTGCACCCGTTCGCCGGCGACCTCGCAGGAGTCCATCTCGGCCGGGTAGATCGCGACTCGGTCGAGGAGCTCGCCGAAGCCCGGCTCGGGGGTCGGGTAGGTCCAGCCGGCGCGGGGCACGGTCGTGTCCCCGCCGTGCACGTCGAAGTAAGCCGCCCGACCCTTGAACTCGCACATGCTCGAGCCGGTCGTCCGGGTCAGTGCGCCGGGGGCGAAGTCCGACGCGGGCAGGTAGTAGACCGGCGGGTGGCTCGTCTCGAGCACCCGCACGGCGGACGTCGTGTCGGCGATGACCTCGCCGCCGAGTCGTACGACGACCCGGTCGGAGGTCGGCTCGACGCGGGGTGGTCGCGGGTAGTCCCAGACGGACTCCTGGCCGGGGCCCGGGGTGATCGGCGCGGGGTGTCTCATGCGGCCGGTCTACTCGCCGTCCGCTGTGTTCCTGGTCCCGTTCCCGTTCGCGGGCCTGGTCCCGTTCCCGTTCGCGGGCCTGGTCTCGTTCCCGTTCGCGGGCCCGGTCGCGGGCCCGTCCGCCAGGAACGCGAGCAGCGCCTCGTTGAAGGCGTCCGGCTGGTCGAGGTTCGTGGCGTGGCCGGCGTCCTCGATGACGACGACGTGGCCGTTCGGGTTCGTCCCGACGGCAGCCTCGGCGTGGGAGCACGGCCAGAGCTGGCTGTCCCGCCCGGCGACCATCGTGAACGGGACGTCGAGCCGCTCGATCACGTCCCGCCAGTCCTGCTGCCCGTGGTCACGGAGCAGCCGGGTGGTCTCGGGTGCGTTCGGCATCCGGAAGTCAGGCATCCCGCCGATCCGCTCGACGAGCCGCATCATGCCGGCCCCGCCCGCGTCGACCCGGGCGCCGCGGCCGGTGTCCGGGATGCCGTCGTCGAAGAAGGTCCCGCTGTTCTCCGGCGTCATCCCGTAGAAGCCGTGCGGCCAGTCGTCGGTGTTGACGAGCTTCGGCGTCTGGTCGATCGTCAGGACGCCGGCGATCCGGTCGGTGCCGAACAGGTCGACCGTCGCCCAGATGGTCGACGCGCCCATCGACTGGCCGACGAGCACCGCGTCGTGCAGGTCGAGCGCGACGAGGAGTTCGTGCAGGTCGGCACCGTGCCGGGCGACCCGCTGCCCCCAGAGCGTGTCCTGACTGGCACCGTGCGAGCGGCGGTCGAGCGCGATCACGCGGTGACCGGCCGCGACGAGGGCGTCCGCTTGCAACGCCCACCCGGTCGCGGGCATGGCGTACCCGGCGACGAGGACGACGGTCCGGCCGTCCGTACCGGCGCCGGAGTCCGTGCACGCCAGGGTCGCGCCGTCGGTCGTGGTGAACGTCTCGGGCATCAGAACGCCTTCCCGGGGTTGAGCGTGCCCGCTGGGTCGAGGGCGTCCTTGACCGAGCGGTGCATCGCGATGACGCGATCGCCGAGCTCCTCGCGGAGTCCGGGGAGCTTCAGGAGTCCGACGCCGTGCTCGCCGGTGACGGTGCCGCCGAGCGCCAGGCAGTCCGCGACGATCGCGTCGAAGGCGGCCTTCGCGCGGTCCTTCGCGGCGGCGTCGCCCTCGGGAGCGATGATGAGCGGGTGCAGGTTGCCGTCGCCGGCGTGTGCGATGTTCGCGATGGTGACGTCGTTCGCCGCCGCGGTCGCCTGGATCCGACGGAGCATCTCGGGGACCGCGCTCCGCGGGACGCAGATGTCCTCCGTCAGCACCGGTCCGAGCCGCTCGAGTGCCGGGTACGCGAGACGTCGCGCCTGGAAGAGCCGGTCGATGTCCTCAGGGTCGGTCGCACGTTCGACGTCGGTGCCACCCGCGTCCGCGAAGACGGCGGCGACCTGGTCCGCGAGTTCGTCGCCGGCGGCACCCCGTTCGTCGACACGGGCGAGCAGCAGCGTGTCGACGTCGGACGGCAGGCCGAGCTGCATCCACTCGTCCACGGCGCGCAGGCACGTCCGATCGACGATCTCGAGCGCCGCGGGGATGATCCCCGCGCGCGAGATCGCGGCGACGGCGTCCCCGGCTGCGGTCAGCGACGGGAAGTACCCGATGACCGCCCGTTCGTCGCGTCCGGCGAGGGGGAGGAGCTTCACGGTGACCGACGTGACGATGCCGAGCGTGCCCTCGGACCCCACTACCAGCCCGGCGAGGTCGTAGCCGGCGACGCCCTTCGCGGTCTTGCGGCCGAGCTCCACGACGGACCCGTCGGCGAGCACGACGGTGAGGCCGAGGACGTAGTCCCGCGTCACGCCGTACTTCACGCAGCAGATGCCGCCCGCGTTCGTCGCGACGTTGCCACCGATCGTCGAGATCGCGGAGCTGGCGGGGTCCGGCGGGTACCAGAGGCCGTGTGTCGCCACCGCGGCACGGAGTGCGTCGTTGATCACCCCCGGCTGGACGACGGCGTACCGCTCGTCGACGTTCACCTCGACGACGGCGTCCATCAGCTCCAGTGACAGGACGATGCAGTTCGCCACCGCGTTCGCCCCACCGGACAACCCGGTCCCGGCACCGCGCGGGACGACCCGCACGCCGGCGGAGGCCGCCCAGCGGACGGCCACCACGACGTCGTCGGTGCTCCGTGCGAGGACGACGGCCAGCGGCTGGACGAAGTCGGCCCACTCGGCGTCGTCGTGGCTGTAGCGCGCGAGCGCGTCGTCGTCCCGGAGCACCTGGTCGGCACCCAACAGGTCGTCGAGCGCGGCGGTTTCGACTTCGGAGCTGACGGTCATGGAGCAGGGGTCCTTCCAGGACTCGGCGGTGAGACCCGACCGACGATACCCGTCGGGCGGATGCTGCCTCTGGACCATTCGTCGCGTGGGCCGTACCCTGATCTCCACAGCTGCCCCAGACCCCGGCCGCCGTTCCAGTTCTGCCTGCCCCGACACTCGTCGGTGCGTCAGGACCGGCCGCCGAGGGCCCCTGATCCGCTCTCGGTCGGTCGACTCCGTGGTGACACCGGGGCGACGCACTCCCCACCGCACCACGGCAGGTCGCACCGTGTCGACGGCGACACGAGGTGCGACCGGGTCGGCGGAACCTCGTACCCGACGAGGCTCCGCCGACTCCTTTCCGCGCGGGTGACCGCGCGAGTTTCGCGCCCAGCGACAGAGCACGGCACCGAGCACGCGAGAACTGTCGCTCAGCGCGAGACTCGGCGCCCGATCAGTCGAGGCAGAACTCGTTGCCCTCGATGTCCTGCATCACCAGGCACGACTCGTTCTCGTCGTCGGCCGGCAGTAGCCGCACGCGCGTCGCCCCTCGCTCGACCAAGCGGGCCGCCTCGGCCTCGAGCACCGCGAGCCGTTCCTCGCCGACCAGGCCGGTGCCGACCCGCACGTCGAGGTGCACGCGGTTCTTCACGACCTTGCCCTCGGGCACCTGCTGGAAGTACAGCCGCGGTCCGGAACCGTGCGGATCGCTCGCGGAGTCCTCGTCGGCGACGTACCCGCGCATGTCGGCCCAGAAGCGCGCGACGCCCGCCGGATCGGCGCAGTCGACGGTGACCTGGATCTCGCGGACGCTCGCCATCGACCCACCCTAGCCAGCAGGCGGACAGGAGGCTCGTGGCGGACACGGCCACGAGCCTCCCGTCTGCCCCGTGGCCGGGATGCGGGCCGTCAGCCGCCCGTCATGTGCGCGACGGTCCGCATGGCGGTGGCGAAGATCGTGAGCACCGGGTTGACGCCGCCGTTCGTCACGTGCACGGAGCCGTCCGCGACGCGGAGGTTGTCGTGTCCCCACACGCGTCCGAAGTCGTCGACGACCGAGTTCGTCGGGTCGGACCCCATGCGGAGCGTGCCGGCCTGGTGCTGCCCGCCGGACGGCCCGACCGGCGTGCCGCCCACCTCGACGGTCGTCAGCGCCCCCGCCGCGCGGAGCCACGACGCGGCCAGCGCGCTCGTCGCGTCACGGGCGCGGAGGTCCTCGGCGTGCACGGAACCACTCAGCCGGGCGACCGGGATCCCGTGCCGGTCGACGATCCGGTCGTCCACGCGGACGCGGGAGTCGGCTGACGTGACCTCTTGGACGGGGCCCATCAGCCGCATGGTCCGGCGGACGAGGTGTCGCATGCCGTCCGTCGACGCCCGGCCGGTCCGCGGCAGGAGCCCCGCGCCGACGAGGTACCGGTAGGTGTTCGACGGGGTGGCGACGAACTCGTTCGCGATCATCCCGCCGCCGACGATGCCGTCGTTGCCGTGCCGCCGATCGGTGGTCGCGATCGAGGGTCCCGGCCCGACGAGGTCCTCGACGACGTCGTCGAACACCCCGGTCGCGCCGCCGTACACGTGTCCCTGCAGGTGTCGCCCGACCAGGTCGTTGCCGTTGCCGATGCCGTTCGGCTCCCGGTCGCTCCGGCTGTTCAGCAGCAGGCGTGCGGACTCGATCGCACCGGCGGCGACGACGACCTCGGCGGCGTCGACGTCCTGCTGCCACGTGTTCCCGTCGACCGTGCCGACGAGGGTGACGCCGACGACGCGTCCCGCCGCGTCGGTGCGGAGCCGGGCCGCCCGGGTGTCGAGGACGATCTGCGCCCGGCCGGTCGCGAACGCCCGGGGCAGCATCGTGTTCTGCGAGCCGTTCTTCGCGTCGACGGGGCAGGCGAACCCGACGCACATCCCGCAGTTCGCGCAGGCCCGACGTCCGAGCCACGGGGTGCTGTTCACGAGGAGCGGGACGTGCACCGTCCCCAGACCGAGGGCCGTCGCGCCCGCTGCGAGTCGTTCGCGCGACGGCCCCGACCGCACGGGCGGCATCGGGAGCGGCCGGGAGCGGTGGCCGGACCAGCGACCGTCATCGGGCCCGCCGCTGACGCCGAGCTCCCACTCAGCGCGCGTGTAGAACGGCTCGAGGTCGTCGTAGTCGATCGGCCAGTCCGCCAGCGCGCTGCCGTCCGGGACGCCGTACGTCGTCGCCATCCGGAAGTCGAGCGGCGCGAACCGCCAGGCCTGTGCGCCGTAGACACGGGTGCCGCCGCCGGCGGTGGACGCGTTGTTGTTCCACCCGGGGTCGGCGGGCCGGATCGGCAGGTGGGTGCGCCCGTCGTCCGTGACGCGGAGGTCGAGCGGGTCCGTCGGGCCGGACAGCGGCGCGAGACCCCAGTCGGAGCGGGGGTTCCGCAGGTGGTCGTGGGCGAGCGTCGCGGTGTCCGGCCACGCGCCCGCCTCGACCACGAGGACGCGCCGACCTGCCTCCGCCAGACCGCATGCCGCGACGCCACCGCCGGCGCCCGAGCCGATGACGACGGCGTCGTACCGAGGCGCCAGCTCGGACGGGTGCACCGTCACCGGCCGGTCCGTCGGGACGGGGACGGGCACGGGCCAGCCGTCGAGGGGCTCCGGTTGCCAGCCCACCGCCGGCCACGACGCCGGGTCCGCCCAGTGCCCACCCGCGACGAGCTCGGCGAACCAGTCCCAGTGCTCGCTCGCCGACCCGCGCTCGGCGACGTCGCGGAGCCGCGCTGCCCACTCGGGGCGTTCGGGGAGGACCGACAGGAGGAAGTCGACGCCGGCGGCCGAGGAGCCGGGGACCACCTCGTCCACGCGCTCCCGGAGCCGCATCGCGGTCGCGTCGTCGAGCTGGGGATCCGGCACCGGGACTCCTTCGTCGTGGCGGTGGTCGCCCTGTACGTCTACCACGGACGCGGCGCGAGGTGTAGTTTTTGAACGTGTTCGAAAATGACGACAAGCCGACGCCCAAGCGCGAGCGGACCCGCGCCGCCATCCGCGCGGTCGCGATCCGGTCGCTGCGCGAGAAGGGCTACGACGCCACGACGATGCGGGGGATCGCCGACGAAGCCGGGTTGTCGGTCGGCAACGCGTACTACCACTTCCCGACGAAGGACCACCTCGTGCAGGAGCTCTACGTGGACGTGCAGCACGAACACCGCGCGGCCGCGCTCCCGCTGCTCGACACGACGGACGACCTGACCGCACGCATCGGCATCGTCCTGCGCACCGGGCTCACGAACCTCGCCGGGTACCACGCCATCGCGCCGCAGTTCCTCGCCGCGGCGGTCGCACCGAACTCGCCGATCAACCCGCTGGCGGCGGAGTCGTCCGAGGCGCGGGACCTGGTGCTCGACCTCTTCACGCAGGCCGTCGGCGGCGCCAGGCAGCAGCTGCCAGGGCGCCTCACCGAGGACATCCCCTCGGCGCTCTGGATGGGGTACCTCCTGCTCGCGCTGTTCTGGACGTACGACACGTCCGCGGCGCAGGCCCGGACGCACCGGCTCGTGGACGCCATGCTCCGCGTGCTCCGCTTCGCGCTCCCGATGCTCCGGATCCGGCCGTTCCGCGCCACCGTGACCGAGATCGTCGGCATCGTCGCGGGACGCGCGGCATGACCGGGGCGGCGAGCCCGCGGCCGTCGACGCCCACGTGGTCGGACAGCTGGTGGCTCGTGCTCCGCGCGCTCGGGTGGCTGCTCGGGGTGACCCTCCCCGCCACCGTCGTGCTCGCGATGTTCCTCCCCGGTGCGATCGAGGGGTGGGGGATGCAGCCAGAACCATGGTGGCTGGCGATCGTCAACGTGCTGCTGTGGATGCTCATGGTCGTCGCGCTGTCGTCGTTGCCCGCCGTGCTCGCAGCCGTCGTCGCGTGGCCGTTCACGATGCTGCTCGGACGAGCGATGCGCTCGGTGCGGTCCCGGACGCTGCACGTCGTCGCGACGTCGGCGCTCGCCGGGGTCCTCGCCGCGCTCCCGCTCGCGCTCCTGCCGGTGTTCGTCCTCTTCGTCCCGATGTCGATCGCGGCCGGTGCCGCCGCCGCCCTCGCCCGGAACGGCGAGTTCCGACGCGCCGACCGCCTGGCCGCCGCAGCCGCGCACGAGACCCACGAGACCGAGAGTGCGCCTGCTGGCTCATCCTGACCAGCGCCGCACACCGCGGCGAGGAGCGTGAGGGCTGCACGGCGACGACGTCGTGCACGAGGAGGACCCATGTACTTCCACGCTCAGACCTGGATCAACGAGATCCCCGCCGGAGACCCGGACCCCGCCGCCGCGAACGCACTGCAGGAGGGCCTCGGCGGCCAGTTCGGCGAGATGCGCACGATGATGCAGTACCTCTTCCAGGCGATGAACTTCCGCGGCCCGGCCGCGAAGCCGTTCCGCGACCTCATCCAGGGGGTCGGGACCGAGGAGATCAGCCACGTCGAACTCATCGGGACGACGATCTCCCGGCTGCTCGACGGCGCACCCGGCTACTCGGGCAAGCTGACCGACCCGCTGGACACCCCGGGAGCGAAGGGCGCGACGCCGCTGAACATCGCCCTCGACACCGGGAACATCCACCACTACCTCGTCGGCGCCCAGGGCGCACTGCCGGTGGACGCCGCCGGCAACCCCTGGAGCGGCAGCTACGTCTACAACTCGGGCAACCTGCCGCTCGACCTGCTCTACAACCTCATGCTCGAGTCGACGGGGCGCCTGCAGAAGTGCCGCATCTACGAGATGACGGACAACCCGACGGCCCGCGCCACGCTCGCCTACCTGATCGTCCGCGACCAGGCCCACGAGAACGCCTACGCGAAGGCGCTCGAGTCGCTCGGCGTCGCGTGGAACTCCCTGCTGCCGATCCCGAAGACGAACGCCGAGCGGTTCCCGGAGGTCAAGACACTCGTCGACCTCGGCCTGCAGAGCAAGCAGTACAGCTTCGACCTCGACGGGGCGTCAGAGGCGGCGAAGATCTTCCGCGGAGCGTCGCCGTCCGGCGACGGCACCGACCTGGTGGCGGACGAGCAGGCGCCGAAGGGCGTGCCGTCCTTCATCGCCGACGAGCGGCTCGAGGAGTTCGCGCCGGGACTCGACGCCGACCTGCTGGCCCTCATCCAGCAGACGGCGGAGCTGGAACTCGACCAGGCCGAGACCAGCCTGTACGGCCCGGTGAGCTGACCGGAGACGGACGGGAGGCTCGTGGCGACACCGCCACGGGCCTCGACTCCGTCATCCCGGTCGATACCGGAGCCGCGAACCGGGTACCGTACCAGGATGAGCTCCGAGACGACCAGCACCACCGAACCCACCGACGAGGGGCCCGTGGTGACGTTCGCCGACCTGGGGCTCAGCGACAACGTCCTCAAGGCCGTCAAGGAGATCGGGTACGAGACCCCCTCCGCGATCCAGGCAGCCACCATCCCGACGCTGCTCGAGGGGCGCGACGTCGTCGGCCTCGCGCAGACCGGCACCGGCAAGACCGCGGCCTTCGCGCTGCCCGTCCTGTCCCGCATGGAGTCCGGCTCGAAGCTGCCGCAGGCACTCGTCCTGTCCCCGACGCGCGAGCTCGCCCTGCAGGTCTGCGAGGCGTTCGAGCAGTACGCGTCGCACATGCGCGGCGTGCACGTCCTCCCCGTCTACGGCGGCCAGGCCTACGGCGTCCAGCTCTCCGCGCTCCGCCGTGGCGTCGACGTGGTCGTCGGCACGCCCGGGCGCATCATGGACCACATCGCCAAGGGCACGCTCGACCTGTCCGAGCTGAAGTACCTGGTGCTCGACGAGGCCGACGAGATGCTCAAGATGGGCTTCGCCGAGGACGTCGAGACGATCCTCGCCGAGACCCCGGACACCAAGCAGGTCGCACTGTTCTCCGCGACCATGCCCGCGCAGATCCGTCGCATCTCGAAGCAGTACCTCAACGACCCGGCCGAGATCACCGTCAAGGCGAAGACGACCACGTCCGCCAACACGACGCAGCGCTACCTCATCGTGTCGTACGCGCAGAAGGTCGACGCCCTGACCCGCATCCTCGAGGTCGAGGACTTCGAGGGCCTCATCATCTTCGTCCGCACGAAGAGCGAGACCGAGAACCTCGCCGAGAAGCTCCGTGCCCGCGGGTACGCCGCAGCCGCGATCAGCGGTGACGTCGCGCAGGCGCAGCGCGAGCGCACCGTGAACCAGCTGAAGTCCGGCAAGCTCGACATCCTCGTCGCGACGGACGTCGCCGCCCGTGGCCTCGACGTCGACCGCATCACCCACGTGGTGAACTTCGACATCCCCGTCGACACCGAGTCCTACGTGCACCGCATCGGCCGCACCGGTCGTGCCGGCCGCAGCGGTGCCGCGATCAGCTTCGTCACGCCGCGTGAGCGCCGCCTGCTCACCGCGATCGAGAAGGCGACGCGGCAGCCGCTGACCGAGATGACGCTCCCGAGCATCGAGGACGTCAACGTCACCCGCCTGACGCGCTTCGACGACGCCATCACGGCGGCGCTCGAGTCCCGCGACCGCATCGAGGCGTTCCGCGACATCATCGCCCATTACGTCGAGCACCACGACGTGCCGGAGCAGGACGTCGCTGCAGCACTCGCCGTCGTCGCGCAGGGGGACACCCCGCTGCTGCTCGACCCGGCCGAGGACGCCCTCCGCCGCCAGGTCGAGCGCGACCAGCGTCGCGACGAGCGCAAGGGCCGCGAGCGCGAGGTGGACGGCGGCGACCGTCGCCGTCGCTCGGTCCCGATGACCCCGTACCGCATCGAGGTCGGCCGTCGTCACCGCGTCGAGCCGCGCCAGATCGTCGGTGCGCTCGCAAACGAGGGGGGCCTCCGCCGCGACGACTTCGGTGCGATCCGCATCCAGCCGGACTTCTCCATCGTCGAGCTCCCGACGGACATGCCCGGCGACGTGATCGACAAGCTCAGCGACACCCGCATCAGCGGCCGGCTCATCGAGATCAAGCCGGACCGCCGTGGCGGCGGTGGCGGGTACCGCCGCGGACCGCGGGACGACCGTGACGACCGCCGCGATCGCGACGACCGTCCGGCGCGCAAGCCCCGGTACTAGACCCCACCGACGACGGACTGGAGGCACTGCGCACGACGTGCGCGGTGCCTCCAGTCCGTCTCGTGGTTGCGGGAGACCGCAGATCGCACCGCACATCGTCCTGCGGCGGTTCCGCACGGCCCCGCGCGGTGCTTCGCTGGCCGCGTGCGCGACGCAGGGAGCCGCGCGGACAGGGGATCGATCGTGTACAGAGCAGTGTTCACCGCCGCAGCGGCGGCCGTGCTCGTCGTCGCCGGGGCACTCCCGGCGCAGGCGGCACCACGTTCCAGCACGCCGGGGACGCCGACCTCGGTGTCGGTGACCGGTACGGCGACCGATGCCGACGTCACGTGGGGCCTGCCACGGTCCGGCGCGAAGGTGCTCGGGTGGGCCGTCACCGTCCGTCCGGCCGAGCACCAGCCGCGGCACGGGGTCGACCTGCTGCGCGCATCGGCGCGGTCCGACCACTTCGGCGACCTGACGGCCGGTACGACGTACTCCTTCACCGTGCGGGCGGTCGGCACGAGGGGCCCCGGCCCGGCCGCGACCGTGCGGTACCAGCCGGTCGCGCCCGCTCCGGTGGGGCAGTCGCTGTTCGCGCTCGACGCGGCAGGGAACGTCGTCCGCTTCCCGACGACGGGGACCGGCACACCGGCCACCATCGCGCCGAACGGTGCCGGCTACACGGCGAACGACGAAGGCGACGTGTTCGTGCCGTCGGCCGACCGGACCGCCATCGTGATGTACCCGGAGGGCGGGGGCGCTGCACAGACCATCGCGACGGGCCTGCACCTCACCGCTGATCTCCGGACGGACCTCACGGGCAACCTGTACTGGGTGGACAGCGTCACCGGCGGGGTTGTGAGGCTCGCCAGGGCGGGCGGGCCCGCGACGCCGTGGGTGTCCTTCGGGCCGGTGCCGAACTCGGGCACCACGACCCTCTGGGCCGTCGGACGGGACGGCACCGTGTCGACCTGGACGAGCACGACGACGACGGCCTCGGTCGTGACGAGGACCCCGGCGGGGACGACCACCACCAGGACCATCAGCTCCGGCGCGACGGGGGTGTTCGGCTACGTGCGGGCGCTCCTCGCCGACGCCCACGGTGGGCTGTACATCGACTGGAGCTCGCCCGGTGGAGCTGGCTCGTACATCTGGGCCGCGCTGCCCGCCGGGGCGACCACGTGGGTCTCGGCCGAACCGCGGCTGGCGTTCGAGTACGGCGCGACGAACTCGTCGTCGTTCCGGCTGTTGCAGTCGAAGGAGTGGTGCACCTCGCCCGCCGAGAACTCCGGGCAGTGCTCCGTCGACCGGTCGATCCCGTCGCTGCTCGTCCGGGCGCTCGACGGCACGACGTCGTCGGTCCCCGTGTCCGGGCTGACCGCCGGGTCGCGCGGATCGAACGTCGGCGCCGCTGACGAGGCCGGCGACGTGTTCATCGACGTCGACCAGGCACCGACCGCCGGGCTGTGGCGGGTCCCGGCTGCCGGGGGTGCAGCGCAGCAGCTGTCCACCGCGCAGTTCTCCCGCTTGCTGGTGATCTAGCCACGCTGCCCCCGGGCGGGCCGGGTGCGGGCCGGGCCGGCTGCCGAATCGCGCGTAGGAGGTCGAATCGCGCGTAGGAGGTCCGGATTTCCGACCCCCTACGCGCGATTCCGCCTGCTACGCGCGGTTCGGCCCAAGCGTCCGCGGGCAGTGCGCCCGGCCGCGTCAGGCGAGACCGGCCGTCCGGCGGCAGACCTCGTCCCACGGGGTCGGCTCGATGCCGAAGTACTCGCGGGACGCCGTGTCGTCGAGCACGTACGGCGCGGTCCACTGGTAGCTCATCTCGGCGACCTCCTTCATCATCGGCGACACGAGCCCGATCGCGCGGATCGCACCAGCGGGTAGCCGCCGCACCGTCACCGGGGGCTTCCCCGCGGCGGCCAGCACGTCGGTCAGCGCCTCGACCTGCGACCTCGGCGGGTTCGACGGGACGTGCCAGACCCTGCCGAGCGCCTGCTCGTCGGTCGCCGCGGCGACGATCGTCCTGGCGACGTCCAGCACGTCCGTGAAGGTGTGCGGCAGGTCGGTGCGGCCGATCATCGTCACCGCCTTGCCCTGCAGTGCCGCGGGCAGCACACGGGTGATGTGCCCGTTCTCGCCGATGCCCGGGCCGAGGTAGTCCGAGCCGCGGACCTCGACGGTGCGGATCCGTCCGGCCCGGTGCAGCTCGAGCGCGTCGTGCCACATCCGCGCCCGGAGCATGCCCTTGTGGTCGGTGGCGGCATCCGGCATGCCCTCGCGCATCGGGGAGCCGACCGGCCCGTACGGGTAGAGGTTGCCGGTGATCGCGTACACGGCCCCGGTCCGCTCGGCCGCCGTCAGCAGCGAGGCCGCGAGTGGGGGCCAGTTCGCCTCCCACTGCGTGTAGTTCCCCGGGTTCGCGCAGTTGTACAGGACCGCCGCACCGTCGGCGGCCCGGGTGAGCGCCTCGGGATCCGAGGCGTCCAGGGCGACGTGACCGACAGCCTCCAGGCCGGTGTCCCGACCCGAGCGTGTGGCGACCGTGACGCGCTCGCCGCGGGCCGCGAGCAGTTCCGCGACGTGCCGGCCGACGGGTCCGGCGCCGATGACCAGGTGGAGCTCCGACATGGTGTGTCCCTTCGGATCGATTGGGAGAGCAGTGCTCTCGTCCCCTCGAGCATGACATCGCTCCGAGACAAAAGCAAGAGCAGTGCTCTCTCTTGTGTGCAGTGCTCTCCCGTGGCAGGGTGGGGGCATGGCAGACCGGGCTCCGACCGCACGTGACCTCGCTCGCGAGACGATCCGGACGCGCATCCTCGACGCGGCCCGGGCGCGACTCACCGAGGAGGGGCCGGCCCAGCTGAGCCTGCGTGCGGTGGCGCGCGACGTCGGCATGGTCTCGTCCGCGACCTACCGGTACTTCCCGAGTCGCGACGACCTGCTCACCGCGCTGCTCGTGCAGGACTACAACGAGCTCGGCGCGGCCGTCGAGCGCGCGGACGCGTCGCGCGACCTGACCGACGTCGGCGGTCGGTGGATGGCGGCGTGCCGCGCGATCCGGGAGTGGTCGGTCGGACACCCCGGTGACTTCGCGCTGCTCTACGGCAGCCCGGTCCCCGGGTACGCAGCGCCGCAGGAGACGATCGAGCCCGCCACACGGGCGACGCTCGTGCTGGTCCGGATCGCGCTCGACGCGACGGTCGGGAGGCCCGGGTCGGCTCCGGCAGGTGCGCCGGCACCCGGGGTTGCCATGTCGGGCCCCGCTGCGGCCGGGCCGTCGGCGGGGCCGGTGGTGGCCGATGCGGTGGCGTACATCCGGGCGCTCGGGTACGTGGAGGACATCGACGACGAGGTGGTCATGCGGACGCTGATGGCGTGGACGTCGCTCTTCGGCACGGTGTCGTTCGAGCTGTTCGGCCACTACGTCGGATCGGTGTCGGACCACGCCGCGTACTTCGACCTCGTCGCGGAGCGGCTCGCGGCGGACATCGGGTTCGTCGCGGTGGCATCAGGAGCTCCCAGTCCCGCTGTGGACGGTGCGGATCATCCCCAGATCGGGGCGGCACGCTGACGCGCCGGGCGCTCCTGGGGTAGACAGGTCCCGACGCCGAGACCGACCCGACGGCCGGACCAACCACCCGCAGCCGTGATCAGGAGGCAAGTTGCAGCGCAGCACGACGCCCGTCGGGGCCCACCGATGACCTCGCTCGACGTCAGCAGGCAGGACCGCCGTCGACTCGGGCGGGGGACCGCTCGTCGTCGCATCGTGACGGTCCGCACCGTCGCGCTCCTCGCGTCGCTCGCCGGCATCAACTACGTGGCGTGGCGCTGGGCCGCGTCCGTGAACTGGCACTCCTGGTGGATCGCGGTGCCGCTGATCCTCGCCGAGACCTACAGCGTCATCGACTCGCTGCTCTTCGCCTTCGGCGCCTGGCGGCTCCGCGAGCGTGGCGAACCGCCGACGACACCGAGCACCGACGTCACCGTCGACGTCTTCATCACGACGTACAACGAGCCGGTCGAGCTCGTCGTGCGGACCGCCACGGCCGCGAAGGCGATCACCTACCCGCACGCCACGTGGATCCTCGACGACGGCAACCGCCCCGAGATGCGCCGGGCTGCCGAGGAGCTCGGCATCGGCGTGATCACGCGCGGACAGGACTGGATCGACCGACCTCGTCACGCCAAGGCCGGCAACCTCAACAACGCGCTGCTCGCCACCCAGGGCGAGTTCCTGCTCATCCTCGACGCCGACCAGGTCCCCGACCCGGCGATCCTCGACCGCACGCTCGGCTACTTCAAGGACCCGCAGATGGCGCTCGTGCAGACGCCGCAGTGGTTCGAGAACGTGCCGGACGCCGACCTGCTCGGCAGCCAGGCGCCCCTGTTCTACGGCCCCATCCAGCAGTCGAAGGACGGCTGGAACGCCGCGTTCTTCTGCGGGTCGAACGCGATCCTCCGTCGTGAAGCGCTGATGCAGCTCGGGATCTCGCGCTACGTCACCGAGGTCGAGGCGTCCGTGCAGCGCACGATCAAGACCTCGCGCAAGCTGCTGTCCCGTGCGCGGGAGACCGAGACCGACGACCGCGTGCTCGGGGCGCTCGACGACGCCGAGGCCGTGGTCGACCGGGCCCGCGACGCGATCACCCGCGGGGAGCCCCTCGGCGACGTCACGTACGAGTTCCAGCGCGGCATCGACGCGATCGCCTTCCGGTTCGCGGCGAACGACCTCGAATCGGTGCGCAACGACCTGCAGGAACTCGCGGCGATGTCCACCGACGCGGGCACGTTCGCCGGGCTCGACGACGCGGCGCTCGACGTGCTCGGGCAGCGCGGCGCGTCACCGGTCGCCGCGATCGAGTCGATCGCCGTGCTCGCGCGGGCGGTCGACGTCAACCGTGGCGACGAGGCGCAGGCGATCATGCCGCTGGCGACGATCTCGGTGACCGAGGACATGGCGACCGCGATGCGCCTGCACGGCCTCGGCTGGAAATCCGCCTACCACGACGAGATCCTCGCGAAGGGCCTGGCGCCGGAAGACCTGCCGACGATGCTCGTGCAGCGACTCCGGTGGGCGCAGGGCACGATGCAGGTGTTCTTCCGCGAGAACCCGCTCGTGCAGAAGGGGCTGTCGTTCGGGCAGCGCCTCATGTACTTCTCCACGATGTGGAGCTACCTGTCGGGGTTCGCGGCGATCGTCTACATCGCCGCTCCGGTGCTCTGCCTGTCGTTCGGGGTCGTGCCCGTGCAGGCCTACAGCGTGGACTTCTTCGCACGGCTGATCCCGTTCCTGGTCCTCAACCAGCTGCTCTTCTGGGTGGTGGCCGCAGGCAGACCGACCTGGCGCGGGCAGCAGTACTCGCTCGCGCTGTTCCCGGTGTGGATCGAGAGCGTCACCAGTGCGTTCGAGAACGTGTTCCGCGGCAAGCCGCTCGGGTTCCGGGTGACGCCGAAGGTGCGCGACGAGACCGAGCAGAAGCCGCGATGGGACCTGGTCCGACCGCAGCTGTTCGCGATGGGCGCGCTCGTCGCGGCGCTGATCCTGATCGGCATCCGCTACCTCAGCGGCCAGGCCTCCGGGATCGCTCCGCTCGTGAACACCGCGTGGGTGGTGTTCGACCTGTGCATCTTCAGCATCGTGATCCGAGCCGTGCTCTACCGCGGCCCGTCGACCGCGGTGCAGTCCGAGCACGAGTCGAGCACCGCCGGGGGCCCGCTGTGACCGCCGCGTTCGACGTGCCGGCGACCGTGGAGTCGCTCGACACCGTGCAGGACCGCTTCGCCGCGTGGTGGGACACCCTCGGCATCGACGACGTCCGCCTCCGCTTCGCGCTCGAGACCGCCGTGGCGGAGATCGCTGCGAACATCGTCGAGCACACCCTCCGCACCGACCAGGAGGCCGGACGGCGGTACTCGGTCGAGCTCGCCGAGACCGAGCACGCCGTGACGGCGGTGCTCCGCGACAACGGCAGGCCGGCGGACGTCGACCTCAGCGCCGTGACGATGGCCGACGTCGACGCCGAGAGCGGGCGTGGCCTGGCGCTCGCGATCGCCGCACTCGACCGCCTCGAGCACCGGCACGAGGACGGCCACAACGTCTGGACCCTGGTGTGCGCGCGGTGAGGGGAGTGCTCGTCCGCACGGTCGCCGTCCTCGTCGCCTCGGCGAGCCTGCTCATCGGCGGAGCGCTGCCGGCACAGGCCGTCACGGCGTCGACGCCAGCGCAGCCCGCCACCGGGAAGACCTGGTTCGGACCAGACCTCGACTGGGGCGCCGACGCACCGGACGGGTACGAGGGCCGACTCGGAGCGACCCCTTCCAGCTACGGCGTCGAGATCGACTACCCGATCGACCGGAGCGCCGAACGAGAACTGCTCCGCTCGACCCGGGCTGCTGCGACGCAGGGCGCGACCCTCGTCGTGAGCCTCGAACCCGACGTGTCGCTCCGGTCGCTGACCACGGCAGACGCCCGGCACGCCAACGAGCTGCTGCAGGAGATCCACCGGCAGTACGACACGACGGTGCTGGTCCGGTTCGCGCCACAGATGAACGGGACGTGGGTGCGGTGGGGGCAGCAGCCGACGCAGTTCGTCACGGCGTTCCGCACGCTGGCGGCCCAGGTGCACGCGGGGAGCTCCGACGCGGCGATGGTGTGGTCACCGTCGTACGGTGCCGGGTACCCGTTCGGCGAGTCCGCCGGACGGCTGCAGGACCTCTCCGCGACCGACGTCTCGAAGCTCGACACGAACGGCGACGGACAGCTCACCGCCGCCGACGACCCGTACGAGCCGTACTGGCCGGGCGACGCTTCGGTCGACTGGGTCGGCCTGTCCATGTACTACTTCGGCAAGGGCAAGGCGACGGAAGCCGCTGGCCGCGACGTCCCGCTCACCACGAACGACGTGCCGGAGTCCGGAGAGGTCCAGGCGCGGTTCGACGAGACCTGGGGGTACGAGCAGTCACAGTCGCGTGGCGACTTCTACGACCGCTTCGCCGTCGGGCACGACCGCCCGATGCTCCTCGACACCGGGGCGCTCTACGACCACTCGCTGCAGGGTGCCGCGGAGCTCGACGTCAAGCAGGGGTGGTGGCGACAGGTCTTCACGGCGCTCGAGGACCGACCGCTCATCCGGGGTGTGACCTTCCTCGAGACCAACCGTCGGGAGCCAGAGGCCGGCAACCGCGTGGCCGACTGGCGCGACACGGCCGTACCGGGCATCGCCGGGTCGTTCCGCACGGACCTGCGGGCCGCGGACCGGTTCGTGTTCGGTCCGGTCACCGAACGGGTGACCCCGCAGGACGGCAACGCAGCGACGAACCAGCAGCTCGACACCGGCGGTGACCAGATGGCGTGGATCGTCTGGTGCGCCGTCGCACTGGCGATCGTGTTCCTGCTGAGCGGGGTGTTCGGCAGGCTGCTGCCGAGCTGGCGGTACCCCGACGACGGCAAGCCGGGGCGCGACCTGCGGCTCGACCTGTTCCGCGGGTTCATCATCCTGGCGGTCGTGATCACGCACATCGAGATCGGCGGCCCGTACTCGTACATCACCTTGCACGCCGTCGGAGCGATCACCGGCGCGGAGATGTTCGTGTTCCTGTCCGGCATGGTCCTCGGCATGACGTACCCGCTGGCGATCAAGAAGTTCGGCGAGTGGGTGGCCGCGGTCGGCGCGTGGAAGCGTGCGCGCAAGCAGTACCTCGTCACGCTGGCGGTGATCGCGGTCGTCTTCGCGCTGAGCTTCGTGCCGTTCCTGAACACCGATGCGATCACGACGTTCACGGACCGGGGGACCGGCACCGGCGGCGTCGGCGCAGAGGGGCGCGTCTACGACCTCTACCCGAACGCGATGCAGCTGCTCGCCTACCCGCCGCCCTGGTACGCGATCCGGCAGTTCCTGCTGCTCGAGATGGGCCCGTGGCCGTTCAACATCATGGGGCTCTTCGTGGTGCTGAGCCTGTTCATCCCGCCGCTGCTCTGGGTGATCCGCCGCGGCTTCTGGTGGGCGGTGCTCCTCGTCAGCTGGGCGCTGTACGTCTTCCAGGCCCTCGTTCCGGCGTTCCAGCCGCTGCACTCGCAGTTCGAGTCCGTCTTCCCGCTGCTCACCTGGCAGGTCGTGTTCACCCACGGGCTGGTGCTCGGCTACTACCGGCGGCAGATCGTCGGCGCGCTGACCGGTCGGCTCGGCAAGGTCCTCGTCGGGATCGGGATCTGCGGCTACGCCGGGTTCCTGGTCTACGTCTGGGCGGCGAACCACCTCGGGTTCACGCCCGTGCCGTTCCCCGCGTCGATGTACGACGACCTGTACAACACCGCGTACCAGCGCGTCGACCTGCAGTGGGGCCGACTGGTCGACATCGCGTTCTTCGCCGTCGTCTCGTACGCGATCCTCACGGTGTTCTGGAAGCCGATCGCGGCGGCCATCGGGTGGCTGTGGATCCCGATCGGACAGGCGAGCCTCTACGTGTTCGTCTGGCAGGTGTTCTTCGCGCTGGCGATCGCGTCGATCCCCGGTGTCGACTGGGGCAACGCCTGGATCGGCTTCGCGACCCACTCGGCGCTGATCCTGCTCGCCTGGTACATGGTCCGCAAGAAGTTCCTGTTCAGCGTGATCCCGCGTTGACGCCCGCCCTGGTGCGGTCCGCGGGCGGTCGAATCGCGCGTAGTGGGTCGAATCGCGCGTAGGCGGTCGGAACGTTCGACCACCTACGCGCGATTCCGCCTCCCATCGCGCCCGCCATGGGTCGGAACGCACGTGCGTGACGGACGGGAGGCACGGTGCCAGCCGGCACCGTGCCTCCTGTCCGTCGGCGATCAGCGCTGCCGCGTGGTCTCCGTGAAGAGGTCGTCGAAGAGCCCGGGTTCGTCCGTCTGCTCCTCGCCGAACTTCCACTTGCGGCGCATGCGCCGGAACGTCGTGATGCGGACCGGCTCGATGCCCGGCTCGGTGTCGTAGCTGCTCATGGTCCTTCCGCTCCTCATCCGTTCCCCGTCTGCATCCCCGCGGCGAGGCTACGTCGCCGCGCTGCGGGCCGACCGGATTTAGGTAGAAGAATTACCTTGTTGCGCTCCGTGGACAATCAGACGAGCCGAGGGCACTGCTCCCTCTACTCTGCCGTTCAGGGCCTGGGGGCGCCGCCGTCGAGCGCCGTGATCACGCGCTCGATGATGCGCACGAACTTGGCCCTGTCCCGATCCGAGAAGGAGGCCATCAGCTCGTGCAGATGCTCGTTCGTGCTGTCCATGGCGATTGCGTAGCGTGCTCGGCTGGTGTCCGTCAGCTCGATGAGCCGGCTGCGTCCGTCCTCCGGGTTCGGTCGTCGCTGCAGGTGTCCGGACCGCTCGAGCCGGTCGACCGCCGTGGTCACCGCGGGGCCCGTGATGCCGAGGTGGCTCGACAGGTCCTTCACGCGGACGGGACGCCCCGCGGACTCGGCGCGGGACACGAACTGCACCACCGTGAGGTCGACGCCGGAGACACCCATGTGGTCGCGCAGACGCAATCGCAACGACGTCGCCGTCGCCTCGAGTCGTGTCAGGGCGGCATCGAGGTCGGTCTCGCTGCCCGTCACCGGGGTGCCTCCTCTGCGCCGTGCGGCTGCGCGTCAGGGTACGCGGGCGCCGTCGGCACAGCGTATCCAGATCGCGCGGACCCGCGTGGATGCCGCCCCGCGGCGTGGCGGGTGCTCGGCTGATGGACCAGATGATCCGCATCGAGATCGCTGCCCGCGATCCCGAGACCGCGATCCGTGAGCTCGCGGCCGTCGACGTCGGCCGGCAGTGGAGTTCGCGGCGCACGGGGGACGAGTACTCGTTCCGGTACTCCGCGGTGGGCGACGACGAGGTCACGATCCGTCGCTCACGGATACGCGGTCTGCTGCGGGGTCTCGTGCCACCAGGTGACGACCACGTCGTGCGGTGGACCACCGACGGCTCCGTCGTCATCGACGCGACGGGGGCGCGCTTCGAGCTGCGGCACGACGAACCCGTGCTGTCACCGTCTGACCGGGAGTACGTCTTCGTCGGCACCGACCACGACCAGCGGTTGGTGCACCTCGGACGCGCGTTCGTCGAGATCGTCGCCGCCGAACGGTACGGCGCCGCTTCCGGTCCGCTCGTGTTCGACCGCGTCCGCGTCGTCGACGACGCGGCGCTCGGCCCCTGGCGCGAAGCACTCGGTGCCCTGTCGCGCGCACTGCGTGACGGTGTGGAGTCCGACGCCTGGGCCTCCGCGAAGCACTCGGCCGCCGAGGCGTTCCTCACGATGTTCCCGCCGCGGTTGGACGCGCTGCCCGCCGAGCTTTCGAGCCCACGGAACGCACGGCTCAAGTCCGTCGTCGAGTACCTCCACGCCCACGTCCGCGACTCGATCGCGGTGGCGGACCTGGCCGATGTCGCCGGGCTCAGCGTCCGGTCGGTGCAGGAGTCCTTCGCGCGGGTGCTCGGCGTCTCCCCGCTGACGTACCTCCGCGAGATCCGGCTCGACCGGGTCCGCGACGACCTGCTCGCACTCGATCCACAGTCGGTGACGGTGGGGGACGTCGCACGTCGGTGGGGGTTCGCGCACCTCGGGCGGTTCTCCGCCGCGTACGTCGACCGGTTCGGCGAGTACCCGAAGCAGACACTGCGCCGCTGATCGTCCCGAGCGGTCAGTCGGCTGCCGGCGGCGCGGTGCTCCGTCGTACCTGCAGGGTCGTCGCGAGCCGGACGTGCTCGGGGGTCGGCTCGCCGCGGAGCATCGAGAGCAGCATCTCCACCGCACTCGCGCCGAGTTCCGCGAGCGGCTGTGCGACCGTCGTCAGGGGTGGTGTGGTCATCGACGCCTGCGGGACGTCGTCGAAGCCGATCACGGAGACGTCCTCGGGGACGCGGAGTCCGAGGTCGGCGGCCGCGTGCAGCACACCGATGGCGGAGGAGTCGTTCGCCGCGAACACCGCGGTGGGGCGGTGCGGGCCGGAGAGGAGTTCCCGGGCGACGGCGGCCGCGTTGCCCTCCTGGTAGTCGCCTGCCCGGAGGAGCGCGTCGTCCACCGGGATCCCCGCGGCGGCGAGGGCGGCGCGGTACCCGGCCTCGCGCAACTGTGCGGACGCGAGGTCGGCGCGGCCGTGGATGTGCGCGATGCGCGTGTGCCCGAGCGCGAGGAGGTGCTCCACGGCGATGCGTGCGCCGCCCTCGTTGTCGGTGTCGACGGTGGCGTGTCCCTCCGGCCCGGTGTGCGGGTCGATCGCGACCACGGGGATCGACGAGCTCGGCAGCGCGGTCGACGGCGTCACGACGATCGCTCCGTCGATGAGGGTGCCGGAGAGCCGGGAGAGCGATCGCCGTTCCCATCCGGGTTGGCTCGCGCCCGTGAGGAGTCCGGCGTAGGCGAGCAGCTCGTAGCCGGTGCCGGTCGTCGCGGACGAGATCCCGCGGAGCAGCTCCGTGGAGAACGGCTCGAACTCGGGGACGAGGATGCCGATCACCCCGGTGCGTGAACTCCGGAGACTCCGCGCGACGAGGGACGTCTCGTACCCGAGGCGTTCCACGACCTCCTGCACGCGCAGCATGGTCGCGGGGGCGACGCCGTCGCGATGGTTCACGACCTTGGAGACGGTCGGGATCGACACCCCTGCTGCCCGTGCGACGTCCGCGATCGTCGCCCGCCCAGGGCTGCTGTCCACACCGGGAGCGGTCTCCATGTGCTCACCGTACCGCCGATGCCCCCGGCGAACGACCGCGGTCCACGCGTTAGAAAACGTTATCGATATCGATTGACAAAGCACCACAGCGCCTGGCACGCTCTCCGGAGCGGCAGCCGATGCCGCAGCGGCACCAGATGCCGCAGCGGCATCCGATGCCGCAGCGGCACCCGATGCCGCAGCGGCGATCGCTGCCGCAGCTGTCAACGACGACACTTCAGGAGCTCCACGATGACGAGGAAGATCCGAGCCACGGCGGCCATCGCGCTGATCGGGGCCACAGCACTGCTGGCGACCGGCTGCTCGAGCGGCGGCAACGCCGCGGACAGCGACGGCAAGGTCACGATGACCTTCTGGCACAACTCCACGACCGGGCCCGGCAAGGCGTTCTGGGAGAAGACCGTCAAGGACTTCGAACAGGACCACCCCGACGTGACGATCAAGATCCAGGCGATCCAGAACGAGGACCTGGACGGCAAGCTCCAGACCGCGCTCAACTCGGGATCCGCCCCCGACGTGTTCCTGCAGCGCGGCGGCGGCAAGATGAACGCGATGGCGCAGGCCGGCCAGCTCATGGACATCACCAGCTCGATCGGGAAGACCGCGAAGTCCGAGGTCAGCGCCGGTGCGTTCAAGGGCTACGAGCTCGACGGCAAGACGTACGCCATGCCGGTCGACGTGAACCCCGAGGGCATCTGGTACAGCCAGGACCTCTTCAAGCAGGCGGGCATCGAGGGCACCCCGACCACGATGGACGAGCTGAACGCGGACATCGCCAAACTGAAGGACGCCGGCATCCAGCCGGTCGCCGTCGGCGCGAAGGACGCCTGGCCCGCCGCGCACTGGTACTACAACTTCGCACTCCGCGCGTGCAGCGAGAAGACGCTGAACGGCGCCGCGAAGGACCTGAAGTTCACGGACAGCTGCTGGAAGGCCGCCGGTCAGGACACGAAGGACTTCTTCGACACGAAGCCGTTCAACGACGGCTACCTCACCACCGCTGCGCAGCAGGGCGCCGGCAGCTCGGCCGGCCTCATCGCCAACCACAAGGCCGCGATGGAGCTGATGGGCGCGTGGGACCCGGGAGTGATCTCGTCGCTCACCCCGGACGGCAAGCCGCTGTCCGACCTCGGCTTCTTCCCGTTCCCCGAAGTCTCCGGCGGCAAGGGCGCACCCGGCTCGATGATGGGTGCCGTCGACGGGTACTCGTGCTCGGCGAAGGCCCCGAAGAAGCAGTGCACCGAGTTCCTCAACTACATGACCGAGAAGCCCGTGCAGGAGGCGTACTACAAGGCCTTCAACGCGATCCCCGCGAACGAGTCCGCACAGTCGGTCGTCACCGAGCCCTACCTGAAGACGGTGCTCGAGGCGTACAACAAGGCGCCGTTCGTGTCGAACTACCTCGACACCCTCTACGGCCAGAACGTCGGCAACGCGCTCAACACCAGCGTGGTGGACCTGCTCGCCGGCAAGGGCGACGTCGACGACATCGTCAAGACGGTCAACCAGGCCGCGGCGAAGGGCTGACCCGACCCATGGCCACATCAGTCGCCCCCCGTCCGTCCGGCTCGAGCGAGCTGACGGGCGCGGGGAAGGACCTGACCGGCGCCGGCGGCACCACGCCGTCGGCCCCGGCCGGCCGGGGCCGGAAGAAGCCGGTCGCCGACGTCCGCAAGCGGGTCGAGATCGCCCTGCTGGCCGGACCCGCGACGATCATGTTCGTCGGGTTCGTGATCCTCCCCGTGGCGCTCGCCGCCTACTACGGCTTCTACAAGTGGCAGGGCTACGGGGCACCGACGGACTTCGTCGGCCTCGACAACTACAAGATCATCTTCACCGACCCCGACTTCCGGGGCGTGCTGACCCACAACGCGTTCATCGTGATCGGCTCGCTGCTCGTGCAGGGTCCCATCGCGATCATCCTCGCGCTGCTGCTCAACCAGCGGATCCGTGGCCGTGGCCTCATCCGGGTGCTCATCTTCGTGCCGTACGTCATCTCCGAGGTGATCGTCGGCACCGGGTGGAGCCTGATGCTCTCCACGAGCGGCGCGGTCAACGACCTGCTCCAGGCGATCGGCCTCGGTGCGCTGCGGAACGACTGGCTGTCGAACCCGGACATCGCGATCTGGACCCTCCTCGCGATCATCTCGTGGAAGTACATCGGCTTCGCGGTGATCCTGTTCCTGGCCGGGCTGCAGAGCATCCCCGAGGAACTGTTCGAGGCCGCCCAGCTCGACGGCGCCGGCTACTGGCAGATCCAGCGGCGGATCACGCTGCCGCTGCTCGGCCCGACCATCCGCATCTGGGCGTTCCTGTCGATCATCGGCTCGCTCCAGCTGTTCGACCTGGTCTACATCATCTGGGGGCAGTACATCGCCTCGACGGCCGGCACCTCGACCATGGCGACGTACATGGTCGCCAACGGCCGGAACTCCGGCAACTACGGGTACGGCAACGCCGTCGCCGTGGTGATCTTCCTCATCTCGCTGGCGATCGCACTCGTCTACCAGCGGTTCGTCCTGCGTCGCGACACCGCCGGCGCCCTCACGGAGAAGGCAACACGATGACCACCACCACCGCCGACGCACGGGTCGCCGCACTGGCGGAGAAGGCAACACGATGACCACCACCACCGCCGGCGCACGGGTCGCCGCACTGGCGGAGAAGGCAACACGATGACCGCCACCGCATCGATCGTCGCGCCCCGACGACGCCGGGACCGTGACGGCGGACCGGTCCGCCGCGAGCGCAACCTCGGCACGTACTTCATCGCGCTGCTGTTCATCGCGGTCTGCATCGGCCCCGTCGCGTACATCGTCCTCGGCGGCTTCCGCACCAACGCGCAGATCACCGCGAGCCCCGCCGGGCTCCCGGCACCGTGGAACTTCGGCAACTACGCCGAGGTCCTGTCCAGCGGGGTCTTCTGGCAGCAGCTCGGCAACTCGCTCATCGCCGGCGTCACCACCACGGTCGGCGTCGTCGTGCTCGGGCTGATGGTCAGCTTCGTGCTCGCCCGATACCGGTTCCGCGGCCGCGGCGCGCTGTACTCGCTGTTCGCCGCCGGGCTGATGTTCCCGATCACCGTCGCGATCACGCCGCTCTACCTGCTGGTGAAGGACCTCGGACTGACGAACAGCCTGGCCGGCGTCATCCTGCCGCAGATCGCGTTCGCGCTGCCGACGACCGTCATCATCCTGGTGCCGTTCCTGCGGGCGATCCCGGACGAGCTCGAGGAAGCAGCCTCCATCGACGGGGCCAGCCGCCTGGGCTTCTTCTTCCGGATGGTCGTGCCGCTGTCCCTGCCCGGCGTCGTCACGACGGGCATCCTGGCCTTCATCGGCAGCTGGAACAGCTACATCTTGCCGCTGTTCATCCTCAACGACGCGTCGGCGTACACGCTGCCGCTCGGGGTGCAGGCGTTCTCGTCGCAGTACTCCGTCGACACCGCAAGGGTGCTCGCGTTCACGTCGCTGTCGATGATCCCCGCGCTGGCGTTCTTCGCGGTGTTCCAGCGTCGCATCGTCGGCGGCCTGACCGGGGCGGTGAAGGGATGACCGCGACCGACGCGACAGCGTCGGCCACGGGCGGCCGGGAGGCTCGCCCCGCGTCGACGACGCCGGTCACCGCGACCGACGCCCGGCCCGCGACCGACGCTGCGTCCGCCACCGACGGCACGTCCGCGACCGACGCCCGGCCCGCGGCGCGTGCCGGGGCCGACCCGAGCCTCCCGTCCGCCCCGGCCCGACCGTCGGACCGGACGCCCGCGCCGGACCGCGCCGCCGCCCTGCTGGCGGCCATGACGCTCGAGGAGAAGACGGCGCAGCTCGTCGGCTACTGGCTCGACCAGAACGGCGTGGTCGCGCCCATGCAGGGCGAGATGACCACCCGGTCAGACGGCAGCACGCTGGCGGACATCACCCGTGACGGCATCGGCCAGTTCACCCGCGTCTACGGCACCCGCCCCGTCGAGCCCGACGAGCGCGCCGCCTGGCTGTGGGACGAGCAGCGGCGCCTGAAGCGGGAGACCCGGCTGGGCATTCCGGCGCTCGTGCACGAGGAGTGCCTGACCGGCCTGGCCGCGTGGAAGGCCGCCACGTTCCCGACGCCGCTGGCCTGGGGTGCCGCCTTCGACCCGGAGCTCGTCGAACGGGTCGGTGCCGTGATCGGCGACTCGATGCGACGGCTCGGGGTCCACCAGGGCCTCGCGCCCGTGCTCGACGTCGTCCGCGACCCGCGCTGGGGGCGGGTCGACGAGTGCATCGGCGAGGACCCGTACCTGGTCGGCACCGTCGGTACCGCCTACGTCCGGGGGCTGCAGCGCGCCGGGGTCGACGCGACGCTCAAGCACTTCCTCGGGTACTCCGCGTCGCAGGCTGGTCGCAACCACGCACCCGTGCACGCCGGAGCGCGGGAGATCGCGGACGTGTTCCTGCCGCCGTTCGAGATGGCGCTGCTCGACGGCGGCGCTCGGAGCGTGATGAACTCCTACGCCGAGATCGACGGCGTGCCCGTCGCGGCGAACGCCGACCTGCTGACCGGGCTGCTGCGGGACCGCCTCGGCTTCGACGGCACCGTCGTGGCGGACTACTTCTCGGTGGCGTTCCTCGAGGTCATGCACGGCATCGCCGCCGACCGTGGCGAGGCCGCGGCGATGGCACTCGAGGCCGGGGTCGACGTCGAGCTGCCCACCGGTGACGCCTACCTGGCGCCACTGGTCGAGCGCGTCCGAGCCGGTCTCGTCGACGAGGCGCTGGTCGACCGTGCCGTGCTGCGGGTCCTCCGTCAGAAGGAGCGGCTCGGGCTGCTCGACCCGGACGTGTTCGAGGACGAGCCGCCCACCGGCATCGACCTGGACACCGCGGCGCACCGGGACCTCGCACGGCAGCTGGCGGCGGAGTCGCTCGTCCTGCTGTCGAACGACGGTGTGCTGCCCCTGGACCCCCTGCAGGGGGTCGTCGCGGTGATCGGCCCGAACGCCCACCGTGCCGAGGCCCTGCAGGGGTGCTACTCCTTCGCGAACCACGTGCTGGCCGACCACCCCGACCTGCCGCTCGGCTTCGCGATCCCGACCGTGCTCGAGGCGCTGCGAGCGTCTCTCGGCGGCACGGTGTCGACCGCGGTCGGCTGCGCCGTCGAGGGTGACGACCGCTCCGGCATCGCCGAGGCCGTCGCCGTCGCGCGGGACGCCGAGGTCGCGGTCGTCGTGGTGGGGGACCAGGCGGGGTTGTTCGGCCGCGGCACCGTGGGCGAGGGCAACGACACGGCATCGCTCGACCTGCCCGGCGTGCAGCGCGAGCTGGTCGAGGCCGTCGTCGCGACCGGCACCCCGACGGTGGTGGTCCTGCTCACCGGACGGCCGTACGCGATCGGCTGGGCGCTCGACGGGCCGGGTCCCCGTCCGTCTGCCGTCGTCCAGGCGTTCTTCCCGGGTGAGGGCGGGGGACTGGCGATCGCCGACCTCCTCACCGGTGCCGTTGCGCCGTCCGGCCGCCTGCCGGTCTCGCTGCCCCGGGCGGCTGGCGCGCAGCCGTACACGTACCTGCACCCGAGGCTCGGCGGTCCGTCGGACGTCACGGCCGCCGACTCGACACCGGTCCGCCCGTTCGGCTTCGGTCTGACGTACACGGCCTTCGCGTACCAGGACCTGGTCGTCGACGACGCCGTCACCACCGACGGCACCTTCACCGTGACGGTCACGGTCCGGAACACCGGGCAGCGCGAGGGATCGGACGTCGTGCAGCTCTACGGGCACGACGTGCACGCCAGCGTCACCCGTCCGGTCGTCCAACTGCTCGGGTACGCCCGGGTCGACGTGCCGGCGGGGGAGTCCCGCAGCGTGCGCTTCACCGTGCCGGTACAGCGCTTCGCCTTCAGCGGTCGCGACCTGCGGAAGGTCGTCGAGCCGGGCGACGTCCAGGTGTGGGTCGCGTCCCACGCGGCGGCGTCCCGGCCGGGAGGCCCGCTCGAGTCCGGTGGGATCGTCGCGCTGTCGGACGGGTCGGCCGCAGTGCCCCTGCCGGGCACCGCGACGGAGCGTGCGACCCTGCGGGTCACCGGGCCGGTGCACGAGGTGCAGCTGACGGATCCCCGCCTCGTCACCTGGACGGTGGCCTGAGCGCGCGCACGTGCACGCGCGCACGCGTACGTGCACGCGCGCACGCGTACGCGTACGCGCACGCGCGCGCCGCGCCAGCGCATCGAGGGAACAGAAGACGTCGGGTCCGCTCAACGGAGCCGACGTTTTCTGTTCCCTCGACGCGGCGGCGGGGGACTGGGCGCGGTATCCTTGGTGTGGTTAATCGATTAAGCATCGTCGAGCGACAGCGCGATGCCCAACCCGACGATCGACCGCATCCCCAAGCAACGACGCTCGGAAGGAACCACACATGCACATCGGGTCGATCTCCAGACCTCGGCGCATCGTCGCCGCGGCACTCGGAGCCCTCGCTCTCGTCACCGGGAGCCTGTTCGCGACGACGGTCGGTGTCGGCAGTGCTGCTGCCGCCACGAACGGTCCCTGCGACACCTACGCCGGCGCCGGCACCTCGTGTGTCGCCGCGTACAGCTCCACACGGGCGCTGTACTCCTCGTACAACGGGCCGCTCTACCAGGTGCAGCGCGCCTCGGACGGGGCGACCATGAACGTCGGGCTGCTCGCCGCCGGCGGGTACGCCAACGTCCAGACGCAGGACACCTTCTGCTCCGGCACGACGTGCACCATCCCGAAGATCTACGACCAGTCGTCCAACCACAACGACCTGACCGTCGCGGGAGCCGGGGACGCCGGACCCGCGAACCACGCTGCTGACGCCGGTGCACTGCCGGTCACCGTCGCCGGACACAAGGCGTACGGCATCTACATGCCGCAGCAGGTGGCCTACCGGATCTCGAGCACGGTCGCCAAGGGCACTGCCCGCGGTGCCAGCCCGGAGTCGATGTACGAGGTCGCCAGCGGCACGAACGTGAACCACGGCTGCTGTTCGGACTTCGGGAACGTCGAGACCCAGGCGAAGGACACCGGCAAGGGGCACATGGACGCCCTGAACCTGTCGATGCTGAACGGCACGGGCAGCGCCGGTCGCGGCCCGTGGGTGCAGGCCGACCTGGAGAACGGCGTCTACGAGGGCAAGACCGCGATCAACACCGCGAACACCGGCAACACGTCGAAGTTCGTCACCGCGCTGCTCAAGAACGACGGCGTCGCGAACTTCGCGCTGAAGGGCGGGAACGCGCAGTCCGGGTCGCTGTCGAAGTGGTACGAGGGGGCGCTGCCGACCGACAAGGACGGCGACGGCCAGGGCTACACGCCGATGAAGCTCGAGGGCTCGATCGTGCTCGGCGCCGGCGGGGACAACTCGAACCGTGGGACACAGTCCTTCTTCGAGGGCGTCATGACCACCGGGTACTCGACCGACGCGGCCGACAACGCCGTGCAGGCGAACGTCGTCGCGCAGAACTACCAGGGCGTCTCGACCGGTGGCGGCCCCGGTGCCCCGATCACCGGACCCGGCGGCAAGTGCGTCGACGTCGCCGGCGACGACACCGGCGGCAACACCGCGGTCGTGCAGCTGTACGACTGCCAGACGCTCGCGGCCGACCAGCACTGGCTCGGCAACGTCTACGGAGCTCACACGCTCAGCACGCTCGGCCGCTGCCTGGACGTCAACGGCAACGGGACGGCGAACGGCACCCACGTCGAGCTCTACGACTGCAACGGCGTCGGCGGGCAGCAGTGGATCGTGCAGCCGGACGGGTCGATCAAGAACCCGCAGTCCGGACGCTGCCTCGACGACCCCTCGGGCAACACCGCGAACGGCACGGCGCTCCAGATCTACAACTGCAACGGCAACCAGGCGCAGAAGTTCGTCGCGGCCGTCCCGATCAAGACGATCGGGTCCAAGTGCGTCGACGTCGCCGGCAACGACCTGCAGCAGAACGGTCAGCAGGTCCAGGTCTACGACTGCCAGACGCTCCTGACGGACGAACAGACGACCGATCAACAGTGGGCCTACAACCAGGCCGACCACACGATCCGGACGCTCGGGCGCTGCCTCGACATCGACGGCAACGCCACCGCGAACGGCTCGCACCTGGAGCTGTACACGTGCAACGGTGTCGGCGGCCAGCAGTGGGTGCCGCAGGCGAACGGCTCCGTGCTGAACCCGCAGTCCGGTCGGTGCCTCGACGTGCCGTCGGGCAACACCGCGAACCAGACGCCGCTGCAGCTGTACGACTGCAACAACCAGGCGCCGCAGGTGTTCAGCTTCAACTGAACCGCGTGACGGACAGGAGGCTCGGTGCCAGCTGGCACCGGGCCTCCTGTCCGTCGCCGGGTACGTCCCGGCCGCAGGACGCGTCTTCCCCACCGCGCGCCGGGCGCGTACAGTCCCACGCAACACACGACCGGCGGGCGGGGAACGCGATGCGACTGATCACCGGGACGACATTGGTCGTGGCGCTGACGGCGGCCACGCTGATCGGGCTGGCGCCTCCGGCGAGCGCGGCCGCTTCGGGGTCGATCGCCGTGCAGCTCGCGGCACCGGACGGCACCGCGATCCGACTGGCGGACGTCCAACTCGCTGCGATCGGTACCGATGCCGTCGTCGGGAACGCCACCACCGACGCCGACGGCACCGCGACGTTCACCGGCATCCCGGCTCCGGACACCGTCACGGTGACGACACGGGTGCTCCCGCCGCACGGTGCGCAGACGTACGCGCCCGGTCTCCGCGCGGACATCGCGGTCCGCGGTGGGTCGACGGTGGCGGTCACCGTGCCGCTCGTGATCGGTGCCACGTTGCAGGGTGGTGTCGTCGGACCGACTGGACCCGCCGCCGGACGCCTGATGTACGCGTGGAACGAGGACACCTCGCAGGTGTTCCGGACGTCCACGGACAGCGCGGGCCAGTACCGGTTCGTCGGGCTGAGCACCGGTCAGTACCGCATCGAGGCGTACGCCAGCGGGACGGCGTCCCCTGCGGTCTGGAAGACCCGGGTGTACCAGCAGCGGGGGACCCTCGCGGCGTCACAGGTGACGTTGTCGCAGCACTACGCGCACAGCGACTACGACCTGGTCGTCTTCGCGAACACGGCGTCCCGCACCCCGTCAGCGCAGCTCAGTGGAGCGAGTGTGGTGGTGACGAACGCAGCGACCGGCGCGTCGTTCTCGACCCGGTTCTCGACGCTGCTCGACAGCGAGCAGACGGCGCAGTTCCAGATCCCGTCCGGGCAGTACGTGGTGGAGCTCCGGACGACGGCGACGACCGTGACGCCGGCTCGGGTGCTGTGGCTCGGGCGTCCGGGTGGGGTGTACCAGTACGTGGATGATCGGGCGCAGGCGGTCCCGGTCAAGGTCGCGTTCGGCGGGTTCAACGGTTGGGGTGGGGTGCTGCCGGAGGGAGTTTCGGGCTGATTGCCGGGCGTCGTTGCCCATTCACCTGTGGTTGATGGTGTCGCCAGCCCAGGAGAGGTCGTCATCGGCCCTGACCTCGAACGCTTCGAACCGATCGTCAGCGACGACGTCGGCGACCAGGGTGCGGGTGCCCGCGACGATGGTGGCGTCCCAGTCGATCTCGGTGGCGAGGACCCAGGTGTGGTCCTCGGGCCACAGCATCTGGGGTGTGCGTCCCGACGCCGGGTAGGTGTCGATGCTGGTGTTCTCCAACCAGTCGGGATCCGCGAACAGATCGAGCGTGACCGACATCAAGTGGAAGTCGCGACCAGGCCACTCGAACAGCGGCTGGCGGGACAGTGCGCTCGCGATGGCCGCACGGCGGAGTCCTTCGTCGAGAGCCTGTTGCTGGAGTGCCCTGATCTCCTCAGCGGTCGGCTCGCCGATCGTGAACGACGCCGAGGCGGACCCGCCGTTGAGGTCTCCCCACCCATCCCAGACGGCTGCGAGGAGGTCGCTCGGTGTCGTCGTGGCGGGTCGAAGGTGTTCGGTCAGGGCGGCGAGCAGGACCGGATCGAGTTGTCCTTCCTCGGGAGGGTGAACAGTCCAACCGTCGGCGGTCTCGAACCCGCGAGGGGGTTCGTGGCCCGACAGGCGTGTCCACTGCACGAGTGGGTGGATGCGTCGGCCGATGCGGGCAGCGACGTCCGCCCAGCGCCAGGAGTATTCCTCGACGATCGGCGGTGGGGTCCGTCCATCGGCGGCGGGGCCCTCCCGGTACGCCTGCACCGGATGCAGGATCCGTGCGTAGGCCTCGAACCCGGTGCCGGCAACGCCGCCGGCGGTCGCCCAGGCGCCCGCGCGAGGCCGCAACCAGTCACCGCGGCTCACGTCAGGGACCAGCGGCATGGACGCCACAGTATCGATCTGGGACTTGCTTCATCGATTAAGCACGTGCATGATGTGCGTAGTTAATCGATAAAGCGCGTGGTTCCCGAAGGAGGCGACCCCCATGCCGAAGTCCGTCACCCTCAAGGACGTGGCCGCCAAGGTCGGCGTCACGTCCGCCGCCGCGAGCATGGCGCTCGCCGGACACGAGCGCATCAGCGAGCGCACCCGCGCCGCCGTCAAGCAGGCCGCCGACGAACTCGGCTACGTCCCGAGCTCCGCCGGCCGGGCACTGCGCAGCCAGCGAGCAGACGCCGTCGCGCTCATCGTCCCGAACTCCTCGGCCCACGTGTTCGGCCACCTCTACTTCATGCACGTGCTGACCGGGATGTCGACCGCGGCGAACGCCCACGACGCCCAGGTCATCGTGTCCACGAACGCCGACACCGGCTCCGGCGACGTGGCGTACGAGCGGGTCATGCGATCCCGGACGGCCGACGGCGCGATCGTCACGAGTGCGGCGATCGACGACGACCACGTGCAGACCCTCGTTGCATCGGGCCTCCCGGCCGTTCTGATCGGCAACTACCCGCACCTGGCCGACGCGGTCACGGTGGGCATCGACGACGTCAGTGCGACGGAGCGCCTGGTCGACCACCTCGTCGAGGTGCACGGACGCCGCCGTCTGCTGCACGTCACGGGCACGCTCGACCACCAGACCGGACTCGACCGTCGCGCCGGGTTCCTGGCGGCTGCCGAGCGGCACGGCATCGACGACGTGACGGTGATCGAAGGGGATCTCTCCGAGACCTCCGGTGCGGCGGCGATGGAGCAGATGCTCGCGAGCGGCGCCCGTCCGGACGGCATCGTCTTCGCGAACGACGACATGGCGGTCGGTGGCCTGCACACGCTGCGCCGTGCCGGGATCGACGTCCCCGGCGACGTCTCGGTCGTCGGCTTCGACGACTTCGGGCTCGCGCGGGTCACCACCCCCGGCATCACGACCGTGCGCGTCCCCGCCGAGGAGATGGCACGCATCGCGACCGAGCGGCTCTTCGACCTGGTCGACCGCCGCGCGGGGACGCCGACCCGGACAGAACTGCCCGTCGAGCTCGTCATCCGCGCGTCCTGCGGATGCGACCAGGACGCCGAGCGCGTCCGCACCTGACCAGCACCACCGACCCGCAAGCAGCACCACCCCCACCCCGCACCACCCCCACAACCCAGCACCACGCAGCAGCAACGCAAAGGAGCGTTCCCCGATGCAGCACACACGCACCACCCTCGCCATCGGTGCCCTCGCCACCGTGGCGGCCCTCACCCTCACCGGGTGCTCCGCAGGCGGCAACGCCAGCACGTCCGGACCGGTCACCCTCAAGGTCTGGACCGGCTTCACCGGCGGCGATCGCCCCGGCTACGCCACCATCGTCAAGGACTTCGAGAAGGCCCACCCCGACGTCAAGGTCGACATGACCGTGCAGCCGTGGGACACCATCCAGCAGAAGCTCCCGTCCGCCTGGCTCACCGGGCAGGGCCCCGACGTCGCGGCGGTCAGCTCCGATCCGAACGCCGTCGCGCAGTACGTCAAGACGAACTCGGTGCTGCCGATCACCGAGACCGGCAGCGGCGACAGCAAGATCAACACGTCCGAGTTCGCCCCCGGCACCGTCAAGGAGTTCACCTACGACGGCAAGCTCTACGGCGTCCCGGCCAACTTCGCCACGCTGAGCCTGTACTACAACAAGAAGCTCTTCGCGGACGCCGGCATCAGTGACCCGCCGACGACCGTGCAGGAGATGGCCACCGACGCCCAGAAGCTCACCACCGGCGGCAAGTACGGCATCGCGCTCGCCGACAACCAGACGATCCAGATGTGGCCGGTGCTGCAGTGGCTCGAGGGCGGCGACATCGTCAACACGAAGAACTGCAGTGTGGTCCAGACGAACGCCGGGCAGCAGTCCCTGAAGACCTGGGCGGACCTGGTCGCGAACGACAAGGTGAGCCCGGTCGGGCTGACCGGCGCCGAGGCAGACTCGCTCTTCTCGGCTGGCAAGGCCGCGATGGAGATCAACGGTCCGTGGGCGGCCCCCGGCTACGAGTCGGCCGGGATCGACCTCGGCATCGTGAAGGTCCCGGTGGGCGTCGACGGCAAGTCGACCACGCTCGGCTCGATCGCCCCGCTGTCGATCTCCGCGAAGACGAAGTACCCGAAGCAGGCGCAGGAGTTCCTGGCGTACTGGACGTCGAAGACCGCCCAGCAGAAGTTCTCGCTGCAGACCGGGTTCCCGCCGCTGCGCACCGATCTGTCCGACGACGCCAAGCTGAAGGCCGACCCCACGGTGAGCGTCTTCGCCAGCCAGGTGCCCGACTCGCGCCTGTACCTGCCGCACGTGCCGGACGCCACCAAGGTCGACTCCGACGGCTACGTCCCGATGATCGGCAAGATCACCCGAGGCACCTCCGTCACCGACGCGACGAAGGAGGCCGCGCAGACGATCGACGGCCTCACCGGCTGCAGCAAGTGACCAGCCAACTCACCGGGTCGGCCCCGGCACGCGGCGCGCGTGCCGGGGCCGCCACTCCCGGAACCGGACGGGAGGCTCGCCCCACCCGCCGTCGAGCGCGGCGGTTCCAGCCCGCTTGGCTCTTCATGGCCCCCTCCCTGGTCATCCTGGGCGCGTTCGTCGTCTTCCCGATCCTGCGGTCGCTCTGGTATTCGTTCTTCGACTGGACGGTCGGCGCGACCTCGCAACGGTTCGTCGGGTTCGGGAACTACACGAAGCTGTTCCAGGACCCGCAGTTCTGGAACGCCCTGCGGATCACGCTCGAGTACACGATCGTCTCGGTCGTGCTGCTCGTCGTCCTCGGGTTCGTCGCCGCGCTGCTCCTGCAGGAGGACACCCTGGCGAACCGGATCGTCCGGAGCGTCTTCTTCTTCCCGACGATCGTGTCGCTCGTCACGATCGGTCTGGTCTGGAAGTTCCTGCTCGACCCCGACATCGGGCTCGTCGGCGGCATCACCGCGATGCTCGGGCTGCCGAGCGTCGCCTGGCTGCAGTCCACCTCGCTCGCCCTGCCGACGATCATCTTCGTGTCGGTCTGGAAGAGCATCGGCTTCGCGATGATCCTGTTCGTCGCCGGACTCAAGGGGGTGCCGGCGGAACGGTACGAGGCCGCAGAGCTCGACGGCGCGAACCGTTGGCAGACCGTCTGGCGGATCACCCTGCCGAGCATCCGCCCGACCATGCTCTTCACGTCGATGATCCTGACGATCCAGTCGTTCCAGGTGTTCGACCTGGTGTACGTGATGACCGGCGGTGGACCGGTCTTCCACACCGACACGCTCGTGAACCTGCTCTACCGCGACGGGTTCGTCAACTACCAGACCGGCTACGCGTCGGCGATCTCCTGGGTCCTCTTCGTGATCATCATGCTCATCTCGCTCCTGCAGCTGCGCCTCTTCCGGTACGACGATGTCGACTGAGGCCGGCGTCCGCCGGTCCCTGCGACGCACCGGCCTCGCATGCACCGGGTCCCTCGTGAAGTGGGTGTACCTCGGCATCGGACTCGTGTTCGCGCTCGTGCCGTTCATCTGGATGGTCAGCGGGTCGTTCCGCTCCGAGGCCGACCTGTTCGGTCACCCCGCCAGCCTGTTCCCGACCAGCATCACCCTGCACGGCTACACCGGCGTCTGGCAGCAGCTGCCGTTCCTCCGGCTCCTGCTCAACTCGTTCGTCTTCACGGTCGTGACCACTGTGCTGACGCTGCTGTTCGACTCGATGTGTGCGTACGCCTTGGCCCGGATGCGGTTCGTCGGCCGGAACGTGGCGTTCGTGCTCGTCATCGCGACGCTCATGGTGCCGTTCCAGGTGACCCTGATCCCGGTGTTCGTGGAGCTGTTCCACCTCGGGTGGCTCAACACGTACCAGGGCCTCATCATCCCGCGGGCCACCAGTGCGTTCGGCATCTTCCTGTTCCGGCAGTTCTTCGTCGACATCCCGACCGAGCTCGACGAGGCCGCCCGCATCGACGGCGCTGGACACTGGCGGATCTACTGGCAGGTCGTCCTGCCGCTCGCGAAGCCCGCCATCGCGACCGTCGCCGTGCTGAACGGGATGGCGCTGTGGAACGACCTGCTCTGGCCACTCGTCGTGACGACCTCGAACGACATGCTGACGCTCCCGGCCGGGCTGACGCTGTTCGGGGGAGCGCACGTGACCGACCACGCGGTGCTGCTCGCCGGCGCCGTGATCTCGCTGCTGCCCATCGCCCTCGGGTTCTTCTTCGCGCAGAAGTTCTTCGTGGCGGGTGTCGCGACGACGGGGTTGAAGTGACCCTCGGGGCATTCGCGCCGGGGACCTTCACCTTCGTCGCCGGCATCGAGGACACCTGCGTGTACCCACCGGCGCGGTTCGACATGCTGCCGCTCGACGAGCACGAGCTGACCGGGCACGACGATGCCTGGCGGAGCGACCTGGACGTCGTCGCATCGCTCGGCGCGACGGCGCTCCGCTACGGGGTCGACTGGCCGCGCGTCCACCTCGCACCAGGGGTCTTCGACTGGGCGGTGCTCGACGAGCGACTGTCGTACGCCGCGTCCCTCGGGCTCACCGTGATCGCCGACCTGGTGCACTACGGCACGCCGACCTGGCTCGAAGACTCGTTCGCCGATCCGGCGTACCCGGCCGCGGTCGCCTCCTTCGCGGGGGCGTTCGCCGCCAGGTACGCCGGGGTCGTCGACCACATGACCCCGCTCAACGAGCCGATCACGACCGCTTCGTTCGCGGGGCTCCGCGGGGTGTGGCCACCGGCGCTCACCGGGTGGGACGGATGGACCCGGGTCGTGCTCGGCATCGCGACGGGGTTCCAACAGACGGTCGCCGCGGTCCGGTCCGCGAACCCGGACGCCGTCATCGTGCACGTCGAGGCATCGTCGCTCTACACGACGGACTCCTCGGCGCTCGCCGACGAGGCCGATCTGCTCGAGGCGATCGGCTGGATCCCGACCGACCTCGTCACGGGCCGGGTGACGCCTGACCACCCGTCCCACGACTGGCTCGTCGAGCACGGCGCATCCAGGGCAGCCCTCGCCGAGCTCGTCGACGGCGCCGTCACGATCGACCTCCTCGGCGTGAACTACTACCCGGACCTCTCGCCGCGGCGACTCGTCGACGGGCCGGACGGCACCGTGCAGCAGGCGTACGACCGCTGGTCCGACGGCCTCGTCGAGTCGCTGACCCGGTTCGCTGATCGGTACGGCCTGCCGATGATCGTCACCGAGACCTCGATCGAGGGAGACGACGCGGTCCGCGAATCCTGGGTCCGCGACTCGATCGCCGCGGTCCGGACGCTCGCGGCCGCAGGTGTCGACGTCCGCGGATGGACGTGGTGGCCGGTGTTCGACTTCGTGGACTGGTCGTACGCATCGGGCGGTCGGAACGTCGAGGAGTTCGCCGTCGCACCGGAGCTGGTCGCCGACCGGATCGCCGCCGGGGCGAAGACCCCGTACCTGCGGCGGATGGGGCTCGTCCGGCTCGACGAGCAACCGGACGGGTCGCTCGCGCGGGTCCCGACCGGTGCTGCCGACGTCTACCGGGAGCTCGCCGCCGTCCGCGACACCGCGCCCGTGGATGACGCTCGATGACGCCGGGCGGTCACCATCCGGAGAGGGATGCTTATGCTCCGTGGAACGGCCGCGTCGGCCGCGCCTGAACCCGGAGGTCCCGAGATGCCAGCACCGTCCATCGCAGCGCAGGTCGACACGTTCAACGAGGGGTTCACCGAGCAGATCGGGCCGGAGCTCTCAGCGGTGTTCGACGGTGAGCAGGAGGATCTGCGAACTGCCGGGGTGCCGGAGACGGCCATCGGCGAGGGCGATGTCTTCCCGGACGCCGAGCTCCTGACGGCGACCGGAGACGCGCAGGGCCTCCGGGACGCGCGTGGGGACGGCGTGAGCGTCCTCGTGTTCTACCGGGGCGCGTGGTGCCCCTACTGCAACCTGACGCTCCGGACCTACCAGCAGGAGCTGCTGCCGGCCCTGCGCGAGCGCGGAGTCTCCCTGGTCGCGATCTCGCCGCAGACGCCGGAGGCGTCCGAGCAGGCGGTCGCGAACGGCGAGCTCGAGTTCGCCGTGCTGTCCGACGTCGGCAACGCGCTCGCCGAACGCATCGGGATCGTCACCGAGCCGAGTGCCGACGCGCGGCGGGCGCACACCGCGCTCGGGTTCGACGTCGCGGACAGCAATGCCGACGCGACCGCTCGGATCCCGTTCCCGTCCGTGTTCGTCCTCGACGCCGACGGAGTGGTGCGGTTCGCCGACGTCAAGGTCGACTACACCACGAGGACCGAGGTCGCCACGATCCTCGACGCCGTCGAGCGCGCGACGAGGTAGTCGCGACGCACCGGTCGGAGCGTGCTGGTCAGGCCTGGGCGACCGGTCCATCCGGTGCGGGTGGACCGGGCACGAGCGGGAGCGCGTCGCTGGTGGAGCGGAGGGACTCCTGTCGGAGTTCGAGCTGCGCGACCGCCAGCGCCGCGAGGTCCCGCAGGTTCGCGAGGTCGGCCTCGGTCGCGGTCCTGGCCCGCGTGTCGAGCACCGCGAGGGTCCCGATCGGGGCTCCGTCGTGCCGCAGCAACGGGACGCTGACGTAGAAGCGGATACCGAGGGGGCCGGTGACGAGCGGGCTGTCGCGCATCTCCGGGTGGGTCGAGCCGTCGGGGATCACCACCGGGACCGCGACCGGGGCGAACCCGTTCCGGAAGCTGATGTGCTGGGCGGCGTCGTCCACGCCGTCCGCGATGTACGACTGCGACCACTCCCGGTCCTCGTCGAGCGCCTCGACCAGCGCGATCGGTGCGTCGAAGAGTCGGGCGGCCATGGCGGTGGTGCGCCGGAGGGCTTCCTCCGGCAGGACGTCGAGCGTCGTCGGACGGCCGCTCTCGGCGGGTCGAGGCGGCACGGGTGTCGTCGGCTCGACCACGCGGTCGGCGCTCGAGGAGTCGGCGATCACGACGTCCCGGAGCGACGCCACGAGCGCAGCCCCCGTCGGCCGCGATGCGGGATCCCGCGCGGTCATCGCGGAGAGGAGTCCGCTCCAGTGTGCCGGCAGGGGATCAGGGACCACCGGGTCACGGGACAGCCGGGCGACCGCCGACTCGACGAGCGACCCGGGGAACTCCCGCCGTCGTGTGAAGCACTGGAGCAGGACCAGTCCGAGGGAGTACACGTCGCTCGCGGGTCCGACGTCGGACCCGCTCGCCTGCTCCGGGCTGAGGTAGGCGGCCGTCCCGGTGGTCACGCCGTCGGCCGTCAGCCGTTCGACCCCCTCGGCGAGGGCGATCCCGAAGTCGGTCAGGCTGGCCCTGGCGCGGTCCGAGCCGTTGCCGTAGTCCACGAGCAGGATGTTCGACGGCTTGATGTCGCGGTGGACGACGCCGCGTGCGTGGATGTAGTCGAGCGCTTCCGCCATGTCGAAGCCGATCTCGGCGATGTGCCGGGACGCCAGTGGCCCGACGGCCAGACGCGCCTCGAGGTCCTGTCCGGTCACGAGCGCCATCACGATGAACCGGCGGTGGCGGCCCTCGTGGTCGTCGACGACGCCTGCGTCGAGCAGGCTCACGAGGTTGTGGTGCTGCAGGGACGCCAGGACGCCCTGCTCCGTCTCCTGACGCGCGATGTCGACCGTGCCGGCGTGGAACACCTTCACCGCGACGGGGCGGTGCAGGACCTCGTCCCATGCGCGGTGGACGACGGACATGCCGCCCTGACCGATGACGGACTCCAGGCGGTACCGCCCGGCGAGGAGCGTGGCCTCCTGGCCTTGATCGTCCAGCGGGGGCATCGTTCCTCGTTCTCGTTCCGGTGATCGAGATGCATCATCCCATCCCGGAGCTCGCCGGAGCCGCCGCCTGCGCACACCGGCTGACGGCGGAACCTTCGGTCGGACGGCAGAATCGGTCCCATGCAGCCCACGCCGAAAGCCGACGTCACCGCAGCGCTCATCGCCCTCACCGGGCAGGGTGAGCACCCCATCGTCGTCAGCGCCGAGGGAGACCGCATCACCGGCACCTGGTCGACGAACCTGTCCGGGCAGCCCACCGGCGACGGCGGTGTCACCCTCCTCGGCAACGCCACCTGGAACTGGCACGTCACCCTCCTCGACGAGGGCGTCTACAAGGCGTCGATGAGCTCGAGGAACTGGCCGGACGGCGGCGGGTACTTCAGCTTCAGGTCCTCGTGGGTCGCCGCCCCGATGAAGCGGGTCCTCGCCGACCACGGCTGGCAGCGTCGGAAGAACCCGTTCGTGCGTGCGTGGGCAACGCTCACCGGCAGGCGGTGACGGCAGCGCTGCCCCACCCGGTGATCCCCGCAGTCAGAGCGCATGCGCGCCGAGCAGGGCCGGGCATGCCGACGCTGGACCTGCCAGGCTGACGGGATGGAGGACGAGCCGGCCTGGGTGCAGCGCCTGCGCGAGGGTGCGTTCCCACCGGTCCGCTGGCTGCTCGTCGCGATGGCCGCGGTGACCGTCGTCGGCGCGCTGCTGCTCTGGGCCGAGGCGCTCCACCTGCGCTGGGTCGCGGACCTCTGGGAACACACGCGACGCGTCGGCGTCGTCGTCCTCGTTCCGCTCGCCATGGTGGTCGCCGGCCCCGCGGTGTCGCTCGCCGTCTGGTGGACCGGCCAGCGAGACCGGCGTGCGATGGCCCGTGTCCGTGCCGCCGGCGACACGGTGGACCTGTACCTGCCGGTCGGCACGCCGACGATCCGCGAGCCGGACGAGCTGCCGGACCCGGCTCCCACGCTCTGGACGGTCGACGCTGCCGGGCTGCGCGGCTGGACCGGTGGTTCGGCCGGTCCGGTGCACGAGCTGCCCTGGGTGCGGATCCGCCGGATCGCTGTCGCGACCCGGCGTGCCCGCGGCAGCGACGAGGACTACGGCGTGTGGATCGACACCGATCGCGGACACGTCGTGCTCGCCCCCCGCACCGCCCTCGGACGTCCGGGGACGGCGGGCGCGGGCGCGTTGCGTGACGTCGTCGACGTACTCCGGCGGCTCTCGGAGGAGCCCGCGGCGCGGGCGCCGAAACCGTCGGGGGAGTCAGCCGTCCTGGGTCCTGCGGTCCGGGACGGCTCGTCGGGCGATGGCAGCGGCGGCGAGCGTCCCAGTCGCGACCACCGACAGGGTGACGAGCCGTGACGTGTGCAGGTACAGCGAACCGAGGGCCGCCGGCGAGACCGACGTGAGCACGAGCGAGAGCACCGAACTCGCCCCGGAGGTCCGCGCCTGCAGGCCAGCAGGGGTCCACGAGGCGAGCGTGATGGCGGCCGAGACCCCGAGCGCGGGGATGCTGAACACGCCGACGGCTAGCGCGACCATCACGACCTGCACGGTCCCCCAGATCGCCATCGCGGCCATCGCCCCGGTCAGGACCGATAGGACGAGCACAAAGAGCTGACGCGTCGTCAGGCGACGCGAGAGGACGCCGCTGGCGACGCTGCCGAGCAGCGCAGCGAGGTTCACCACGGTCTCGAGGAGACCGACGAGGCGGACGTCCGTCCCGCGGCTGATGAGGTCGATGGTGATGACAGCGCTGGCACCCGCGAGGAACATGTTGGCGATCGCGCTGACGACGACGACGGTGAGGAGCGGTCGCTGCTGCGCGATGAACGTGAAGCCGCGGAGGAGTTCCGACGGTGAGAACGACGGGCGATCGGCACCCGAGCGCGGGTACCGCAGGGCCAGCGGGATGAGCAGCACGCCACTGAGTGCCCAGCTCGCGCAGTCGACCAGGAACGGCAGCGCCGGGTCGGACGCGATGACGAGCCCGCTGACGGTTCCGGCCGCCGCAGCTGCTGCCTGCGCACGGATCGACACCACGCCGAAGAGTCTGGGGAGGTGCTCGCGCGGGGCGACGTGCACGATCGCGGTGTTCTCTCCTCGCGCGGCGGCTGCGGTCACGAGGCCGGACAGGAGTGACAACACGCACCATGTCGGCAGCGTCGTCCTCCCCGCGTCCGCGAGGATGAAAGCGGTGCCGGATGTCACGGCCCCGACGAGCGCGGCCCCGCCGATCACGAGCGGTGCCCGGACGAAGTCGGCCAATCCGCCGGCGAGATTGCCGACGAGCACGCCCACGGCGGTGCAGGTGGCTACGGCGACACCGGCGCTCGGACCACCGAGATGATGGATCGCCACGTACGAGTACGCAAGTGCGCCGACCGCTCCGGAGAAGGTCGTCAGCGCCCGGGACCACAGGACGACCCAGAGGGCCGGACGGAGGTCGGCGCTCACCAGCTCTCGACCCGGACGTCTGTTCCGACGAAATCGATGTGCGCGCCCTTGATGCCCATTCCGAAGGCGAGGTGGGCGCCGCCCCAAGCCTCGTTGATCTGGGAATTGACGGACCAGTCCGGATCGGCTCGCAGCTCCAGGGTGGACATCGCGAGCTCGATGAGCTGCCCACGAAGGGTCGGATCTGTGTATTGCAGCAATCGGTCCGTGAGATCTGTCCCGATCGCATCGCGGATACCTACGCAAGTGTTGCGTTCGATCTCGACGAGAAGGGGGAATCGCCCCGCTTCTCGAATCACGCCGACTTCTCGCCACGCGGAACTTGCCATCGGAATCGCGACCTCGGGAGCGATGACGTGGTGTGCGATCGACACTCCGTCGGCACAGAACCTCCCCGACAACGTAAAGCTGTTGACCGATGCTTGCGGGACGATGCCGACTTCCAGGAACTGCGCGATGCTGACCCACTCACCCGGAGCGATCGAGGTCGTTCCTTTCGGGGGCATCAGTTGCACGTCATCGCCCAGCTGGACAGCGATGTCCGTGCCCGCATCCGAGCTGAGTCGCAGGCCGGAGGGGGCGGTTGCAACCATGGTGACGAGATCGCGAGCGCTGTCGGCGGCTTTCGCGAAGTCGATGTGCAACAGCGCCCGCGGCAGATAGCTGATGGAGGCCGCGTCGGCGCCGAAGGATCGGAGCGGCACGACCAGAACGGCGGCCATGTCGAAGTGCTCCTTGAAGAAGCTGCTTTCGCCGCGCTCGGGAACGGAGACAGGGATCAGCACGACGTTGCCGGAAACCCCTTCACCCGACCGCAGCTCAGAGAAGTGGTGTGCAGAGACTCCGTGCGATCGAAACACCTCGACAATCTTGTCCGAATCACTCCAGAGATCGAAGACGGCATCGGGCCCGCCGAAAGCACCCGCGAGCACCCTTTGCAGGTTCGGCCTGGTGATGACGTCGGACCCGATACCCATCGTCTGACCTTCTCAGAGCGCCGCGCTACAAGGGCAGGCGAGCTCGCCCCCTTGGCATACGGACAGATCGGTATCGTGATCGGAAGGACCGCGGTCTGCAGCGTCGGCCTCCACGACATAGCTCACCGTGTACCCGAGCTCGTCCTTCGGCTCGAGCACATCGGTGCCGAAACCGGGCACATCTTTCATCCAGTCCTCGACCAAAGAGTGTTCGTGCGTACCACGGAAGGTCATCACGCGAGACTGCTGAGGCATGATCATTCTCCTTAGTGATGAGTGGTTCGCTCCGTTCGGAGTGGGCAGCATGCTCGGCCCGTTTTCAGGCAGTAGACAAGCTTGTCTCTGTGAACGTATACGAAGTTCTACTCGCTCGAAAAGAGCTTGCACTGCGCCCCGTCGTCAGAGCGCATGCGCGCCGAGCAGGGTGCCCGCGAGCCACGTCGCCGCCAGGGCCGCAGCGCCGCCGATGACGACGCGCATGGCAGCGCGACCTCGTGGTGCACCACCGAGCACCGCGCCCGTCGTGCCGGTCGCGGCGAGGGCCAGGAGCACGGCCACCACGATGACGGCGACACGCACCGACTCCGGCACGAACACCGTCGCCAGGAACGGCAGTAGGCCGCCGACGGTGAACGTGGCTGCGGAGACCCACGCAGCTCGCCAGGGGCTGACGACCTCGTCCTGCGCGGCCCGTTCCTCGGCGGCGATCCAGTTCTCTCGGACCTCCGGGCGACCGAGCTCGGCGGCGATCGACCGTGCCACGTCGTCGGACACCCCGATCGAGCGGTAGGCGGCCGCGATGTCCGAAGGCCCGACCGCGTCGGTCGCCCGACGGGCCGTACGGGCAGCCTGCCCGGTGCGTTGCGCGTCTCGTGCGCCGCTCACCGAGACGTACTCGCCGAGCGCCATCGAGACGGCACCGCCGACGAGGGCGGCTCCGCCGGCGGCGAGGACCGGGCCGACCGGTGCGCCGGCCCCGGCGACACCGACCACGACGGCGGCGACGGAGACGATGCCGTCGTTCGCCCCGAGCAGACCGGCACGCAGCCAGTTGAGCCGGGCCGCGTTCGTGGGATCCGCGGGCGACGCGGTCGGCAGTGCGGGAACGGTGGTGGTGGCCATGTCGGACAGCAAAGCACTCCGGACGGCCGACCGCTAGACAGGAAAGGCTGCCCTGACCTGGGGTTTGTCAGGGCAGCCTGTCCTCACTCAGCTGCTCGTCTGGTGATTGACGGCCGCGCGGTAGCGCTCGAGCACCTCGGGATGCGGGTCCGCGGCGACGGTCGTGGTGTCGAGCGTCCAGGACGGCAGGGTCCCGGTGAGCGCCCACGCCGCCTGCTTCGCCGCGCCGGCTGCGACGTACTCGCCCGGTTCCGGCAGGTGGACGTCGCGTCCGAACACCTGCGCGGCGATCGTGCGGACGGCCTCGTTGCGTGCGGCGCCGCCGATCAGCAGCAGCCGCTCGACGGTGACGCCGGTGGCCTCGACGGCCGCCAGTCCGTCGGCGAGTGCGCAGAGCATGCCCTCGACCGCGGCGCGGGCGAGGTGCTGCCGGTCGGTGGTCGCCGGGGTCATCCCGAGCAGGGACGCGGTGGCGTCCGGACGGTTCGGCGTGCGCTCGCCGACGAAGTACGGCACGAGGACGAGGCCGTCGGCGCCAGCCGGCGCCGCCAGCGCCAGCTCGCCGAGCTCGCCGTGGTCGACGCCGAGCAGGCCGCCGATCACCTCGAGCACGCGGGCCGCGTTGAGCGTCGTGACGATCGGGAGGCGCGCCCCCGTCGCGTCGGCGAAGCCCGCCACGGTCCCGCTCGGGTCCGCCACCGCGGTGTCGGTGACGCCGAAGACGGTCCCGCTGGTCCCGAGGGACACCGCGACGTCGCCGGGTCCGAGCCCGAGGCCGAGCGCGGCACCGGCGTTGTCACCGGTGCCCGCACCGACGACCAGGCCGCCGTGGGCGACCCCGCCACCGGGCAGCGGTACGTCGGTGTCGAGTGTGCCCATCGCCTGGTCGGCCTCGACGACCCGAGGGACGAGCACGTCGCCGCCCGACTCGCCGGCGACCCGCATCGACCGTCCGAGGGCGAGCTCGAACAGCTCCGGGTCGTACGCCGTCCGTGCCGGATCCCAGTACGCGGTGCCGCTGGCGTCGGATCCGTCGGTCGCGAGCGCGTCGAGGTCGGCGCCGAGCGGGCTCTCGTCGGCCGGACCGTAGCCGCGCAGCCGCCACGACAGCCAGTCGTGGGGGAGTGCGACCGCCGCGACGCGGCGTGCGTTGTCCGGCTCGGCGTCGCGGAGCCAGCGCAGTTTCGTGCCGGTGAACGAGGCCACCGGGACCAGACCGGTCCTGGTGACCCATGCCTCCCGTCCGAGTTCCTCGACCATCTGCGCTGCCGCGTCGGCGCTGCGGACGTCGTTCCAGAGGAGCGCGTCGCGGATGACGACGCCGTCGGCGTCGAGGACGACCATGCCGTGCTGCTGGCCGGCGACCGCGATCGCCGCCACGTCGTCGAGCCCGCCGGCGTCCGCGATCGCGGTGCCGAGGGCGTCCCACCAGTGGCGGGGGTCGACGGACGTGCCGTCCGGGTGGGACGCGCGTCCCTCCCGGACGACCGCACCGGTGACGGCGTCGCGGATCGTGACCTTGCAGGACTGCGTCGAGGAGTCGACGCCGGCGACGAGGCTCAACGAGCGCCCATCAGGTGCTCGACCGCGAGCTGCTGCAGGCGCACGAAGCCGAAGCCCTTGCCGCCGAAGTACGCGTCGGCGTCGAAGTCCTCGAACGCGGACCGGTCCGCGAGGAACGCGTCGTACGACTCGCCCTCGTCGAGCGTCGGCGTCGACAGCTCGTCGACCTTCGCCGCGGACAGCGCCGCCTGGACCTCGGGATCGGCGCGGAACGCCTGCGCACGCTCCTTGAGGAGCAGGTACATGCGCATGTTCGCGGCTGCGGAGTCCCAGACGCCCGAGATGTCCTCGGTGCGGCTCGGCTTGTAGTCGAAGTGGCGCGGGCCGTCGTACGCGACGCCGCCCTGGGGTGCGCCGTGCTCGAGCAGGTCGACGAGCGAGAACGCGTTCTGCAGGTCGCCGTGGCCGAAGACGAGGTCCTGGTCGTACTTGATGCCGCGCTGGCCGTTGAGGTCGATGTGGAAGAGCTTGCCCGAGTAGAGCGCCTGGGCGATGCCGGCGGTGAAGTTCAGACCGGCCATCTGCTCGTGGCCGACCTCGGGGTTCACGCCGAACAGCTCCGGACGCTCGAGCGTGTCGATGAACGCGATCGCGTGGCCGAGCGTCGGCAGCAGGATGTCGCCGCGGGGCTCGTTCGGCTTCGGCTCGATCGCGAAGCGGATGTCGTAGCCCTTGTCGGTGACGTACTGCGCGAGCAGGTCGACCGACTCCTTGTAGCGGGAGAGCGCGGCCTGCACGTCCTTGGCGGAGTCGTACTCGGCGCCCTCGCGACCGCCCCACATGACGAACGTCTTCGCGCCGAGCTCGGCGGCCAGGTCGACGTTCCGCAGCACCTTGCGGAGTGCGAACCGGCGGACCTGGCGGTCGTTCGAGGTGAAGCCACCGTCCTTGAACACCGGGGCGGAGAAGAGGTTCGTCGTCACCATCGGCACGACGATCCCGGTGGCCTCCAGAGCACCCTTGAGCCGATCGATCTGGGTCTGTCGTTCGGCGTCGGTCGAACCGAACGCGAACAGGTCGTCGTCGTGGAAGGTCAGGCCGTAGGCGCCGAGCTCGTCGAGCTTCTCGACCGCCTCGACCACGTCGAGCTGGGGGCGGGTGGGACCGCCGAAGGGATCGGAGCCGTTGTATCCGATGGTCCAGAGACCGAAGGAGAACTTGTCTGCGCGTGTGGGCGTGGTCGCCATGGGGGTCACCGTTCTTCGTCGAACTTCGTTGCGGAGGATCCTGGCAAAATGTTGCCGCGCCCAACATAAACGGTAGGGTGGTTCGTGGCAAGCACACGATCGCAAGGGAGCGAGCGGATGGCACAGCGCGGACGGGAACCGGAGCGACTGCGGGTCGCGATGGTCGGGCACGGGTTCATGGGGGCTGCGCACTCGCAGGCCTGGCGCACGGTCGCCCGGTTCTTCCCTCTGGGGCTCGAGCCCGAGATGTCGGTGATCGTCGGCCGGGATCCCGACCGGACCGAAGCGGCGCGCGAGCACCTCGGGTGGGAGCGCGCATCCACCGACTGGCGTGCCGTCGTCGCCGACCCCGAGATCGACGTCGTCGACGTCTGCTCGCCAGGCGCATCGCACGTCGAGGTCGCGATCGCGGCGCTCCGCGCTGGGAAGCACGTCCTCTGCGAGAAGCCGCTCGCGAACTCCGTCGCCGACGCCGAGGCGATGACGGCGGCCGCGGCCTCGGCGGCCGAACACGGTGTGCGGTCGATGGTCGGGTTCAGCTACCGCCGGGTCCCCGCGATCGCCTTCGCCCGCCGGCTCGTGCAGGACGGTCGGATCGGCACCGTCCGACAGGTCAGGGCGCTGTACCTGCAGGACTGGCTCGCCGACGAGGACGGTCCGATGACCTGGCGCCTCGACAAGGAGCAGGCCGGCTCCGGGTCGTTGGGCGACATCGGCGCGCACGCGATCGACCTCGTCGAGCACATCACCGGGGCGACGCTCACCAGCGTCTCCGGCACGCTCGAGACCTTCGTGCGCGAGCGGCCGCTACTCGCGGAGGGCGTCGGGCTCTCCGGCACCGCGTCGACCGAGCGCGGCACCGTGACCGTCGACGACGCCGCCTGGTTCCTCGGTCGGCTCGCCGGGGGAGCGGCCGACGGAGCCGTCGGGTCCTTCGAGGCGACCCGCTACGCCACCGGACGGAAGAACGGGCTGACGATCGAGCTGAGCGGCACCAGCGGCGCGATCCGGTTCGACCTCGAGTCCATGAACGAACTCCAGGTCTACGACGCCTCCGCCGCGGCCGGCGAGCAGGGGTTCACCCGCGTGCTCGTCACCGAACCCGAGCACCCGTACATGGCGGCGTGGTGGCCCACCGGACACCTGATCGGGTACGAGCACACCTTCACGCACGAGGTCGCGGACCTCGTCACCGCCATCGCCGAGGGCACCGAGCCCCGACCGTCCTTCGCCGAGGGACTGCACGTGCAGCGCGTGCTCGACGCCGTCGAACGCAGCGCCGCCGACGGCAGCAGCTGGACGGCGATCCCGTGACCGAGACAGCACCACACCGAGAGGAGCCCATGCGCCACGCGCTCGTCGTCCGCGGCGGCTGGGACGGGCACCAGCCCGTCGAGACCACCGACACCTTCATCCCGTTCCTGCGCGACAACGGCTTCGACGTCCGCGTGTCGGACTCGACGGCCGTCTACGCGGACGCCTCCGTGATGGACGGCATCGACCTCGTCGTCCAGGTGAACACCATGACCACCATCGCACCGGACGAGTTCGCCGGCCTGCAGCGCGCAGTGCTCGCCGGCACCGGCATGGCCGGGTGGCACGGCGGCATCGCCGACGCCTACCGGGACAACGCGGACTACCTGCACATGATCGGTGGGCAGTTCGCCCACCACGCCGGCAAGCACCCGGACGAACGCGTCGGCGACCAGACCGACAACTACGTCCCGTACACGGTGCACATCACCGAGCTCGGGCACGAGCACCCGATCACGGCGGGCATCGAGGACTTCGACCTGGTGACCGAGCAGTACTGGGTGCTGAGCGACGAGTACAACGACGTCCTCGCCACGACGACGCAGCAGGCTCGGCCGTGGGACGCCTGGAACCGCCCGGTGACCTCGCCCGCGATCTGGACCCGGCAGTGGGGGAAGGGGCGTGTGTTCGTCTCGGCTCCCGGACACCGCGTCGAGATCGTCGAGCAGCAGCCTGTCCGCACGATCATCGAACGGGGCCTGCTGTGGGCCGCGCGCTGAGGGTCGGGATGGTCGGCGTCGGGAACATCAGCCGGCAGTACCTCGAGCACCTCCCGTCCCTGCCGAGCCTCCGTCTCACCGCGGTGGCCGACCTCGACACCGAGCGAGCAGCCGAGGTCGCCCGGGAGCACGGGGTCGCCGCACTCGGGGTCGACGAGCTCCTGACGCACGACGACGTCGACGTGGTGCTCAACCTGACGATCCCCGCGGCGCACGCCGACGTCGCGACCCGGGCGCTCGCCGCGGGGAAGCACGTCTACGGCGAGAAGCCGCTGGCCCTGTCGACGGCCGAGGCGGCACCGGTCCTCGAACTCGCACGCACCGCCGGACTCCGGGTCGGCAGCGCGCCGGACACCGTCCTCGGTACCGGGATCCAGACGGCACGGGCAGCGCTCGACGACGGCGTGATCGGGACCCCGGTCGGCGCTGCCGTGGCGTGGAGCGCGCCCGGACACGAGCTCTGGCACCCGGCACCGGCGTTCTACTACCAGCCGGGGGGTGGCCCGCTGCTCGACATGGGGCCGTACTACCTGACGAGCCTCGTGTCGTTCTTCGGACCCGTCGTCCGTGTCAGCGGCAGCGCGACCCGGTCCACCCGGGAGCGAACGGTCGGGACCGGACCTGCGGCAGGGACCCCGATCCCGGTCGACGTGGACACCCACGTCGTCGCCGTCCTGGAGCACGAGAACGGGGTCGTGTCCACGGTCTCGGTGTCGTTCGAGGTCTGGGCGACCAGGACCCCGCTCTTCGAGGTGTACGGCACGTCCGGCACACTCGCGGTGCCCGACCCGAACGGGTTCTCCGACCCGGTGGAGCTCGCGACGGCCGACGACCGGACGTTCCGTGCGCTGCCGGTGCAGGCGGGCTACGCGGATGCCGGCCGCGGGTACGGACTCGCGGACATGGCGCGGGCGATCGACACCGATCGACCGCACCGGGCGAGCGGCGCCCTGGCGTTCCACGTGCTCGAGGTCATGGAGGCGGTGGCGACCGCGTCGCGCGATCACGTCGTGGTCGAGCTGACGTCGCGCGTGGAGCGACCGGACCTCGTCCCGGCGGGAGCGCGGCCCGACTCCTGGTGACCACAGCGGGCAGGGTGGCGGATTTGTTGCCGAGAACCACAAAAGGCTTGCGGTCGGCACACCAGTCCTGTTAGCGTCGCCGTCGCAGGTCGTCGAAGCGCTTCGCTTCGGCCGCAGACGACGAGCACGAGGAGGTGCGCGATGGTGACGATCAACGAGGTGGCGAAGGCCGCCGGTGTCTCGATCTCGACCGTCTCGTACGCCCTCTCCGGCAAGCGGACGATCTCAGCCACCACCCGCGCCCGCATCGACCGCGCGGTCGCCGAGCTCGACTACCGCCCGAACGCCGGAGCCCGCATGCTCGCCGGTGCCCGCACGGACATCCTCGCGCTCTCCGCGCCGATCCGACCGGACGCGCACCTGCCGACCCACATGCGGTTCGTCACCGCCGTCGTCGAGGCTGCTCGCGCGCACGACGACGACGTCCTGCTGCTGGCACGCGACGACGAGGTGACCGGCATCCAGCGCGTCGCGCACTCGTCCCTCGTTGACGGCGTCGTCGTTCTCGGGGTCTCGACCGACGACGAACGTGCCGACGTCGTCCGCGCATCTGGTGTCCCCGCCGCCTTCGTCGGCGTGCCGGGTGACACCACCGGCCTGACCTGCATCGACCTCGACTTCGCCGAGGCCGGCCGGGCATCCGTCCGGCGGCTCGTCGCCGACGGACACCGCAGCATCGGCGTGATCGGACACCCGGCGACCTACGTCGAGCGGCACACCGGCTTCATCCGTCGCTTCGCGGACGCGTTCGACGACGAGTGCCGTGCGTCCGGGGTCGCCACCGTCGCGCACTACCCCTCCCTCGACCGGGCCGACCAGCGTGCCGCCGCTGATCGACTCCTGACGGAACTGCCCGACATGACCGCGCTCGTGTTCCACTGCAACGAGCCGGTCGTCGACACGGTCCTCGCCCACCTGTCGTCCCGTGGCATCCGTGTCCCGGACGACCTGTCGGTGCTCGCCGCCTGTGCGAGCTACGACACCACGGTGATGGACACCCCGCTGTCCACCATCCCGCTGCCGCTCGAGGAGATGTGCCGCGGCGCCGTGGAGCGCACCGTCCGCCAGGTCGACGGGACGCACGAGCCCGGCGTGACCCTCATCCCGCCACGGTTCACCGACCTCGGCAGCATCCGCCGGATCGGGTGAGCCCACCCCACCGAACGCGTTCCTCGACGTGCATCGTCGAAGCGCTTCGACAACCACCGAGAACCACCGACCCCTACAAGGAAGTAGTGACATGAAGAAGTCCCGTGTGCTCGGCGCCCTCGCCGGGCTGGCCGCGGCCGCAGTCGTCCTCAGCGGTTGCTCCGCCGGCGGCGACAGCGCCGCCGAAGACGGCAAGACCCTCAAGCTCTGGCACTACGAGTCCGAGGACTCCGCCATGGGCAAGGCCTGGAAGGAGTCCATCAAGGTCTTCGAGAAGGAGACCGGCGCGAAGGTCGAGTTCCAGGAGAAGAGCTTCGAGCAGATCCGCAAGACGGCCAGCCAGTCGCTCAACTCCGACCAGGCGCCCGACCTCATCGAGTACAACAAGGGCAACGCCACGGCCGGACTGCTCGCCAGCCAGGGCCTCCTCAGCCCGCTCGACGACGCGGTCAAGCAGTACGGCTGGGACGACAAGCTCGCCAAGTCGCTGCAGACCACCGCGCGCTACGACGACAAGGGCGTGATGGGCTCCGGCTCCTGGTACGGCGTGCCCGACTACGGCGAGTACGTCGAGTTCTACTACAACAAGGAGCTCTTCCAGAAGTACGGCGTCGAGGTCCCGAAGACCATGGACGACCTCGAGTCGGCCATGGCGACGTTCCAGGCAGCAGGCGTCACGCCGCTCGCCGAGTCGGCGGCGGAGTACCCGCTCGGCCAGCTCTGGTACCAGTTGGCGCTCCAGAAGGCCGACCGCGACTGGGTCGACGACTACCAGCTGTACAAGAACCCGGTCGACTTCTCCGGCAAGGAGATCAGCACCGCGACGAAGACCGTCCAGGACTGGACCGACAAGGGCTACATCTCGTCCGACTCCACCGGGATGAAGGCCGAGGACGCCGGGACCGCGTTCATCAGCGGCAAGTACCCGATGTTCTTCTCCGGCTCGTGGTGGTACGGCCGCTTCACCACCGAGATGCAGCAGGACTGGGGCACGTTCCTGTTCCCGGGTGCCGAGATGTCGCCAGGCTCCTCCGGCAACCTCTGGGTGGTCCCGACCAAGGCGAAGAACAAGAAGCTCGCCGAGCAGTTCATCGACATCACCCTGCGTCCGGAGATCCAGGCGATCATCGGCAACAACGGCGGGGTCCCCGTCGCGGCGGACGAGTCCGACATCACGGACCCGAAGAGCAAGGAACTCATCGCCAACTTCAACACGCTGACCGAGCGTGACGGCCTGGCGTACTACCCGGATTGGCCCACGTCGACGTTCTACGACCAGCTGAACGCGGGGCTCCAGAGCGTGGTCAACGGCAGCAGCTCCCCGTCGAAGGTCGACGACGAGCTCGGCCAGCAGTACGCGGACGGCGTCAAGGCCGTCACGGGCTGACCCGGCCTGGAGGCACGGTGCGGGTCCGCCCCGCACCGTGCCCCCGCCACCCCCACCACACCAGAACACCCATCACTTCCGGAAGGGAAGCCCACCATGGCATCCAGTCCTCCCGTCACCGCGCCCCGGCGGCGCGGCCGCCGGCCCGCCGACGTCGGCGCCATCATGCCCTCGAGCGGTCGTGGCAGCTACTGGTTCTACCTGCTGCCCGGGTTCGTCCTGCTCGCAGCGATCATCCTCGTGCCGCTCGGCTGGAACGTGTACCTGTCGTTCACGAACTACCGGGGCATCCTCCCGCCGCAGTGGACGGGCCTCGACAACTGGCGGCGGCTGATGGCCGACGGGCAGTTCTGGATCTCCTTCCGGAACAGCATCGCGATGATCCTCGCGATGGTGATCGTGCCGACGAGCCTCGGTCTCGTCCTCGCCGCCGCGCTGTTCGACGTGATCGGCAAGAAGTTCGGCGGGCGGCTCGCGAGCTTCCTCCGCGCGACCTACTACCTGCCGCAGATCCTGCCGGCCGTCATCGCGGCGATCGTCATCGGCTGGATCCTCCGGCCGGAGAACGGCGCCCTCAACGTCATCCTCGACGCGGTCGGACTCGGCGGCCTCCAGCACAACTGGCTCGGCAGCCCGGACACGGCGCTGCTCTCCGTCGCGGTCGTGCTCGTCTGGGTGCAGATCGGGTACCCGGTCGTGGTGTTCATGGCCGCCCTGCAGCGCGTCGACCCGGAGCTCTACGAGGCGGCAGAACTCGACGGCGCCGGCTGGTTCCAGCGCTTCCGTGCGATCACCGTGCACATCATCCGGCCCGAGATCTTCGTGGTCGTCCTCACCTGCACCATCGCTGCGCTGAAGGTCTTCGGACCGGTGTACGCGCTGACCGGTGGCGGCCCAGGGAACGCGACCATCGTGCCGAGCTACTACTCGTACAGCCAGTTCTTCCAGGCGCAGCAGGTCGGGTACGGCGCGACGATCGCAACCGCGCTCACCGTCGTGATCGTCATCGTCGCCATCGCGTTCATCGCGGCCCAGAACCGGGCCGAGCGGAAGGAAGAAGCCCGATGACCGGGATCGTGTCAGCACCGACGACCGAGGCGGCCTCCGTGACGGACGCACGCCGAGCCTCCAGGCCGACCGCCGGAGGCCCCACGCGCCGGAAGAGCGCCGGTGAGGGCGGGCGCAAGCGCCCGGCCGACTGGATCGTCCTGGCCGGCGGCATCGTCATCGCCGTCCTGATCGCCGCGCCGTTCCTGCTCATCCTGCTCAATTCGTTCAAGACGCCGGCGGACTACGCGGCCGGTGGGCCGCTCGCGTGGCCGGCGCACATCTCGTTCGACGGCATCACCACGTTCTGGAACCGCGTCGACTTCCCGCTGAAGCTCTGGAACAGCGTCTTCATCAGCGGCTCGGTCGCGATCCTCGCGGTGCTCATCTCGATCCTCAACGCCTTCGCGATCGGGATCGGCCGGGTGCGGTACCGCACCTGGATCGTGGTGCTGTTCATGCTGGCGAACATGCTCCCGCAAGAGGTCCTGCTCTACCCGCTCTACATGATGTTCAAGGGCATCGGACTGTACGACAACGTGTGGAGCGTGATCATCGTCTTCACCGTGATCCAGTCCGCGTTCGGGACGTACCTGCTCTCGAGCGTGTACGGCACCTTCCCGAAGGAGATCCTCGAGGCGGCCGCGCTCGACGGTGCCGGCCGCTGGCGGGTGCTGTGGCGCGTGATCGTGCCGATCAGCCGTCCGACGCTGTCCGTCCTGCTCATCTTCTTCTTCATCTGGACGTGGAACGAGTTCCTCATCCCGCTGACGTTCCTCGTCAGCAACGACAACCAGACGGTCCCCGTCGCGATCTCCCTGCTGCAGGGGGACCGGCTGATGGACGTCACCACCACGAGTGCCTCGGCGCTCCTCGGGCTCATCCCGACACTCGTGTTCTTCCTCATCTTCCAGCGCACCCTCGCGCGCGGCATCACGGCAGGAGCGGTCAAGTAATGAAGTTCACCGACGGGTTCTGGCAACTCCGGCCCGGCGTCCAGCCCCTGTACGCGCAGGAGGCCCACGACATCGACGCGGTGCACGCCCCTTCGGGCGACCGCCTCGTCGTCACCGCGCCGACGAAGGTCATCGAGTCCCGGGGGGACACGCTCAACCGGCCGACGCTCACCGTCACGCTGTCGAGCCCCATGGAGGGCGTCGTCACCGTCCGCGTCGAGCACTTCCGGGCGCCGCGGCCCGAGCTGTCCTTCGACCTGGTCGGGAAGGAGCCGGGGCACGGGACGGCCACGCTGACCGACGGTGTCGGGACGCTGACGTCCGGGGACCTCTCGGCCGTCGTCACCCCTGGGGCGCCGTGGGACCTCCGGTTCCGATCCGGCGACCGGGAGCTGACCGGCAGCGGCCACAAGTCGCTCGGCCACGTCACCCTGGCGCCGGGGGCCGAGGTCTCCCGCGGGGTCGTCGGCAACGCTCGGGTGCAGGGCGCCGACGCGCCGACGTCCTCGACGTTCGTGCACGCCCAGCTCGACCTCGGGGTCGGGGAGTTGGTCTACGGGCTCGGCGAACGGTTCGGTCCGCTCGTCAAGAACGGCCAGACCGTGGACATCTGGAACGCCGACGGTGGCACGTCGAGCGAGCAGGCCTACAAGAACGTGCCCTTCTACCTGACCAACCGCGGGTACGGCGTGCTCGTCGACCACCCGGGACACGTGTCGTTCGAGGTCGGCTCCGAGGCGGTCGAGCGCGTGCAGTTCTCGGTCCCCGGAGAGTCGCTCGTGTTCCACGTCATCGGCGGCGGCACCCCGGCCGGGGTCATCGAGCGCTACACCGCGCTCACCGGCCGGCCGGCGCACGTGCCGGCGTGGTCGTACGGCCTCTGGTTGTCGACCTCGTTCACCACGGACTACGACGAGGCGACGGTCACGTCCTTCGTCGACGAGATGGCCGCGCGCGACCTGCCGGTGAGCGTGTTCCACTTCGACTGCTTCTGGATGCGCGAGTTCAACTGGTGCGACTTCGAGTGGGACCCCAGGGTCTTCCCGGACCCGACCGGCATGCTCGGTCGGCTGCACGACAAGGACCTGCGCGTCTGCGTGTGGATCAACCCGTACATCGGGCAGCGCTCCCCGCTGTTCGACGAGGCGGCGACGGCCGGGTACCTCGTGCAGAACCCGGACGGCACCGTCTGGCAGTGGGACCTCTGGCAGGCCGGCATGGGGCTCGTCGACTTCACGAACCCGGACGCGAAGGCCTGGTACCAGGGCAAGCTCCGCGCACTCGTCGACCAGGGCGTCGACTGCTTCAAGACGGACTTCGGCGAGCGGATCCCGCTCGGCGTGACGTGGGCGGACGGCAGCGATCCGGAACGCATGCACAACTGGTACACGCAGCTGTACAACGAGGCCGTGTTCGAGGTCCTGGAAGCGGCCCGCGGTGCCGGTGACGCCGTGCTCTTCGCGCGCTCGGCGACCGCCGGCGGCCAGCAGATGCCGGTGCACTGGGGCGGCGACAACACCTCGTCGTTCCCGTCGATGGCGGAGACGCTCCGCGGCGGGCTCTCGCTCGCGCTGTCCGGCTTCGGGTTCTGGTCGCACGACATCGGCGGGTTCGAAGGACGCCCCGACCCCGCGGTCTTCAAGCGCTGGGTCCAGTTCGGGCTGCTCTCCTCGCACAGCCGCTTCCACGGCAGCAGCTCCTACCGCGTCCCGTGGGCGTTCGACGAGGAGGCGGTCGAGGTGACCAGGGCGTTCACCCGTCTGAAGCTCCGCCTGATGCCGTACCTCTACGGGCTCGGGCTGCAGGCGTCGGAGCGCGGGCTCCCCGTCATGCGACCGATGCTGCTCGAGTTTCCGGACGACCCGACGGCTGCGTACTGCGACCGGCAGTACATGCTGGGGTCCGACCTGCTCGTCGCGCCCGTGTTCAGCGAGTCCGGCGACGTGCAGTACTACCTGCCGGCCGGGTCGTGGACGAACTGGTTCACGGGTGAGGTGGTCTCCGGCGGGGTGTGGCGCACCGAGCGGCACGGGTTCGACACCCTGCCGCTGTGGGTCCGCGGGGGAGCGGTGCTGCCGCTCTCGACCCGCACGGACCGGCCGGACCACGACTACCTGGCGGCGCTCGAGCTCCGGGCGTTCCCCGCGGGGACGACCGGCAGCGTGGACGTCCGGGTGACAGCACCCGACGGGCGGTCGGAGGTCTGGACGGTGTCGACCGAGTCGGGGGACGAGTCGTCGGTGTCGGCCACCGGTCCGGTGCCGGACGGGTGGCGGCTGTCGCTCGCCGACGGCCCGACCACCGAGGCGGACGGTGGTGTGGCGCGGCTTCGGTACTGATTTGTTGCGCGGCACCACAAAATGCTGGCGGGAACGCCGCTGCCGCGCCATGATGAGTGCAGGGACCTGGAGCAACCGCGGACGGTCGACCGGAAGGGCACGATGCAGCGCGACACACCGGCCGGCGGCAACCGGAACACCGCGCGTGTGCTCCGACTCGTCCATCAAGAGGGGCCGCTCACCCGCGCGGACCTGACGCGCGCGACCGGCCTGAACCGCTCCACGACCCTTGCGCTCGTCGGGGAACTCGTCGAACTCGGCCTGGCCTCCGAGACCGAGGACGGCGCGGCCACCGGGGTCGGGCGACCGAGTCCGGTGGTCCGTGCGTCGGCCGACGTCGTGGCGGCCGCCGTCACGGTGGAGATCGACGCCGTGACGGTGGCCATGGTCGGCCTCGACGGCAGCATCCGGTCCCGGGTCACCGAGCACACCGACGACCGACCGACCGCTGACGAGGCCGTGCAGATCGTCGCGAGGCTCCTCGACGAACGCCCCGCGCGCCTCGTGGGGGTCGGCGTCTCGATCCCCGGCACGGTCCGCGTCGAGGACGGTCTCGTGCGGGACGCGCCGCACCTCGGCTGGCGCGACGAGCCGTTCGCCGCGCCACTCGCCGGCGCGACCGGCCTGCCCGTGCGCGTCGCGAACGACGCCAACCTCGGTGCGTGGGCGGAGCGCCTGTACGGATCCGGCCGCGGGGTGTCCGATCTCGTCTACCTGAACGGCGGCGCGAGCGGCATCGGCGGCGGGGTCATCAGCGCCGGTCAGCCGTTGAGCGGCGCGGACGGGTACGCGGGGGAGCTCGGCCACACCTTCGTCGCGGACAACGGGATCCGCTGCCACTGCGGCGCCATCGGCTGCCTCGAGACCGAGGCGTCGCGTGCGTCGCTCGTCGCCGTGACGGGCGTGCCGGCGGACGACCTGCCGGCGCTCGCCGAGGCCCTCGCGGCCGGCGGCCCGGAGGTCGACCGCGTCGTCGACCGGCAGGTGGCCGCGTTGGCGACCGGCCTCCGCAACGCCATCCACACCGTCAACCCCGAGGTGGTCGTGCTCGGCGGGTTCCTCGGGGTGCTGCTCGGTCACGTCGGGGACCGCGTGCTCGAGGCCGTCCGAGCACAGTCGATGGCCGCGATGGTGGACCGGGTCCGCATCGTGCCGGCCGAACTCGGATCGGACGTGCTGCTCCGCGGCGCCGCCGAGATCGGGTTCCGTGAGCTGCTCGACGACCCGGCGCGCATCCACGCCCTGACGGAGCGGCCGACAGCACGTCCATCCGAACGACAGAAAGCGGGTACCCCGTGACCACGGACCAGCAGACCCAGCGCGTCAGCGTCCTCCTCGGGCAGGACGACCTCACGATCGAGGACCGCCCCGTGCCCGCCGTCGACCCGGGCGACGTCCTCGTCGAGGTCGCCGCCGTCGGCGTGTGCGGCTCCGACGTGCACTACTTCCGGCACGGGCGCATCGGGGACTTCGTCGTCTCGTCGCCGCTCGTCCTCGGCCACGAGCTCTCCGGCACGATCGTCGCGGTCGGCGACGGCGTCGACCCCGGACGCGTGGGGGAGCGCGTCGCCGTCGAACCGCAGCGTCCGTGTCACCGGTGCGCACAGTGCCTCGCCGGGCGGTACAACCTCTGCCCGGACATGCGCTTCTACGCCACACCCCCGGTCGACGGCGCCTTCGCGGGCTTCGTCACCATCGAGGCCGAGTTCGCGCACACCCTGCCCGACTCGGTGTCGTTCGAGGCCGGTGCCCTGCTCGAGCCGCTCTCGGTCGGGATCGCCGCCGTGCGGAAGGCCGGGATCGTGCCGGGTTCGTCCGTGCTGATCGCCGGTGCCGGCCCGATCGGGATCATCTGCGCGCAGGCGGCCAAGGCCTTCGGTGCGACCCGGATCGTCATCAGCGACCTCGTCCCCGAACGCCGTGAGCGCGCGCTGTCCTACGGCGCCACCGAGGTCGTCGACCCCACCGTGGTCTCCGTCGCCTCGGACATCGCGCCCGTCGACGCCTTCATCGACGCCAGCGGTGCGCCGCGTGCGGTGTCGGACGGCATCAAGGCGGTCGGTCCAGCCGGTGCCGCGGTGCTCGTCGGACTCGGGAACTCCGAGATGACGCTGCCCGTCGAGCACATCCAGAACCTCGAGGTCACCGTCACCGGGATCTTCCGGTACACGGGCACGTGGCCGGTTGCGATCGGGCTCGTCGCATCGGGGCAGGTCGACCTCGACTCGCTCGTCACCGGACGGTTCGGGCTCGACCAGGTCCGCGAGGCGCTCGAGAGCGACACCGACCCGGACTCCCTGAAGTCGGTCGTCTACCCGAACGGCGTCCCCGCCGCCTGATGCGCAGCGCCCACCCATCGGACGGGAGGCTCGGTGCGAGCCCGCCCCGAGCCTCCCGTCCGGAGCGTGACCGGTCACGACACACCGTGTGCGTGCCGCCGTGCGGTCGGTGAGCGTCGCTGGGCGACGCCCTGGCCGACGGTTCTCGACCGGTCGGCGGACCTGAGCGGGGTGTCTCGACCGCTCGCGACCGGTCGTCCGGCACGCGCCCCGGAACGGGGGCACCGGCGGGACACCAGGACGCGCTACGGTTCGCCCATGACCGTCGTGCCCCCGCCGCAGCGCACCGATCGTCGCGCCCTCGTCTCCTGGGCACTCTGGGACTGGGGCTCTGCTGCGTTCAACGCCGTCGTCACCACGTTCGTGTTCAGCACGTACCTGGCGAGCCGCGCGTTCGTCGACCCGGCCCTCGTCGCGGCCGCGGACTCCTCGGCCACCGCGGCACGTGCCGTGGAACGCGAGCTCGCCCACAACGCAGCCGTGGTGTCGACGGCCCTCACGATCGCCGGCATCGTCGTCGCGCTGGTCGCACCCGCCGTCGGCCGGCTCGCGGACTCGTCCGGACACCGCCGGCGGTCGGTGCTCATCGCCACGATCGGCGTCGCGCTGTCGATCGGTGCGATGGTGTTCGTCGCACCGAGCCAGCCGTACCTGGTGCTCGGTGCAGCGCTCATCGGCATCGGGACCGTCGCGTACGAGATCGCCTGCGTCGGCTACAACGCCATGCTCGGCCAGGTCGCACCGGGTCCCCGGACCGGCCGGGCATCGGCGATCGGCTGGGCGGCCGGCTACTTCGGCGGCATCGTCCTGCTCGTGCTGCTGCTCGTGCTCTGCATCCAGGACTTCGGCGGCGGTGACACGGCCGGACTCCTGAACCTGCCGGCGACCGTCGCGTCCGGGCAGTGGGACGTCCGCGTGGCGATCGGCATCGCCGCGGTGTGGCTCGCGGTGAGCTCGATCCCGCTGTTCCTCGTCGTCCCCGAGGCGGAGCGTGCCCCCGACCAGCGCGGGAACCTGTTCTCCGCCTACCGCGACCTCGGCCGGGACATCGCGCGGCTCTGGCGCGAGCGCCGGAACGTGCTCGCGTTCCTCATCGCCAGCGCGGTGTTCCGCGACGGCGTCGGCGCGGTCTTCACCTTCGGCGGCATCATCGCCGCGCAGGTGTTCGGGTTCAGCGCGTCCGGCGTCATCATGTTCGCGATCGTCGCCAACGTCGTCGCGGGCATCTCCACGGCGCTGTCCGGCCGGCTGGACGACCGGTTCGGCTCCCGGGCGATCATCATGGTGTCGCTCGTCGGGCTGGCGGTCTGCGGCCTCGCGGTGCTGTTCGTCGGCACGGCGCAGATCGGCTTCTGGGTGCTCGGCCTGGCCCTGTGCATGTTCGTCGGACCCGTGCAGTCCTCGTCGCGGGCCTACCTGGCGCGGCTCGCGACCCCCGGCCGCGAGGGCGAGCTCTTCGGCCTCTACGCCACGACCGGGCGTGCCGCTGCGTTCATCGCCCCGGCGATGTTCGGCATCGCGGTGACGATCGGCGGTTCGACGCGCTTCGGCATCATCGGCATCGTCGTGGTCCTGGTCGCCGGCCTGGTGCTGATGGCCTTCGTCAAGCGCGAGGACCCCGTGGCGCCCGCCGCGTAGGTGGTCGATTCGCGCGTAGGTAGTCGATTCGCGCGTAGGTGGCCCGATTTTCCGACCCCCTACGCGCGATTCCGCTTTCCATCGCGCGTGACTTGGGTGCGAACGCACGCACGGACGGGAGGCGCGGTGCGGGTCGGACCCGCACCGCGCCTCCCGTCCTGGTCGCGTGCCGTCCTGCTGTTGCCTTGGTGCGTCGTGGCCGGGTGGGCCAGGATGGGGTGATGACCGACCAGCGGATCGCCGTCGTCGTCCTCGCCGCCGGGCAGGGCACGCGCATGAAGTCCTCGACCCCGAAGGTGCTGCACCGGCTCGCCGGACTGCCCCTCATCGCGCACGTCCTGCGGACGGCCGAGTCCCTCGAGCCGGAGCACATCGCCGTGGTCGTGCGGCACGAGCGCGACCTGGTCGCGGCCGAGGTCGCCGAACGCATGCCGGACGCCCTCGTGGTGGACCAGGACGAGGTCCCCGGGACAGGGCGCGCCGTCGAGGTCGCGGTCGCCGCGCTGCCCGCCGACTTCGACGGCGCCGTCGTGGTGCTCTCCGGCGACGTCCCGCTGCTCGACGCGGTGTCGCTCCGGCAGCTCGCCGACGTGCACGGGCGCACCGGCAACGCGGTCACGTTCGTCAGCGCCATCGCACCGGATCCGACCGGGCTCGGGCGGATCGTCCGCGACGACGCCGGCGCCTTCGTGGGCGTCGTGGAGCACAAGGACGCCACGGACGCGCAGCGGGAGATCACCGAGACCAACGCCGGCATCTACGCGTTCGACGCCGTGCACCTGCGTGCCGTGCTGCCGTCGCTGACCACGGCGAACGCGCAGGGCGAGAAGTACATCACCGACGCCCCGGCACTCATCGCCGCACGCGGCGGGCACATCGACGTCGTGACGCTCACCGACCCGTGGCTGGTCGCCGGGATCAACGACCGCGCGCAGCTGTCGGACGCCGGACGCGAGCTGAACGCCCGCATCGTCCGCGCGCACCAGCGTGCAGGGGTCACCATCCAGGACCCGGCATCGACGTGGATCGACCTCGACGTGTCGATCGAGCCGGACGCCGAGATCCTGCCGGACACGCAGCTCATCGGCGCCACGGCGATCGCCTCTGGTGCAGTCGTCGGACCGGGGACCACGCTCCGCGACACCGAGGTGGGTGCCGGGGCCACGGTGAACCGGGTCGACGCCACCCTCGCCGTGATCGGCGACGGCGCGTCGGTCGGTCCGTTCGCCTACCTCCGGCCGGGCACCATCCTCGGCGACCAGGGCAAGATCGGCACCTTCGTGGAGACGAAGAACGCCAAGATCGGCCGCGGCAGCAAGGTCCCGCACCTGTCCTACATCGGGGATGCCGAGATCGGCGAGGACTCGAACATCGGGGCGAACACGATCACCGCGAACTACGACGGCGTGCACAAGCACCGGACCGAGGTCGGGTCGAACGTCCGCACCGGCTCGCACAACGTGTTCGTCGCCCCGGTTAGGATTGGTGACGGGGCGTACACCGGTGCAGGTACGACGGTCCGCAAGGACGTGCCGGCCGGGTCGCTCGCGATCAGCTACGCCCCACAGCGCAACACCGACGGATGGGTCGACGAACACCGACCCGGTACGCCGGCGGCCGAGGCGGCTCGGCGCGCGCGAGGCGAATGAACCACCGCGACGGCCATCGGTCGTCGGACCCTCGACACACACGGCCCTGCTGGGTCAGGGAGTGAGCACGGCACTTGTCCGGAATCAAGGCAACCGGCCAGAAACGACTCGTCCTCGTCTCGGGACGAGCACACCCGGAGCTCTCGGCGGAGATCGCGGAAGAACTCGGCGTCGATCTGGTCCCCACCGATGCCCGCACCTTCGCCAACGGTGAGCTGTACGTCCGCTTCGACGAGTCCGTCCGCGGCTGCGACGCCTTCGTCATCCAGTCGCACACCGCACCCATCAACGAGTGGCTCATGGAGCAGCTCATCATCGTCGACGCGCTGAAGCGTGCCTCGGCGAAGCGCATCACGGTCGTCGCGCCGTTCTACCCGTACGCCCGCCAGGACAAGAAGGGCCGTGGCCGCGAGCCGATCTCGGCCCGACTCGTCGCCGACCTGTTCAAGGCCGCGGGCGCGCACCGCATCATGAGCGTCGACCTGCACGCCGCGCAGATCCAGGGCTTCTTCGACGGACCCGTCGACCACCTGTTCGCGATGCCGGTGCTGCTCGAGCGCTTCAAGGAGATCCTCGACCCGTCGACGCTGACGGTCGTCTCGCCGGACATGGGCCGCGTACGCGTCGCCGACATCTGGTCCGAGAAGCTCGGCGCCCCGCTCGCCATCATCCACAAGCGCCGCGACCCGCTCGTCCCGAACCAGGTCACCGTGCACGAGATCGTCGGTGACGTCTCCGGCCGCTGGTGCCTGCTCGTCGACGACCTCATCGACACCGGTCGGACGATCGCGAAGGCCGCAGAGGCGCTCAAGGCCGCGGGGGCGATCGGCGTCGTCGTCGCCGCGACCCACGCCGTGTTCTCGGACCCGGCGACCGAACTCCTGCAGAGCGAGTTCATCGACCGCGTCGTCGTGACGGACACGCTGCCCGTCCCGGTGGAGAAGCGCTGGGACCGCCTCGAGATCCTGCCGATCGCGCCGCTGCTCGCCCGTGCCATCCACGAGGTCTTCGACGACGGGTCGGTCACCTCGATGTTCGACGGAGCCGCCTGATCCACCCCGCGCGGGACGCCCTCGCCGCTCGGCTCCGGGCGGCGGGGAGCGTCTTCGCCGAGGACGAAGCCGACCTGCTGCTCGACGCCGGAGACGGTGACGCCGCCCGACTCCGGACGCTCGTGCAGCGTCGGCTCGCCGGAGAGCCGCTCGAGTACGTCCTCGGCTGGGCTGCGTTCGACGGGCACCGGATCCGGGTGACCCCCGGTGTGTTCGTGCCCCGCGCCCGGACCACCGTCGTCGTCTCACAGGCCGCTGCGCTGCTGCACCGCTACGACCGCGTGGTCGACCTGTGCTGTGGCGCCGGAGCCATCGGTGTCGCGCTGCTCGAACGGGTCGGTGCGCTCGACCTCGTCGCGTCGGACATCGACCCGGATGCCATCGACGTCGCGGCGGAGAACATCGGCGACCGCGGCATCGTCGTCGCCGGGGACCTGTTCGACGCCCTGCCCGGCCGGTTCCGCGGGGCGGTCGACGTCATCGCGGTGAACGCGCCGTACGTCCCGACCGACGTCATCGCGACCATGCCGTCCGAGGCCCGGGACCACGAGCACCGCGTGGCGCTCGACGGCGGTCCGGACGGCCTGGACCTGCACCGCCGGATCGCTGCGGGGGCGGGGGAGTGGCTGCGTCCCGGCGGCACCGTCGTCATCGAGGTGTCGGAGCTGCAGTCCGCCGCGTCAGCGGCGGCCTTCGCCGACGCCGGGTTCGCGACGCGAATCGAGCGGGACGATGCGGTGGACGGGACCTGCGTGGTGGCGAGCCGGCCCGCCTGACGCGCACCGAGCCTCCCGGCCGATGCGGTCCGGACCGTGCGGTGCCCGGTCAGCGCGCGGTCAGCGTGATCGAGTCCCAGCCCGTCGCCCCGTTCGGGGCCGGCGGCCGCTGGACGCTCGTCTGCACCTCGCCGTCCGCGCTGACGGCGCGGATCTGCACCCGGTGGTCCCCGGCGGTCGCGGTCCAGCGGTAGACCCACTGCCGCCACGTGTCGGCGGACACCGAGTCGGCGAGCTCGGCGTCCTGCCAGCCGCCGTCGCCGATCTGCACCTGCACGGCCTTGACCCCGGTGTGCGGCTGCCACGCGACGCCGGCGATCGCGACGCGGTCGCCGACCGTGACGGTGCTGCCGTTCGCGGGCGTGTCGATCCGGGACTCGAGCTTGACCGGTCCGCGCTCCGACCACCCGCGGGGCGTCCAGTAGCCCTGCGCGTCGGCGAACCGGGTCACCTCCATCTCGACGACCCACTTCGTCGCGGACACGTACCCGAAGAGGCCCGGGACCACCATCCGGACCGGGAACCCGTGTTCGGCGGGCAGCGGCTCGCCGTTCATCCCGACCGCGAGCAGTGCGTCCGTGCCGTCGTCCTGCAGGACGTCGAGCGGGGTGCCGGCGGTGAACCCGTCGATGCTCCGGGAGAGCACCATGTCCGCGTCACCGGTCGGCTTCGCACGGGCGAGCAGCTCGCGGATCGGGTACCCGAGCCACAGGGCGTTGCCGATGAGGTCGCCGCCGACCTCGTTCGAGACACAGCTCATCGTCGCCATGTGCTCCTCCAGCGGCAGTGCGAGCAGCTCGTCCCACGTCAGGGTCACCTCTTCCTCGACGGCGCCGTGGATGCGGAGGCTCCAGTCGGCGGGGTCGATCGAGGGCACGCGGAGCGCGGTGTCGATCCGGTAGAAGTCGGCGTTGGGTGTGACGTAGGGCGTGATCCCCGCGACGTCGAGCGAGGCGCCAGACGGCACCGTCGGCGGTGTGTTCACCGGAGCGGGCAGGTGCACCGCACGCCGGATCGCTGCGGCCCGCTGCATTGCTGCGGAACCGATCCGCGCACCGGTCCCGACGACGAGGGCGAGGGCCCCGGCCGTGACCGACCAGACGATGAACGTCCGGCGTTCTGGGAGGGGCGCCTCGGAGCGGGTGGGTGTCGCTGCGGCGAACTCCCACCGCCGGAGCCGGGCCATCACGAGCCGGAGGACGATCACCGCGGCGGCCACACCGAGCACGGTCGGCGCGCCGTCCCACATGCCGGAGCCCGACCGGGTCGTCACCGCCAGCAGCGACAGGGCGCCGCCGGCCGCGAACACGAGCGCTCCGAACGGCGGACGCGCGCGTTCGAGGATGCCCGCCGCAGCCGAGATCGCGACCATCAGCACGCCCATCAGCGCGAAGAGCGCGATCTTGTCGCCGGTGCCGAACAGGCTGACCATGAGGTCTTTCGCACCGGCCGGCGCGAGGTCGATGACCGCGGAGCCCACCGCCACGAGGGGACTGCCGGCTCCGCCGAGCACGAGGGCGCCGAGTTCGGCGGCGCCGAGGAAGGCGAGCGCGGCGACGACGCCGACGGCCGCGGCCAGCAGTCGCGGCCGCATCGGGGATCGGCTGGTGGGCACGACCCGATGCTAGGTCCGCCGGGCTGTGAACGGGCAGGACCGACGAGGTTGCCGTGCGTTCAGCGTCCTCCGGTGGGGTTCCCCGCGCTGCCGTGCGAGGATCGACACGTGCTGAGCCGACCCGACCGCGTCCCGCGGAACGGACGTGCCCGCCGGCCCATGACACCCGGCCAGCGCCTCGCGGCCGTCCGCTGGGTCATCGTCGCCGTCTGGGCCGCGTTGCTCGTCGCGCGGATCATCGTCGTCGCTCGGAGCCCGGAAGCCGACCTCACCGCGTTCGGCATCGCCGAGATCGCGGTCATCGTCTTCGGGGTCGGGGTGATCCTGGCGGGAGTGCTCAGGATGCAGGGGCTCCGGCGTCGGCGCGAGGACGAGTCGCTCGCACTCGCGATCCGTCGCATCGACCCCACCGTGTGGCTCGTGCCGGCGGCTCCCACCGCCGAACTCCGTGCGATGGTCGAGGGCGATCGGTCCGAGATCACCCTCGGGTCACGTGTGACGTGGGCCTTCGGTGCGACCGAGGCGTCGCTGTGGGAACTCGACGAGCGACGTGCGACCCGGCTGCTCGTGATCCGCTGGAGCCGGGTGATGCACGTCGGGCTCGAGGACGTGCCGGCACCGGGCGACCGCGGCGCCTGCGCCGTCGCGATGCACTACGTCCGACCGGACGACACGATCGCGGTCGCGACGTTCCACGTCCGGACGGCACCCGGGTCGCGGCGGTTGCTCGGGCGCGGGCCGAAGCTCGAGCGGCTGCTCGCGGAGCTGGCGCGGGAGCGCATCGTCGCCTGAGCGGTCGGGCGGGCCGGGCGTTGTGCTGCGGCTGCTGGCGATTCGTGCGCGGCTGCCGACGGTTCGTTCCGCGAAAGCGACACCGTGCTGCGGCTGCTGGCCGTTCGCTCCGCGAAAGCGACACCCTGCCGCGGAAAGTTCGGCGCAAACTGTCGCTTTCGCGCCCCGCGCCCCGCGCCCCGCGCCCCGCGCGCTGCGCCCGCGTCCGGCCCATGCACGCACGAACGGGCCCCGCCGTGTGGCGAGGCCCGTTCGGTGTCCGGTGCTGATCAGTGCGTGGAGGGTTCCTGTTCGACCTCGCGACGGTCGTCGTCGGACCACAGCGTGTGGAACGTGCCGTCCTTGTCGATGCGCTGGTAGGTGTGCGCCCCGAAGAAGTCGCGCTGTCCCTGGATGAGCGCGGCGGGCAGGCGGTCGGACGCGAGCGAGTCGAAGTACGACAGCGCCGACGAGAAGCCCGGCGCCGGGATCCCCGATGCGGCAGCGATCCCGACGATGCGGCGCCAGGCGGCTTCGCCCTCCTGCACGGCGTTCGCGAAGTACGGGTCGACGAGCAGCGACTCGAGGGAGGGGTTCTTGTCGTACGCCTCGACGATGCGGTTGAGGAACTGGGCGCGGATGATGCAGCCACCCCGCCAGATCTTCGCGACGTTGCCGAGGTCGATGTCCCAGCCGTACTCCTTGGCACCGGCGATGATGAGGTCGAAGCCCTGCGCGTACGCGACGACCTTCGACGCGTACAGCGCTGCGCGCACGTCGTCGGCGAACGTGTCAGGCACCTCGGCGATGTCCGGCCGGGACGTCACGGAGGCCTGGACCGCCGCACGCTGCGCCGGCTTCGACGACACCGCGCGGGCGAACACCGCTTCGCCGATGCCGGAGACGGGGATCCCGAGCCCGACGGCGTTCTGCACGGTCCAGACGCCGGTGCCCTTCGAGCCCGCTTCGTCACGGATGACGTCGACGAGCGGCTTGCCGGTGTCGGCGTCGCGCTGCTTGAGGATCTCACCGGTGATCTCGATCAGGTACGACTCGAGGTCGCCCTTGTTCCACTCGTCGAACACCTGCATGAGGTCCTCGACCGACAGGCCACCGGCGCGGCGGAGCAGGTCGTAGGACTCGGCGATCAGCTGCATGTCGGCGTACTCGATGCCGTTGTGCACCATCTTCACGAAGTGTCCGGCGCCGTCCGTGCCGATGTGCGTCACGCAGGGCTCGCCCTCGGCGACGGCGGCGATCGACTTCAGGATCGGGCCGAGCGTCTCCCAGGCCTCCTTCGAACCGCCGGGCATGATCGACGGGCCCTTCAGCGCGCCCTCTTCGCCGCCCGAGATGCCCGTGCCGACGAAGTTGAGGTCCTTCTCGCGGAGGTCGTGCTCGCGGCGGATGGTGTCGTGGAAGTTCGCGTTGCCGCCGTCGACGATGATGTCACCGGGCTCGAGGCGCTCGGCGAGCTGTTCGATGACCGCGTCGGTGCCCTTGCCGGCCTGCACCATGATGATCGCGGTACGCGGCTTCGAGAGCGACGCGACGAAGTCGTCGATCGACTCGGAGGCGATGAAGCCGGCGTCGCCGTGCTCCTTCAGGAGCTCTTCGGTGCGGGCGTAGGTGCGGTTGTAGACCGCGACGGTGTTCCCTTCGCGCGAAGCGAGGTTGCGCGCGAGGTTCGATCCCATGACCGCGAGGCCGATGACACCGATGTTGGCCTGTGCGTTGCTGTCTGCCACGTGAGTCTCCTTTGTCCTGACGTTCCGGCCCCAACTTACGGACCGGGACCTGGGACCGCACGGGTGTTACGGCAACCTGTGAACAGTGTTCACCGGCACCCGTGCGGTGGAGGAGCTCGCTACTTCCGGCTCAGCTCGGAGAGGCGTGCGCGGTACTCCTCAGCGCCGATCTCGCCGCGGGCGAACCGGTCGGCGAGCACCGACCGCGCGTCCGAGAGTGCTCGCCAGCTCCCGCGCCGGAACACCCCGAACACCAGGAAGACGACGAGGAACGCGAGGAAGAAGAACGCCGGGAAGACGAAGAACGGGAATCCGCCGCCGTGCCAGTACGGTGCGGCCGTCGCGAGGGTGGTGAGCATGGGGACCTCCTGGGTCGATTGCGGTGCCGCAGTTGCGACCCTCCAAGGCTCCGGTCGGGAGGCTCGTCACGCGTCCATCCAGCAGCCCCACTTCCGCCTGCTCCCGCAGTCGTAGTGCACCCCCTCCTCACCAGCCGACTACTCCCGGGGGAGTAGTCCACAGGTCCCGCTCCCGCGGGATGCCCGGCTCGGCGACCGACCATAGGCTCGACCACATGACCTCCGATCTCCGCGACGCCGACACCCGCTGGCCGGGTCGACGACGCTTCGCGCGGGTCGGCCGGGTGATCCCGGTCGCCGTCGTGCAGATCGTGGGCACCCTCGTGGCCTCCCGGTGGTCGGGCGGTCCCGCGGACGGGACCGGCCCGCCATGGGCCCGGCACAGCGCAGGGGGCGCGGCGTTCGACCCGATCGTCCTCGGGCCGCTCGCGGTGGCGCTGCTCGTCGCCGGCGTCGTGGCGCTGCCGTTCCGGTACCGCTGGCCGCTGTCGGTCCTGACGGTCACCCTCGCCACCACGATCGGGTACGCCCTCGTCGTGAGCCCGAGGGGCCCGTTCGTCGCGGCGCTGACGATGGCGATCGCGAACGCGTGGTTCCGCGGCAACCGGGTCCCGGTCTACCTCGCGGCCGGCATCGCGCAGGTCGTGCTGCCCACGGCCGACACGCTCACCGGTCGTGCGTCGTTCCCGACGGTGACGACGATGACGCTGTGCCTCGCGTGGCTCACCGCGACGATCGCGATCACCGAACTCGTGCGCGTCCGTGTCGCCCGCGTGGCAGAAGCCCGCCGTGCCCGAGCAGCCGCGGACCGGGCCCGGGCGGACGACGAACGCGTGCGGATCGCCCGGGAGCTCCACGACTCCGTGGCGCACAGCATGTCGCTCATCAACCTCCAGGCCGGTGTGGCGCTGCACCTCGGGAACGCGCTCCCGGAACAGACCAGGGACTCGCTGACGAACATCCGCGACTCCAGCAGGCAGGCCCTCGTCGAGCTCAGGACGATCCTCGGTGTGCTGCGCTCGGTCGACGGGGAACCTGGGAGCTCCGAGCGGAACCCGACGCCGGGGCTCGATCGGGTCCCCGACCTCGTCGAGCGCGCTCGTGCGGCCGGGATCGACGTCGGCCTCGACGTCCGCGGTGATCTCGGCAGCGTCGGTGGGATCGTCGACCGCAACGCGTTCCGGATCGTGCAGGAGTCGGTGACCAACGTCATGAAACACGTCCCGGAGCACACCGCGCGCGTGCTCGTCGAGGTCGGCGCCGAGCTCGTCGAGGTCACCGTGTCCGACGTCCCCGGCGCTCCCGACGCCCACCTCGGCGCGCGGGCGACGAACGGCGGCGTCGGGCACTCCGGCAACGGCATCATCGGGATGCGGGAGCGAGCGACCGCTGTCGGCGGCACCCTCCGTGCCGGGCCGACGCCCGAGGGCGGGTGGACGGTGTTCGCGCGCTTGCCGGTCGGCGATCGGCCGTCCGACATCGACCAGTCAGGAGAGACACCGTGACCGATGCGATCCGGGTGGTGCTCGTCGATGACCAGGTCCTGGTGCGGGCGGGGCTCCGCGCGCTCGTGGACGCCGAGCCGGGCATGACCGTCGTCGGGGAAGCGGGCGACGGCGACAGCGCGGTCGAGGTCGTCTCACATGAGCGGCCCGACGTCGTCCTCATGGACATCCGGATGCCGGGCAGCGACGGGCTCGACGCCACCAGACGCATCTGCGCCGATGCTGCGCTCGCCGACGTGCACGTCGTGATCCTCACCACCTTCGAAGAGGACGACTACGTGTTCGACGCGATCCGTGGCGGCGCGGCCGGGTTCCTCGTCAAGGACACCGAACCCGCCGAGCTTCTGCGCGCGATCCGTACCGTCGTGGCGGGGGAGTCGTTGCTCTCGCCGCGAGCCACACGCTCCCTGGTCGAGGCGTTCGCGACCCATGCGAAACCCAGCTCCCTGTCCCCGGAGCTCGACGTCCTGACCGACCGTGAACGCGAGGTGATGCGCCTCGTCGCCACGGGGTGCACGAACACCGAGATCGGCGAGCGGCTGTTCGTGAGCTCCGCCACCGCGAAGACCCACGTCTCCCGGGCGATGATCAAGCTCGGTGCCCGCGACCGTGCGCAGCTCGTCGTCTTCGCCTACGAGACCGGCCTCGCGACCCCGGGCTGGCAGGCCTGATGCTCCTCACCCGCACATCGCCCGTCGCACGGTCGGCCCCGACGTGCTCGTGCGGGATCCCGGGCTGCTCGAAGCCGCACTGACCCGCGCCGCGACGACCATCGACGGTCGTGATGCCTGCCCGACCCTCGTCTTCCTGGGTGTGAACGGTCGGACCCTCACGATGTCCGACGAGTTCATCGTGGCGATCACCGAAGGACGGCTCGACGACGTCGGCCCGATCGCCGCGGAACTCGTGGACCACGCGGCGGAGCGCTGACGGCAACGGATGGCAACTCCCGGCACCGCGCCGTTCCGGGAGCAGGATGGACGCATGGCCTTCAGTGGGATCGGCATCGTCGCCGGCGAACACCTGACCGATGCGGTACGGCGAGCGGGGGCAGACCACGTCGAGCCGTCCATCAGCGGCAACCTCGTCGTCCAGGGCGACGACGGGTGGCACCGCAACGAGGCGTACGCCGGGGAGCGCTTCGGGTCGTTCGCGCTCTTCGTGCCACCGGACCTGCCGCTCCTCACGGGTGAACCCGCGGTCGTCGACGGGTACTTCCAGACGGTGCTGCCGGTCATCGCCTCGGTCGCCGAACCCGGCGCGAAGATCGTGTTCGGCTCGGGCACGGCTCGGACCGCGCCGGAGGGGATGTCGGACGCCGATGCGCGCGCTCGGTTCGCACGCGTCGTCGGGGTCGCGCGTGACACCGCACGCGAGCACGATCTCCGCATCGTCCTGGAACCCCTGAACCGGTCCGAGACGAACCTGATCCACACCATCGACGAGGCGGTCCGGTTCCTCGACGAGTTCACCCTCGACGAGGTGGGCGTGGTGGCCGACCTGTTCCACGTGCAGGCGGAGTCCGAGTCGTTCGACGTCGTCCGCGCGCACGGCAACCGCATCGGACACGTCCACCTCTCCGACCGCGACCGCGAGGCACCCGGTACCGGGGACTGGCCGTGGCGGGAGTTCCTCGGAGCAGTGCAGGACGGCGGCTACCGCGGCTCGGTGTCACTCGAGTGTCACTGGCCCGACGACGCCGAGCCCGCGATGACGACTGCGCTCGCCGAGGTCCGGGCGGCCGTCGTCGCGGGCTGAGGCGGCTCAGAGCTTGAACGTGGCCTTCGGGATGTCGGACACGATCCGGCGGGCGGTGTGGACGGCGTCCTCCTCCGAGATCTGGTGCGTGACGACGAGTGACGCCAGGTACGCGGCGTCGGCACGACGGGCCATGTCGTGCCGCGCGGGGATGGAGCAGTACGCCCGGGTGTCGTCGATGAACCCGGAGGTCTTCGTGAACGACGCCGAATCGGTGATCGCTGAGCGGTACCGACCGATCGCGGCCGGGGTGTCGATGAACCACCACGGCGCGCCGGCGTAGACCGCGGGGTAGAAGCCGGCGAGCGGCCCGATCTCACGGGAGAACACGGTCTCGTCGACGGTGAACAGCACGAGGTGGAACCCCGCTGCGGTGCCGAAGGACTCGAGCAGGGGCCGGAGCGGTTCGGTGAACGAGCCGACCGCCGGGAGGTCGTGCCCGGTGTCCGGTCCGAACCGCTCGAGCGTCGGCGTGTGGTGGTTCCGGATCACGCCGGGGTGGAGCTGCATGACGAGCCCGTCATCGACGCTCATCTCCGCCCAGCGGTAGAGCATGTCGTGCCGGTACGCGATCGCATCCGCGGCGGACACGTCCCCGCGGAGCGCCGCGGCGTGGATGCGCTCGCGTTCCGAGGCGGACAGCGGCGTCGATCCTGCGTCCAGCACCCCGGTGTCGGTGGCCGTCGCGCCGTGGTCGATGAAGTACTGGCGACGCGCGCGCAGTGCTGCCAGCAGCCCGTCGTGGGTTCCCGTGTCGATCCCGGCGGCCTCGCCGATCGACGCGACCACGAGCCTCCAGTCCGACCGGGACGGGTCGAAGACGGCGTCGGCACGGAACGTCGGGACCACCCGGCCGTGGAAGGTCGGGTCGGCGGCGAGCCGCGCGTGCGCGGCGAGGTCGTCGGCCGGGCCGTCGGTGGTGGCGAGCACCTCGATGCCGAACGAGTCGAACAGGGCGCGGGGGCGGAAGCCCGGCTCGAGCAACGCCGACGCGATGTGGTCGTACTGTGCGTCGGCGTTCGCGGTCGACGGCGCCTCGGTCAGCCCGAAGACGTCGTGCAGCTCGGTCTCGAACCAGTAGCGGACCGGGGTGCCGAGGAAGTCGTCCCAGTGCGTTGCCAACTGGCGCCAGATGTCCCGACCGGCCGGCGTGTGTGCGGGGTCCCTGCCGAGCGCGGACAGGTCGACCCCGTTCGCGTGCAGCAGTCGGAGGACGTAGTGGTCCGGCGTGATGAGGAGCGCTGCCGGGTCCGGGAACGGCTCGTCGGCGGCGATCATCGACGCGTCGACGTGGCCGTGCGGGGAGATGATCGGCGCGTCCTTGACGGCGTCGTAGACCGTGCGTGCCACTGCGGTGGCTGCCGGGTCGGCGGGGAACAGCCGGTCGGGGTGCGGCGCGAGCGTGGGCAGGGCGGCAGTGGTCATCATCGACTCCTTCGCGAGGACGGCGCAGACCGCGCGGACTGCGCGGGCTGCGGGGACGGTGTGGTCGGCGCGGGCCCGGTGGACTCGCGGACGGTCAGGTGGGTGGGCAGCGCGACGGCACCGCGCATGCGCTCGCCGGGGAGCTCCTCGGACGGGATCGCGCCGAGGCGCCCGAGCAGCATCGTGATCGCGACGCGGCCGGCACGTTCGATGGGCGAGGTCATCGTGGTGAGCGGCGGGTTGCAGAAGTCGGCGCCGAAGATGTCGTCGCAACCGACGATGCTCATGTCCTCGGGGACGCGGACGCCGCGTTCCCGGAGGCGACCGAGCATGCCGATGGCGATGAGGTCGTTGAAGGCGATGCACGCGGTGGCACCGGCGTTGACCGCGGCGTCGGCCGCGGCTGCGCCGGAGTCCACGAACGGCGCGTGCGGACCGATGCGGGCGACGCGGACGTCGAGCCGCTTCGCGACGCGGACGAGCGCCCTCCAGCGACGTTCGTTCGACCACGAACTGTCCGGACCGGCGACGTAGAGGACGTCGCGGTGTCCGAGCGAGGCGAGGTGCTGCACGGCCTGCTCGACGCCGCCCGGGGTGTCGATGAGCACGGAGGGGACGCCGTTCGGACGGCGGTTGACGACGACGAGCGGGAAGCGTTCGGCGTAGCGGGCGATCTGCGTGTCGGACAGTCGCGACGCGGTGAGGACCACGCCGTCGGCCTTGGCGGAGATGGCGCTCAGCGCGGCCATCTCGGCGTCGGCCGACTCCTCGGTGTCGACGAGCAACTGCGTCCACCCCGCTGCGGCGAGCTGGTGCTGCGTGCCACGGATGACGTCGAAGTAGAAGGGGTTCGTGATGTCGGACACCAGGACGGCGACCGCGCGGGTCCGGCCGGACGTCAGTGCCCTGGCCTGCGAGTTCGGGACGTAGCCGAGCTCCCGCGCGGCCTGCTGGATGCGTTGCTGCGTCGCGCGGTTGACGCGGTCTGGCAGGGACAGCGCGCGGGAGACGGTGGACGGGGCGACCCCGGTGGCGTCCGCCACGTCACGGATCGTGACCCGGCGCGACGTGTCGATCTCGGTCACGCAACCTCCAACGGTGAACCCGGTGCGACGGTGCATCGGTGACCCGAAGCTATTCGGGTCTGGCAACAAGTGGCAACCGGTTGCCGGATGTTGCCACCAGCGAGACAGTGGTGGACGTCCCGAGCAGCGCCGCTCGGGAGGAGGTCTCGAGGAGGAAACCCCCATGAAGCGACGGACCCTGATCGGTTCCGCGGTCGTGGTCGCCCTCGCCGCACTGTCCCTGCAGGGGTGTGCGGTCGTGAACGGCAGCGGCGACGACCCGAACACCCTCCGCGTGATGATGGGCGCGGACACCACCTACCCCAAGGAACGCAAGCAGTGGCAGCAGGACACCGCCGCTGCGTTCAAGCGGACGACGGGCGCGGACATCCAGTGGGAGACGTACTCGTCCGCACAGGAAGAGCTCACCGCGATCCAGACGAGCGTCATCTCCGGCCAGGGCCCCGACGTGTACGCCATCGGCACGACGTTCACCCCCACCGCGTACGCCACCGGCGCGTTCGTCGAGATGGGCGAGAAGCAGTGGGACGCCGTCGGCGGCAAGGACCGGTTCGACCCGGCGTCCCTCGGCATCTCCGGACCGAGCGCCTCGAAGCAGATCGGCATCCCGCTCGCCAGCCGCCCGTTCGTGATGGCCGTCAACAAGGACCTCCTCGCGCAGGCCGGCATCACGGAGATGCCGACCACCTGGGACCAGCTCACCGAGGACGCCAAGGCCACCACCGGTGACGGGCACTACGGCATGGCGGTCGCGTACGCGGACGGCTTCGACCCGTGGAAGTTCGTGTGGGGGATGGCCCAGAACGCCGGCAACACGATCGTCGACGGGCAGAAGGCCGAGATCGACACCAAGGCCGTGCAGGACGCCTACCGCACCTACTTCGACTGGGTGACGAAGGACGGCGTCGTCGACAAGGCGGGGATCGGCTGGAACAACGCCCAGGCCCTCGCGCAGTTCGCCGACGGCAAGGCCGCGTTCTTCCCGATGACCACGACCACCGCGATCAACTCGTTCAAGAACACGAAGGTCGACGGCAAGTACGAGTTCGCGCTGCTGCCGACCGTGCCGCCGGGAGCGACCGAGCGTCCCGCAGACGGGATCGACGCCGCGAGCATCCTCTCCGGTGACAACTTCGTCGTCGCCGACTACGGCAAGAAGCAGGACCTGTCGTTCCAGTTCGTCAAGCAGACAACTTCGAAGCAGGCCCAGCTCGAGTACTACCGGCTGTTCGGCCAGCTGCCGACGAACGCCGCCGCCGCGGCCGAGCTCGCCGCGCAGGAACCCACCCTGAAACCGATCATCGACGCCGGGAAGCTCTCGAAGCCCACCGCCTTCACCGGCGCGTGGTCGGACATCCAGCTGTCGCTCGTCGACGTCGTCGTGCAGTCCATCCCGTCGCTGAAGAGCGGCGAGGTCACCGACGACCAGCTCCGGAAGCGCCTGCAGGACGCGCAGAAGGACGCCCAGTCCACGTTGAACCGTCAGAAGAACGGAGGTCTGTGATGACCGCCACACAGACCAGGCCGCCCGCGGCGACGGACCGACCGGTCCGCCCGCACGGCAAGACGCCGCTGTACAAGAAGGAACGTCCGCTCTGGATGCTCCTCCCCGGCGGCGTCCTCATGCTCGCCGTCATCGTGGTACCGCTCCTGGTGGGCGTCTTCATCGCGATGCTCGACCTCGACCAGTACACGCTCCGCCAGTGGTTCAGCGCCCCGTTCGTCGGGTTCGCGAACTTCGCCGAGGCGATCACCGACTCGCCGCTCCTGCACTCGATCTGGATCTCGGCGTCCCTTGCGGTGCTCGTGACCGCCGTGACCGTGCCGATCGGGGTCGCTGCGGCGATCTCCACGCAGAACCGGTTCCCCGGCCGCGGCCTCGTCCGCTCGATCTACCTGATCCCGTACGTGCTGCCCGCGTTCGTCGTCGGCACCTTCTTCCGGACGATGCTGCAGCCACAGGGCGTCGTGAACGCGATCTTCCACACCGACGTCCTCTGGCTCAACGGATCGGCGTCCTACTGGGCCCTCGCCGCGGTCATGGTCTGGACGTCGTGGCCGTTCGTGTACCTGCTCAGCCTGGCGGGCCTCCAGGCGGTGGACCTCGAGGTCCATGAAGCCGCGTCGCTCGACGGGGCGACCTGGTGGATCAAGCTGCGCTACGTGATCTTCCCGTACCTCCGTGGGCCGCTCAGCCTCGCGGTCATCATCGCGATCCTGCACAACATCAACAACTTCACGTTGCCGTTCGTCCTGTTCGGCATCCCGCTGCCCTCGAGCGTCGAGGTCATGCCGGTCCTGACGTACATCGCGAGCTTCCAGTCGTTCCGTTTCGGGCTCTCCGCGGCGATGGCGATCTGCTCGCTGGTGATCGTCGCCATCCCGTTGTTCGTCTACCTGCGGGCGGTCCAGCTCGACACCGGTGACGACGCCCGTCCCAGCCGCGGGCAGCGCAGGCTGCAGCGCCAGCAGACAGGAGCAGCAGCATGAGCGCGTTCACGTCCAGCCGGACCCGCCCGACCGCGACGCTCACCGAGAGCATCACCTCGCAGGGCGGCGCGAAGCGCCACAAGCGCCCGTACGACACCGACGTCACGCGGCTGCTCCCTCGGTGGCTGCTGATCACCGTGATCGCCGTCATCATCGCGTTCATCGCCGTCCCGGTGCTCTACATCCTCTTCGGGTCGGTGAACTCGGACGTCGCGGTCGCTCGCGGCGAGTACTTCCCGACCGAGTTCACCCTGGCGAACTACGTCAACATCTGGTCCACCGTCGCCCTCGGCACCGGCCTGCTCAACAGCATCCTGACTGCTGGGGCCGTCGCCGTCGCGAGTGCCGCGCTGGCCGTGTCCACCGCCTACGTGCTCGTCCGGTTCCGGTTCCTCGGACGCCTGACGTTCCTCCGCGGTCTACTCGCGCTGCAGTCGATCCCGGGCACGCTCCTGCTCCTGCCGGTGTTCGTGGTGTTCTCGAACATCGCGAGCGCCACGGGTGTGCAGATCATCGGCACGCGGTGGGGCCTGTTCGTCACGTACCTGACGTTCGCGCTGCCGTTCTCGACGTGGGTGATGGTGACGTACCTCCGCGGGCTGCCGAAGGAACTCGAGGAAGCCGCCCGCATCGACGGTGCCTCGTCGACGAAGATCCTCACGAAGATCGTGCTGCCGCTGTCGTGGCCCGGCATCGTCGTGTCCGCGATCTTCGCCTTCCTGCTCGGCTGGAACGACGTCCTGTTCTCCACGATCATGACGACCCCGAACACCCGCACCGTCGCCGTCGTGCTGCAGGTGCTCGGCACCGCGCAAGAGGGCGGGGCCGTCCCGATCTACGGCCAGATGATGGCCGCCTCGATCGTGTGCGCCGCACCCGTGGTCGCGCTCTACCTGATCTTCCAGCGCTACTTGGTCGGCGGTCTGACTGCCGGCTCCGTCAAGTAGCACCAGTTGTCCACAGATCGGACTGGAGGCCCGGCGCGCGTCCGCCCCGTCGGTCACCCTGGTCTTCATGAAGGGAACGAAATGACCCAGCCCACGTCTGCACAGCCCAGTTGGGAGCTCAGCGGCTTCGGCGACGAGATCGACGCCGACCCCGCGATCCAGGTCGCTGTCCTCCAGGCGCTCGGTGCGAGCGCGATCGAGGTCCGCAGCGCATGGGGGGTGAACGTCGTCGACCTCGACGAGGACCAGCTCGCCGGGCTGCACCGCCTGTTCGAGGAGCGTGGGCAGACCGTCTCCGCGATCGCCTCGCCGATCGGCAAGGTGTCCGTCGACGAGCCCGTCGAGCACGAGGTCGAGCGGCTCGGTCGCGCGATCCGCGCTGCCCACGCGCTCGGCACGAAGTACATCCGGATCTTCTCGTTCTACTACGAAGGCCGCACCGCGGAGAGCGTCCGCGACGCCGTCCTGACCCGGATGCGGGCGCTCGCCGACCTCGCTTCTCGCGAAGGGGTCGTGCTCCTCCACGAGAACGAGAAGGACATCTACGGCGACATCCCATCGCGCGTGCTCGACATCGTCGAGAGCGTCGGATCACCGGCGCTCCGACTGGCCTGGGACAACGCGAACTACGTGCAGTGCGGCGTCAAGCCCTTCACCGACGGCTGGGCGCAGCTCGCGCCGTACGTCGACTACCTGCAGGTCAAGGACGCCGTCGCCGCCGACTCGTCGGTGGTGCCGGCCGGGGACGGCGACGGGGAACTCCTCGAGACCCTGACGGCCCTGCGCGACGCCGGGTACACCGGGTACGCGTCCCTCGAACCGCACCTCAGCGACTTCACCTCCCTCGGCGGGTTCTCCGGGCCCGCCGCGTTCGGCCGCGCCGGACGAGCCCTCCGGAAGCTCACCGACCAGATCGGAGTCACCCTGCGATGACCACCCCACTGAAGCTGGCAGTCGTCGGCGCCGGCGTGATCGGACGCCACCACGCCCGTGTCGCCCTCGCGAACCCTGACCTCGACGTCGTCGCCCTCGTCGACGCCTTCCCGGCAGCGGCGACGAGCGCCGCCGACGAGATCGAGGCATCAGGCGCGCCCCGGCCGCTCACCACCGAGACCATCGAGGAAGCGATCGCCCAGACCGACATCGACGTCGTCGCGATCTGCTCTCCGTCCGGCATGCACGTCGCGCTCGCCGAAGCCGCGCTGTCGAAGGGCAAGCACGTCGTCATCGAGAAGCCCCTCGACACGACCATGCCCCGCGCCCGCGAGATCGCGCGCCTGGCCGCTGATGCGAAGGGTCGCGGGCTCGTCGTCAGCGTCATCAGCCAGCACCGGTTCGACCCCGCATCGCAGGCCGTCGCGACCGCGGCGCACGGCGGCGGGTTCGGTCGCGTGACCTCCGGTGTGGCGAGCGTCGCCTGGTACCGGTCGCAGGGCTACTACGACTCCGGTGACTGGCGCGGCACCTGGGAGCTCGACGGCGGCGGCGCGGTGATGAACCAGGGCGTGCACACCGTCGACCTCCTCGTGTGGACGCTCGGTCGCCCGGTGGAGATCTCCGCCCAGGTCGGCCTGCTCGCACACGACCGGATCGAGGTCGAGGACACCGCGGTCGCCACCGTGCGCTTCGACAACGGTGCCCTCGGTGTCATCCACTGCACCACGGCGGCCTACCCTGGACTCTCCGCCCGCTACGCGATCTACGGCACGCACGGGTCGGCCATCGTCGATGATGACCGGCTGGCGTACTTCCACGTCGCGCCGGACGCCGCGACGCTGGAGTCGGCGTCCACCACGGCGAACGCCACCGCGGTCGCCGACGCGGTCGACCAGAAGTCCGAGATCGTCGCACCCGAGCACGTGGTCGGCGGCCCGCAAGAGCCCGAGCACTTCCTCGCCGGCCACGGTCGGCAGTACGCGGACATCGTCGCGGCCATCCGTGACGGCCGGGAGCCCGGCGTGACGGTCGACGCCGCGCTGGTGTCGCTCGCCACCGTCCGCGGGCTGTACGTCAGCGCGACGCTCGGGCAGCCCGTGCGGATCGACGACGTGATCGACGGCAAGTACGACGACGTCGTCCCGGTCGTCGCAGCAACCGAAGGAGCCACCCGATGAAGTTCTCCGTCTTCACCGCATCGACACCGGACTGGACGCCCGAGCAGGCGGCGACCACGCTCGCCGAGCAGGGCTGGGACGGCATCGAGTGGCGCATCGTCGACGACCGTCCCGCCGAGGGCACGACCGTGCCGGACGGCCGCTCGTTCTGGGCCGGCAACAAGTCGACGTGGCAGTTCACCGGCATCCGGGACCGGGTCGGCGAGATCGCCCGCATCACCGACCAGGCCGGGCTCGAGTACTCCGGGATCGGCGGCTACCAGCAGGCGTCGAACCGCGACGGCGTCGAGACGATGCTCCGCGTCACGAGCGAGCTCGGCGCGCGCCAGGTCCGCGTCAGCATGCCGATGTACCGGCAGGAGAAGGAACGAACAGGGGAGACCTACACGCAGGTCTTCGACCGGACCCGCGCCGATCTGGAGTGGGCCGTGTCCCGCGCGACCGAGCTCGGTGTGAAGGCGCTCGTCGAACTGCACCACATGACGATCACCCCGTCGGCGTCGGCAGCCCTCCGGCTCGTCGACGGTCTCGACCCAGAGCACGTCGGGGTCATCCACGACCTCGGCAACCTCGTCATCGAGGGCCACGAAGACCACCTCGCGGCGTTCGAGCTCCTCGGTCCATACCTCGCACACGTGCACGTCAAGAACGCCCGCTGGGTCGACACCGGGGACACGCGCGCCGACGGCAGCTCGATCTGGCAGAACGAGTGGGCCCCGCTGCGCACCGGTCAGGCCTCCGTCTCCGAGTACTTCGCCGCCCTCGCCACCCACGGCTACGACGGCTGGGTCACCATCGAGGACTTCTCGACCGACCTGCCCCTCGAGACCCGCACCGCGGACAACCTGGCGTACCTCCGCTCGCTGGCCCCGGTGTCGGCATGACCGACCGCCGCACGGGCATCGTGCACGTCGGGGTGGGGGCGTTCGCGCGCGCCCACCTCGCCTGGTACACCCAGCGGGCGGACGGCGCGGCGTGGGGGATCACGGCGTTCACCGGTCGATCGCCGGACGTCGCCGACGCGCTGACCGCGCAGGACTGCCGGTACACGCTCGTCACCCGGGCGGCGGACGGTGACACCGCGTCGGTGGTCGACACGATCGTCGCCGCGCACCCGGGCAGCGACGACGCGGCGTTCCGCGCTGCGATCGCCGCACCGGAGACGACGCTCGTCACGCTGACGGTCACGGAGAACGGCTACCGGGCGGGGTCTGACGTCCCGACCCGTCTCGTCGCCGGACTCGACGCCCGCCGGGCAGCCGGTGCCGGCCGCATCTCGCTGATGAGCCTCGACAACCTGACGCACAACGGGTCAGTGCTCCGGGACGCGGTCCTCGGCGCCGTGGACGACGATGCCCTCCGCGACTGGATCGGCGAGCACGTGACGTTCCCGAGCTCGATGGTGGACCGGATCACGCCGGCCACGACCGACGCCGACGTCGAGGGTCTCGCGCGGCTCGACGGGGCGCTGCCGGGTGACCGCGTTCCTGTCATCACCGAGCCGTTCGCCGAGTGGGTGATCGAGGACCGCTTCGACGGGATCGAGCGTCCCGCGTGGGAGACCGCCGGGGCGCGCGTCGTGGACGACGTCACGCCGTACGAGCAGCGGAAGCTCTGGCTGCTCAACGGCTCGCACTCCCTGCTCGCCTACCTCGGTCTGCAGCTCGGGCACGAGACCGTCGCCGACGCGATGGACGATCCGACCTGCCGTGCCGCCGTGGAGCAGCTCTGGGACGAGGCCGCGCTGGAGCTCCCGCTGCCGGCCGACGAGATCGCCGAGGCACGCGCCGCCCTCGTCGACCGGTTCGCCAACCCCCGCATCCGGCACACGCTGTCGCAGATCGCCTCCGGTGGCTCCGAGAAACTCCCGGTCCGCGTGGTCGACGTGCTCCGCCACCGCCTCGCCCGCGACCCGTCGGCCGGCATCGGGCCCGGCGCCGCGACGCTGATCGCCGCCTGGTGGTTGCACGTCACCACACAGCCGGCGCTCGTGAACGACCCGGGCGCTCCCGGTGCAGGCTCGGACGTGCACGACGTCCTCGCCGTGATCGCCCCCGACCTCGACACCACCCCCGTCGTCGCCGCGGTGACCGCCGCTGCCGACCGCATCCGCGCGGGCAGTGCCCGCGCATCCGAAGGAGTACCAGCATGACCACCACCGACCCCGCGACGCCCGTCCCCGGTGCGACGGACGACCGAACCGCCGGTGCCACCGCAGGGCGCCCGGACACGTGGGCATCGGCCGATCGTGGCCAGCTCATCGAGAAGGCCGAGGTCATCGTCACGAGCCCGGACCGGAACTTCGTGACGGTGAAGATCACGACCGCGGACGGTGTGACCGGTCTCGGCGACGCGACCTTGAACGGTCGTGAGCTGGCCGTGTCCGCGTACCTGTCCGAGCACGTCGTGCCGCTGCTGATCGGCCGGGATGCCAGCCGCATCGAGGACGCCTGGCAGTTCCTCTACCGGTCCTCGTACTGGCGCAGGGGCCCCGTCACGATGGCCGCGATCGCGTCGGTCGACATGGCGCTGTGGGACATCAAGGCCAAGGTCGCCGGGATGCCGCTCTACCAGCTGCTGGGCGGTGCCTCCCGGACCGGGCTGATGGCGTACGGGCACGCCTCCGGCAAGGAACTCCCGGAACTGTTCGACTCGATCCGGGAACACCAGGAAGAGGGCTACCGCTCGATCCGCGTGCAGACCGGCGTCCCCGGGCTGGAGTCGATCTACGGCATCGCGTCGAACAAGACCACCGAGGGCAACGCGGGCGTCCGCTACGACTTCGAACCCGCCCAGCGCGGAGCGTTCCCCGCGATGGAGGACTGGGACACCCGCGCCTACCTCCGGCACGTGCCGACCGTGTTCGAAGCGGTCAGGAACGAGTTCGGTCCGGAACTGCCGCTGCTGCACGACGGGCACCACCGGATGACACCGCTGCAGGCCGCGAAGCTCGGCAAGTCCCTGGAACCGTACGACCTGTTCTGGCTCGAGGACTGCACCCCGGCGGAGAACCAGGAAGCGCTGAAGCTGGTCCGGCAGCACACCACCACGCCGCTGGCGATCGGTGAGGTGTTCAACACGATCTGGGACTTCAAGGACATCATCCGCGACCAGCTCATCGACTACGTCCGCGGTGCCGTGACGCACATGGGCGGCGTGACGCCGTTGAAGAAGACGATGGACTACGCGGCGATGTACCAGATCAAGTCCGGGTTCCACGGGCCGACCGACATCTCCCCGGTGGGCCTCGCGGCGCAGATGCACCTCGGGATGGCGATCCACAACTTCGGCATCCAGGAGTACATGCAGCACGGACCGAAGACGAACCAGGTCTTCAAGCAGACCTTCACCTTCACCGACGGGTACCTCCACCCCGGCGACGAGCCCGGCCTCGGGGTCTCGCTCGACGTCGACGAAGCGGGCAAGTACCCCTACGAACAGGCCTACCTGCCCTTCAACCGCCTCGCCGACGGCACCGTCCACGACTGGTGATCGGGCACTGAGCGGGGGAGTGCACGGGTAGCCTCCGGGGCGTGGACATCGACACGCTCGCGGAGGCTGCCCGTGACCTCCTCCGGCGTGCACCCGCGGACTTCGTCGCCGAGCGCACCGCACGCCAGCGGAGCACCCGGAAGGACGACCGCGACCTCGCCGCAGCGATCGGGAAGCTCCGGAAGCCCGCGCCGGCCGCGTGGGTGATCGACCTCCTGGCGCAGGACGGTTCCCTCGACGAGGCGGTCGACCTCGGACCGGCCATCCGCGACGCGCAGGCTGGTGCTGACCCGAAGGAGATCGCCGCGCTCCGCCGTCAGCGGTCGGGTGTCGTCGGAGCCCTCGCGCAGGCCGGCGCGGCACTCGCCGAGGACGCCGGGCACCCGGTCACCGCCGCCGTGCTCGACCAGGTCCGTGCGACGATCGAGGCAGCCATGGCCGATCCGCACGCAGGGGCAGCGGTGCGGTCGGGACTCCTCGTGCAGCCGCTCGAGAGCGCCGGGTTCGACGACGTCGACCTCGACGGTGCCCTCGCCGTCCCGGACGCGGTGCCGGATGCCTGGTCCGGCAGCGATGCCCCACCCATCCCCATCGATGACGTGAGACGCGCACGGAAGGCGCGCCGAGCCTCCAGACCGGAGCCGGAACCGGAACCGGACCCTGAACCGGAGCGCGACCGAGCCGCCGACCGCCGAGCGGCCCGCCAGGCCGAGACGACCGCGCGGACGGAGTCCCGCGACGCCGACGCCGCACTCGACGGCGCCGAGCGCGAGCTCGCAGCCGCCGAGGAGCGCCGGGCCGAGCTCCAGCGCGACCTCGACCTGGCGACCGCGGAGATCGAGCGCCTCGAGCACGCCCGCGACGATGCCGAGGCCGCGAGCGACCAGGCGCGGGAGCTGCTGGCGGCCGCGCAGCAGCACCGTCGCGCCCTCGGCCGCTGACCTGGTCGCAGCTGGAGACAGCGGCGTCCGCGCGGGCTCATCACCTCGGATGAAAAGCACCGCGACGGCTCGCTGACCGCTGGTGCGCCCCCATACGCTCGGCGTCATGACCTCCACCATCCGTCGGTTCCGACACCTCGTGGCACCCGCTGCCGGTGCCGTGTACCTCGTGCTCTGGATCGTCGCCGAGGCCGGACGCTCGGGACTCGCCGACCACGTGATCGTCGTGTCGGCGTTGGCCGTGGCGATCGGCCTCGCGAACTGGATGCCCGCGACCGCCCTCGGGATGATCGTCGTCGTGCCGGTCCTGCAGGCGCTCCACCTGCTGCACCGGCCGACCGACACCACCTGGCCGGAGTACCTCGCGATCGCGATCGTCGTCGGGATCGTCGGCGCCGGACGGTCGGACCTGCTCCGCTACGTCGCGCTGCCGGTGATCGCCGTGGCGTCCGCGGCTGCCGCGTGGGCGATGGCCGTGCCGACGGAGGCCGACCCGGACGTGTGGGCGCAGTGGGTCGGGACGGCGGGCGGGACACGGTCGGACCTCGTCACGATCACGCTCGCGATCATCGGGGTGTGCGGTGTGGGGTGGGCCGTCGGCGTCGCGATCGGGGCGACCTGGCGCATCGGTCTGGCCCGGGTGCGGGTCGTCGAGGCGCAGCGGCAGACCGCGGTCACGACGACCGAGCTCCGCGCGGAGCAGGAGCGTGCACGGATCGCTCGTGACGTGCACGACTCGCTGGCGCACTCCCTCGCGGTCGTGGTGTCGCAGGCGCAGGGAGCAGCCGCAATCTCGGTGCGGGACGAGCACGCCGCACGGGCGCTGCGGGACATCGCCGAGGTGAGCCGGTCGGCGCTCGGGGACGTCCGCGCGCTCGTCGAGCGCATCCAGGGTGCAGGCGAGGACGCGCGCCACGGTCTCGAGGACGTGCCCGGGCTGGTCGCCGACATGCGGGAGCTCGGCATGGACGCCGTGTTCGAGCAACACGGTGATCCGCGCGCGGTGCTCCCGGACGTCGGGGGAGCAGTGCACCGGATCGTGCAGGAGAGCCTGACCAACGTGCTCAAGCACCAGGGGCGGACCGCGTCCGCTCGGGTCGACCTCGACTGGCGCGGACCGGGTCTCGGCGTCGTCGTGACGTCGACCGGTGCGGCGCCGCTCGTCGAGCTGGACGGATCCGGCTCTGGCGTCGAGGGCATGCGCGAACGTGCTCGCCTCGCCGACGGGTGGCTGCGTGCCGGGAGCGGCGACGCCGACCACGAGTGGGTCGTGACGGGGTGGCTGCCGACGGTCACCGCCGTGGCACCTGCTGCGGACCTCGAGGCGGCACGATGACCGCCATCCGGGTCGCCGTCGTCGACGACCAGCGGCTCTTCGCCTCCGGCATGCGAATGCTCGTCGACGCGCAGGACGACATGACCTGCGTCGGGACGGCCGCCGACGGGGCCGAGGCGCTCGAACTCTGCGCCGCCGAACGCCCGGACGTCCTGCTGCTCGATCTCCGCATGCCGGTGATGAACGGCATCGAGACGCTCGCGCGCCTGGCGGCGAGCGACGCCGCGGCGAGCGACACTGCGGCGAGCGACGCCGCGGCGAGCGACACTGCGGCGAGCGACCGTCCGCGCGTGATCGCCCTCACGACCATCCGCCGCGACGACGCCGTCCTCGCCGCGCTCCGCGCCGGTGCCGCCGCGTTCCTGACGAAGGACGCGCTCCCCGACGTGGTGACCGCCACCATCCGGGACGTCCACGAGGGCCGACCGGCACCGACCGAGGCCGAGGCACTCGACCTGCTCCGCGCGCAGGGGATCACCGTCGAGGCGAACCGCCGCGACGAGGTCCTCGACGCCCTGACCGCCCGCGAGCGCGAGGTCTTCCTCCTCGTCGCGAAGGGTCTGAGCAACGCGGAGATCGCCACGAGCGTGTTCCTCAGCGAGGCCACCGTGAAGACCCACGTCCGCTCCGTGCTGATGAAGCTCGGCCTCCGGAACCGCATCCAGGTCGTCATCACCGCACACGAACGCGGCCTCGTCCGCGCCTAGGGGGAACCATGCAGATCACGACCCGCGTCGCCAAGACCGGAACGCTCGCACTCGTCATCGCGGGGCTCGTCACCGCCGTCGTGCACGGTCTGCCGGAGCCGGCGGACGTCGCGGTCGCTCCCACGGTCGAGCGTGACAGCGCCGACTGGACGATGCCCCTCGACGCGTACGCGATGCCCGCGGGCAGCAAGAGCGACTACGCCGAGAACCTGCTCGCCGACCCGTGCCTCCGGAAGGCCGGCATCGACGACCCGCCGCCGTGGGCGACGGTCTCCGGGCTCCAGGCCGACAGTGACGCGTCCGACACCGATGCCCGCGGGAACCCGTCACCGGCCCTCGCGACCACCCGGCCGCTGACGGCGGCACTCGCCGGCACGAGGGGGTACCACGGGCCGTCGACCGCCGGGGCGAACCGCCAGGGCATGACGGCGTGGGGGTTCGACGCGGACCGGAACGCCGCGTTCGCCGCACTGCCGGACGGTGTCGCCGCGCGGTGCTGGAACGCCGCACGGAAGACGCTCGGGAACACCGCGACCGGGCACGTGCAGGAGGCGTCGGCGGTGGCGGAACGCCTCACGCGCCTCGCCGCCCTCGACGCACGGCGGGACGAGGCAGTCGTCTCGGCCGCGGAGCGCTGGCGGAGCTGCATGGAGCCGTCCGGGGTCCGTGACCTGCCGGCCGCTCCGGACGGGATGCCGACACCGTCGATGAGTGTCGGGCCGACGGACGGGTCGGTGGAGACGGGCATCGGGTCCGTCGAGATCGCGGTCGCGAAGCGGGACGTCGCCTGCCAGACCTCGTCGGGCTACCGGAAGACCCTGTACGACGCCGAGTGGAACCGGCTGTTGCACGTCACCGCCTCCGACGCCGCCGTCCTCGCCGCGACGGAGCCGGACCAGCTCGCCGTCGACGCGCGCCTCGACCGGACGATCGAGCGGCTCGCGCCGAAGGCGCCGGCAGGCGTCGACTGAGGAGCCCGCGCAACGGGCGCGGGGAGCTGCCATTGGGGGCAGCGCCCCGCGCCCGGCGCGTGGACCACGGACGGGAGGCTCGGTGCGGTCCCGCCCCGCGCCTCCCGTCCGCCGTCCACGCGCGTTCCCGCCCATCACACTCGACCTGGGATGACGAATCGCGCGTAGGTGGTCGGGAAAACGGACCCACCACGCGCGAATCGACCTCGTACGCGCGGAACGACCTCCGACGCGCGAAACGACCTCCTACGCGCGGAACGGCCCCGTGCACACCCCGCGCCCCACATCGTTACCCAACAGTTGTCGTCTTTGACGAACCTCGTTGGAGCGGTCTAATGTCGGACACCATGCTTCGGGCCGGCGATGGTCCGCCGGGGCCGAGCCCCGGGTACAGGACTCGCATCATCGCCGACGAACCCGCAGCCCGCAGCCACAGCGCAGGCGTGGGGGATCGGCGCGCGGCGCACCCCGGAGACATGCCGCGATGCCGGGTCGAGCACTCCGGGGCCCCTTCAGGAGAGACGACGCATGTCGGACGTCAACCGTGACCGCAGCACCACGCTCACACCACCCGGTGGAGTGACCGCACCACCGACCGCACCATCGAACGCAGCACCGAACGCAGCACCAACGCCCCCAGGACCAGCCCGCGAAGGACTCGTCGCCCGCCTCGGCATCCCGCACCAGCTCCGCTGGGGGTTCCTCGGCGTGCTCGTCTTCATGACGGGTGACGGCATCGAGTCGAACTTCATCTCCCCGCACATCGCCACGGCGCTCGGCTCCGGCGGGACCGACAGCGCCGCGATGGTCATCGGGATCTACGGCGTCGCGGTCCTCGTCGCGTCGTACTTCGCCGGCGTCCTCTCCGAACTCTGGGGGCCGCGTCGGGTGATGACGATCGGCGCCGCGATGTGGATGGTCTTCCAGATCACGTTCCTCGCCGCGCTCCCTACCGGGTCGGTCGGACTGATCGCCCTGACGTACTTCCTCCGCGGACTCGGCTTCCCGCTGTTCGCGTTCTCGTTCCTCTGCTGGGTGAACCACACCGTCGCCCGCGAGCGGAACGCCACCGCCGTCGGCTGGTTCTACGTCGTGTTCACCGGCGGCCTGCCCACGCTCGGGTCGCTCATCGCGATCGGCACCATCCCCGCGTTCGGTGGCGGCCAGCTCGGCGAGACCTGGTCGATGGCGCTGTCGCTGGTCTTCGTCGCGGCGGGCTGGGTGATCGTCCGGTTCGGTGTGCACGAGCGCACCGGCCTCGGTCGCATCGCCCCGCGTGAGCACTCCGCCGCCCGGGTCATCGCCAGCGGCATCGAGGTCTGCGTCAAGCGCCCGAAGGTCCTCCTCGCGGTCCTCATCCGCCTCGTGAACACCGCGCCGGAGTTCGGCATGTTCGTGATCATGCCGGCGATCATCGGCACCGAGCTCGGCTGGGGACAGTCGAAGTGGCTGACCATGACCGTGATCGTCTATGCGGGCAACATCCTGTTCAACGCGTTCTTCGGCGCGCTCGGCGACCGCATCGGGTGGATCCGGACCGTGAAGTGGTTCGGCATCGGCGCCTCGGCGATCGGCCTGCTCGCCTGGTGGTACGTCCCGCACCTGGTGCCGGCCGGCTCCGAGTGGGGCTTCTGGCTCGCGACCGCAGCCGGCACGGTGTTCGGCATCATGCTCGCCGGCTTCACGCCGATGGGTGCGATCGTGCCGGCCTTCGCGGGCGAGGACCGCCGCGGCGCAGCGATGGCGATGTACGCCACCGCCGCGGGAGGCGCGACGTTCCTCGGCAACGCCGTCGTCAGCGTGGTCCTGCCGTGGGGCGGCGCCGGAGGCGTCGTCTGGACCTTCGTCGCGCTCTACGTGGCCGCGTTCGTGGTCCTCAGCTTCCTGAAGGTGCCGTCCGAGGCGGAGTCTGCCGGGCACTAGACCCGGCACCAGGCAGACGGGAGGCTCGTGGCGACCCCGCCACGAGCCTCCCGTCCGCCTGTGCGTGCGCTCCCACCCATCGCACCCGCAGTAGAAGGCCGTTTCGCGCGTAGGAGGCCGGAAGATCCGGCCTCCTACGCGCGATTTGACCTCCTACGCGCGATTCGACCTCCAGCCCCACCGCCGTGGCGACACGCCCGGGTCGGTGCTGGTAGAGTTGCTGACGACTTCGGCGAGGGCCGCGCGTGCGCGGCCGTGATCGACGCGGTGGGAGACCCGGCCAAGCTCTGGGAGCGTTCCTCACGCGTGCACGCGTTCGAGTTGCAACACCACAGACCCCACGATGCCGGCACCCCGGTGTCGTCCACGAGACCAGGAGGCACCATGGCCGACTACACCAAGCTCGCAGCGGCAGTCCGCACCAAGTTCGGCAAGGGCGCTGCGCGCAAGATCCGTGCCAACGACCAGATCCCCGCGGTCGTCTACGGCCACGGCACCGAGCCGCAGCACATCACCCTCCCGGGCCACGAGACCATGCTGCTCGTCCGTCACGCCAACGCGATCGTCGACCTCGACATCGAGGGTGCTGCGCAGCTCGCCCTCGTCAAGGACGTCCAGCGTGACCCGGTGCGCCAGGTCATCGAGCACATCGACCTCGTGGTCATCCGCCGCGGCGAGAAGGTCACGGTCTCCGTGCCCGTCGTCGTCGAGGGCGAGTCCTTCTCCGGCACGATCCACGTCCAGGACGAGTCGACCCTGTCGCTCCTCGTCGAGGCGACCAACATCCCGGAGCACGTCGTCGTGGACGTCGAGGGCCTCGAGGACGGTGCGCAGATCCGTGCGACCGACATCGAGCTCCCCGAGGGCGCCGAGCTCGAGACCGAGGGTGACACCCTCGTCGTCTCGATCGTCACCCCGCGTGGCACCGCCGACGACGACGCCGCGGACGAGGCAGCTGCCGAGGCCGGCGCCGAAGCCGGTGCCGAGGGCGGCTCCGAGCCGGTCGAGTCCGAGTAACACCCTTCGCGGACACCTGGTCGACGTCGTGACGGATCGCATCCTCGTCGTGGTCGGGCTCGGGAACCCCGGGCCTGGCTACGCGGGGAACCGTCACAACGTCGGCCAGATGGTCCTCGACGAACTCGCTGCCCGCATGGGCGCGACGTTCAAGAAGCACAAGACCCCGAACCAGGTCGCCGAGGGGCGTCTGGTGCCGGGTGGCCCCCGCCTGGTGCTCGCCAAGCCGGGGTCGTTCATGAACACCTCCGGCGGCCCCGTCTCGAGCGTGCTCGGGTTCTACAGCGCCACCCCCGCCGACCTCGTCGTCGTGCACGACGAGCTCGACCTGCCGTTCGACACCGTGCGGCTCAAGGGCAACGGCGGGCACGGCGGACACAACGGTCTCCGCGACATCATCAAGGCCACCGGCACGAACGAGTTCTCCCGGGTGCGTGTCGGCATCGGCCGCCCACCAGGTCGACAGGACCCCGCCGACTACGTGCTGCGCGACTTCTCGCCGACCGAGAAGAAGACGCTGCCGAACCTGCTCGCCGACGCCGCGGACGCGGTCGAGGCGATCGCGGACCTCGGCCTCCTCGCCGCCCAGCAGCGGGTGCACGCGCCGTCCTGAGCTCGTCCGTACGAGGTGCCGCTGTTCGCGGCCCGCGCACGTCGCGGTCCTTGTCGGACGTCGCCGGTACCATGTCCTGAGTGACGATCTCGGGCATCATCCCTGCGCTCTCGCGCGCCTCCGCGTTCGATCGCGTCCTCCGCGCCGCACCTCGTGACGCCGACTTCTCCGTCGTCGACGGCCTGCGTGTGCCGCTCCTCGCCGCGCTGATGGCCGAGCGCAAGGAACCGCAGTGCGTCCTCGTGATCACCGCCACCGGACGTGAAGCCGAGGCGGTCCGCGGTGCCCTGACGAGCTACCTGCCGGATGCCCGGGTCCTCGAGTTCCCGGCGTGGGAGACCCTGCCGCACGAGCGCCTGTCCCCGAGCGCCCAGACCGTCGGCACCCGCATCGCCACGCTCCGTGCGCTGCAGCAGTGGCAGGACGCACCGGGGGCCGAGCGCCAGCCGACGGTGGTGGTCGCGAGTGTCCGCGCGGCGCTCCAGCCGATCGCGAGCAACCTGACCTCGCTCGAACCCGTCGTGCTCCGGACCGACTCGCGCGGCAACGACCTCGGGTCGATCTCCGCAGAGCTCGTGGACCTCGCCTACGCCCGGGTCGACCTCGTCACCCGTCGCGGTGAGTTCGCCGTCCGCGGTGGGATCCTCGACGTCTTCCCGCCGACCGCCGACCACCCCGTGCGCGTCGACTTCTTCGGTGACGAGATCGAGGCGATCAAGGCCTTCTCCGTCGCCGACCAGCGCACCACCGAGGACGACCTCGGCTCCGTCGAACTCACCGCGTCGCGCGAACTCCTGCTCAGCGAGGACGTCCGGCAGCGCGCCCGCGAGATGCTGCACGAGTTCCCGAACCTGTCGCAGATGCTCGCCAAGGTGGCAGAGGGCATCCCGGTGGAGGGCATGGAGTCCCTCGCCCCGGCCCTCGTGGAGCGACTCGTCCCGATGACGGACTACCTGCCCGCCGACGCCACCATCGCGGTGTTCTCGCCCGAGCGGGTCAGCGGGCGCGCACACAGTCTGGCCGAGACGAACCAGGAGTTCCTCCAGGCCGCGTGGAGCGCCGCCGTCGCCGGGGCCCAGGCGCCGATCGACCTCGACGCGGGCAACTTCCTGACGGTCCCGCAGCTCAAGCAGACCCGCGGGCAGCGCACCTGGTGGACGATCTCGCCGTTCGACAGCGGCGCCGACGAGCCCCTGAGCGACGCAGATGCCGCGGCAGAGGCCGGGGAGTACGTCCGCGTCCGCGCCGACGCCGTCCCGAGCTTCGCCGGCAGCGCCGACGGGGCGGTCGCACACGTCAAGGAACTCACCGACGACGGCTGGGCCGTGGTCGTGACCGCGCAGGGGCAGGGTCTCGTCGAGCGCGCCGTGCAGGTCCTCGCCGACGCCGGGGTCGCCGCTCGCGCCGAGGCCGTCACCGCGCCGCCGCAGCCCGGTGTGGCGATCGTCACGACCGCCGCCGTCGAGCACGGCTTCGCCATCCCGGATCCCCGGATCGCGGTGCTGTCGGAAGCCGAGTTCTACGGCCGCAGCGCGCAGCAGGGTGCCCGCACGGTCCGGAAGCTCGCGAGCCGCCGCAAGAACGTCGTCGACCCGCTGCAGCTCAAGCCCGGCGACGTCGTCGTTCACGCGACACACGGCATCGGCAAGTTCGTCGAACTCGTCTCGCGAGAGGTCAGCTCCGGCGGCCGCAACGCCGTGAAGACCCAGCGCGAGTACCTCGTGCTCGAGTACGCGCCGTCGAAGCGCGGCTTCCCGGGCGACAAGCTGTTCGTCCCGACCGACCAGCTCGACCAGCTGTCGCGCTACGTCGGCGGCGAGTCCCCGACCCTGTCGAAGATGGGCGGCTCGGACTGGGCGTCCGCGAAGTCGAAGGCGCGCAAGGCCGTCCGCGACATCGCCGTCGACCTCGTGAAGCTCTACTCGGCGCGCATGGCGTCGAAGGGGCACGCGTTCGGCCCGGACACCCCGTGGCAGCGCGAACTGGAGGAAGCGTTCCCGTTCGCCGAGACCGCCGACCAGCTCACCACCATCGACGAGATCAAGCGCGACATGGAGCGCCCGATCCCGATGGACCGTCTGCTGTCGGGTGACGTCGGCTACGGCAAGACCGAGGTGGCGATCCGTGCGGCGTTCAAGGCCGTGCAGGACGGCAAGCAGGTCGCGATGCTCGTCCCGACGACGCTGCTCGTCCGCCAGCACATGGAGACCTTCCAGGAGCGCTTCGCCGGCTTCCCGGTGCACCTCCGCGCGCTCAGCCGGTTCCAGACCGAGAAGGAGTCGAAGGAGACGCTGGCGGGGCTCGCCGACGGCACCGTCGACATCGTCATCGGCACGCACCGCATCCTGTCGCAGGGCGTGCAGTTCAAGGACGTCGGCCTGGTCATCATCGACGAGGAACAGCGCTTCGGCGTGGAGCACAAGGACCAGCTGAAGAAGCTCAAGACCAACGTGGACGTCCTGGCGATGTCCGCGACGCCGATCCCGCGCTCACTCGAGATGGCGGTCACCGGCATCCGTGAGATGTCGACGCTCGCCACCCCACCAGAGGACCGGCACCCGATCCTGACCTTCGTCGGCCCGCAGTCGGACCTGCAGGTCGCCGCGGCGATCCGGCGCGAGCTCCTCCGCGAGGGGCAGGTGTTCTACGTGCACAACCGCGTCAAGGACATCCAGTCGGTGGCATCGCACCTCGCCGAGATCGTCCCGGACGCCCGCATCGCCGTCGCACACGGGCAGATGTCCGAGCAGACCCTCGAGCAGGTGATGGTCGACTTCTGGGAGCGCCGCTTCGACGTGCTCGTCTCGACGACCATCATCGAGACCGGTCTCGACATCGCGAACGCGAACACCCTCATCATCGACCGGGCCGACAAGTACGGCCTGTCGCAGCTGCACCAGCTCCGCGGGCGTGTCGGTCGTGGTCGGGAGCGCGGCTACGCGTACTTCCTCTACGACGCCGACAAGCCGCTGTCCGAGACCGCGCAGGACCGCCTCGAGACCATCGCCGCGAACAACGAGCTCGGCGCGGGCATGCAGGTCGCCATGAAGGACCTCGAGATCCGCGGCGCGGGCAACCTCCTCGGCGGGGAGCAGTCCGGCCACATCGCGGGCGTCGGCTTCGACCTGTACCTCCGCATGATCGGCGAAGCGGTGTCGCAGTTCCGCGGGGACGTCGCAGAGGGGCAGACCGAGCTCCGACTCGAGATCCCCGTCGACGCACACATCCCCGAGGACTACGTCGAGTCCGAACGGCTCCGACTCGAGGCGTACCAGAAGCTCTCCGCCGCCTCGGCGCCGACGTCGCAGCACGACTCGATCGACATGGTGCTCGACGAGCTCACCGACCGCTACGGTCAGCCCCCGCAGGCCGTGCAGACCCTGGTCGAGGTGTCCCGGCTCCGCCGGATGGCCCAACAGGTCGGGCTGTCCGACGTGGTCGTCATGGGATCGAACCTGCGGGTCGCGGGCAAGGAGCTCGCGGACTCGTCGCAGGTGCGGCTCAAGCGGATGTTCCCCGGGGCGAAGTGGTTCCCCCAGCAGAACGCGTCGAGCATCCCGATGCCGCGTCCGCACGGCGAGGCCCTCCCCGACGACGCGCTGATCCAGTGGGTCGAGAGCATCCTGACCGCCGTCTACGGCGCGACGGCGGCCGCCGAGGCGCCCGCCGCGTAGCGGGTCGCACGGTGCGTGGCCGGCCCGGCCACGTGCCCTGCGGCGTGCGCATCGTCGGACGGGAGGCTCGGTGCGGGCTGGCACCGTGCCTCCCGTCCGGCGACCGGTCGCGCTACTCGGTGGACTCGGCCTCGGAGAGCTCGCGGCGGGCCCGGTGGTGGCGCGCCTTGAGGCTCACGACGATCGCGGAGGCGACCATCGCGATGCCGGAGCCGATCAGCACCGCCAGCGTGCCCTCGTCGACGATCTCCTCGTTGTTCGCGAACGCCAGCTCGTTCATGAGCAGCGACACCGTGAAGCCGATCCCGCCCAGCACGCCGACCGTCACGATCGACCAGAACGACAGCGACGGACGACCCGGCCCGCGGAAGACCCGTGTCGCGACGGCACCGCACAGCGTGATGCCGACGATCTTGCCGACCGGCAGCGCGAGGACGACGCCCCAGAACGTCGGGGAGAGCTCACTGATGCCGACCGCGGGGATGACGACCGCCGCCGACGCGAACGCGAAGATCGGCAGGACGACGGCGTTCGACCACGGCTCCACCCGGTCGTACACGGTGTGCCCGGGACGCCGCGGCAGCACGAGCCCGAGGGCGACGCCGGCGATCGTGGCGTGCACGCCCGAGTGGTAGACGAGCCACCAGGTCAGCGCACCGAGGACGATCATCGCGGCGATGATCCAGCCCTGCCCGGCGCGACCAGGGAGCAGCATCCGACCCAGCAACCAGAAGAGGACGAGCACGACCGCGGCGCCACCGAGCGCGAGGAAGTCCGTGTCGCTGGCGAAGACGACCGCGATGATGACGATCGCGATGAGGTCGTCGAGGACCGCGAGGGCGAGCAGGAACACCCGGAGCGACGACGGCAGGCCGCGGCCGAACATCGCGAGGACGCCGAGCGCAAAGGCGATGTCGGTCGCGGTCGGGATCGGCCAGCCGTGGGTGTACTGCGTGCCGGCCGTCACGGCGAGGTAGACCCCGGCGGGCACCAGCACGCCGCCGACCGCCGCGATCGCGGGCACGATCGCGGTCTTCGGGTTCGACAGCTCGCCCGCGACGAGCTCCTGCTTCAACTCGATCGCGACGAGCAGGAAGAACACGGCGAGGAGCCCGTCGCTGATCCAGTGCGCGACGGACAGGTCGAGTCCGATCGCGCCCCACGGGGAGTGCAGGTGCAGCACGTGCTCGAGCCCGGGGCCGGCCGGGGTGTTCGCGACGAGGAGGCCGAGCACCGCCGCGGTGAGCAGGGCGATGGCGCTGAAACGGGGGGAGCGGACGACAGCAAGCATGGAACTCCGTCAGAGATCGGGAAACGGTCCGTCGACCAGACTTCCCGACACGCCTCGACCATCGTACCGGACGGCCCCCGTGCGAGCATGGCCGACATGAGCGCCATGGAGGACCTCGCAGCCGTCGTCGACCGCTTGCTCGCCCCGGAGGACGGGTGCGTGTGGAACCGCGTGCAGACGCATGCGTCGCTGTCGCGCTACGCGGTGGAGGAGTCGTACGAGCTCGTCGACGCGATCGAGGACGGCGACGCCGACGACCTCCGCGAAGAGCTCGGGGACGTGCTGTACCAGGTGGTGCTGCACGCGGGGATCGCCGCCAGGGACGGCTCGTTCGACCTGCAGGACGTCGCCGCGACCGCCCGCGACAAGATGGTCCGCCGACACCCGCACGTGTTCGGCGACGAGCACGCCGACACGGTCGAGGACGTCGTCCGGGTCTGGCGCGCTGCGAAGGCGGCCGAGAAGTCGAGCCGGACCAGTGCGTTCGACGGCGTCCCGCGGGCGATGCCGCCGCTGGAGCGTGCGGTGAAGCTGCTGGAACGCCTGGAGGAACGTGGCGACGCCGAGGCGGTGGTCGCCGCCGTCGTCGGGTCGGCCGGGGACGGCGACGGCAGGACGGGCGGCCGTGCGGACGGTGTCGACACCGGATGGGGTGTCCGCATGCTGGCGGCGGTCGCCGAGGCGCAGCGCGCGGGGATCGACCCGGTCGCGAGTCTGCGCGCGGCGGTCGGTCGGCTCGACGCAGCGGGACGCGCGACCGACGACGTCGGGTGAGTGTGGGTGACCGCCTTCTGGCGGGAGAAGTGCGGGCGTCCTCCTAACCCGAAAAAGGAGGACGCCCGCAGAGCGGGCAGACGGCGCCCCAGGGGTGGTGGCGCCGGCAGGGAAGCCCGCTCGAACCGCGGGGCACACTGCAGCACGTTGCCCACGCGATCGGACCGGTGGGTGGATCAGGCACCCGTCGGTCCGAGGTTCTGGATAGAGAATATCAGTAGGTCGGACGCCACGCAAGCCGGGCGTCGCGATCTGACAGGATTGACCCATGGCGACGACCGTGACGGCACCCCGTGGCATGCGTGACTTCCTCCCCGCGGACAAGGCGCGTCGCGAGCACGTCCTCGGCGTGATCCGGGGGGTGTACTCCCGCCACGGGTTCGACGAGATCGAGACCCCGGTGGTCGAGGACTCGGCACGCCTGCACTCGGGCCTGGGCGGCGACAACGAGAAGCTGGCGTTCGGTGTGATGCGTCGCGGGCTCTCGGTAGAGGACCTCCGCAGCGCCGAGGCCCCGCTCGACCTCGCCGACCTCGGGCTCCGCTTCGACCTCACGGTGCCGCTCGCCCGCTTCTACGCCTCGCACCGCGCCGAGCTCCCGACGGTGTTCCGCGCCGTGCAGATCGCACCCGTCTGGCGCGCCGAGCGTCCACAGAAGGGGCGGTACCGGCAGTTCGTGCAGTGCGACATCGACATCCTCGGCGAACCGGGGCAGCTCGCCGAGATCGAACTCATCCGGGCGACGACCGCAGCGCTCGACGCACTCGGCGTGACGGGGACCTCGATCCGGATCAACGACCGCCGCATCCTCGTGGCACTGCTGGCGTCGTGGGGCATCACGGACCCGGCCGCCGCCGACCGTGCCCTGATCACGATCGACAAGCTCGACAAGATCGGCGCGGACGGTGTCGCGCGAGAGCTCGGCGAGGTCCTCGGCGTCGACCTGCCCGACCTCGCCGCGACGATCGGCGCGCTCGAGACGGCCGACTGGGAGAGCGTCCGCGGTGCCGCGTGGCTCGACGAGGACGCGTTCGCGGACCTGCTCCGGCTCCGCGAGGCGCTGCCCGGCGTCGACCTGCGCTTCGACCCGACACTCGTGCGCGGCATGGGCTACTACACGGGGACCATCTTCGAGGTCGCACACCCGGACTTCGGGTACAGCCTCGGCGGCGGCGGGCGGTACGACGGCATGATCGGACGGTTCCTCGGGCAGGACGTCCCCGCCGTCGGGTTCTCGCTCGGCTTCGAGCGGCTCGTCGACCTCGTGACCCTGCCGGAAGCGGCCACCTCCGACGCCGTCGTGCTCGTGTACGACAAGGACGTGGACCCGGTCAGGCTCGCCGCGCTCAAGGGCGAGGCGCTCGAGCAGCACCACCGCGTCCGGCTCGAGAAGCGGACCAAGAACACGAAGAACCTGCTCGCCGGTCTGGCAGCGCAGGGCTTCGGGTCGTTCGCCACCGTCGGCGCGGACACGACCTCGCTCGAGGGTGTCGAGTTCCGCCCGCTCGCCTGACTCGTCCACAGTCGTCACCGAGCGCAGCGAAACCGTTCACCGCGCCTCGGTAGGATCGACACCGCAAGCACCACAACCGCAACGTGTAGGGAGTACCCCGTGGCCGTGATCGATGCCGTAGGAGCACGCGAAGTCCTCGATTCCCGAGGCAACCCGACGGTCGAGGTCGAGGTCCTCCTCGACGACGGCGTCGTCTCGCGCGCGCTCGTCCCGTCCGGCGCCTCCACCGGCGCCTTCGAAGCGTACGAGCTGCGCGACGGCGACAAGGCCCGCTACGGCGGCAAGGGCGTCCTCAAGGCCGTCGAAGCCGTCCTCGACGAGATCGGCCCGGCGCTGGAGGGCTTCGACGCCACCGACCAGCGCCTCGTCGACGCCGCGCTCATCGAGCTCGACGGCACCGAGAACAAGTCCCGCCTCGGCGCGAACGCGATCCTCGGCGCCTCGCTCGCCGTCGCCCGCGCCGCCGCCGACTCGGCCGACCTCCCGCTGTTCCGCTACCTCGGCGGCCCGAACGCGCACACCCTGCCCGTTCCGCTGATGAACGTCGTCAACGGCGGTGCGCACGCCGACACCAACGTCGACATCCAGGAGTTCTTCCTGGTGCCCTACGGCGCCGAGAGCTTCTCCGAGGCGCTCCGCTGGGGTGTCGAGACCTACCACGCCCTCAAGGGCGAGCTGAAGAAGCAGGGCCTGGCGACCGGCCTCGGCGACGAGGGCGGCTTCGCGCCAGAGCTCGCGTCGAACCGCGCTGCGCTCGACTTCCTCGTCGCGGCGATCGAGAAGGCCGGCTTCACCCCCGGCAAGGACATCGCACTCGGCCTCGACGTCGCGTCGACCGAGTTCTTCGCCGACGGCAAGTACAACTTCGAGGGCAAGCAGCTCTCCTCGCAGGAGTTCACGAGCTACTTCTCGGACCTCGTCGCGAACTACCCGCTCGTCACCATCGAGGACCCCCTCGCCGAGGACGACTGGGAAGGCTGGACCCACCTGACCTCCGAGCTCGGCGGCAAGGTGCAGATCGTCGGCGACGACCTCTACGTCACGAACCCGAAGCGTCTGCAGCGGGGCATCGACGAGAAGGCCGGCAACTCGATCCTCGTCAAGGTGAACCAGATCGGAACCCTGACCGAGACCCTCGACGCCGTCTCGCTCGCGCAGCGCCACGGCATGACGGCGATCCTGTCGCACCGTTCCGGCGAGACCGAGGACACCACCATCGCGGACATCTCCGTGGCGGTCGACGGCGGCCAGATCAAGACCGGCGCCCCCGCGCGCTCGGACCGCGTCGCGAAGTACAACCAGCTCCTCCGCATCGAGGAAGAGCTCGGCGACGCCGCGGTCTACGCGGGCCGCACCGCGTTCCCGCGCGCCGCAGCGCTGTAACCAGCCGCCCGCCCGACGCGCCCCGTGCCTCCTGTCCGGAGGCGCGGGGCGCGTCTGCGTGTCGAGACACCCCCGTCTCGTCGAGACACCGAAGAAAGTGGCGGCGTCTCGAGCGCACGACGGCGTCTCGGGCGGACGGCGGCGCCGCCTGAGAAGGGGCCGGGACGGGGCGCGGCGGCGTGGGTCACGTCCGAGGTCGGGTTATCGTCGTGACGTGCCCAGCGAGAAGCCCCGCGTCCGCCGCGTCCCCGTGGCGATGCCCGACGATGCGCGAGCCGAGCAGCCCTGGTACCGCTCGATCCGGTTCTCCGGCTTCAGCCTGCTCATGCTCGCGATCATCGTGCTCTTCGTCGTGGTGCTCGCGCCGTCGCTCCGCACGCTCATCCAGCAGCAGGAGCAGATCTCGCAGAAGCAGCACGAGGTCGCCGCGCAGAAGTCCGACGTCGCGCAGAAGAAGAAGGACGTCGCCCGCTGGGACGACCCCGCCTACATCGAGGCGCAGGCCCGCGACCGCCTGCTCTACGTCTACCCGGGCGAGCAGAGCTTCCTGGTGATGGGGGAGGGCACGACCTCCGCCGACGGCGGACCGACGACCGACTCCGGCACGCCGGTGAGCTCGACGGTGCAGACCCCGAAGGTGGACTGGGTGCAGGCGATGCTGTCCTCGGTGCTGAAGTCCGGACTGTCCGACGAGACCACGCAGGAACTCGTCGCACCCGACGTGTCCGGCAGCGGCAACTCCGGCAACTGACGTCACGTCGGTGCGAGGCCGTCCGGAACTCCGGTAGCCTCTTGTACCCGTGACGACCCCTCCGTTCGACCCGCCGTCCGAGCACGACGTCCAGGTGGTCTCGGCCCAGCTCGGCCGCCCCGCCCGTGACGTCGTCGGCATCGCGGCGCGCTGCGTCTGCGGCAACCCGACGGTGGTCGCCACGAAGCCGCGCCTGTCGAACGGCACCCCGTTCCCCACGCTCTACTACCTGTGCCACCCGGCGGCCACCGCTGCCGTCAGCACACTCGAGGCGAACGGCGTGATGCCGGAACTCGCCTCGCTGCTCGAGGACCCGGAGACGGCCGAGCGCTACCGCGCTGCCCACGAGGCCTACCTCGCTGACCGCGAATCCATCGAGCACGTCGACGAGATCGACGGCATCAGCGCCGGCGGCATGCCCGTCCGCGTGAAGTGCCTGCACGCCCTCGTCGGTCACACACTCGCTGCCGGCCCCGGCGTGAACCCCATCGGCGACCTCGCGCTCGAGCGCGCGAGCTGGTCGCCCGACCGGTGCGAATGCCGGGCGTATGATGAGGGTGCAGACGCCGGAGTCGGGGCGGGTGGTGGCGAATTCTGACCAGCCGCCCGGCAACCACCCCCACTCCAAGGAGATCATCCCCCGTGCCCAAGATCCTCGTCGTCGGCGGCGGTTACGCCGGCTTCTACACCGCATGGAAGCTCGAGAAGCACCTTCGCCAGGGCGAAGCCGAGGTCGTCATGGTGGACCCGCTGCCGTACATGACGTATCAGCCGTTCCTCCCGGAGGTCGCCGCCGGTTCCATCGAGCCGCGTCACGCCGTCGTCTCGCACCGTCGTCACCTCAAGAAGACCCGTGTCGTCACGGCCAAGGTCACCAAGGTGGACCACGCCTCGAAGACCGCGACGATCACGCCGGCGATCGGCGAGCCGTGGGAAGAGTCCTACGACCAGATCGTCATGACCGCCGGTGCCGTCTCCCGCACCTTCCCGATCCCGGGCGTCGCTGACGAGGCCATCGGCCTGAAGACCATCGAGGAAGCCGCGGCCATCCGCGACAAGATCCTCACGAACTTCGCCAAGGCGTCGAACCTGCCGGCCGGTCCGGAGCGCGACCGCCTGCTCACGGTCGTCGTCGTCGGCGGTGGATTCGCCGGCATCGAGGTGTTCGCCGAGCTCCGCTCGTTCGTCACCGACCTGCTGAAGAGCTACCCGCAGCTGTCCTTCGACGACACGCACTTCCACCTGGTGGAGGCGATGGGGCGCATCATGCCTGAGGTGTCCCTCGAGACCTCGCACTGGGTGCTCAAGAACCTCGCGGAGCGCGGCGCGAACGTGCACCTCGAGACGCAGCTCGCGTCGGCCGTCGGTGGCGTGTGCCAGCTCAAGGCCAAGGACGAGTCGATCGAAACGATCGAGTCCGACCTCATCATCTGGACCGCCGGCGTCATGGCGAACCCGATGGTCAAGGGCACCGACTTCCCGCTCGAGCCCCGCGGCCGCATCACCGTGCAGCCCGACCTCCGCGTCGTGAACGAGGACGAGGTCATCGCCGACGCCTGGGCCTGTGGCGACGTCGCAGCCGTCCCGGACCTCACGGGTGCCGGCGTCGGCGGCATGTGCGTCCCGAACGCGCAGCACGCCGTCCGTCAGGCCAAGCAGCTCGCGAAGAACCTGGTCGCGGTGCTCCGCGGCGAGGCGACCGTGGACTACAAGCACGACAACCTCGGCGCCGTCGCGGGCCTCGGTCTCGGCATCGGTGTCTTCCAGTCGGGCAAGTTCGCGATGAAGGGCTTCCTCGCATGGGGCGCGCACCGTGGCTACCACGGCATGGCGATGCCGTCGTGGGAGCGCAAGTGGCGCGTCATCGGCGACTGGGTGGGCGGCTTCTTCCTGGGTCGTGACATCGCGTCGCTCGACGACCGCGAGACCCCGCGCGCCGCGTTCGAGGCGTGGGCGTCGCGCCCGAAGCCTGCTGCTGCCGAGGAGCCGAAGGCCGTCGCGCCGTCGCCGGAAGAGGGCACGCCCGCCGGTGCCGCCGGCCCCGCGTACGGCAAGCCCGCCGAGGACGTCTCGAACGAGGCAGCCCCGGTCGACGGCGAGAAGGCCGACGCCGCGAAAGCCGGCGCCGCGAAGGCCGACGCCAAGTAGCGATCACCCGCGCACGCCGAAGGGCGGTCACCCCACATGGGGTGACCGCCCTTCGTCGGTAGGCTGGATCGCCGCGCCCCCGTGGCCCAACTGGCAGAGGCATGCGACTTAAAATCGCCGAGTTGTGGGTTCGAGTCCCACCGGGGGTACGTCAGTGCAGGCGGTACGCCGTCACCATCGGGCAGGTGAACGGGTCGCGTGCGGCGAGCCCGACGCGGTTGAGGTAGGCGACGACGATCGCGTACGACTTCCCGAGGCTGGCCTCGGTGTACGGGATGTCGTGCTTGGCGCAGTGCGCCTTCACCATCGGCTTGGCCTTGCGCAGGTTCGGGCGCGCCATGCTCGGGAAGAGGTGGTGCTCCGCCTGGTGGTTGAGCCCGCCGAAGAGGTGGTCGGCCCAGATCCCGCCGGTGATGTTACGCGAGGTGCGCACCTGGCGGGACAGGAAGTCGATGCGGGCGCCCTCGGCGATGATCGGCATGCCCTTGTGGTTCGGGGCGAACGAGCCGCCCATCATCACGCCGAACACGGCGAGCTGCACGCCGAGGAAGGCGGCGGCCACGGGGAACGGCATGAGCGCGAAGACGGCCCAGAGGTAGATGCCGAAGCGGGCGACGAGCAGCGATCCCTCGATGACGCGGTCGCGGCCGGAGCCCTTGATGTGCTGGCCGGTGACGAGTGCCTTGACGCCGAGGAAGTGCAGGTTCGCGCCCTCCATCGTCAGGAGCGGGAAGAACGCCCAGCCCTGCACCCGGGTGAGTGCACGGAGGAGACCCTTGCGCTCGGCTGCGTCCTCCTCGATGAAGGACACGGTGTCCTGCGCGATGTCGGGGTCCTTGCCGATGGTGTTCGGATTGCCGTGGTGGCGGTTGTGCTTGTTCATCCACCACGTGTAGGACAGCCCGACGACGAACGTGCCGACCCAGCGGCCGGCGTGGTCGTTCCACTTGCGAGACGCGAACACCTGACGGTGCGCGGCTTCGTGGGCGAGGAACGCGAACTGGGTGAACAGCGCGCCGAGGATCCCGGCGGGGATGAGCACGAACCACGAACCATCGAGCAGTGCAACGGCGGTGAAGCACGCGGCGACCAGGGCGACGAGCACGCCGAACACGGCCCAGTAGAAGCCGACACGGCGTTCCAGGAGACCGGCGGCACGGACCTCCTCGAGGAGGTCCTTGTAGGTCGACGTCGCGGTTGCTGCTCCGGCGACGCGAGGAGTGGTGGATCGGTACAGGGTCGATGAAGCGGGCATCAGGGGGCTGCTTCCATCAGGAACAGCCCTTCGGCCGAACTCAGAGTTCCCGCGAATGCGGTTGCATCGAAACCTAGGGGCTGAACCTGAGCACGCACCGTGGAGTGCGCGTAGCGTCCAGCCGAGGTCGTCCCCCGTTGTGTGGCGATTCCGGGCACGGAGGTCCCCGACCGTGAAGCACATCATCTACGGCTTGGCGACGGTCCTCACGACGGACGACGCCGCGTACGCGGTGCTCGAGTACGCGGCGGCCCTCGCGCAGGCGGGTCTGGCCGACACGGTGCACGTCCCGACCGTCGATCGCTGGGGGATGGCCACCACGTCGAGCATCCTGCTGGCGCCCGCGATCGGGCTGCTCGTGCAGTCGGCGCCGGACGACGAGCTGCACCCGGAGACCGAGGGGTTCACGAGCGAGATGCGGTGGCGTACGCGGGCGGTGCAGACCGCGCACTGACCCCGGTGACCGTTAGCATGCTCCGGTGGTGGGATTCGGCAGCGCGCTCGCGAACCTCCGTGGTGTCCTCCGGCAGCCGGAGTCGCACGTCGAGGTGGTCGACGGGGAGACCGTCCCGGTCGGCATGCTCCTCGGCACGCTCGGCACCCTGTTGCTCGACGCCGGCAGCTCCGTCACCGACGTCCGTTCGGCGCTCGAGAAAGCCCGCGACTCCGCCGGCATCGGCCCGGAGCTCGCGGTCGGGGTGCTCCCGGCACTCGTGATCGTCAGCGAGACCGCGACGGGATCGGCGACGATCGTGAACGCCGAGGGCGTCGAGCTGTCGTCCCGGCAGGCGGCGCGCGCGAATCGGCTGGTCCTCGGGCTCGAGAGCGGCTCGATCGCCCTCGCGGAGATCCCGGCGCGGGTCAGGGCGATCCGAGCGGGCACCCGCCCGCCGGCGCCGCTGCCGTGGATCGCGGGCAACGCCCTCACCGCCGCAGGACTGGCGGTCGTGTTCCGCTGTCCGTGGTGGGCGATCCTGGTCACGCTCGGCGTCGGCGCGCTGGTCGGGGTCATCGGACTCCTGCTCCGTCGCTTCCGCGAGGCGGTCGCCATCATCCCGTTCCTCGCGGCGTTCATGTCGACGGCGGTGGTCGGACTCGTCGTCGCCCAGACCGGCTTCGGGCACGTCCCGCTCTTCGCCGTCTGTGCGCCCGTCGCGGTGTTCGTCCCCGGGGCGCTCATCACGAACGCCCTGCTCGAACTCACAGCGGCGGACATCGTCACCGGGGCCTCGCGGCTCGTGCAGGGCGTCATCATGCTCGGCTTCATGGCCGCCGGGATCGCCGCCGGCAGCGCGCTCACCGGGCTGCACGTCGACCCGTCGTCCGCGGCCCTCGTCGGCGAGGTCGCCGGGGTCGGGACCGACCGCGGCGGCTGGGAAGCGGTGCCGTCCTACTGGGTGTCGTGGGTCGCGGTGGTCGTCCTGGCGCTCGGTCTCGGCCTGGTCTTCGGCTCCGGCTGGCGTCTCACGCTCGTGTCCGTCGCGGTCATGGTGACCGCCTACGCGGTGCTGAGCGGCACGAGCCCACTGTGGGGCAGCGTCGTCGCGACCGGTGTGACCGCCGCCCTGCTGTTCGTCGCCACCCGCCTGCTCGAACGGCTCGTCCCGGTGATCCCGGCGACGGTGTCGTTCTTCCCCGCGTTCCTGTTGCTCGTCCCGGGCACGGTCGGGCTCGTCGCGGTGTCGACCCTCGACCCGGTGGCGCTCGCCACCCCGCTCGCGACGTTCGCGAGCCTGTGCATCGGCACGAAGATCGGTGGGCTGCTCCCCGGATTGTTCGCCCGCACCGCCCCGGCGCACTGAGCGCGACCAGGGCCGGACGGGAGGCTCGTGGCGGGCCCGCACCGTGCCTCCCGTCCGCTACGGGGCCAGCAGCAGCCCCGCTGCGTCGTCCTCGGCGGCCGTCGCCTTGGCGAGGTAGTGCACCTTCTTGCCCGTCGCGTTGTACGGCAGCTCGGTGACGAACCGGTACTTCCGCGGGCGCTTGTACCGTGCAAGGCCCGGATGCGACCCCGTCCACTGCTCGAGCTCGGCGGCCGCGTCGGCGTCATCCGACGGCAGCCCGCGCTCGGCACGGATGACGTACGCCGTCACGACCTCGCCCCAGCGCTCGTCGGGCACCCCGGTCACGATCGAGTCCGCGACGCCTGGGTGCTCCTGCAGGACCGCCTCCACCTGCACGGGGTGCACGTTCTCGCCGCCGGAGATGATCATGTCGTCCTTGCGCCCGACGATCGTCACCCGCTCGTGCTCGTCCCACGTCGCGAGGTCGCCCGGGTAGAACCAGCCGCTCGCGAACTTCTCCGCCTCGAGGCCGGGGTTCCGGTACGAGTAGCCGGACTTCACGGTGCGGACCGCGAACTCGCCGATCTCGGTGCCGTCCTTCGCCACGGTGTCGCTCGGCGCCGCGAGCTCGTCGGCGTACACCCGGACGACCGCGACGTCGTCGTCGGTGGAGGCCCGGCCCGTGGAGCCGGCGCCGTCGGGGAAGTCCTCCGGGCGCAGGAACGTGTTCCAGAAGGTCTCCGTCGTGCCGTAGCCGTTGAAGATCCGCGGGGAGAGCAGCTCCTGGTACCGCAGGGCAGCGGCCCGGTCGAGCGGCGCCCCCATCGTCACGATGCCGTGCAGGGAGGACAGGTCGCGCGGCCGCTTCTCCTGCGCGTTCGCGAGCTGCACGAGGTTCGGCGGGGCCCCGATGAGGAACGTCAGCCGTTCCGACTCGACGAGGTCGAGCACACGGTCGGCGTCGAAGTGCCGGAGCGTGGTGAGCTCGGCCCCGACGTAGAACACCGGGTTCGGACCGCCGGAGTACAGCCCACCGCGGTGGAACAGCGGCGACATGTTCAGCGTCTTGTCGAAGGGGCTCAGCGGGAAGTGCATGACCACGTCGTGCGCGCTGAGCACCTCGACGAGGCTCGGCAGCGGGACGGGCTTCGGTCGGCCCGTCGTCCCGGAGGTGTACAGCCGCGTCGTCTCGTCGTAGGTGCTCCGCGGCTCGGTCGGCGTGAGTTCGTCCGCCGTCACCGGGTCGGCCGCGAGCAGGTCGGCGAACGGGACGTCCTGCCGGAGCGCATCGCCGACGACCACGACGTGCGCCGGGTCGTGCGAGGCGCTCGCCAGCGCGGCCGTGATGTCCGTGGTCCGGTCGGCGTCGTACACGAGCACGACCGGGGCCGAGTCGTCGACGATGAACGCGACCTCGTCGGCCGCGAGCCGGAAGTTCGTCGGCGAGAACACCGCGCCGATGCGGTGGCACGCCAGGTAGAGCATCGCGAACTCGGGGGAGTTGAAGAGCTCGACCATGACGACCGAGCCCTTGCCGGCGCCGTGCCGGAGGAGCCACCCGCCGATCCGGTCGACCGCGTCGCCGAGTTCCGCGTACGTCCACGACCGGTCCGTGTCCGGGTCCCGGAGGGCTGGACGTCCGGCGAAGCGGTGCGTGTTCCGCGCGAAGCCGTTGGCGTAGGTGTAGCTGCCCTCGAAGACCTCGCGGAACCGGGTCGGGTCGTAGTCGGATCGGGTCTTCGTCATCGTCGCTCCCATGCGCTCGTCGGTGCTCCGACGCACCGTTCGCCAGCGTAATCCGCGCGCGCAGTGCCGGGCGCGCGGCGCGCGAGACGGTCGAGTGCGCAGTGACGGCGACCGGCGCGCACCCGCGGTGACCACTGGTGCGCACTGGCCGCCTGCACGGCGGTGGCGGCGCGCCGGGGGTGCGGTGAGCCTCCAGTGTGTCGGCGGGTCGGCCGCGGTCTCCGGCGCCGGACTGGAGGCTCGGTGCGTGTCAGCCGCGGACGTCCGGTTCCAGGACCCGGACCCACAACCAGGTGGCGGCCGCCACCGCGGCGCACCCGCAGGCGACGACACCCATGGCGACGGGGGAGACGTGGGTCCCGGCGGAGCCGGAGTAGACGGCGGCGGCCAGCGCGACGCCGACGGCGGCGATCGATGCGTACCGGCCCCGGGAGTGCGCCCACAGTGCGCTGCCGGCGGAGCCGGCGACCGGCAGCAGCGTCACGACGAGCGACCCGAGACCGCCCACGCAGAGGGTGATGGCGAACTCGGACACGAGCGACGTCCAGAAGCCGGTTCCCGGGGTGAGGCTGTGCAGCAGCCACCCGGCCGCGGCGAGGAGGAGCAGCGCGATCGAACGCCACGTCGCGCTCCTGGCGCAGGCCGCGATCCCGGTGCCGAGGCGCATCGCGGCCGTGTCGACGTCGAGGCGTCCGGCCGGGACCAGGAGGACGCCGATGACGATCGCCGGGGAGAGGTCCGCGAGCCGGGTGATGCCGCACGCCACGAGGGCGGCGAGCACGAGCCACGGCGAGATGCGGTACCCGACCGTGTGCCGGTCGGCGCCGGCGGCCCAGCGGGTCGCCAGCACCACCGCGGCCGCGAGGACGGCGGCACCGAGCAGGACCGCGATCGCGAGGCGGACGTACCGCGCCTCGAGCTCGACACCGACCCCGAGCAGGGTCAGCACGGCTGCGAGCGGGACCGCCACGGCGACGGACGCCCAGGTCGGGAGCGCCTCGTCACCACGGGTGCGCTCCGCGCGGGGGCGGTTGCGCCCGGTGAAGGACGCGAGGCGGACGGGCATGCGACCGCGGAGGGTGCGTGCGACGAGTCGTGCGGGCCCGGCGACGAGGAGCAGGAACCCGGCCGCGACCGAGGCAGCAACGAGGAGCGTGCGCCACGAGAAGGACGACTGGATGGTGGGGACGGTCTGGTCGAACGTCGTCGCGATCGACCAGTCGCCCGCCGGGCCGGACCAGTCGTGGCCGCCGGTGCCCTGGCCCGCGCTGCCGCCGCCGGTCCCGGCTCCGCCGGACTCCGTCCCGCCGCCGGCGCCGCTGCCCGGGGTGTGCCCGGAGGTCCCGCCCGAGCCGTCGGCCGTGCCCGGTCCTGCCGTCCCGGTCGGGGTGCCACCGGCTCCGGTGGGCCCGCTCGGGGCGCTGCTGGGCGGTGCACTCGAACCGGGGGTGCTGGTGGCGCCCGCCCGGACCGTGACGTCCACGGCCGAGGACGACCGCGAGTGGTTCCCCGCGGCGTCGTGCTGCAGCGCGGTGACCTGGTGGCGGCCCGCCGTGAGCGTCGTGCCCTCGGCCGAGCACGCCCAGGAACCGTTCGAGCCGACCGTGGCGCCGCACACCGCGACGCGGTCGACGTAGGCGGTCAGGGTGGCGCCGGGCTCACCCGTGCCGCGGATCGTCAGCGGCTGGGTGCCGATCCGTGCTCCGGTCCGCGGGTCCGTGACACGCGGGGCGTCCGGCGGGGTGCGGTCGATCGTGATCGACACCGGCTGTGATGCGGCGCTGCGGAGGTCGGACCGGAAGCCACCCGCGGTGCTCGCCGTCTGGGTGGCCGTCATGGTGACGGTGCCGTTCGGGCGCGGTGCACCCGTCGCCCAGGAGACGATCCAGCGGCCGTCCGGTCCGATGACCGCGGTGCGGACGGCGGCGCCTCCGTTCGTCGTGGTGCCGGAGAGTGACACCGTGACGGTCATGCCCGCGTCCCCGGTGCCGGAGACGGAGCCCGCGGTCGGTGCCCGCGTGGTGATGGTCGGCGGGACGACGACGTCGGACGCCGGAGCGTCGGCGGTGCGGCGGGAGGGGTCGGTGGTGTCCTGCACGGTGAACACCTGCTGCGGACCGGTCTGGACGGTGCCGTAGCAGGACCACGTGCCACGGGGGTCTGCCGTCGCGGTGCACACCGAACGGGTGGAGACGGCGGGGTCCATCACACGGACGGCGTGTCCGGGCGTCGCCGTGCCGTGGAACCGGCCGGTCGCGCTCGTGACGTCGCCGGGGTCGGCGATCGTGGGGTCGACCGGGGGGCGATCGGTCGGGGGAGCGGTCGGGGACGGGGAACCCGTCGGGGCGGACGACGGTGGGGCCGGCCGGGTGTCGGACTGCGTGGGGGCGGCCGGCGCCGCGGTGCTCGTCGCTGCCGCCGGCGCGATGGTGGTCGATGCTGGCCGCGACGCGGTGGTCGCTGCTGCTGCCACGGGGGCGGCCGCGAGGGCGAGCAGGGCTGCGGCGAGCGTCGCGGTCAGGCCCGCCAGCACCGTGCCACGGGCGGACTTCCGGGCTCGACGAGCAGGGCCGTCGCCCCCGACTGCCCTGGTGTCCACGTGGTCCCCGCGCGTGTTCATGCCCCTCCATCCCACGTCATGGCGACTGATCGGTCAATACACCTCGCGGATGATGTCCCCGATCCGAGCCGGTCCCGAACGTGGGGTGTGCGTGCCTGGGGAATCAACCGTGAACCCCGGGCCGCGCTCGGAACCGTCACTGAGCGTCGTTAGAATCATCGATGGTCGTCCGGTGTGCACCATCGGCCGCCGCACGCGAGCATCCCGACGCGACAAGGAGCACTCCCGCATGGACACCGGACTCATCACGACACTGATCGTCATCGGCGTGGTGGTCGTGGTCCTCGTGGTCGTCGGGATCTACCTCTGGGTCACGTACAACTCGCTCGTCACGCTGAAGGTCCGCGTCGACGAGGCGTGGAGCGACATCTCCGTGCAGCTGAAGCGCCGCGCTGACCTCATCCCCACCATCGTCGACACGGTGAAGGGGTACGCCACGCACGAGAAGTCCGTCTTCGACGACGTGACCAAGGCCCGCTCCGAGACGTTGAGCGCCGGCGACGCGACAGCGGCATCCGCAGCCGAAGGGCACATGCAGAAGGCCCTGAAGAGCGTGTTCGCCGTGGCCGAGGGGTACCCCCAGCTCCAGTCGAGCCAGAACTTCCTGCAGCTGCAGACCGAACTCGTCGACACCGAGGACAAGATCCAGTCGGCCAGGCGGTTCTACAACGGCGGCGTCCGCGAGCTGAACACCAAGATCAAGGTGTTCCCGAACTCCTCCTTCGCGAAGAGCCGCGGCTTCGACGAGGCATCGTTCTTCGAGACGGCCGAGCCGGCGGCCATCGCCGAGCCGCCGCGCGTCCAGTTCTGACGAACCGGCACGGCTCCCGCAGATGTACAGCGCCATCGCGCGCAACAAGCGCAACACCGTCGTCATCGTCTTCGTCTTCCTGCTGATCATCGGCGCCCTCGGGTTCCTCGGCGGGTACCTCGCGGGCAACGTCTCGATCGGTGTGATCGTGCTCGTCGTCGCCATCGGGTACGCCGTGCTGCAGTACTTCACCGCTTCGCGCCAGGCGACCGCCATCGCCGGCGGCATCGAGATCGACCGGAACACCGAACCCCGGCTCTGGCGCACGGTCGAGAACCTCGCGATCGCCACCGGGATGCCGATGCCCCGGGTCTACGTGATCCGCGACCCGTCCCCGAACGCCTTCGCCACCGGCCGTGACCCGGAGCACGCCGTCGTCGCCGCCACCACCGGGCTGCTCGACATCATGGACGACCAGGAGCTGCAGGGCGTGATGGCGCACGAGCTCGGACACGTCCGGAACTACGACATCCGGGTGTCGACGATGGTCTTCGGGCTGGTCGTCGCGGTCGGCCTCATCGCGGACGTCCTGCTGCGCATCTCGATCTTCAGCGGGCTGACCGGCGGGCGGAACCGGAACAACGACAACGGCGGCGGTGCGAACCCGATCCTGATGATCGCCGGGATCGTCGCCGTGCTCGTCGCCCCGATCGCGGCGATGGGCGTCCAGGCGGCGGTCTCCCGGCAGCGCGAGTACCTCGCCGACGCAACCGGTGCGCTCACCACCCGGCACCCGGAGGGCCTCGCGCGGGCGCTCGAGAAGCTCGGGGCCCACGGTCGCCCGATGCAGACGCAGAACTCCTCCATGGCGCACCTGTGGATCGCGGACCCGATGCAGCCCGGACTGATGGACCGGTTGTTCTCGACGCACCCGCCGCTGCCGGATCGGATCGCGCGGCTCCGCGCGAACCAGGACCGCTTCTAGACGGTCGCGTCGGCCGCGTCGGTCGTGGCGGGCTCGGGGGCGTCCGCGTCGTCGGCCGCCAGGTGCGGGACGAGCGGCACGCCGAGCGCCCCCGCCAGTGCACGGGCGGCCGTCCCGCGATCGGTGACCTCGATGCCGTCGAGCCCCTGCCACGCCGCTGCCCGGCGCAGGGTGTCCGCCAGGCGTTCCGCATCGAGCACGGCGCCGTCTTCCTGCCAGGCCGTCCGCACGCGGAGGACCCCGCGCTGCCGGTCGCTCTTCAGGTCGACCCGGCCGACGAGCGTGTCGTCCTGCAGCACCGGGAGCACGTAGTACCCGAACACCCGCTTCGGCGCTGGCGTGTAGATCTCGATCCGGTAGTGGAACCCGTACATCCGCTCGGCACGTCGCCGGAACCACACCACGGGGTCGAACGGGCTCAGCACCGCACTGGTCGTCATCGTGCGCGGGACCCGGGCGTCGGCGTGCATCCACGCCTGCTCCCGCCAGCCCTCGACCAGCACGGGCAGCAGTTCCCCGGCGTCCTGCAGCTCGGCGATGGCCGCCGCGGTGTCGTCCGACCGCAACCGGTAGTAGTCGGCGATGTCAGCACGCGTGCCGACACCGAGCGCGCGGGACGCCCGCCCGACGAGCTCGCGGATCGCGTCCGCGCGAGCAGGTGCCGTCTCGAGGAACCCGGCCGGCAGCACCTGCGACGGCAGCGCGTACACCCGCTCGAAGCCCGATCGCCCCGCGCTCACCACGTCGCCCCAGCGGAACATCAGCTCGAGTCCGAGCTTGACGTCGCTCCACCCCCACCACGGCCCACGGCGCACGTTCGACTCGTGCTCCACGGCACTCGCGGGCATCGGCCCCTCGGCACGGAGCATCGCGTGCAGCTCGCGACGCACGGACTCGGTCCTGGTGACGTGTTCGATGCGGACCGGGGCGGCGTCCCGCTCGCGCATCGCGTCCATCTTCCAGCGGAACAGCCGGAGGTCGTCCCGGGGGATGAACGCGGCTTCGTGCGCCCAGTACTCCAGGTACGGGCCGCGCTTCGCGAACGTCAGTCGATCGAGCGCGGTGCGGTCGTAGGCGCCGAGCCGGGCGAACAGCGGCAGGTAGTGGCTCCGCTCGAAGACGTTGACCGAGTCGATCTGCAGCAGGCCGAGGCGGTTGATCCCCGCGCTCAGCGACCTGGTGACGACGGTGTCCGCCGGCGGCCGCCCGAAGCCCTGCGCGGCGAGTGCGAGGCGCCGGGACTCGGCAGCGGAGAGCGTGGTCCTGACCATGTCCTCGACCCTAGTGAGCGCCACCGACGCCCACCTGCCGACGTACATGCCGCATCTGGAACCTGTCAGGCGACACACGGATACACTCGCGGCATGGCATGGGGACGCAAGCAGACTCATCCCGACCCCGTGGTCGAGGATTCGGTACCGATGGGCATGCGCATCGCCGGGGCGTGGTCCTGGCGGGTGCTCGTCGTGGTCGGGGTGATCGCGCTCTTCATCTGGCTGATGACGATCTTCAGTGAGATCCTCATCCCGTTCCTCATCGGCATCGTGATCTCCGCGCTGCTGGTCCCGTTCTCGAACTGGTTGCAGCGCCACCACGTCCCGAAGTGGATCGCGGTCATCGTCAGCCTGCTGGCGGGCATCGCCGCGCTCGGTGGCCTGATCTGGCTCGTCGTGGACCAGGTGATCGCGTCCTACCCGTCGCTCCGGGACCGGACGCTCTCGCAGTACGCGAACATCCGCGACTTCGTGCTCAACTCCGGACTCGGCATCACCCAGAAAGACGTCAACGGCTGGCTCGACGACGCCACCAAGTGGTTGCAGGACAACTCCGGATCGATCCTCTCCGGCGTCGCGAGCGCCGGGTCGAGTGCAACCCACGTGTTCGAGGCCCTGTTCATCATCCTGTTCACGACGATCTTCCTGCTCATCGACGGCAAGAACGTCTGGCGCTGGACCGTGCGTCTCTTCCCGAAGAAGGCGCGCGCAGCGGTCGACGGTGCCGGGGTGGCCGGCTGGATCACCCTGACGAGCTTCATCCGCGTGCAGATCTTCGTCGCGTTCGTCGACGCCGTCGGCATCGGCCTCGGTGCCTGGATCGTCGGGCTGTTCTTCGGGGGCATGCCCCTCGTCATCCCGATCGCCGCGTTCGTGTTCCTCGGGGCGTTCATCCCCGTCGTCGGTGCGATCGTCACCGGGTTCCTGGCGGTCTTCGTCGCGCTGATCTTCAACGGACCGATCGCCGCGGTCCTCGTGCTCGCGGTCGTCCTGCTCGTGCAGCAGATCGAGGGGCACATCCTCCAGCCGTTGGTGATGGGCAACGCGGTGAAGGTGCACCCCCTGGCGGTCGTCCTCGGCGTCACCGCGGCCTCCGGTCTCGCTGGCATCGCCGGCGCGTTCTTCGCGGTCCCCCTGATCGCGACGGTGAACGCGATGGTCACCACCATCGCGAGCGGCCGGTGGCGTCGACTCGACTCGGACCACGTGCTCGAAGCGACCCCGAAGCGCGGGCAGCACGGCAACATCCAGCTCCTCCGTCGTCGCCGGCACACCACGCTGGACGACGTCCCGGCGCCCGGCAGCGACAAGGAACCCACGGCCGCTGACGGCACCGCCAGCACCAACTGACGTCATCGGTTCGCGGGCGGGGCCCCGCACCGACGATGATGGGGGAGTGACCGACACCAGCGCTCCTCCCCAGGCCCCCACGCTCGCCGACATCGAGGCTGCGCGGGAGACCATCGCGGGCGTGGCGCGCGTGACCCCGATGGAGACGTCGCAGTTCCTCGCGGAGCTCCTCGGGTCGCCCGTGCACCTGAAGTGCGAGAACCTGCAGCGCACCGGCGCGTACAAGGTGCGCGGGGCGTACAACCGCCTGTCAGCGCTGACACCAGAGCAGCGCGCGAAGGGCGTCGTCGCCGCCAGCGCCGGCAACCACGCCCAGGGCGTCGCCCTCGCCGCCCGTGAGCTCGGGATCCCGGCGACGATCTTCACGCCGGTCGGCGTCGCCCTGCCGAAGCTGCAGGCGACCCGGCACTACGGGGCCGAGGTCGTCCTCCGCGGCCACTCCGTGGAAGAAGCGCTGTCGGCCGCCAAGGACTTCGGCGCCCGCACGGGTGCCGTGTTCATCCCGCCGTTCGACCACCCCGACGTCATCGCCGGGCAGGGCACCCTCGGGCTCGAGATCGTCGACCAGGTGCCCGACGTCGACACGGTCGTGGTCCCGATCGGCGGCGGCGGCGTCATCGCCGGCATCGCCATCGCGGTGAAGGGACTCGCCGAGCGTCTCGGTCGCACGATCCGCGTGATCGGCGTGCAGGCGGCCAACGCCGCGTCCTACCCCGACTCGCTCGACGCCGGGGAGCCGGTGACCATCCAGACCACGCCGACGATCGCGGACGGCATCGCCGTCGCCCGCCCCGGCGAGCTCAACTTCCCGATCATCCGCGACCTCGTCGACGAGATCGTCACGGTCTCCGACGACGACGTCGCCCGGGCGCTGCTCGTGCTCCTCGAGCGCGCGAAGCTGGTCGTCGAGGCCGCAGGCGCGGTCGGCGTGGCAGCGATCATGGCCGGCGCCGTCAAGGACACCGGTCGGACCGTCGTGCTCCTGAGCGGCGGGAACATCGACCCGCTCATGATGGAGCGCGTGATCACCCGTGGTCTCGTCGCCGCGTCTCGCTACATCGGCATCCGGATCATGCTGCCGGACCGCCCCGGGCAGCTCGCCCGGGTCTCCCAGGTCATCTCCGACGCAGGCGCGAACGTCGTCGAGGTCCTGCACACCCGGCACGGGCAGGGGCTCGTCATCAACGAGGTCGCCCTCGACCTGTCGATCGAGGCCCGCGGCCCCGAGCACGCCGAAGAGGTCATCCAGCGGCTCCACGAGGCGGGCTTCCGCCCGGAGCAGTTGCTGCACTGAGCCTCCCGTCCGGCGCGGATCGCGCCCCGCAACGAACAACGCGCCCCGTCAGGACGGGGCGCGTTGTTCGTGAGGGGGCGCGAGCCTACGGCTCGTAGCGCTCGACCTTCGTCACCTCGACGGCGATGTCCTTGCCGTTCGGCGCGGTGTACGTCGTGGCGTCGCCGGCGCGGAGGCCGACGATCGCGGCGCCGACCGGGCTGACCGGGCTGTAGACCGTCAGGTCGGAGCCTTCGGCCACGATCTCGCGGCTGCCGACGAGGAACGTCGAGGAGTCGCCCGCGATGGTCGCCGTCACGACGGTGCCCGGCTCGACGGTGCCGTCGAACTCGGCTTCGCGGACGGTCGCCGTCTTCAGCAGGTTCGTGAGCACGCGGATGCGGGCCTCGATCTTGCCCTGCTCGTCCTTCGCAGCGTGGTAGCCGCCGTTCTCCTTGAGGTCGCCCTCTTCGCGCGCGGCCTCGATGCGGCGGGCGATCTCGGCACGGCCTTCGCCGCTCAGCTCCTCGAGCTCCGCCTGGAGGCGGTCGAACGCCTCCTGCGTGAGCCAGGTGGCCTGCGTGTCGTTGCTCATGAAAGTCAATCCCTTCGGCCATGAAAGAACGAGACCGACCGGAGCGGTCGATCTCGTCAGGCGAATCAGGGCAGTCTAGGGAACCCAGCAGGTGTGGATCAAGCCGGTCACGCCGCGTGTCGTGGTGTTCACCTCGGTCGAGATCGACCGCGAGCGCTCGGTGGCGGCGGGCAGCGACACCGTCTTCCAGCCGACGATCGTGTACGACTTGTCGAGCACCTGGACGGCGCACTCGGCCTTCGTGCCCGGATCCACCGACACCTGCGAGTGCACCACGGCCTTGTGTGCCGAGAGGATCTCGTAGCCGACGTCCTCGGTGTCGAGGCCGTGCGAGGTCTGCCCTGGGCCCGCCCAGATGACCCAGGCGCCGAACACGACGACGATCGCGGCCGCCGCGGCGATGGCGATCGTGCGGGTGCGACGGGTGCGCCCGGGGGTGCGGCCGTAGCGGTCGTCGAGGGTGGCCGTGGTGGTCGGGCCAGACGCGGTCGGGCCAGACGGGGTCGGGTTCAGCTGTTCGGACAGTTCGGGGCTCCCGGGGTGATTATCCTGATCCCAGGGTAGTTCACGCTCTCCGTGCGCCACCCGCACCCCCGATGCGCGCGACGTGCATCCCGATCGCCAGCAGTGAGGAACGTCCGGTGCCCTACCGCCTGATGGCCGTGCACGCCCATCCCGACGACGAGTCGAGCAAGGGAGCGGCCACCTCGGCGAAGTACGTGGCCGACGGCGACCAGGTCCTCGTGGTCTCCTGCACCGGCGGCGAGGCCGGCGACATCCTCAACGACCACCTCGGCGAACCCGCGACGAGCCACGCGCACCGCGACATGGCCGGCTACCGCCGCGGCGAGATGGCCGCTGCGCAGGCGGCACTCGGCATCGACCACGTCTGGCTCGGCTACCACGACTCGGGACTGCCCGACGCCGAGCAGGGCGAGACCGTGCGACCCGGCACGTTCTCCACCGTCCCGCTCGAGTACAGCACCGAGGCCCTCGTCCGCGTGATCCGTCGGTTCCGCCCGCACGTGCTCGTCACCTACGACGAGAACGGCGGGTACCCGCACCCCGACCACATCCGCACGCACGAGGTCTCCGTGGCCGCCTGGCGCGATGCCGCCGACCCGACGAAGTACCCGGAGGCCGGGGAACCCTGGTCGATCTCGAAGCTCTACTACGAGCGCACCATGAACCCGCGCCGCTTCACCGCGTTCTACGAGGCCCTCAAGGAGCGCGAGCCGGAGAGCCCGCTCCTCGAGCAGCTCGGCGAGTGGGTGGAGCGGTTCGCCGACCGGCCCGACCTCGCGACGACGCACGTGGACGTGCACGAGTACTTCGACGCCCGCGACGCCGCACTCCGTGCGCACGCCAGCCAGGTGCCGCCGGACAGCCCCTTCTTCTACTGGCCGAACGACCTCCTCGCGACGGTGTGGCCGACCGAGGACTACCAGCTGGTGGAGGCACGCGTGCCCACCGACCTGCCGGAGTCCGACCTCTTCGCGGGGATCCCACCGGAACAGGACGTCAACGCGTGAGCACCATCGCGGCAGTACTCGCCGCCACCCCGAGCCCCAGCCCGACCTCGGCCGTCCCCGACGTGGACGTCACGCCGGGGGTCGCCGGGTTCATCGCGATCGCGGTCATCGCGGTCCTGACGATCCTGCTCGTGGTGGACATGACCCGCCGCATCCGCCGCACCCGCTACCGCGCGGAGATCCGGGAGCGCCTCGAGGCCGAGGCCCGTGGCGAGGACGTCGGCGGCGCCGACGAGCCGGGCCGCACCGACGTCGCGGACGACACCGAACGCGGCTGACGGGACCGGTCACCGGCCTGGAGGCACCTGCCGGACCCCGCCACGAGCCTCCCGTCCGCCGTTCCGCGCCTGGCGAGCCGAATCGCGCGTAGGAGGCCGAATCGCGCGTAGGAGGTCGAATCGCGCGTAGGAGGTCGGAAGTTCCGGCCTCCTACGCGCGATTCGGCTTCCTCCTGCACGCGTTGTCGGAAGGAACGCGCGCGGTGCCGAGCTCGTCGTGCGCGGTCAGCGGACAGGGTGCAGGGCCACCAGCAGGATGCCGACCCACTGCGCGGCGAACGCGGCGACCGTCAGCGCGTGGAAGACCTCGTGGAACCCGAAGACCGTCGGGGACGGGTTCGGCCGCTTGAAGCCGTAGACCAGTGCGCCGACGACGTACGCGAGCCCGCCGGACAGCACGAGCACCGTCATCGGGACGCTCGCCGCGAAGAGCTGCGGCAGGATCCCGAGCGCCGCCATGCCGAGTGCCAGGTAGAGCGGCACGTAGAGCCAACGTGGTGCGCCGATCCAGAACACCCGGAACGCGATGCCGAGGAGCGCGCCGCCCCACATCACCCAGAGCACGACGAGCATGAGCGTGTGCGGCAGGGCGCACACCGCCACGGGCGTGTACGTGCCGGCGATGAGCAGGAAGATGTTCGTGTGGTCGATCCGCTTCAGGACCTTCTTGACCACCGGTCCCCACGGGAAGCGGTGGTAGGTCGCGGAGACGCCGAACATGATCAGCGACGTGGCCATGAACACGGCGGACCCGGCCTTCGCGGCCGGACTCGCAGCGAGCGAGACGAGCACGATGCCCATCGCGATGGCGAACGGGAACGTGCCGAGGTGGATCCAGCCACGCCAGGCCGGACGCGGCTCGACGGCCGACGCGGTTGCCTGCGACGCTTCCTCCGCGGCCTCGTCCGCCGCTTCCTCCGTGAACGGGACGTGGGGGAGGGTGTCGCTGTCCCGGTCGTGCTGCATCCTCCGACGATATGTCCGGCCGGCACCCGGACGGCTGGGAGTCCGCACCGAGGAGCCGTGCACTACAGTCGTTGCGTGACCGGCAGGCTGGGACGGGAAGGACGCGGGATCCTCTACCGCGCCTACCAGCAGCGCATCCGGAAGCAGATCGACGGTGCGCCGACGCCGAAGCACGTCGCGATGATCGTGGACGGGAACCGCCGCTGGGCGAAGCAGCTCGGCCTCGAGACCGCCGCGCACGGACATCGGGCAGGCGCGGCGAAGATCCCCGAGTTCCTGACCTGGTGCGAAGACCTCGACGTGCAGGTTGTCACGCTCTACCTGCTGTCGGCGGACAACCTCAAGGGCCGCGGCGGCGACGAACTCCAGGAACTCATCGGCATCATCGCGGCGCTGGCCGATCGCCTGTCGCGGCAGGGCACGTGGCGTGTGCAGCACGTCGGGTCGAACGACGGTCTTCCGGACGAGCTCGTCGCGGCGCTGTCGGAAGCGGAAGCCAGGAGCGCCGGCAACACCGGGCTGCACATCAACCTGGCGGTGGGGTACGGCGGCCGGCGTGAGATCGCCGACGCCATGCGCAGCATCGTCCGCGCGCACGGAGAAGGCGGTGGGACGCTCGACACCCTCGCCGAGGTCCTGACGCCCGAGCTCATCGGCGACCACCTGTACACGCAGGGGCAGCCGGACCCTGATCTGATGATCCGCACCTCGGGGGAGCAGCGCCTGTCCGACTTCATGCTGTGGCAGAGCGCGCACAGCGAGTTCTACTTCGTCGAGGCGTTCTACCCGGACCTGCGCGAGGTCGACTTCCTCCGGGCCGTACGCGACTTCGGGCGTCGGTCGCGGCGCTTCGGCGGCTGAGGCCTCGACGCGCGTTCCGGCGTCGATTCGGGTGCTGACCCGGGTCCCAGTACACTCACAGGGTTCTGTTCCTGTGAAAGGTGTCCGCTGTGACCACGATCGACGAGTACGCCGCCGGCTTCGCCGAGGATCCCGGGTACCTCGACCACGCCGCCTTCGGGCCCGTGCAGACCGCCGTGCTCGAGGAGCAGCGCGTCCTCGGGACCATCCAGGAGCACATGCGGTTCGGCGCGATGGAGACGCTCGACGAGCAGGACGCCCGCGTCCGTGCCGTCGCTGCACGGCTGGTCGGCGTCCGCGAGGAGCAGGTCGTGTCGCAGACCGCGACGACGCCCGGGCTGCTCCACACCGCGTTCGGGCTGACCGGTGGCGTGCTCGTCGCCGCGGACGAGTACCCGTCGATGCCGCTGGCGCTGGCGAGTGCCGCGTCGGCCACCGGGGGCCGTGTGCGCCCGGTCGTCATCGAGTCCGGCGCGGGGTGGGTGACGCCGTCGCTGGTCGCGTCACGAATCGCCGCGGCCGCGGAGTCCGGGGCCGATGACATCACCGCCGTCGCCGTGTCGCTCGTGGACTGGCGGACCGGGTACCTCGCCGACCTCGCCGGCATCCGCGAGGTCATCGGCGACCGTCTGCTCATCGTCGACGCGATCCAGGGCTTCGGCGTCGTCGACGCCCCGTACGAGGCCGCCGACGTCGTGGCGACCGGTGGACAAAAGTGGCTGCACGCCGGGTGGGGCACGGGGTTCGTGTCGTTCAGCGACCGTGCGCTCGGCCGCCTGCAGCCGGCCCTGTCCGGGCCGCACGGCACGACCGGGTGGCCGGTCGAGGTGCCGTCGGTCCGTCCTGGTGCCGCCGGCTTCACGATGACGCGGATCGACCCCGTCGCACAGGCGCGGCTCGCGGTCTCCCTCGAGCGGCTCACCGCGGTCGGGGTGTCCGCCGTGCAGGAGCGCGTCGCGGACCGCGTGGAGCGGGTGTTCCAGATCGCCGACGAGTTCGGGCTCGAGGTCGAGTCGAGCCGCGACCCCGCAGAGCGTGCGGGCATCGTCGTGCTCCGGCCCGCCGAAGGACGACTCACCGCGCTGTCGGCGGCGCTGCACAACCACGGCGTCACGGCGAGCACCCGACTCGGCACGGTCCGGGTGTCCGTCTTCGCGTCGACGACGGACGAGACCCTCGACATGTTCCGGGACGCCTGCATCTCCTACGCCACCTCGTTCTGACGCGCGTCGCTCAGGAGGCGTTCACATGAACGTAACCGAGCAATCCGCGTGTCGCTGGCGCGCTGTCAGAGGCTCGTCGTAGCTTTGCCGCATCGGGCACCGCGCCCGATCGAAGCGGCCACAGATGGTGCTTCGGGACCCGCTCCGTGGCCGTGTCGAGGACAAGGACCGGGTCGCGTGCGGCCCGGGGATGGAGTGGTCGTGACCTCTCAGAACGTCTCCCACGGAACCTCGTCAGCAGCGTCGACCTCGGCTTCCGCCGCGGTGTCGACCGGCACGGACCAGCGCACCTACGTGCTGGACACCTCGGTGCTGTTGAGTGATCCGCGGGCCCTGTTCCGCTTCGACGAGCACGCCGTCGTGCTGCCCGTCGTGGTCGTCAGCGAACTGGAGTCCAAGCGCAACGACCCGGAGATCGGGTACTTCGCCCGGCAGGCCCTCCGCATCCTCGACGAACTCCGCATCGAGCACGAACGCCTGGACTTCCCGGTCGCGGTCGGCGAAGGCGGGTCGCTCCGCGTCGAGCTGAACCACTCGAACCAGTCCGTCCTGCCCTCCGGCCTCCAACTCGGCGACAACGACTCCCGGATCCTCGCGGTCGCGTCGAACCTCGCGAACGACGGGCTCGATGTCGTCGTCGTCTCGAAGGACCTCCCGCTGCGCGTCAAGGCCGCCTCGATCGGCCTCGCGGCAGAGGAGTACCGCGCCGAACTCGCCGTCGACTCCGGGTACACGGGCATCGCCGAGCTGCAGGTCTCCGGCGAGCAGATGTCCGACCTGTACGAGAAGGAGGAGATCCGGTCGTCGCAGCTCGACGGTGTCCCGGTCAACACCGGTGTCGTCATCCACTCCGAACGGGGATCCGGTCTCGGCCGCGTGCACACCGCCGGTTCGGTCGCCCTCGTCCGCGGCGACCGCGAGGTCTTCGGGCTCCGCGGCCGCTCCGCCGAGCAGCGGCTCGCGATCGACGCGCTCCTCGACCCGGAGATCGGCATCGTCTCGCTCGGCGGCAGCGCCGGCACCGGGAAGTCGGCGCTCGCGCTCTGCGCCGGACTCGAAGCCGTGCTCGAACGGCAGCAGCACAAGAAGATCATGGTGTTCCGGCCGCTCTACGCGGTCGGCGGGCAGGAGCTCGGCTTCCTCCCCGGCGACGCGAGCGAGAAGATGAACCCGTGGGCGCAGGCCGTCTACGACACGCTCGGCGCGCTGGTGTCCGACAACGTCCTCGACGAGGTCGTGGAACGCGGCATGCTCGAGGTGCTCCCGCTGACCCACATCCGCGGGCGCTCCCTGCACGACGCGTTCGTCATCGTCGACGAGGCCCAGTCGCTCGAACGGAACGTCCTGCTGACGATGCTCTCCCGCATCGGGCAGAACTCCCGCGTCGTGCTCACCCACGACGTCGCGCAGCGCGACAACCTGCGGGTCGGTCGGCACGACGGGGTCGCGTCGGTGATCGAGCGGCTGAAGGGACACCCGCTGTTCGCGCACGTCACGCTGACGCGTTCCGAGCGCTCCGCGATCGCCGCGCTGGTGACGGAGATGCTGGACTCGCCCGACCTGGTCTAGTCGAGTCCTTCGCCAAAGCGACAGATCCCGCGATCGACGGGCCCAGTCCTTCGCCAAAGCGACAGATCACCGCAGGTTGTCTGCGGTGATCTGTCGCTTTCGCGGGTCGAGGACCGGAGGCGCGGCGCACGAACCGAGCCGAGACAGACGGGAGGCCCGGTGCCAGCTGGCACCGGGCCTCCCGTCCGTCAGAGGGTCGCGCGGATCAGTTCGGGTGCGTCATCGACAGGACGTCGAGCGCCTCGTCCAGCTGCGCCTCGGTGACCTCACCGCGCTCGACGAAGCCGAGCGCGACCACGGCTTCCCGCACGGTGATGCCCTCGGCGACGGCGTGCTTGGCGACCTTCGCAGCGGCCTCGTACCCGATGACGCGGTTGAGCGGGGTCACGATCGACGGCGAGGACTCGGCGAAGGCGCGGGCGCGCTCGAGGTTCGCCTGCAGCCCGTCGACGGTCTTGTCGGCGAGGACCCGCGAGCTGTTCGCCAGCAGCCGGATCGACTCGAGCAGGGCCGTGCCCATGACCGGGATCGCGACGTTGAGCTCGAACGCGCCGGACGCGCCGGCCCATGCGACGGTGGCGTCGTTGCCGATGACCCGTGCCGCGACCATGAGCGTCGCCTCGGGGATGACCGGGTTGACCTTGCCGGGCATGATCGACGACCCCGGCTGCAGGTCCGGGATGTGCAGCTCGCCGAGCCCCGTGTTCGGCCCGGAGCCCATCCACCGCAGGTCGTTGTTGATCTTCGTCAGGCTGACCGCGAGCACCTTGAGCGCGCCGGATGCCTCGACGAGGGCATCACGGGCGCCCTGGGCCTCGAAGTGGTCGAGGGCCTCGGTGATCGGGAGTCCGGTGTCCTCCGCCAGCTGGGCGATGACCTGCTGCGGGAAGCCCTTCGGCGTGTTGATGCCGGTGCCCACCGCGGTGCCGCCGAGGGGGACTTCGGCGACGCGGGGGAGCGTGGCATTCACACGCTCGATGCCGAGGCGGATCTGCCGCGCGTACCCGCCGAACTCCTGCCCGAGGGTGACCGGGGTGGCGTCCATCAGGTGGGTGCGGCCCGACTTCACCGCGTCGGCCCACAGCGTGGCCTTCGCGTCGAGGGACTCGGCGAGGTGCTCGAGGGACGGGACGAGCGACCGGATGAGGGCGTCCGTGACGGCGACGTGCACCGAGGTCGGGAAGACGTCGTTCGACGACTGCGAGGCGTTGACGTGGTCGTTCGGGTGCACGGCCGTGCCGCTCCGGGACGCCAGGGTCGCCAGGACCTCGTTCATGTTCATGTTCGACGAGGTGCCGCTGCCGGTCTGGTAGACATCGACCGGGAACTGGTCGTGGTGCTCGCCCGCGATGATGGTGTCCGCGGCACCGACGATGGCGTCGGCCACGGCCCCGTCGACGATGCCGAGCTGCCCGTTGACGATCGCCGCGGCACGCTTGATGCGCGCGAGGGCGACGATCTGCGCCGACTCGAGCCCGGTGCCCGAGATCGGGAAGTTCTCCACCGCGCGCTGCGTCTGGGCGCGGTAGAGCGCCGAGACGGGCACACGGACCTCGCCCATGGTGTCGTGCTCGATCCGGAAACCGTCGTCGGTGGTCGGTTCGGTGCCGGTCGAGGCGGTGGGTGTCGTCGCGGTGGTGTCGGTCACGTCGTCGTGGTCCTTCCTGGTGGTGCTGCCGGTCGCGGTCGCGCCCGGGGTGTCGTTCGGGTCGCGGTGGATCGCCGCGGCTCGTGTGCCGTGCCGGTGCCCGTCGGACCGGCGGCGGCCCGTCGTCAGGCCTGGCCGACGACGGTGTCGATGCTGACCTCGCCCGTGGTCAGGTCGTAGGTCGCGCCGACGACGGCCAATCTACCCTCGGCGATGGCGTCGGACACGGCGCCGGAGCGCTCGAGGATCGCGCCGAGGGTGGACTCGAGGTGTGCGGCGCCGATGGCTTCCTGCGGCAGGTCGGCGTCGGTCGCCCTGACCCGCTCGACACTCGGCGAGATCGCGTCCACGAGCGCCTGCAGGTGCGGCGCCGGGACGGGTTCGCCGGAGCGTGCCGCCGCGACCGCCCCGCACTTGGTGTGGCGCAGCACGACGACCAGTGGGGTGCCGAGCGCCACGACGGCGAACTCGATCGAGCCGAGCACGACGTCGTCGACGATCTGCCCGGCGTTGCGGATCGCGAACACGTCGCCGATGCCCGCGTCGAAGACGTGCTCGAACGGCACGCGGGAGTCCGAGCACCCGAGGACGGTCGCGAACGGCGCCTGCGAGCCGGCGAGCTCGTTGCGGCGGTCGGGGTCGATGCGGCCGGTGCGGCGCTTGTCGGCCGCGAACCGGGCGTTGCCCTCGACGAGGAGTCGGAGGGCGTCGGCTGGGGTGGACGCTGCGCGGTCGGTCATGGGTTCGGCTCCTCGGTGCTGCTTCGGGTGACGGGTTCGGCCTGGATCAGTCGCTCAGCTGCTTCGCGACGCCGGCGGCGATCTTCCGGAACGAGGCGTCGTCGGCGGTCCCGGCCAGCACGACGGTGTTCTGCCCGAAGGTCGCGACGAGGGAGTACGCCTGGTTCCCGGCGTCCTTGCCCTCTGCCCGGCGGTCGTACACGGTCCACTTCGTCCCGCCGATGGACCGTGAACCCGTCGCTGCGTGCTGGTCGAGCTGGTTCGCCACCCAGGTCGGGTTGGCGTCGATGCCCTGCTGCAGGCCGACGTACTGCTTGTCCGGGGTCAGGAAACCCACGGTCCAGACGTCCACGCCGTCGGCGGCCTTGTCCTTGTAGTCGGCGCGGTTCGCGCTGTACGAGTCGGGGAGCTCCGGCGCTGCGAGCGTGACCCCCGGGACGTCCGCCTGGGCGGCGACCTGTTGGTAGTCGACGCTGCGGTCCACGGCGCCGTCCGGGCGTGCCACGACCGCGACCAGGAACACCACGATGCCGAGCGACGCGATGAGCGCGAGCACGAGGTTGAAGGCAGTCTGGTGCTGCCGGCGTGCACGGCGCGCCGAGTCCTTGCGTGCCCAGGTCTCCTCGGCCGTCTCGGGGCGGCCGAGCTCGGCGACGACCGGGCGGCCGGTCTCCGGATCGGTCACCGGGTCGCCTCGGCAGCGTCTCCGTCGCTGGCCGCGTCGAGGCGCGCACGGGCGCCGACGAGCCACTCTTCGCAGCGTGCCGCGAGGGCTTCGCCGCGCTCCCAGAGGGACAGCGAGCGCTCGAGCGTCGCGGAGCCCTGTTCGAGCTCGTTGACGACGCGGACGAGTTCGTCGCGCGCGGCCTCGTAGCTCAGGGACCGGACGTCTGTCTGCCCGCTCGGGGCAGTCTCGGGCTGTTCCTCGGATGACACCCCTCGATCCTACCGAGGGTCCACCGACGCGTTCGTCGGAAGGCTGCGCCTGTGGAGAACGCTCAGCCCTCGCCGTCGGGCCCCGGCCCCTCGGGTTCGAGCGTGCCCGTCGCCGTCCCGGCACCGAGCGTCACGCGGACGCCGGTGCTGCCGTCGAGGTCCGCGGCGGCCCGGACGACGCCACCGTCAGCCGTCTGGACGATCGCGTACCCGCGCCGGAGCGTGTCCCGCGGCGAGAGCGCACGGAGGCGTCCGGTCAGGTGCCCGACGTCCGCGTGCGAGCGCTCGATGCGACGGTCGAGGAGCTCGCGCGCCCGGGAGAGGTCTCGTGCCACCTCCTCGGCACGGGTGTCGACGAGCCACGCCGTGGAGGCGAGTGCCGGACGGGAGCGCAGCGCGGCGATGCGGTCCGCCTCGACGGACAGGGTGTGCGAGAGCCGGAGCCCCAGCCGGGCTCGGGCCTGCCGCACGTTCGCCAGTTCCTCGGCGACGTCGGGCACGACGCGCTTCGCGGCGTCCGTCGGGGTCGAGGCGCGCAGGTCGGCGACCTCGTCCAGGATCGGGCGGTCGGCTTCGTGGCCGATCGCCGAGACGATCGGGGTCGTCGCGGCCGCCGCTGCCCGGACCAGTCCCTCGTCGCTGAAGCCGAGCAGGTTCTGGAAGTCGCCGCCACCGCGGGCGACGATGATGACGTCGACCTCGGGGTCGGCATCGAGTTCCTGGATGGCGGCCGTCACCTCGGTCACGGCACGCTCGCCCTGGACGGCTGCGTGGATCGTGCGGAACTCGACCTGCGGCCACCGGAGCTGCGCGTTCCGCTTGACGTCCTTCTCGGCGTCGGAGTCCTTGCCGGTGACCAGCCCGATGCGGTGCGGCAGGAAGGGGAGCCGCTTCTTGCGGGAGACGTCGAAGAGGCCTTCCTCGGCCAGGGTCCGCCGCAGCCGTTCGAGCCGTTCGAGCAGGTCCCCGAGGCCGACGTGCTTCATCTCGACGACCTGCATCGTCAGCGAGCCGCCCTTGACCCAGTAGTTCGGCTTGACCGCGGCGACCACCCGGGCACCCTGCTTGAGGTCGGCCGGCACCCGGGAGCGCACGCTCGACCAGATGGAGAACGACACGGTGGCGTCGACCTCGACGTCCTTGAGCTTGCCGTACACGTTGCCGCCCGCGACGTTCCACTGCGTGATCTCGCCTTCGACCCACGCGGTGCCGAGCCGGTCGATCCAGTCCCGCATCTTCGCGCCGAGCAGCGCGACGGGCCACGGGTTGTCGGCCGTCGGTGGTCCCTGTTCGATCGCCATGCGCTCCTCCTCGTGGTGCCGTCCCATGGTGCCGGACACCGGTGACACCCGCGCCCAGGCCCCCGCCGGTCCCGCTCACCTATCATCGGGGACGTGACGATCACCAACGGCCACTCGGTCCCACTCGCCCCGCCGCGCATGCCCGCGCCGCGCGGACGGCTGCGGAACTACCCGGTGACCGGCACCAAGAAGGTCCTGCTCGCCGCCCCGCGCGGGTACTGCGCCGGCGTGGACCGCGCAGTCGTCGCGGTCGAGAAGGCGCTCGAGCAGTACGGCGAACCCGTCTACGTGCGCAAGCAGATCGTCCACAACGTCCACGTCGTGTCGACGCTCGAGCAGCGCGGTGCCGTCTTCGTGGACGACGTCGACGAGGTCCCCCGTGGATCGCACGTCGTCTTCAGCGCGCACGGGGTGTCCCCGGCGGTCGTGGCCGGTGCCGCGGACCGGGACCTGCACGCCATCGACGCCACGTGCCCGCTCGTCACGAAGGTCCACCGCGAAGCCACCCGGTTCGCCAAGGCCGAGCGCACCATCATCCTGATCGGGCACGCCGGCCACGAAGAGGTCGAGGGCACGATGGGGCACGCCCCGGAGCGCACGATCCTGGTCAACGGGCCGGAGGACGTCGCCGCCCTCACCGTGGACGACCCGGACAACCTGGTGTGGCTCTCGCAGACCACGTTGAGCGTCGACGAGACGATGGAGACCGTCCGCCGGCTGCGCGAGAAGTACCCGACGATCCAGGACCCGCCCTCCGACGACATCTGCTACGCCACCCAGAACCGGCAGGTCGCGATCAAGAAGGTCGCCCCGCAGGCGGACCTGGTGATCGTGGTCGGTTCGGCGAACTCCTCGAACAGCGTCCGCCTGGTCGAGGTCGCACTCGAGCACGGCGCCCGGGCAGCGCACCGGGTCGACTACGCGGAGGAGATCCGGCAGGAGTGGCTCGACGGCGTCCGCACGGTCGGCGTCACGAGCGGAGCGTCCGTCCCCGAAGAGCTCGTCCACGAGGTCCTCGAGCAGCTCGCCGACGCCGGCTTCGGCTCCGTCGAGGAGGTCGTCACCGCGCACGAGGACCTGATGTTCTCCCTCCCGAAGGAACTCCGCACGGATGCGTCGGGCAAGCCGACGCGCGCCCTCGGCGGTCGTACCCGATGAGCACGGGGGACTGGTCGTCCGTTCCGTCGCGTGGGCACGGCGACGGACAGGAGGCCCGGCTCGATCCGCCGACGTCGGCCGCCGGTACCGCGGACGGTCGCGTCCACGGCCGTCCGGCACCGCAGTACGGCGAGTACGCCCCGGAAGGCTGGGTCAACCCGGTGTTCGTCGGACAGGAACGTGCCGAGCGCGAGCGCCAGGCACACGAGGCCGCCGTCGCCGCGCGCGAGTCGGCTGCGGCCGGCCCCGGCCCCGGAGCGCAGCCGTCGCGCACGTCGTCGGGTGCAGCCGTGCCGACGTCGCGGTTCGGGAAGTCACCAGGCGACTTCCTGCTCACCGTCATGCTGCTGGCGTTCGGGCTCGTGTCCGTCGTCCAGTCGCTGTCCGTCGGCACCGTCGCCTCCGGTGTCCGGCGGGAACTGGAACTCCGCTACACCGCGTTGGAGGACCCCGGCGCACTGACCACAGCGGCACTCGTGAGCGCGATCGTCACGGTCGTGCTGTTCGTCCTCGTCGCCTGGTGGTCGATCGTGCGCCTGCGCCGCCGGAAGCGCACGGTGTGGGTGCCGCTCCTCGGTGGTGCCGTCGCGTCCCTGGTCACCCTGGGTGCCTTCGCGACGGTGCTCGCCAACGACGGGCACTTCGTGGCCTGGATGATGCAGAACGCCGGCGGCTGAGTCCGCTCCGGGCGCCCCGGCTCAGCCGGCCAGGAACGCTGCGACGGCGCCGTGCAGTGCCGACAGGTCGTCGACGTGCACGAGTTCACGGACCGAGTGCATCGAGAGCAGCCCGACACCGATGTCGACGGTGGGGATGCCGAGCCGGGTCGCCGCGATCGGTCCGATCGTCGAGCCGCCGGGGATCGTGTTGTTGTTCACGAACGGCTGGAACGGCACCCCGGCCGATGCGCACGCGGCAGCGAAGACGGCCTCGCCCTTCGCCTCCGTCATGTAGCGCTGGTTCGCGCTGATCTTCAGGAGCGGGCCACCACCCGGACGCGGACGGTTCGTCGGGTCGTGCTTCTCGGAGTGGTTCGGGTGCACCAGGTGTCCGGCGTCGCTCGACAGCAGCCACGAGGCGCGGAATGCCCGTGCTGCTTCGGAACGGGTGGCGCCGAGGCCCTCCTGCACGCGGCCGAGGACGTCCTCGAGGAACGGCCCACCGGCACCGGACGGCGTCGCCGACCCGACCTCTTCGTGGTCGAACGCCGCGAACACCGCGATGTGGTCCGTGTCTTCGGGGGCATCCACGATGCCGCGGAGCCCGGCGTGCACGCTCGTCAGGTTGTCCATCCGCCCGGAGGCCAGGAACGACCCGTCGATCCCGACCCGGGCGGGTGCCTGGGTGTCGGCGAGGAACAGGTCCCACGAGACCGCTGTGTCGCCGACCCGTCCGCGGAGCCACTCGAGGGCGTCGACGCCGCCGGACTCGGTGCCGTCCGTGCCGACGACCGGCAGGGTGTGGCGCTGCCGGTCGATCTCGTTGCCGGTGTTCACGCCGCGGTCGAGGTGGATCGCGAGGTTCGGGATCCGTGCGACCGCGCCGGTGTCCAGGAACGTGATCGATCCGTCGGCGTGCACGACGCGACCGGCGATGCGGAGGTCGCGGTCGAACCAGGTCGAGAGGATCGGGCCGCCGTAGACCTCGACGTTGAGCTGCTCCCAGCCCCCGACGCGCACGGTCGGGTTCGGCTTGATCCGGAAGCCGGGGGAGTCGGTGTGTGCGCCGAGGATCCGGAAGGGCGTCGTCGCGTTCGCGCCGGTCGGCGTCCGCCAGGCGATCACCGCGCCGTCGCGGACGACCACGTACGCACCGGGCTCGGTCGGCCACGCATCGAGCTCCGAGAGCTCCGTGAACCCGGCCGCCACCAGGCGGTCCCGGGTCGCGGCGGCGGCGTGGAACGCCGTCGGCGATGCGGTGACGAACTGGGCGAACTCGGAGGCGATGGCGTCGACGGTCACCCGACCATCGTGGCACGGGACGCGTCGTCCGGACGCGCCCCGAGCCTCCAGTCCGATGTCAGCTCTTGCTGTTGCCCGCCGAGCCGAGGACCGCAGCGGCCTCGCCGACGCGGGCGGCCATCGCCGTCTCGGCGACCTTGCCCCATGCGCGCGGGTCGTACTGCTTCTTGTTGCCGACCTCGCCGTCGATCTTCAGGACGCCCTCGTAGTTGGTGAACATCGAGCCGGCGATCGAGCGCGTGAACGCGTACTGCGTGTCCGTGTCGATGTTCATCTTGATGACGCCGTTGCGGACGGCCTCGTGGATCTCGTCGTCGGTCGAGCCGGAGCCGCCGTGGAACACGAGGTCGAGGGGGTTCTCGCCGGTGCCGTGCTTGGCGGCGACGGCGGCCTGGATCTCGCCGAGGAGTTCCGGACGGAGCTTCACGTTGCCGGGCTTGTAGACGCCGTGCACGTTGCCGAAGGTCAGGGCGGCGATCCAGCGACCCTTGTCGCCGAGGCCGAGTGCGTCGACGACCCGCTCGACGTCGTTCGGGGTCGTGTAGAGCGCGTCGTTCGTGCCCTCGTGCTGGACGCCGTCCTCTTCGCCGCCGACGACGCCGATCTCGACCTCGAGGATGGCGTTGATGTTGCGGGTCTTCTCGATCATCGTGCGGGCGATCTCGATGTTCTCGTCGAGCGGCACGGCCGAGCCGTCCCACATGTGCGACTGGAAGATCGGGTTGCGGCCGTGGCGCACCTCTTCCTCGCTCGCTGCGATGAGCGGCAGGACGAAGCCGTCGAGGGCGTCCTTCGGGCAGTGGTCGGTGTGGAGCGCGACCGTGATCGGGTAGTTCTTGGCGACCTCGTGCGCGAACTTCGCCATCGCGAGCGCACCGGCGGCGCGGTTCTTCACGGTGTGGCCGGCGAAGTAGTCTGCACCGCCCGTGGTCACCTGGAGGATGCCGTCCGACCCTGCCTCGGTCAGGCCCTGGAGGACCGCGTTGATGGTCTGGGACGAGGAGACGTTCACGGCGGGGTACGCGAACTTGCCCGCCTTCGCTCGGTCGATCATCTCGGCGTACTGTTCCGGCGTTGCGATGGGCACTGGGATCTCCTTCGACTTCGGTGGTGGCCGGTCCGATCGTAGTCAGCCGGACTGGAGGCGCGGTGCGGGTTACGCGGTCGCGTCGCGTCGTCCTGCACATCCGTCCACGGCGGCGGCGTCGCCACAGCCGCTCGGTAGGCTGGAGCCGTGACTCCCACGACTGAAACCGGATCCCTCTTCCTGCAGCCCGACCGCAACCTCGCGCTGGAACTCGTGCGTGCGACCGAGGCCGCGGCGATCCGTGCGCAGCCGTGGGTCGGTCGTGGTGAGAAGAACCTCGCGGACGGTGCTGCCGTCGACGCGATGCGGAAGTTCCTCGGCACGGTGAACTTCGACGGCGTGGTCGTCATCGGCGAGGGCGAGAAGGACAACGCCCCGATGCTCTACAACGGCGAGCACGTCGGCAACGGGCACGGCCCCGCGTGCGACATCGCGGTCGACCCGATCGACGGCACCTCCCTCACGGCTGCCGGTCGCCAGAACGCCATCTCCGTGATGGCCGTCTCGGACCGCGGCTCGATGTACGACCCGTCCGCCGTGTTCTACATGGACAAGATCGCCGCCGGGCCCGACGGCCGTGGGGTCCTGGACCTCGAGAAGCCGATCGGCGAGAACATCCGCGCGCTCGCGAAGGCGAAGCACAAGGACCTCGAGGACATGCAGATCGCCGTCCTCGACCGTCCCCGCCACGACGAGCTCATCCGTGCGATCCGTGCGACCGGTGCCGGCACGCGACTGCTGCTCGACGGTGACGTCGCCGGTGGGATCGCGGCGGCGCTGCCCGGTTCGCCGATCGACATGTGCGTCGGTGTCGGCGGCACCCCGGAGGGCATCATCACGGCGTGCGCGATCAAGGCGCTCGGTGGTGTGATCCTCGGCAAGCTCCAGCCCAAGGACGACGAGGAGCGCGAGAAGGCGATCGCCGCCGGGCACGACCTCGACAAGGTCCTCGACCAGGACGACCTCGTCACGGGCGACAACACGTTCTTCGTCGCGACGGGTGTCACCGACGGCGTGCTGGTCGACGGTGTCCGGCGCTCGCGCGGCGTCATCCACACGGACTCGCTCGTGCTGCGGTCCCGCTCGAACACGATCCGTCGCATCCAGGCGGACCACCGCGCCGAGAAGTGGTTCTGATCCGTCCCGTCTGCGGGATCAGTCGCGGTCGGGGGAGCCGACGAGCTCCGGCGCGGTGAGCAGCCGAGGCTCGTCGTCGATCGTGGCGGGTTCGGCGATGACCTTCGACTCGTCGAGGAGTGACAGCCGTCGAGCGCTCGGCAGCACCTGGCGTTCGAGCGACCCGACGAAGCGGTTGTAGTCGACGACCGTGCTCCGGATCGACCGGCCGAGCTTGTCGACGTGTGCCGCCATCGTCGAGAGCCGGCCGTGCAGCTCCCGCGAGATCGTGAAGAGCTCGCGGGCTTCCTGCGTGACGACGTCTTGCTGCCAGGAGAACGCCACCGTCTTGAGCACCGACCAGAGCGTCACGGGCGAGGCCAGTGCGACCCGCTTGCGGAAGGCGTGGTCGAGCAGCCCGGGGTCGGCGGCGAGGGCGCTGGCGATGAGCGACTCGGACGGGATGAACGCCACCGTGAGTTCCGGTGAGGCGTCGTACCCGGACCAATACTCGCGGGCGGCGAGGGCATCCACGTGCGCCCGCAGCGCCTTGACGTGCTGCGCCATCAGCTGCGTGCGGCGCGCACCCTCGGCGCCGGTGGCCGACGCCGGGATCTCCACCGCCTGCAGGTAGGCGCTGAACGGCACCTTCGCGTCGACCGCGATGCTCTTGCCGCCGGGCAGGTGCACGATCATGTCGGGTCGGGCCGCTCCGGCCGCGGTCGTCACGGAGGACTGCACGTCGAAGTCGACCCGTTCGAGGAGCCCCGCCGCTTCGACCACGTTGCGCAGCTGCGTCTCGCCCCAGACGCCACGCGTGCTGTTGGCCGACAGGGCGCTCGCGAGGGTCTCCGCCGTGGCGCGCAGGCGTTCCTCGGACTCGGCGGCGGAGCGGAGCTGGGTGGAGATCGCACCGTACTGCTCGCTGCGGGAGCGTTCGAGCTCGGCGATCTTGGCGCGCATCACGTCGAGGGTCTCGGCGACGGGGCTGAGCGCGGTGAGGACCTTCGATTCGTCCTGTGCCCGGGCGGACTCGGCACCGTGCATGCGCTGCACGAGGTGCTCGAGCTCGGCCGCCCGGCGTTCCAGCGAGTCGACCTGCCGCCGGTACTGGGCGTCCTGTGCATCGAGCCGTTCTTCCGCATCGCGGCGTACCTCGTCCAGGCGCGCACGGAGCGCGGTGGCGGTGGCCTCGGCCGCGCCGGACCGGGTGCGCGCGACCGACCACGCGATCGCGGCGCCGGCGACGGCGCCGACCAGGAGGCCGATGAGCAGGGCGGGGAAGTCCATGCCCAGACCTTCCCAGGACCCACCGACACCGGTGTTCCCAGGGCGATACGAGCCTCCAGGCCGACCGCTGGAAGCGGTGTGCAGCCATGTCATGACATTAAGCCAAGGAGGGTGTACAGTCGTGGTCGTCCGCCGATGAAGCCGCACGGAAGGTCCCGCACGTCGCATGACGAACGAAGCTCCCCACGCCTACGACGTGATCACCATGGGTCGCGTGAGCGTCGACATCTACCCACAGCAGACGGGTCCGCTCGAGGACGTCGAGACCTTCTCGAAGTCGGTCGGCGGCAGCGCCACGAACGTCGCCATCGCCGCTGCCCGGCACGGTGCCGACGCCGCGGTCATCACCCGCACCGGCAACGACCCGTTCGGCAGGTACATCGCCAGGACGCTCCCGGAGTTCGGCGTCGCCAACGCCTTCGTCGACACGGTCGACGGGCTGAACACCCCGGTCGCCTTCTGCGAGATCTTCCCGCCGGACGACTTCCCGCTCTACTTCTACCGGGCGCCGAAGGCCCCCGACCTGATGATCACCGCGAAGTCGCTGCCGCTCCACGAGATCGAGCGGGCGAAGGTGTTCTGGACGACCGTGACCGGCCTCAGCGAGGAGCCGAGCCGACAGGCGCACCACACGGCGTTCGCTGCCCGCTCCGCGTCGGAGCACAGCACCAAGGTGCACACCGTGCTGGACCTCGACTACCGGTCGATGTTCTGGTCCTCCCCGGAGTCCGCGACGCGCGAGGTCGCCGTCGCACTCGAGCACGCCACCGTCGCGGTCGGGAACCGCGAGGAGTGCGAGGTCGCGGTGGGGGAGACCGATCCGGTCCGCGCTGCCGACGCGCTGCTCGAACGCGGCGTCGAGATCGCCATCGTGAAGCAGGGCCCCAAGGGCGTGCTCGCGAAGACCCGCGACGAGTTCGTCGAGCTCCGCCCGCACCACATCGACGTCGTGAACGGCCTCGGCTCCGGCGACGGCTTCGGCGGCGCGCTCACCCACGGCCTGCTGCAGGGCTGGGGCCTCGAGCGCATCCTCGCGTTCGCCAACGCGGCCGGCGCGATCGTCGCGACGCGGTTCGAGTGCTCCACCGCGATGCCGACGAGCGACGAGATCGAGACGTTCCTGCAGGAGAACCCGACGGAAGAAGCGGTCAATGCCTGAGATCAGCAGTGTCGACTTCGAGCGGCTGCGCGACGTCCGCGCCGGATCGCCGGAGACGATCGCGAGCACGCTCGCAGCACGGACCAAGCGGCCGCTCCTGGCCGACGACGGCAAGCTCTTCATCGTCGCCGCGGACCACCCGGCCCGTGGCGCCCTGGCGGTGCGCGACGACGAGTCCGCGATGGCCGACCGCTACGACCTGCTCGAGCGGCTGGTCACGGCCCTCGGCCGCCCCGGAGTCGACGGCGTGCTCGGCACGCCGGACATCCTCGAGGACCTGGCGCTGCTCGGCGCCCTCGACGGCAAGGTCGTCGTCGGCTCGATGAACCGCGGCGGGCTGCGCGGTGCGACCTTCGAGATGGACGACCGGTACACGGCGTACTCGGCCGGGTCCATCGCGGACGCCGGCCTCGACTTCGCCAAGCTGCTCGTCCGCATCAACCTGTCGGACGCCGGCACCGCACCGACCCTCGAGGCGACCGCCCGGGCCGTCACCGAGGCCGCCCAGCACCGCCTGCCGATCATGCTCGAGCCCTTCATGTCGACGTGGCGGGACGACAAGGTCGTGAACGACCTGACCGCGGACGCCGTCATCACCTCGATGGCGATCGCCGCGGGGCTCGGCGAGTCCAGTGCCTACAGCTGGCTGAAGATCCCCGTGGTCGAGGACATGGAGCGGGTGATGGCAGCCACGACGCTGCCCACGCTGCTGCTCGGCGGCGACCCGTCGGCGCGTCCGCTCGAGACCTACGCCAAGTGGGCTGACGCGCTCGCACTGCCCGGTGTCCGCGGGCTCGTCGTCGGACGCACCCTGCTCTACCCGCCGGACGGGGACGTCGCGACGGCCGTGGACGTCGCAGCGGGTCTCGTCCACACCCAGGGAGCCCGGGCCGGGTTCTCCACAGATGCTCACGACCCAGCCGCGCGGCTCGCGGGCCCCACCACCATGGACTCGTCCATCTCGGAAGGAACCAACGCATGACCATCTCGGACACCGTCACCACGACGATCGGCCACTGGATCGACGGGGCGCGCGTCGCCTCGACGTCAGGGAACACTGCTCCGGTCTACGACCCGGCGCTCGGCGTCGCGACGAAGCAGGTCGCGCTGGCGAACGAGGACGAGATCCAGGCGGCGATCGCCAGTGCGAAGGCCGCGTTCCCGAAGTGGGGCCACCTCTCGCTGGCCAAGCGTCAGCAGATCCTCTTCGCCTTCCGCGAGATCCTGAACCGCGACAAGGCCGAGCTCGCCGAGATCATCACGAGCGAGCACGGCAAGGTCCTCGACGACGCGCTCGGTGAGATCGCCCGCGGGCAGGAAGTGGTCGAGCTCGCGACGAGCATCCCGCAGCTGCTGAAGGGCGAGTTCAGCGACCAGGTCTCGACGGGCATCGACGTCTACTCGATCCGGCAGCCGCTCGGCGTCGTCGGCATCATCAGCCCGTTCAACTTCCCCGCGATGGTGCCGCTGTGGTTCCTACCGATCGCCATCGCCGCCGGCAACACCGTCGTGCTCAAGCCGAGTGAGAAGGACCCGAGCGCCGCGATCTGGCTGGCCGAGAAGTTCCAGGAGGCCGGCCTGCCGGACGGCGTCTTCAACGTGCTCAACGGCGACAAGCTGTCCGTCGACGGGCTCCTGACGAGCCCCGACGTCGAGTCGATCTCGTTCGTCGGTTCGACGCCGATCGCGCAGTACGTCTACGAGACCGGCACGAAGCACGGCAAGCGCGTGCAGGCCCTCGGCGGCGCGAAGAACCACATGCTCGTGCTCCCGGACGCCGACCTCGACCTCGTCGCGGACAACGCCATCAACGCGGGCTTCGGCTCCGCCGGCGAGCGCTGCATGGCGATCTCGGTCGTCGTCGCGGTCGAGCCCGTCGCGGACGAGCTCATCGAGAAGATCAAGGACCGTGCCGCCACGCTGCGCATCGGTGACGGGCGTCGCGGCTGCGACATGGGCCCCCTCGTCACGAAGCAGCACCGCGACAAGGTCGCCTCGTACATCGAGGTCGCAGAGCAGGACGGCGCGGTGGTCGTGGTGGACGGCCGCACCGTCCGACCCGACGGCGACGAGAACGGGTTCTGGCTCGGCCCGACCCTGATCGACAGGGTCCCGACGACGAGCCGCGTCTACACCGAGGAGATCTTCGGCCCGGTGCTGTCGGTCGTGCGCGTCGCCACCTACGAAGAAGGCCTCGAGTTGATCAACTCCGGTGCGTTCGGCAACGGCACCGCCATCTTCACGAACGACGGCGGCGCGGCCCGACGCTTCCAGCGCGACGTGCAGGTCGGCATGATCGGCATCAACGTCCCGATCCCCGTGCCGGTCGCGTACTACTCGTTCGGCGGCTGGAAGAACTCGCTGTTCGGCGACCACAAGGCGTACGGCGCCGACGGCGTGAGCTTCTTCACCCGGCAGAAGGCGATCACGAGCCGGTGGCTGGACCCGTCGCACGGCGGCATCAACCTCGGCTTCCCCTCGAACAACTGACGCGACCGATGCCTGAACAGAACTGGTTCAACCCGCGCGGGAGCCGACCGGAAGCCGGCTGGACCGACGTCGTCGACGGGCGGATCGCGGGGTGGGAACACACCGGCCTGCGGACCGGCACGTTGTCCGACGGGGCCGAGTTGCGCCTCCCGGCCGCTGCCGTCGAGCGCATGGTCGTGCCGCTCTCGGGGAGCTTCCACGTCGCGTGGTCCGGCTCCGAATCCGGCGAGCAGGGGCTGGAGGGACGTGGCGGGGTCTTCGAGGGGCCCACCGACGTCCTGTACCTGGGGTCCGGTCTGGAGGCTCGGATCACCGGATCGGGACGGGTCGCGGTCGCCGAGGCACCCACCGACATCGTCAAGCCGGTCGGGTACATCGCGAAGGCCGACGTGCCGGTGGAGCTCCGCGGTGCGGGGCAGTCGTCGCGGCAGGTGCACAACTTCGGGACCCCTGCCGGGCTCGACGCGGTGAAGCTCCTGGTGTGCGAGGTCATCACGCCGGCCGGCAACTGGTCGTCGTACCCGCCGCACAAGCACGACACGAACATCCCGGGCGGCGAGTCGAACCTCGAGGAGATCTACTACTACGAGTCTGCGGTGGCTCGTGGCGTGGATGCCCCTGCAACGGCCGATCCGTTTGCGTTGCACCGGACGTACGCCTCGGACGACCGCGCGATCGACGAGTTCCGTGAAGTCCGGACGGGCGACATCGCGCTCGTGCCCTACGGCTGGCACGGACCGGCCGTCGCGGCTCCCGGCTACGACATGTACTACCTCAACGTGATGGCCGGGCCCGACCCGGAGCGCGTGTGGAACATCACCGACGACCCTGCCCACGGGTGGGTCCGCCAGGTGTGGGAGACCGAGACCATCGACCCGCGCCTGCCCTACGCATCGAAGAAGGAGGACGTGTGACCACCACACGCCGCATGACCGTCGGTCAGGCCCTCGTCGAGTTCCTGGCCAACCAGTGGACCGTCGACGGCGACCACCGCGAACGCACCATCCCGGGGATCTTCGGCATCTTCGGGCACGGCAACGTCGCCGGGGTCGGTCAGGCGATCAAGCAGCTCCACGTCGAGCAGCCCGGTCTGCTGCCCTACCACCAGGCCCGCAACGAGCAGGCCATGGTGCACGAGGCAGTCGGCTTCGCCCGCATGCACCGCCGTCGCGCCACCTTCGCCGCGACCGCATCGGTCGGCCCCGGGGCGGCGAACATGCTGACCGCCGCCGCGCTCGCCACGACGAACCGCCTGCCTGCCCTGCTGCTGCCGTCGGACACCTTCGCGACGCGGACCACCGACCCGGTGCTCCAGCAGATCGAGATGCCGCACGACACCTCGCTGCAGGTCACGGACGCGTTCCGCCCGCTCTCCCGGTTCTTCGACCGGGTCGAGCGTCCCGAGCAGTTGTTCTCGATCGCGCTCGCCGCGATGCGCGTGCTCACCGACCCGGCCGAGACCGGTGCGGTGACGATCGCGCTCCCGGAGGACGTGCAGGCCGAGGAGTTCGACGTCCCGGTCGCGTTCCTGCAGCCGCGCGAGTGGCACATCCGTCGTCCACTGCCCGAGCACGGGCCGCTCGCCCGTGCGGTCGCTGCGATCCAGGCCGCGGAACGCCCGGTGATCGTCGCCGGCGGAGGCGTCCTGTACTCCGCGGCGTCCGAACAGCTGCGGGCCTTCGTGGAAGCCACCGGCATCCCCGTCGGCACGTCGCAAGCCGGAGGCGGCGCGCTCGCGTGGGACCACCCGCAGTACCTCGGCGGCATCGGCGCGACCGGCACCGCCGCCGCGAACGCGATCGCGGCAGGAGCCGACCTCGTCATCGGCATCGGGACCCGCTACAGCGACTTCACGACCGCGTCGCGGACGGCGTTCCAGAACCCGGACGTCACGTTCGTGAACGTCAACGTCGCCGCGTTCGACGCCTACAAGCACGGCACCCAGCTGCCGTTGATCGCGGACGCCAGGGAGGCCCTGGTCGCCCTGACGGAGTCGCTCGCGTCGTTCTCGGTGTCGGACCGGTACGCGTCCGAGATCGCCGAGCAGAAGCGCGCCTGGGACGCGCTGGTCGACGCCGCGTTCGCGCCGTCGGGCAACGCGCTGCCCGGCCAGCCCGAGATCATCGGTGCGGTCCAGTCCGTGTCGGACCCCCGCGACGTCGTGATCCAGGCGGCCGGTTCGCTGCCGGGTGACCTGCACAAGCTCTGGCGCGTCCGGGACGAACTCGGCTACCACGTCGAGTACGCCTTCTCGTGCATGGGCTACGAGATCGCCGGGGGCCTCGGCGTCCGTCGGGGTGCTCCCGACCGCGACGCGATCGTCATGGTCGGCGATGGCTCGTACCTGATGCTGCACACCGAGCTCGTCACCGCGGTGGCAGAGGGCATCAAGATCATCGTCGTGCTCATCCAGAACCACGGGTACGCGTCGATCGGGCACCTCTCCGAGACCGTCGGTTCCGAGCGGTACGGCACCAAGTACCGCTACCTGGACGACACCCAGTCGTTCGAGGACGGCGAGCCCCTGCCCGTCGACCTCGCGGCGAACGCCCGTTCGTACGGTGTCGACGTCATCGAGGTCGAGCCGGGCCCGAACGCGATCGAGGACCTCAAGGCCGCGGTGCGCCAGGCCAAGGCGAACGACCACACCACCCTCGTGCACATCAACTCGGACCCGCTCGTCTACGCCCCGGACGGCGACGGCTGGTGGGACGTCCCGGTCGCGCAGACCTCGACCCTGTCCACCACCCAGGCCGCACGCGCCGACTACGAGCAGCAGGTCGCGGCACAGCGCCCGCTCCTCGGCTGATCCCACCACCACCTCGTGCAGAAAGAAGACGACGACGTCATGACCGACACCGCCACCCCGACCGGCGCCTCGTCCACGGACGCCACCACCGCGTCGATCCGCATCGGCACCGCTCCCGACTCGTGGGGCGTCTGGTTCCCGGACGACCCCAAGCAGGTCCCGTGGCAGCGCTTCCTGGACGAAGCGGCGGCCGCCGGGTACGTGTGGATCGAGCTCGGCCCGTACGGGTACCTGCCGACCGACCCCGCGCAGCTGTCGGACGAACTCGAGTCGCGTGGGCTGCAGCTGTCCGCGGGCACCGTGTTCACCGGGTTCCACAAGGGGGACGACCAGTTCCAGCGGGCGTGGGACCAGGCCGTCGCGGTGGCCGGACTCGCGGCGAAGCTCGGCGCGGAGCACCTCGTGACGATCCCGGACCTCTGGCGCTCGGACGCCACCGAGGAGGTCCTGGAGCCCCGGACGCTCACGGACGAGCAGTGGGAGCGGCTCGGCAAGGGCCACGATCAGCTCGGCAAGGCACTGCTCGAGGAGTTCGGCGTCCACCAGCAGTTCCACACGCACGCCGACAGCCACGTGGGGACCTACAAGGAGACCGTGCGCTTCCTCGAGGTCACGGACCCGCAGTACACGAACCTCTGCCTCGACACCGGGCACTTCGCCTACTACGGCGGCGACAACCTCAAGCTCATCGCGGCGCACCCCGAGCGCATCGGCTACCTGCACCTCAAGCAGGTCGACACCGACCTGCTGTTCGACGTGCTGAAGAACGACGTGCCGTTCGCGACCGCCGTCTCCCAGGGCATCATGACCGAGCCGCCGCACGGCACCCCCGAGCTCGCGCCGATCATCGAGGCAGTGGCCGCGATCAATCCGGACGTCTTCGGCATCGTCGAGCAGGACATGTACGGCTGCTCGGTCGACGCTCCGGGCCCGATCGCGGAGCGCACGTTCCAGCACATCTTCGGTTCGACGTCCGCCGCCCGCGCGTCCTGACGCCGACACCGTCCACGCAGCGCCACCACCTCCAGGAGACATCCAATGAGCACCACTGACAACCTCCGCGTCGCCGTCGTCGGCGCCGGGGCCATGGGCAGCGACCACATCCGCCGCATCACGTCGACCATCGCCGGTGCCGACGTCGTCGCGATCGTGGACCCCGACACCGCGCGGGCCACCGCCGCGGCCGCGAAGGCCCCCGGCGCGATCACCGCCGCGTCGTTCGAGGACGCCCTCGACGCCACCCCCATCGACGCCGTCATCGTCGCGACCCCGGGCTTCCTGCACGAGCCGGTCCTGGTACCGGCGATCGAACGCGGACTCGCGGTGCTCTGCGAGAAGCCCCTCACGACGAGTGCTGAGGACTCGCTGCGGATCGTCGAGCTCGAGCAGGCGAAGTCGGACCGCCCGAAGATCCAGGTCGGCTTCATGCGTCGCTTCGACAAGGGCTACCAGGAACTCCGGGCGCTCCGCGAGTCGGGGTCGAACGGCGCACTGCTCGCCCTGCACCACGCGCACCGCAACCCGACCACCCCGCCGAACTTCAGCGAGTCGATGCTCATCCACGACTCGGTGATCCACGAGATCGACATCATCCCGTTCATCACCGGCGAGGCGATCACGAGCGTCGAGGTCAAGAAGCCGCGCAAGAACTCGCTGGCGCCGGCCGACCTGCCCGAGCCGCAGTTCGTGCTGTTCACGACCGAGTCGGGGACGATGGCGATCGTCGAGATCAACGTGAACGCGCAGTTCGGGTACCAGGTCACGACCGATGCCGTGTTCGAGTCCGGCGTCGCGTACATCGGGCGTGAGACCTCGCTGAACCTCGTGTCGCAGGGTGTCTCCGGCCAGGGCGTCACGCCGTCGTTCGTGGAGCGCTTCGGTGCGGCCTACGACGAAGAGGTCCAGCGTTGGGTCGACGCCGCCAAGCAGGGCGGGATCGACGGCCCGAGCGCATGGGACGGCTACACGGCGTCCGTCGTCGCCGAGGTGGCCGTCCGTGCGCAGCAGTCCGGTGCCCTCGAGGCCGTGACGTACGCCACGGCGAAGCCCGCGTTCTACGACGCCGCTCCGAACGAACTCGCGGACGTCTGATGCCGAAGATCGCGCTCGACCCCACCCCGTTCCACCACGACCTGTCGCTGCTGGAGTTCCCGCGCAAGGTCGCTGATCTCGGCTACGAGTACCTGCAACTCACCCCGCACAAGGACTTCATCCCGTTCTTCCGACACCCGAAGGCGGACGACGACCTCGTCGACGCGTTCGCTGCAGCCTGCGCGGACGCCGGCGTCCAGGTCGCGTCGGTGCTGCCGGTGCTCCGGTGGTCCGGGCCGGACCGGGAGACCCGCGAGACCGCCGTCAAGCAGTGGAAGCGCGTCATCGAGATCACGAAGCGCCTCGGCGTCGACACGATCAACACGGAGTTCTCGGGTCGCCCGGAGCGCGCCGAGGAATCGGAGGCGCAGTTCTACTGGGCGATGGAGGAGCTCCTGCCGATCATCGAGGACGCCGACCTGCGCGTGCTCATCGACCCGCACCCGGACGACTTCGTCGAGGACGGCCTCGAAGCCCTGCGGGTGATCCGTGGGCTCAACTCGAAGAACATCGGTTTCGTCTACGTGGCGTGCCACACCTTCCACTACGGCGGGGACATGGACGCGATCATCGACGCCGCGGGTGACTCGCTCCAGCTCATCCACGTCGCGGACGCCTACGACCACCACCGGTCGCACGGCCTCCGCTACATCACCAACCCGCCCGGCAACGCCGTCCGCGTCCACCAGCACCTGCCGGTCGGGCAGGGCGACGTCGACTTCGACGCGTTCTGGGCCGCGCTCGACCGCGTGGGCTTCTCGGCGAGGCCGGACACCGTCGCGGTGTCGAGCGTCTTCGCCGAGGACGAGAACGCCGACGAGGTCTCACGCTTCCAGCTCGACACGATCACGAACGGACTGCACCGATGACCGACACCCTGGCGACCCCGGCCTCCTCCGACGTCGACACCCGCCCCGTCACCCTCCAGGCGGCGGAGCAGACGATCACCGCACTCTGGAACGACTCCGCCGATCCGCGCGAGCTCTCGACCGCGATCCACGAGTACGGCGCCGTCGGGGCGACCTGCAACCCCGTGATCGCCTACACGTGCATCAAGCAGGACCCGGACACCTGGGTCCCGCGCATCCGCGAGATCGCCGCGGAGCACCCGACCGCAGGGGAGTCCTGGATCGGCTGGAAGGCCGTCGAGGAACTCTCCGTCGCCGCCGCTGCACAGCTCCTCCCGGCGTTCGAGGCATCGGGCGGCCGCAACGGGCGACTGAGCATGCAGACGGACCCGCGTCTCCACCGGGACCGGGACGCCCTCGTCGAGCAGGCCGTCCGGTTCTCGGCGCTCGCACCGAACATCATCGTGAAGATCCCCGCGACGAAGGTCGGCATCGCCGCGATCGAAGAGGCCGCCTACCGCGGAGTGTCGATCAACGCGACGGTGTCCTTCACGGTGCCGCAGGTCGTCGCCGTCGGAGAGGCGATCGAGCGTGCACTCGACCGTCGTGCCGCCGACGGGCTGCCCGACCAGGAGTTCGGCCACGTCGTCACCCTCATGGCCGGGCGACTCGACGACTGGCTGAAGGCCGTGGTGCAGCGCGACCACGTGATGGTCGACCCCGGCATCCTGGAGTGGGCGGGCGTCGCCGCCGTGAAGAACGCCTACCGGGTGTTCCAGGAGCGCGGCTTCCGCTCCCGTGTGCTCGTCGCGGCGTTCCGCAACGCGCTGCAGTGGTCCGAGTTCCAGGGCGGCGATCTCGTCGTCTCGCCACCGTTCCAGTGGTCCAAGGACATCAACGCCAACGCGTTCCCGTTCCGGCCGGATGCCATCGACGACGAGGTCCCCGCGCACGTCATCGACGCGCTGCGTGCTGCCACGCCGGAGTTCGCCCGCGCCTACGACGTGGACGGCATGGCGATCGACGAGTTCGACCGGTTCGGCGCAACCGTTAAGACCCTGCGGCAGTTCCTCGACGCGGACGCACAGCTGGACGCCCTGGTCCGCGACATCATCGTCCCCGCCGAGTAGCTCGCCCGCCGCTCTGACCCGAGACTCGTCCTCGCTGACCCGAGACTCGTCCTCGCTGACCCGAGACTCGTCCTCGGCGACCCGAGACTCGTCCTTGGCGACAGTTCTCGCGTTCAAGAGCGCGAGAACCGTCGCTGTGGGCGAGTCTCGCGCCCGGGCGACGGCGCCACCACGCACCACGCACCATCACGACCACGCACCACCACGAACAGAGGAACTCAATGGACACGATCGGCGTCGGCCTCATCTCGGTCGGGTGGATGGGGCGGCTGCACTCCCGTGCCTACCGTGCCCTGCCCGACCACTTCCCGGAACTCGGCATCGCGCCGCGCCTCGTGGTCGCCGCGGACCCGGTTCCGGCCGCCCGTGACCAGGCGATCGAACGACTCGGGTACGAGCGCGCCGTCGCCGACTACCACGAAGTGCTCGCCGATCCCGAGGTCGACGTCGTGTCGATCTGCTCCCCGAACTTCCTGCACCGTGAGATGGCCGTCGCCGCTGCCGCCGCGGGCAAGCCGTTCTGGATCGAGAAGCCGATGGGTCGCTACGCCAGCGACTCCCGCGAGATCCACGAGGCCGTTCAGCGGGCCGGCGTGATCACGAGCGTCGGCTTCAACTACCGGCACGCCCCGGCGATCGAACGCGCCCGCGAGCTGGTTCGGAGCGGACGCCTCGGCCGGATCACGAACGTCCGCGGGTCACTCCTCGCGGACTACTCCTCCGATCCGGCAGCGCCGCTGACCTGGCGGTTCGAGCGGGAGCGCGCCGGCTCCGGGGTCCTCGGAGACCTGTTGTCGCACGGCCTCGATCTCGCGCAGTACGTGGTCGGGCGCATCGCGAGCGTGACGGCGCTGGCGGAGACGTTCATCACCGAACGTCCGCTGCCCGGTGCCGGGATCGTCGACCGGTCCGCAGCTGCGACCGGCGAACGGAAGCCGGTCGAGAACGAGGACTACGCCGCGCTGCTGTTCCGATTCGAGGACGGCGCGGTCGGCACGATGGACTCGAGCCGGGTCATGCACGGCCCGCACGCCGAGTACACGATCGAGGTCTACGGCACGAAGGGATCCGTCCGCTGGGACTTCCAGCGCCTCAACGAGCTCGAGGTGTCCCTCGACGGGCAAGAGGTCGATGGGTACGCGACGCACTACGTCGCGGGCGGGGACGGCGAGTTCGCGCGCTTCCAGCCCGGCGCGGGCACGGCCATGGGCTACGACGACCTGAAGACCATCGAGGCCGCCCAGTTCGTCGCGAGCGTCCGTCGCGGGGAGCAGCTCGCGCCGTCGGTCGCCGACGGCCTGGCGGCCGCGTCGATCGTGGAAGCGGCGGAGGCCTCGCTCGCCGACGGAGCCTGGCACGACGTGGCGCGCGTCGACGGACCGCTCACCTACGCAGCGGCGACCCCCGTGATCTAGACCAACCGGAGACGGACGGGAGGCTCGGTGCCAGCTGGCACCGAGCCTCCTGTCCGTCTGGTGCTCGGGAGCAAGCCATGTTAGTTTGTTAGGACAAAGTTCCGAACTGCAGGAGGCGCCATGCCGCTCGTCCGTATCGACCTCGCCACCGGGCGCAGCCCGGAGGCCGTCCGCGCCATCGCCGACGCGATCCACACGGCCATCGTCGACGTGTACGGGATCCCGCCGCGCGACCGCTTCCAGATCGTCACGGAACACCCGGTCGGCCAGATCATCGCCGAGGACGCAGGGCTCGGCTTCGAGCGAACCGGCGGTGTCGTGATGATCCAGGTCTTCACGCAGCGCGGCCGCACGGACGAAGCGAAGACGACGCTCTACGCGGCGATCCACGACGCGCTCACAGGCGTCGGTGTCGCGTCCGAGGACGTCTTCATCGGCTACGTCGAGAACGGCCCGCAGGACTGGTCGTTCGGGTTCGGTCGCGCGCAGTACGTGACCGGGGAGCTCGGCGTCCCGTCCGCGGCGTGAGGCCTACTTGTCGACGAGCGTGACCTCGAACGAGTAGCGGTCGGGGCGGTAGCAGTGCACGCCGTACTCGACCGCGCGGCCCGAGGCGTCGTACGCGGTCCGGCTCATCGTGAGGACGGGGTCGCCGTCCTCGATCTCGAGGAGGTTCGCCTCTTCGTCGGTCACCGCGCGGGCACCGATCCGCTGCTTCGCGACACGCATCGTCACGCCTCGGCCGCGGAGCAGCTGGTAGAGGCCGTGCTCCTGCAGGTCGGTGTCGGTGATCTCGAGGAACTCCGGCGGCAGGTAGTTCTCGAGGATGGCCATCGGCACGTCCTCGGCGAACCGGACCCGGCGGATGTGGGCGACGGTCGTCCCCGGCGCGACACCGAGGGCCTCGGCGACGACGTCCGACGCGGGGACGTCGTTCCGCTCGAGGAGCTTCGTCGCGGGGGCCTGTGAACCCTGCGCGAGGTCGTCGTACAGACTCGTCAGCTCGACCTTGCGTGTGACCGGGCCGTGCACGACCTGCGTCCCGATGCCACGACGGCGGACCAGGAGGCCCTTGTCGACGAGGTCCTGGATCGCCCGGCGGATCGTCGGACGCGACAACCCGAGCCGTTCACCCAGCGCGATCTCGTTCTCGAGCCGGGCACCCGGTGGCATCGCACCGGAGCGGATCGACTCCTCGATGCGGGATGCCACCTGGAAGTAGAGGGGCATCGGACCCGACCGGTCCAGGTCCATGAACAGGTCGGACGGCAGCTGGCCTTCGTTGGTCATCGCGGTCCTTCGGGGGAGTACGGGTCCGGCGACTGTGCCGGGGGAATGTCGTGACAATACCACCGGGCTCGCGGCCCACCGGGCGACGGGGTCAGTCGGCGAAGATCATCGGGCGGCGGGACAGCCGCGGCTGGTTCGCCGCCTTCGGCTTCTCCGCGCGGATCCGCACCGGGTTGATCGACACCCGGGTCGCGGCACCGAGCGCCTCGACCGTGTCGACGTCGTGCCGGCCGGCGGCGTGGACGACGATCGCCGCACAGGCCTCGGCGTCGGCGGCGGCGTCGTGGTGCTGGAAGCCCTCGAAGCCAGCGGCCATCGCGGCGACGGGCAGGCGGTACGAGTCGAGGGTGTACGTCTTGCGGGCCACCTGCAGGGAGCACATCGAGTGGTGCTCCGACAGCGCGATGCCCGTTGCGGAGCAGCCGCCGGCGATGACACCCATGTCGAAGCGGGCGTTGTGCGCGACGAGGACGTCACCCTCGGCGAAGGCGACGAGGTCCGGGTACTGCTGCTCCCATGTCTTGGCGCGGACGACGTCCTCGGCGACGATGCCGTGGATGCGGGTGTTCCACTCGAGGAAGTCGTCGTGTCCCATCGGCGGGCGGATGAACCACGACGCGCGGTCCACGACCCGGCCGGACCGGACCTTGACGAGTCCGACGGAACACGCGCTGGCGGGCGAGCTGTTCGCGGTCTCGAAGTCGATCGCGGTGAAGTTCAACGGCACGCGTCCGATCGTCGCACGGAGCGCCGACATCTCCGGAAGCCGGGTCGGCGTTGCGCCGGTGCGGTCGGATCAGCGGCGCCGGGTTCGGCGGGAGCCCCGGCGGCGGCGCGCGGTCGTTCGCCACGTCGCGGCCTGACGCGCACGCTCAGCCGCCCAGTACGGGTCGAGGAGCGTCCCGACGAGCTCGAACGCGACCGCGACGGCATCGAGTCGCCAGCGCGGCGGGAGGCTCTCGACGTGGGTGGTGAAGGCATCGGCGAAGCCCGAGGTCGTCGACGGGAACGCGAACTCGACCGGGAGCGTTGCCAGCCGGAAGCCGTCCTCCTCGTCGTGGTCGATCGTCGCGGCCTCCGGGTCGTAGTCGACGAGGACGTCGGCCTCGAGTTCGGCGAGCGTGTCGTGCAGGGTCTCGAGGTCGCGTGGTGGCGTCGCGGCGAGCGCGTCGATCGTCTCCGGGGTGAAGTACCGCCGTTGCCCTCGGGCGTCGTACCCCATCGAGTGCACACCGAGCTGATCGCGTTCGAACCACATGCAGGCCAGGCTGCCACGTACGGTGAGGTCATGGTGACAGTGCTGCTCCTCGCCGGTGCCGGGTACGGGCAACAGGCGCCGCTGCTCTGGTGGTCGAAGCAGATCGCGCTCGAGGCCGGGTGCGAGGTGATCGCTCCGAACTGGATCGTCGACGACGCGGCGGGGGAGACACCCGTCGCGTTCGTGGAGACCGAGATCGCGACGGCCCTCGGAGACCGGCTGCCCGACCTCGTCGTCGCGAAGTCCTTCGGCTGCTTCGCGCTGCCGTGGGCGGTCCGGAACGGGGTTCGCGGCGTGTGGCTGACGCCGGTGCTCACACATGACGACGTCGCGGCGGCGCTCGCCGCCGCTGCCGACGGGAACGTCGCGATCGGCGGGTCGGACGACCCCATGTGGCGGCCCGAGCGTGTCCCGGGGACGGCTGCGAGCCTCCAGACCGTTGCCGGCGCCGACCACTCGCTCCACGTGACCGGAGACTGGCGGCGATCGCAGCGGTTGCAGGCCGACGTCTTCGAGACCGTCGCGGCGGCCGTTCAGGCGCTCGGCCGTTAGGCTCTACTCCCGTGGCTCTCACCATCGGAATCGTCGGTCTCCCGAACGTCGGCAAGTCGACGCTCTTCAACGCGCTGACCAAGAACCAGGTCCTGGCCGCGAACTACCCCTTCGCGACCATCGAACCGAACGTCGGCGTGGTGAACCTGCCCGACTCGCGGCTCGATGAGCTCGCCGGGCTGTTCCACTCGGAGAAGACCGTGCCCGCGCCGGTGTCGTTCGTCGACATCGCCGGCATCGTCAAGGGCGCGAGCGAAGGCGAGGGGCTCGGCAACAAGTTCCTCGCGAACATCCGCGAAGCCGACGCCATCGCGCAGGTCGTCCGCGGGTTCACCGACGACGATGTCGTGCACGTCGCGAACAAGGTCTCCCCGAAGGACGACCTCGAGGTGATCAACACCGAGCTGATCCTCGCGGACATGGAGACCATCGACAAGGCGCTCCCGCGGTACGAGAAGATGCTCAAGCTGAAGCAGGCCGAGCCGATCGTGCTCGAGACGGCGAAGGAGGCACGGGCGGCGCTCGAGCAGGGCACGCTCCTCTCCGCCACGTCGATCGACCTCGCACCGATCGCGGAACTCGGGCTGCTCAGCGCGAAGCGGTTCATCTTCGTCTTCAACGTCGACGAGGCGATCCTCACCGACGACGCTCGCAAGGCTGAGCTCGCCGCACTCGTCGCTCCCGCGCAGGCAGTGTTCCTGGACGCGCAGGTCGAGTCCGAGCTGATCGAGCTCGACCCCGCTGACGCCCGCGAGCTCCTCGAGTCCACCGGGCAGACGGAATCAGGGCTCGACCAGCTCGCACGCATCGGGTTCGACACCCTCGGGCTGCAGACCTACCTGACGGCCGGGCCGAAGGAAGCGCGTGCGTGGACGATCGGCAAGGGGTGGAAGGCTCCCCAGGCCGCCGGGGTCATCCACACCGACTTCGAGAAGGGCTTCATCAAGGCGGAGGTCATCTCGTTCGCCGACCTGATGGAAGCGGGGTCGATCGCCGAGGCCCGTGCGCACGGCAAGGCCCGGATCGAGGGCAAGGACTACGTGATGCAGGACGGCGACGTGGTGGAGTTCCGGTTCAACAACTGACCCGCGCTAGCGTGTCGGGGTGATCCGGCACGAGCACTTCGGCGTCTACGGGGCGTGGCTGCAGGACGGCCTGCTCGTGACCGTCGAGAAGTCCCGCGGTCCGTACACCGGATGGATCGACCTGCCGGGCGGAGCGCCGGAGCCCGGCGAGACCGAGATCCAGACGCTCCGACGCGAGCTCGACGAAGAGTGTGGCGTGACGCTCGCCGGGGCAACCGGGTGGGAGTCGTTCGAGTTCCACCTCGACCCTGCGAGCGACGGAACTCCGATCGACTTCGTCCACCGGGGCCGGATCGCGCTGGTACGGATCGACGAGCCCGTCCGCGAAGTGGTCGACGTCGAGGACGTCGCTCGGGTGGTGCTGGCCTCCCCACACTCGGCCGTGCCACTGACCCCGGCTGCGCAACGGGCGTGGGCGATGCTCGGCCGACCCGTCAGCGGTACGGTTCCTGCATGACGTACACGGTCGACTTCGTCGATGTCTCCACCACCGGGCTCGAGTCGTCCCCGGTCGCCGAAGCACTCGCCGGGCTGCGCGCGAACGAAGCCCGGTACTACAAGAACAAGTACGACCACGTGTTCGTCACGAGTACCCCGGACGAAGCCCCCGAGGTGCTGGACCTCGTCACGCGCGTGCTGCACGACGAGCGGGGCATCGTGATCGCGTCGCCCCCGCTCGAGGCCAGCGGGTTCGAGGTTGGCGGACTCCGGATGGCGTACGTGTTCTACGAGTCCGGTCTGGCGATCAACGTGATGTACGCGATCGAGGACGGCGGGAAGCGCGCGGTGGGGTTCAAGCTGTCGATGGGCATGGACGTGCCCGAGGAGCTGTCTGCGTTCAAGTTCGCCCGACAGCGGTCGAAACTGGCGGGAGAGATCCGCGGCTCGTACTTCGTCATCAAGGGCGAGTACGCCTGAGCCCTACGCGAGCAGTGAGCTGAGCACGCTTCAGCCAGGGGGCGATCCGTACCGTCGGGAGTACGCCTCGACGAACCTGCCGACGTGCACGAATCCCCAGCGACCGATGATCGCGGCGAGGGGCTCGTCCGTGGTGGACTGGAGTTCCGTACGGACCCCCTCGAGCCGGAGGCGCTGCACGTACTGCAACGGCGAGATCCCGAACTGCGTCCGGAATCCCCTTTGGGACTCGCCGGGACTGACACCCGCAGCACGCGCGATCGTCTCCGTCGTCAGGGGTTCCGTGACGTGCGTCGAGATGTAGACGACGGCGGCGACCACGCTGTCGGACATCGCGTCGTCGTTCGCTGACGGGTCATTCGGGGTACCCGATGGCGGAAAGCCGAAAGAGGAACGCTGCGCGGTCATGATCGTCTCCTGTCATCGGAATGGTGTCTTCCGGCGACCAGGGACTGGGGCAGCTCGAACGCAACGCTAGGCGTGCAGGACCCGCGCGCGCAAGACCCGTGTGCCGACAGCGAGGGTGCGTCACCCCCGCAGCGTCAGGACCTCCGCACCGTCTTCGGTGATCGCGATGGTGTGCTCGCTGTGGGCGGTCCGCGCGCCGGTGGCGCTGCGGAGCGTCCAGCCGTCCGGGTCGGTCACCAGCACGTCGGTGTCGGCCATCACCCACGGCTCGAGCGCCAGCAGGAGCCCCGGCCGGAGCACGTAGCCGCGGCCCGGCCGTCCGTCGTTCGAGATGTGCGGGTCCTGGTGCATCGTCGACCCGACGCCGTGCCCGCCGAACTCCATGTTGATCGGGTAGCCGGCCTCGTGCAGGACCGTACCGATCGCGTGGGACAGATCACCGATGCGTGCTCCTGGGGCGGCAGCGGCGATGCCGGCTGCGAGGGCGCGCTCGGTCGCATCGATCATCGCGACGTCCTCGGGCCGTGCCGCTGACCCGACGACGAAGCTCACGGCGGAGTCCGCGACGACGCCGTCGAGCGAGACGGCGAGGTCGAGCGTCAGGAGGTCACCGTCGCGGAGGGCGTAGTCGTGCGGGAGTCCGTGCAGGACGGCGTCGTTCACGGCGGTGCAGATGTAGTGGCCGAACGGGCCGCGGCCGAACGACGGCGCGTAGTCGACGTAGCTCGACACGGCGCCGGCTTCGAGGATCATCGCCCTCGCCCACCGGTCGATGCCCAGGAGGTTCGTGCCCACCGTCGCCCGCCCCTGCAGGGTGTGCAGGATCCGGCCGACGAGCGCACCGACGGCGCGTGCGCGGGGGAGTTCGGTCGGGGTGAGGAGCTCGATCATGCAATAACTATACCGGTACTAGTATGGGCGCCATGGTCCGGCTCCCACTCACCCCCGCAGACGTCGAACGCGGTCAGCGCCTGGGTGCGCTGCTCCGCCGGGCGCGCGGCGATCGGTCGATGCTCCAGACGGCGCTCGACGCCGGGGTGTCCCCGGAGACGTTGCGGAAGATCGAGACCGGGCGGGTGGCGACACCGGCGTTCCCGACGATTGCCGCCATCGCGGACGTCCTCGGGCTGTCGCTCGACGAGGTCTGGGCGGAGATCACCGCCGCCGAGCGCCGGCTCGCGTCCTGACCCTCAGTCGACGATCGCGATGATCGCCTGGGGGATCCGCTGTTCGATGACGTCCCAGACGATGTTCTTCTGCGCCGCTCGGTAGTCGTGCGACAGGATGTTGCGCGTACGACGGACCGATGCGAGCGGGAGGTCAGCCGGGAGCAGCGCCGAACGGTCCGTCGGAAGCCTGCTCAGGAGGTCGTCGAAGTGGATGATCACGGCCTCTGCGGCTCGGTACGTCAAGCTGCGGTCGGCCATGAACGCATCACGTCCGTGTTCGACGATCTGCGCGCACTCGGAGAGGAGATCGATGAGGCTCGCCTCCAGGGCAGGCCAGCGGTCGATCGTCGATTCGGCGCGCGCGGGATCGACGCGGGGCCTCGGCGTGAACGATCCGGTCACAGCGGGACCGCTTGTTCCCGGACGTGTGCGAAGTGTTCGTCGACGACCTGGCCGTCGGTGAGGAGATCGACGGCGAAGCCCGTGATGCCCTCCACCGCGTCGGCGAATCCGCCGAGATCGAACAGCGATGCTTCCGGGCGGAGGGTCACGAGCAGGTCGATGTCACTGTGCTCGTCGTCCTCGCCGCGCACGGCGGACCCGAACACGCGGACGTCGGTGAGGTTGAAGCGCGTCGCCTCGGTTCGGATCGCGTCGGCGTACACGGACAGCGGGATGCTCGGGCGCATGCGAGCCGCTGTCAGCAGGCGTTCGAGCGACTCGACGCGAGGGAGCTTCCGGCCGCTCTCGTATGCGGAGATCGTCGGCTGCTGCACGCCTGCGACGCGAGCCAGGTCCGACTGTGACATCCCGATGTCCTCGCGAGCGAATCGGATCAGCTCGGCTGCCTTGTCGGTACGCATCAGGACCTCCTATAGCTCCCGACTATAGCGGCGGACTCGCCCGCCATGGGGCGCGGTGGCGTGCGCCCGGTTCATCCACCGAACGCATCCACTGGGCTGTCGTGGACCCACGGGTGCCTACCGTGCAATGCGGAGGTGGAACGTGAAGTACATCAACTACGACGGCAGCATCGTCATGACGGGTGATCGCATCGCCGAAGCACTCGCCGACTACGCGGCGGTCCTCGGCGCCAACGGGCGTACGGACTCGGTCCACGTCCCGACCGTCGCCGAGGACGGTTCGATCGAGACGACCACGGTCCTGGTGGGGCCGGCGAGCGAGCTGGTGCTGACGGCAGCGCCGGACGACGAACTCGAGTACGAGGATCCCGATTTCATCCGCCGACTTCGTGATGCGGCGGCACACGCAGGCCCTGATGGCCCGCTGAACGCCGACGGCCGCACGCCCTTCGCGGGAGCCGACGACCCGGAACCGTTCCCGGACGCCTGAGGCGCCCCGGGAACGACGAAACGCCGCCGAAATCGGCGGCGTTTCGTGTATTCGGGGGGGTTCTCGAGGGGCGAGCCGGGCGAGCCTCCGGACGGGAGGCCCGACTCAGGCTGCGAGCGCGAGCTCCGACCGGCGGACGGTCGCCGCCTGGAGGATGGTGCGGCTCGACTCGCCGAGCCAGGAGCGCCCGGGGACGGTCCAGCCGGCTTCGCCGTCGACCTCAACACGGGTGCCGGGGGTGACGAACAGGTCGAGCACGTCGACGGGCACGCGCACGACGTACTCGCGCTGGGTGCCGTTGTCGCGCACGGGGAACTCCGCGATGCGGTCGGGGGAGACGACGGGAGCCGCGGTCGCGGTCCCGATGATGGTGATTCGTTCGTTGCTGGTCATGGTGCTGTCTTTCTCGTCTTCTGGCGAGCCCACGCTGCGGTCCGACGGACGACTGAGTCGCATCGGTCGCATGTGGTGGGCACGCGCACGTCGGCATTCGACGTGCTGTTCGGCCTGGCCTCGATCGGAAGGATCCGGATCGGACGTTCGGGCGAACGGTGGTCTCGGGGGAATGCGACTCGGGTGAGTCGGCTTCGAGACGGTTCGGTGTGCGCGAGTCAGATGGGTTCGCTGCAGTGCACCAGAGAAGAACACTACACGAGTGTGCCCCGAATGTCCACCGATCAAGCGCGTTACGCGGTGGAAACCGATCGGGTCCGTCCGCGAAACACCGCGTCGTTACGGTTCGAGAGCTGAGCCCCCGCTCAGCAACCACCCGGACGAAGGACCTGCACGGATGCAGCACCGAACACGCCAGCGCCCCCGCGCGGCGATCGCCACCGCGACGGCGGTCATGACGGGAGCCCTCGGGCTCGTCGTCCTGACGGCCGGCCCGGCACAGGCGGCCCCGACAGCGACCACAGCGACCATCGACGCCCCGGCGTCCGTCACGGTCGGCGACGACTTCGACGTCTCCGTCACGATCCCCGCAACCGCCGACGTCTTCGCGTACGAGATCACGCTCGACGCCGACGAGGCGGCCGTCGCCTACCAGGACGGCAGTGTGACCGGTCCGGACGGCGGCTTCGACAGCGTCACCCAGGACGGCGACGAACTCACCATCGTGCACACCCGACTCGGTACGTCGCCCGCGATCGGGGGCGACCTCGCGAGTTCGATCGGCATGACGGCGACGGGCGCCGGCACGGTGGACCTCGCGGTCACGAGCATCACGCTCCTCGACGAGGACGGTGCAGCGACCACGCTCGACGCCCCCGCGGCGACGGCCATCGCGATCGAAGCAGCGGCGACCACCGCGCCGACCGATCCGGCAACGCCGGGCACCCCGGGAGGCGACCCGACGAACGGGGCCGGAGCAGGCGGTGGAACCGGCACCGGCGGCACCGCGACCGACGCGGACGCCGTGAGCGGTGCCTCCCGTCCGGCCGCAGGCCAGCTCGCCTGGACCGGTGCACAGGTCGCACCGTGGATCGCCGCAAGTCTCGCCCTGCTGCTGGCCGGTGGCGGCGTCCTCGTCGCCCGGGCCCGCGCCCGCCGGAACGGAGCCACCCGATGACCACCCGGCGCACCACCCAGCGCGCCACCCAGCGCGCCACCCAGCGCGCCACCCAGCGCGCCACCCAGCGCACCACCCAGCGCACCACCCAGCGCGCGACGCACACCACCAAGCGAGCTGCCGCCGGCGCTGCCCTCATCGCCCTCGTCGGCACCGTCCTCGCCGCGACACCGGCGCTGACGGCGCAGGCGGCCGACCCCACCGTCGACGCGAGCCCTGCCGCGATGCTCGCGCCGTACTACACGTCCCTCGACCTGACCGGCGACGACCAGGTCACGACCGAGGACCTGACCGTCCTGACGAAGTCCCTCGGGACGACGAGCACCGACACCAGCTGGTCCGCCGTCGCGAAGGCGGACACCGACGGCGACGGCACCATCACGGTCGCCGACGTCGCCGCGCTGTCCCAGCGCATGATCTACGACGACGGCCCGTTCCAGCTCGTCGAGGCCTCGACCCTCGACATGCAGGCCGCGATGAACGCGGGCGTGACGACCTCGGTCGCGATCACGCAGGACTACCTCGACCGCATCGCCGCCTACGACCGCACGACCGTGCAGGCCGGCGGACGTCCGCTGAACTCGATCATCACCACGAACAAGGAAGCACTCGCGGCCGCGAAGACCGCCGACACCGAGCGGGCCGAGCACGGGATGACGAGCATGCTCCTCGGCGTGCCGATCGCGCTGAAGGACAACTACGACACGAAGGACATGCCGACCACCGGTGGCTGCGGCTGCTGGGACGACAACCAGACCGACACCGACGCCGCGATGGTCACCGGCCTCCGCAGCGCCGGTGCCGTGATCCTGGCGAAGGCGAGCCTCGACGAGTTCGCGTACGGCTTCGTGTCGGAGTTCTCCTCGAACCAGCCGGCGGGATCCTCGCTCCTCGTCGCGAGCCCCTACGTCACGACGCAGACAGCAGGCGGGTCCAGCGGTGGAACCGGTGCTGCGATCGCCGCGAACCTGGCGGGCATCGGCTTCGGCACCGACACCGGTGGGTCGATCCGCATCCCGTCCTCGTACAACCAGCTCGTCGGCATCCGCCCGACGGTGGGGCTGACGAGCCGAGACGGCATCATCCCGCTCGCGCTGTCGCAGGACACCGGTGGGCCCATCGCCCGCTCGGTGACCGACGCCGCGGTGGCACTCGACGCCGTCACCGGGGTCGATGCAGCCGATCCGGTGACGAGCGGCCAAACGGGCAAGGTCCCGACGTCCTACACCGCCGCGCTCGACCCGGAGGCGCTCCAGGGCGCGCGGATCGGCTACGTCACGTCGATGGTCGGCACGAACGCCACGACGCTGCGTCTGTTCAACGAGTCCGTCGCGAAGCTCGCCGCCGCCGGGGCGACGGTCGTGCCGATCAGCAGCACCGCGGACTTCGCGAAGGTGCTGAACGAGGGCAGCGGATCGACGAACGAGTTCAAGCACGACCTCGACGAGTACGTCCAGAAGCACCTCGACCCGGACGTCACCGCCCGGAGCATCTCGGGCATCCTCGCATCGGGTGAGTACGTGCCGAGCCGGAAGTCCACGTACGAGGCACGCGACAAGATCACGGACGCCCAGTACCAGGCGTGGGCCGGTCCGAGCGGGACGCACACGACGCAGCTCGCCACCGGCAAGCAGGTCGTCACGTCGATGATGGACACGCAGGACCTCGACGCGCTCGTCTACCCGTCGGGCACGCCGTACGGCACGCAGTCGACGAACATGCGCCTCAGCCCGAACACCGGCATGCCGGCCGTGACGGTCCCGATGGGACAGGCCACCGCGGCCGACAACACGGTCACCGGCGGCGGCGTGAACCTGGAGTTCCTGGGCCGCTCGTACGACGAGAGCACCGTGATCGGGCTCGGCTACGCCTTCGAGCAGGCGACGCACGCGCGCACCACGCCGGCCGCGTACGGCCCGCTCGGGTAGTCGGCCCGGCACGACGGACAGGAGGCTCGGTGCACGTCGTGCGCCGAGCCTCCTGTCCGTCCGGTGCGTCAGTTCAGGGCCGGGGTGTCCTCCGGCACGACGCCCCCGCCGTACAGGTCGGTCGCCAGGTCGCGGAGCGCCCGGAGGGCGACGCGCTGCGTCAGCGGACCGTAGGAGATCCGGGCGACGCCGAGGGCCTCGTACTCCGCCGCGGGCAGGGCACCGGGGAGCCCGATGACGCTGAGCTTCCCACGGCCGAGCCCCTCGACGAGCCGCTCCACGACGTCGCGCTGGATCGCACCCGGGACGAACACGAGCGGTGCGCCGGCGTCGAGGAACGCCTTGCCGCGGGCGATGGCGTCGGCGATGCTCTCGTCGAGCGGGCGGTCGCCGCCGCGGGCGATCGCATCGGTCCGTGCGTTGAGCTGGAACGCCACACCCTCGTCCTCCGCGGCCTTCGTGATCGCGGCGACGCGGGCGACGGCCTCGTCGAAGGGACGGAGGCGGTCCTCGACGTTCGCGCCGACGACGCCGAAGCCGATCGCGCGACGGATGGTCTCGGCGGGGTCCTCGTACCCGTCGTCGAGGTCGGCCGTCACGGGCAGGTCGACGGCCTCGGCGACGATCCGGGCGCCCTGGAGCGCGAGGTCGAGGGGCATCCCGCCGTCGTCGTAGCCGTACGACGCGGCGATCGAGTGCCCGGCGGTCGCGATCGCGTGGGTGTCCGGCAGTGCCGCGACGGTCTTCGCGCTGATCGCGTCCCACACGTTCACGACGCGGAGGATCTCGGGGGCTTCGTGCAGGGTCTTGAGGGTCGACGCCTTGTCGGCGGTACTCGTGCTCATGGCACCGACAGTAGGCCGACGCGTCGGCCCCCGGCCCAAGGTGACCCGGAGACGACGCGAGATGACGGACGGACTCGCGCCGAGCCTCCTGTCCGGTGCACCATGAGGGGATGGCGAGCGACGAGGAGGACCCGGTCGGCACGATCCGCGGGGTCCGCACGAGCATCAAGTGGACGCGGTACGCGCCGGACGTGTTGCCCCTGTTCGTCGCCGAGATGGACCACGAGGTCGCGCCGGAGATCCGGCAGGCGCTCGTCGAACGGGTGCAGCAGTCCGACCTCGGCTACCTCGACGGCCCCGGGCCGCTGGCGCCGGCGTTCGCGTCCTTCGCGCGTGAGCGCTGGGGCTGGGAGGTCGACCCAGCCCGCGTGTACCTGGCCACCGACGTCAGCGTCGGGATCGTCGAGACGCTGCGGCTGGCGCTGCCGGACGGTGGTCGCGTCGCGATCACCCCGCCGGTGTACCCGCCGTTCTTCGAACTCGTCGAAGAGGCCCGATGTCAGGTGGAAGAGGTCCCGCTCGCCGAGCAGTGGGGCGTCTACCGGCTCGACCTCGAGGGGCTCGAGCGTGCCTTCGCATCCGGGGTCCGGGTGTTCCTGCTCTGCAACCCGCACAACCCCATCGGGCTCGTGCACGACCGTGCCGACCTGCTCGCGCTGGCAGAGCTGGCCGCACGGTACGACGTCCTCGTGATCTCGGACGAGATCCACGCGCCGCTGACCCACCCGGGCGTGCAGTTCACGCCGTTCGCCTCGATCGCGTCGTCCGTCGGAGCGCGCAGCGTCTGTGTCACGTCCGCGAGCAAGGGCTGGAACCTCGCCGGGGTGAAGTGCTCCGTCATCGTCGCCGGGGACGACCGGACCGCAGCGCTCCTCGACACCCTGTGGGAAGAGGTGGCGTGCCGGACGAGCATCCTCGGGCTGCACGCGAACCTCGCGGCGTTCTCGCTCGCGGTGGGGTGGCTCGACGACGTCATCGACCGGATCGTCGCGAACGACCGCTTGCTCGCGAAGCTCCTCGCCGAGCACCTGCCGGGGGTCGTGTACTCCCGGCCGCGCGCCGGTTACCTGGCGTGGCTCGACTTCCGGGGGATCGGCCTCGGGGACGACCCGGCCGTGCAGCTCCGCGAGCACGCCTTCGTGGCGCTGAACTCCGGCGTGCCCTTCGGGTCCGAGGGACGCGGGTTCGCGCGGATCAACCTGGCGTGCTCGCCGGACACCCTGCGCGAAGCGGTGCTGCGGATCGCGGCGGCGTACCCGTCGAGTGCGCAGGAAGCCGTGGTCTGGCACGTCGCGTGAGCTGCTCGGCGCGACGAGCTGGTGCTCACGCGTCGATGTACTGGTTCCGGCCGACGACGCGGATCGCCAGGTCGACCTCGCTGGAGGGGATCTCCTCCGTCATGGCGACCCATTCCCGAGCGACGAACCCGACCGAGCCCCAACGGGAGACCTCGGTGACGAGGAACCCGTCGATGAACACCTGCCACATGCCCTTGTCCCGGACCGCCTGGACCTCGTGCGTCGCCATGCCGCGAGCGTAGCAAGCGTGCCCGGCGGCGCTCAGCCGACGCGCTTGGCGCTGCTCAGCCGACGCGCTTGGCGTAGTAGCGGAGCATCGGCGTCTCGCCGGAGGGCTTCGACCAGTCGGCCGGCCCGGTGCCCGTGAGGTGCCATCCGCGTCGCTCGTACAGTCGCCACGCCCCGGGTGTCTCCTCGGTGACGTCGAGTCGCACGTGGGTGCCGGGTGCGCCGTGTTCCGCCGCAGCGAGCAGGTCGTCCGCGAGTCCTCGGCAGCGGTGCTCCGGGTCGACGAAGAGCCGCGTGACCGACGGCATGCGACCTGGTCCGGCGACGGCGATGCCGACGTGCCCGACGACCCGTCCCTCGTCGACGGCGACCCAGGCGGCGAGGAGCCCCTCCGGGGAGAGCCAGGCGCGTGGGTCGTCCGGCCAGGTCGCCGGGTACCCGTCGGCGTGCACGCGCCAGAGCACCTCGACCAACGTGTCGAGGTGGGCGTCGGTGCGTTCGTGGATCCGCATGGCGTCAGGCACTGTCGGCAGCGCCCCGCGATCCGTCAGGAGCACGACGTGATCCGTCGGGGTCAGTGCCCGATCCGTCGGGTCGTGCGTCGCGGTCGTCGAAGAACCCCTTGGCCCCGAACGCGAACGACAGGATGCAGAGCAGTGCGCCGACGACGAACCACACGATGTCGCCGGTCGTCGGGTCGGCCACGGCCGAGCGTCCGAAGAGCAGGCCGATCGCGATGACGAAGTTGGTCATGCCCCACGCCACGTTGGTGCACGGCGACGAGTACCGCCCGAACGGCGTGCGGAACACGCGACCGCCGAGCCCCGCCACGAAGTGCGGCATGCCGTTGGTCAGCGCGAACCCTGCGATCGCGAACAGCACCACCCCGATGATCCCCATGCGCACACCCTAGGACGTGCGGCGCGTCGGGGTCAGGTCGGGCCTCAGTCCAGGTCGAGCGCCATGTGGACGTTCGCGCGCGTGTACGGGCTCGGTTCGTGTTCGTCCGCGCCGAGGTGCCGGAACCCGGTGGTCTCGTAGAGGTGCACGGCGCTGGCGAGGTCGGCGTTGCTCTCGAGCACCACGCGCGACGCGCCGAGCGACCGGGCGCGGTCGATGGCGGTCTCGATGAGTCGTCGACCGGTGCCGTGCCCCTGGTGGTCCGGAGCGACCGCCATCTTGACGAGTTCGAACACCCCGGGGGTCACCGGCGCGATCCCGATGCAGCCGACGACGGTGCCGTCCGCCAGCCGTGCGACGAGCACGGCACCGCCGGGTTCGACGATGCGTCCCACGGGGTCACCGAGGTACTTGCGGTCCTCGTCCTCGAGCGCGAAGAAGCGGGTGATCCACGCTTCGTTGAGGACACGGAACGCCTCGGCGTCCGCGGGGGTGGCGAGGTCGGCGATGGTGATGTCGGCGGTGTCGGGCATGGCTCCATCCTCAGGCCGACCCCGAGAAGAGTCCAATACTCGTTCGCGTCGATCGATACGCTGGATGCATGGATCACGACGTCGACCTCCGGCAGCTCCGCGCGTTCCTGGCGGTCGCCGACGAACTGCACTTCGGCCGGGCCGCCGAGGCCCTCCACATCGCCCAGCCCGCGCTCTCCCAGCAGATCCGACGGACCGAACGCGCGCTCGGCGTGGACCTCTTCGCCCGGACGTCGCGGAGCGTCGCGCTCACACCGGCCGGTCGCGCCCTGCAGGGGCGTGCGCGGTCGCTCCTGGCCCAGGCAGCGCGGGACCTCGACGAGACGGTCCGCGTCGGACGAGGTGAAGCCGGGCGCCTCGACGTGGGGTTCGTGGTCTCGGCGCTGCCGCTCGGTCCGATCGAACGCGTGCAGCGGTTCCGGGAGCGCTACCCCCTGGTCCGCGTCGAACTCACTGAGGGCTACACGTCGCAGCTGCTCGCGCGCATCGTCCGTGGCGAGCTCGACCTGGCGATCGTGCGCGACCCGGACCCGACGGACGGTGTCCGGACCACGCCGTTCCGGAGCGAGCGGTTCGTCGCGGCCGTCCCGCGGGACCACCGGTTCGCCGAGCGTGCGGAGATCGACGGCACCGAGCTCGTCGACGACCCGTTCGTGTTCTTCCCCGCCGAGGCGGGCACCGTCGCCACCGAGCGGAACCTCGCCCCGGTGGTGCGGGGTGCGAAGCGTCCGACGGTCGTGCAGGAGGCGACGACCTGGGCCACGGTGCTGCACCTCGTCGGTGCCGGGCTCGGCGTCACGATCGCGCCGGCGAGTGCGACGCTCGCGGCACCGGACACCGTCGTGCTGCTGCCGCTGACGAGCGACCACCGCAGCGAGCTGTGCTGGGCGGTCCGCGCCGACGACGACCGCGAGATCCTCCGGAACTTCGTCGCAGCGGCCGACTGACCGAGCTGCCTACCCCAGCGGCAGCACCGGTGCCCGCTGGTCGCCGAGCTCGTCCCGTCGCCACGGTCGCGAGCCGCGCAACCCGAGGCCGAGCTGCACGAGCACGAACGACACGTGCGGCTCGACGTCGGGGTCCCACGGACCCTCGACGCCCAGGCCGAAGGCGCCGAGCTCGTCATCGGCCTCGTCGCGGACCGTCAGCCGCCAGCGTCCGTCGCCCTGTTCCTCGACGACGACCCATCGCGCAGTGGGGAACCGGCTCACGCCGTCTTCATGATGTCGGCCGTGAAGTTCTGCACGCGCTGCAGGAGTGCTTCGCCCCGCATGGCGATGGTCGCCGGCGGGTTCAGGTGCGGGGGAGCGGTCCGGATGAGCATCGAGCACCCGAGGTCCTCGCAGATGTAGGACCCGATGGTGTTGCCGTTGCGGCCGGACTCGCCGGCGCGCGCCGCCGAGAACAGGCGGACCTGCGTGGCGGGCTGCGGCGAGTGGCAGAACGAGCACATCGCGGCGATGCCCGGGCGGAGCGACCCGCCGGCCGAACGCACCACGATCCCGACGGCGACACCGTCGATCCAGGACACGATGTACCCGCGCCGGGCCGCCTGGGGGTCGCGCCAGCCGAGGAACTCGCGCTCGTCCCAGAGCATCTCGTGCAGCCCCGGGATCGGGAGCTGGGCGAGCTCGTCCGGGGTGGCGTTGACGAACGACGATCGGATGTCTGCTTCGGTCAGTGGTTTCACGGTGCGAACACCCTATGCCTCGCCTCCGACAGACGGTCCGTCAGCCCAGCCTGGAGGCCCGGATCACCGCGAGCGCGCTCGTCTCGTCCGCCACCAGGACGGCTCGACGCACCGCGTCGCGTCCGGTACGGCGCGCGGCCGCGTCGTCCGCGGCGAACTCGACGAGGACGCGTGTCGATCGCGCCATCGCGCGCGCACCGGGGATCCACGGGACCGCACGCTCGATCGATTCGGCGACCGCGACGACGGCCGCGTGGCGCTGCTGCAGGTGGGCGCGTTCGTGGGCGACCACTGCCTCCAGTTCGTCGGTCCGCAACCGGTCTGCGAGACCGGTGCTGACCAGCACCCCGCCGCTCCGGCCGGGGACGGCGCAGGCGAGCGCGTGCTCCGCCTCGACGACCGCGACCAGCGTGCCGTCGATCTCGCGGTGCGGGGCGACGCCTGAGCGCATCGCCTCGCGGACGGCCTGGTGCTCCGGGCCCGGCCGGACGCGCACGGCGACGACGAAGGCGAGCACGGCCAGCACGGCGACCCCGATGTTGAGGCCGTGCGTCGGAGAAGCGCCGAACGTGATCGGGCGGTTCGCGAGCACGACGAGGGTGATGCCGGCGACGAAGCCGAGTGCGCCGAGGAGGACGGCGACCGACCAGCTCAGGAGCGCGGTGCGGGGGCGGTCGATCGTCCAGGCGGAGCGGGTCAGGATGCGGGGCGCGACGACCACGACGGCCAACGCCAGCACGATGAGCACGATGCCGGTGATCACCACGTCGCTGTCGCCATGCTCGTCGTGTTCTGGCTCGTCGTCAGGATCGGGCGCGGGCGTCGAGTGCCCGGCGGATGACGTCGAGGTCGTCGGAGGCGAGCGAGCCGGTGAACTGCAGCAGCGCCGCTTCGCGGTCGGACGCCGCTGCGAGCGCGGTCGACATGAGCGACGCGGTCTGCTCTTCCCGGCTGTGGGTGGCGCGGAAGGTCAGGGGTGCCTCGGTGTGCTGCTGCCGCTCGACCGTGCCCTTGCGGCCGAGCCGGTCGAGCACGGTGAGGACGGTCGTCAGCGCCGGTCGGGGCTCCGGGAAGGCGTCGAGCACCTGTCGTGCGGTGAGGCCCGAGTCGTCGGCGGACCAGAGCGCGTCGAGCACCGCCTGCTCGAGCTGCCCGCGGGGGCGCTGTCTCTGTCCTGCCACCAGGCCACTCTACGAGATGTCGAAGCGGTCGTGGCACGTGTCACATGCCCGTAACGCGATCTCGGTAAGCTTCCCGCGGACAACAGAACATCGAGGCCGACCACCCGCCGCGGGAGACGTCGTGCCGGCCACCGCTCGCCGGTGGTCGCGCGACACCGAAGGAGCATCCTCCCCGCCAATCTCTCAGGTCCAACACCGCAGCGGACAGGCCACTCTGAAAAGCAGGCGCTCCTCCACCCTCCGGGTGCGGAACGGCTCGCCCACGGTGAAAGCCGCCGGACCTCACGGGCCGCGGTGAAACTCTCAGGCCCATGACAGAGGGGGAGTTCGCGCCCGGCGATCGTCGTCGGGGGCTGCCCGACCTCGGGAGAACTCCGCATGTCAGATCCTTCTTCGTCGCCGTCGCCGTCGCCGTCGCCGTCGCCGTCGCCGTCGTTGCGCTCGTCGCCGCTGGAGGCCGCGCACGAAGCGGCCGGCGCGACCTTCACCGACTTCGCCGGGTACCGCATGCCCGTGCGCTACTCGTCCGACCTCGCCGAGCACCACGCCGTGCGCCAGGCCGCCGGCGTCTTCGACCTCTCGCACATGGCGGAGATCGGTGTCTCGGGGCCCGACGCCGTGGCGTTCCTCGACCACGCGCTCGCCGGCGCGTTCGGTGCGATGACCGTCGGCCGGGCGAAGTACTCGCTCCTGCTCGAGGACGCCGGCGGCATCCTCGACGACCTCGTCGTGTACCGGACCGACGACGACACCTACCTGGTCGTCGCGAACGCCGCGAACCGCGAGGTCGCCGTGTCCGCGCTGCGATCGCGGGTCGACGGGTTCGACGTCGTCGTCTCGGACGACTCCGACACCACAGCGCTCGTCGCGATCCAGGGGCCGGCTGCCGCGGGGACCCTCGACGCGCTGGTCGTCGAGGACCGGCTGCAGCCCGAGTCCCCGCTCGACGAGCTCCGCTACTACCGGGCACTGCACGCGACCTTCGACGGGTCGTCGGTCCTCGTTGCCCGCACCGGCTACACCGGCGAGGACGGCTTCGAGATCTACAGCGACCCCGAGGTCGCCCCGGCGATCTGGGACGCACTGCTCGACGCGGGGTCCTCGCGCGGTGTCGTCCCCGCTGGACTCGCGGCTCGGGACACCCTGCGGCTCGAGGCCGGCATGCCGCTCTACGGCCACGAGCTCACCGTGTCGACCCGTCCGGCGCAGGCCGGGCTCGGTCGGGTCGTCGCTCCGTCAGGAGACTTCGTCGGTGCTGCCGGCGTCGCGCCGGCCGAGGACGCGCCCGTGCTCGTCGGGCTCGTGATGGAGGGACGCCGAGCCGCTCGTGCCGGCTACCCGGTGCTGCACGACGGGGACGTCGTCGGCACGGTGACCTCCGGCGCGCTCTCCCCGACGCTCGGCCACCCGGTCGCGATGGCCTTCGTCGCCCCGTCCGCCGCCGCCGAGGGACAAGTCCTCCACATCGACGTCCGCGGCACCGCCATCCCCGCGACCGTCACCCCGTTCCCCTTCTACCGCCGCCCCGCGAAAGGCTGACCGTCATGACCGACCAGAGCGCACTGCAGTACACCAAGGACCACGAGTGGCTGCTCGTCGAGGGTGACGTCGTCACCGTCGGCATCACCGACCACGCCGCCGAACAGCTCGGTGACGTCGTGTACGTCGAGCTGCCGGCCGTCGGCACCGCCACCACCGCCGGTGAGCAGCTCGGCGAGATCGAGTCGACCAAGAGCGTCGGCGAGCTCTTCGCGCCGATCGAGGGCGAGGTCGTCGAGGTCAACGACGCCGTCGTCGACGCGCCCGACACCGTGAACCAGGACCCGTTCGGTGCCGGCTGGCTCGTGAAGATCAAGGTCGAGGGCACGGACTTCCCCGAGGACCTCATGGACCACGACACGTACCGGGCGTCCATCGCATGACGGACACCGACCTGAACCTGCAGACGTCGTTCGCCGACCGGCACATCGGGACCACCCCGGCCGACCAGCGGACCATGCTCGACGTCGTCGGGCAGCCGTCCCTCGACGCCCTCGTCCGCGCGGCGATCCCGGAGTCGATCCACGCCGAACCGGTGTCGTCGTCGTCGATCCCGACCGCGGTCGGTGAGACCGAAGCACTCGCCGAACTCCGCGGGATGGCTGCGAAGAACACCGTCCGTCGGGCGATGATCGGCCTCGGCTACTACGGCACCCACACGCCGGCGGTCATCCAGCGCAACGTGCTCGAGAACCCGAGCTGGTACACGGCCTACACGCCGTACCAGCCGGAGATCTCGCAGGGGCGTCTCGAAGCGCTCATCAACTTCCAGACGATGGTCGCCGACCTCACCGGCATGGCCACCGCCGGCGCCTCGATGCTCGACGAAGGCACCGCCGTGGTGGAGGGCATGCTCCTCGCCCGCCGCGCGTCCAAGGTCAAGGGCGACGCGTTCCTCGTCGACGCCGACCTGCTGCCGCAGACGCGGGCGCTGCTCGACCACCGTGCCGACGCCGTCGGGATCACCCTGCGCGCGTTCGACGCCGTGTCCGGGCCCACGGACGAGCAGCTCGACGGCGCGTTCGGCGTGGTGCTGCAGTACCCGGGTGCCTCCGGGAACGTCGTCGATCCGTCGTCGACGATCGAGCGTGTGCACGCGGGCGGCGGGATCGCCGTCGTCGCGGCCGACCTGCTCGCGATGACGCTCCTCGCGTCCCCCGGGGACCTCGGCGCGGACGTCGCCGTCGGCACCTCGCAGCGCTTCGGCGTCCCGCTCGGCTTCGGTGGCCCGCACGCCGGGTACCTCGCCGTCCGCGCCGGGCTCGAACGGCAGCTGCCCGGCCGGCTGGTCGGGGTGTCCTTCGACGCAGCAGGGGGCATGGCCTACCGCCTCAGCCTGCAGACCCGCGAGCAGCACATCCGTCGCGAGAAGGCGACGTCGAACATCTGCACCGCGCAGGTGCTCCTCGCCGTCATGGCGTCGATGTACGCGGTCTACCACGGGCCAGAAGGCCTCCGGTTCATCGCGAACCGCGTCGCGCGCACGGCGTCGGCGCTCGCCGATGCCGCACGGGCCGCCGATGTGGAGGTCGTCCACGACGCCTTCTTCGACACGCTGACGCTCCGGGCACCCGGACGGGCCGGCGAGCTCGTGGACGCCGCGCACGCCGCCGGCTACCTGCTGCACCTCGTCGATGCGGACACGCTCCTGGTCTCCGTCGACGAGACGACCACGCCCGACGACGTCCGCGTGCTGTCCGGACTGCTGGCCGGGGGCAGCGGACCAGACCAGCGAGCGGTCGAGACGGCCGTGGCGGACGCGACCACGAGCCTCCCGTCCGGCCTGCTGCGGCAGAGCGAGTACCTGACGCACCCCGTGTTCAGCGCGCACCGGAGCGAGACCCGCATGATGCGGTACCTCAAGCACCTCGCCGACAAGGACTACGCGCTCGACCGCGGCATGATCCCGCTCGGCAGCTGCACGATGAAGCTGAACGCGGCGACCGAGATGGCCGCGGTCACGTGGCCGGAGTTCGCGAACATCCACCCGTTCGCGCCGCGCTCCGACGTCGAGGGCTACCTCGGGATGATCAGCGACCTCGAGACCTGGCTCGCCGAGGTCACCGGGTACGACACCGTGTCCGTCCAGCCGAACGCCGGCAGCCAGGGCGAGCTCGCCGGACTCCTCGCGATCCGCGGCTACCACCGGTCCCGCGGGGACGACGCGCGCACCGTGTGCCTCATCCCGTCGAGCGCGCACGGCACGAACGCCGCTTCCGCCGTGCTCGCCGGCATGAAGGTCGTGGTCGTGGCGTGCGACGAGAACGGGAACGTCGACCTCGACGACCTCCGTGCTCGCGTCGCCGACCACGCCGACACGCTCGCGGCGCTGATGATCACGTACCCGTCCACCCACGGTGTGTACGAGCACGACATCCGCGACATCTGCGACGCCGTGCACGATGCCGGCGGCCAGGTCTACGTGGACGGCGCGAACCTCAACGCGCTCCTCGGGCACGCACGCTTCGGGGACTTCGGCGGGGACGTCTCGCACCTCAACCTGCACAAGACGTTCTGCATCCCGCACGGTGGTGGCGGCCCCGGTGTCGGGCCCGTCGCGGCGAAGGCGCACCTCGCGCCGTTCCTGCCGGGGCACCCGTTCGCGCAGGACGACGACCGCCGACCCGGGTCGACGTCGTCTTCGGACCAGCGGCTCGCGCATGCCGGTGGTCCGGTCTCGGCCGCGCCGTACGGCAGCCCGAGCATCCTGCCGATCACGTGGTCGTACGTCCGCATGATGGGGCTCGAGGGGCTCACCCGTGCGACGGAGACCGCCGTGCTCGGGGCGAACTACATCGCGGCACGGCTCCGTGACGCGTTCCCGGTGCTCTACACGGGCGAATCGGGGCTCGTCGCGCACGAGTGCATCCTCGACCTCCGTCCGCTCCGAGACGCCACGGGCATCACCGTGGACGACGTCGCCAAGCGCCTCGTCGACTACGGCTTCCACGCGCCGACCATGTCGTTCCCGGTGGCGGGCACGCTCATGGTGGAGCCGACCGAGAGCGAGGACCTCGCGGAACTCGACCGCTTCGTCGACGCGATGCTCGCCATCCGCGCCGAGGCCGGGGCGGTCGAGCGCGGGGAGTGGCCGGCGGACGACAACCCGCTCGTCGGGGCGCCGCACACGGCTGCGTCGGTGATCTCGGGGGAGTGGACGCACGCCTACACGCGGGAGCAGGCGGTGTACCCGCTGCCCGGCATCGCCGAGCGGAAGTACTGGCCGCCGGTGCGTCGTATCGACCAGGCGTACGGCGACCGCAACCTGGTGTGCGCGTGCCCGCCGGTGGAGGCGTTCGCGTAGACCCCGTCCACACGTCGACGGCCCCGGAGCATCTCGCTCCGGGGCCGTCGTCGTGTGCCCTTGCGGGTGCGGGTGCGGGTGCGGGGAGCGGGGGCGGGGAGCGGGAACGGGGGCGGCGTGCGGTGTCCGTCCGTGTCCGTCGGCGTTTTCGACCTGGAACGACACTCTCGCTGTCGTACGACAGCGATCCTGTCGTTCCTTGCGGACGCTGCCTTTTGTGCACGCGCAGAAGCGACACCTTCGTCGTCGTACGACAGCGGTGTTGTCGTTCCGAGTCCGCGCCACCACCCTCACCTCCCTGCCCTCGAACCCCCTACCACGCCCCCGACACACGGTGGAGCGGTCCGATTCGTCCAAGCGGTGGATCATTGCGTCCAGACGCCGCACAGCCCACACATGGGGTCGGGCATGTCATGCCCGCCGAAACGCGGACACGAGCCTCCGTGACATGACCCCCGAAGAGGTGGCACACTGCGAGGAACTGTTCCGATGCGCAACGAAGATGATGCAGATGCAACAATCCAGCATGTTGTGCCGTGAAACGCGCATATCTTGCAGCATCTCGCAAGGATCATGCAAGTTGGTTACCAGCGTGTAACCGTTCGTTCCAGGGTTTGGCGGGTTCTCAGCGCACTGCCTACAGTGCAAAGGTCAAACGCGCCTGGCGACACCTCTGTGCCGGGCGCGTCCCATGCACCAGGAGGAACTCTTGATCAAGAAGCGCGCTGGGCTCGCAGCCCTCGCCGTGCTCGGGGCCACAGCAATCGCCCTGGCCGGCTGCTCCAGCAACAGTGGTAGCGGCAGCAACTCGGGCTCCGGCTCGACGAACGCGAACGGCATCGTCACCACCAACGGCAGCGAGCCCCAGAACCCGCTCATCCCCTCGAACACCACCGAGACCGGTGGTGGCAAGATCATCAACTCGATCTTCGAGGGACTCCGCTCCTACGACGCCGACGGCAAGCCGGTGAACGAGGTCGCGAAGAGCATCACCACCGACGACTCGAAGACGTTCGACATCAAGCTCAACACGGGCTGGAAGTTCACGAACGGCGAGAAGATCACCGCAGAGTCCTTCACGAAGGCGTGGAACTGGGCGGCGCAGAAGTCGAACGCCCAGGGCGCGAGCTACTACTTCGAGAACATCGAGGGCTACAGCGCCGACGCTGACTCCGAGCTCACGGGCCTCAAGGTCAAGAGCGACGACGAGTTCACCGTCACCCTGAAGTCCCCGCAGTCGGACTTCCCGCTGTCGCTCGGTTACTCGGCGTTCGTGCCGCTGCCGTCGTCGTTCTACGACGACCCCAAGGCGTTCGGTGAGAACCCGATCGGCAACGGCCCGTACAAGCTGGCCAGCAAGAGCGCGTGGACGCACAACACGGACATCAAGCTCGTCACCAACAAGGACTACGAGGGCAAGCGCAAGCCGAAGAACGGTGGTCTGACGATCACGTTCTACACCTCGCAGGACACCGCGTACTCCGACGCGCAGGGTGGCAACCTCGACATCCTCGACGCCGTGCCGGACAGCGCGTTCGCGAACTACAAGTCGGACTTCCCCGACTCGAACGTGAACCAGCCGGCCGCGATCTTCCAGGGCATCTACCTGCCCTACTACCTCGACCACTGGAAGGGCGAGGAGGGCAAGCTCCGTCGCGAGGCGGTGTCGATGTCCATCAACCGCAAGCAGATCACCTCGAAGATCTTCGACGGCACCCGTACGCCGGCCAGCGACTTCACCTCGCCGGTCATCGACGGCTGGTCGAAGGACCTCAAGGGTTCCGACGTCCTGGACTACAACAAGTCCGAGGCGAAGAAGCTCTGGGCCGAGGCCGACAAGATCTCGCCGTACAACGACACCCTCACCATCTCGTACAACGCCGACGGCGGGCACGAGGCGTGGGTGACCGCGGTCACGAACAGCATCTCCAACACCCTGGGCATCAAGGCCGAGGGCAAGGCGTACCCGACCTTCCAGGAAGCGCTGGACGTCCAGACGAACGACAAGCTCACGGGCGGTAGCCGCACCGGTTGGCAGGCCGACTACCCGTCGCTGTACAACTTCCTCGGCCCGACCATGGGCGAGGGCTCGTCGAACAACTACTCGCGCTACGACTCGACCGAGTTCAACGACCTGCTCAAGCAGGGCCAGTCGGCCGACAGCGTCGAGGCGGGCAACAAGATCTTCGACCAGGCCCAGGAGCTCCTGCTCAAGGACCTGCCGGAGATCCCCCTCTGGTACTCGAACGTGACCGGTGTGTGGTCCGCTGACAACGTGTCGAACGTCAAGTTCGGCTGGGACTCGGTGCCGCTCTACTACGACGTCGAGGTCAAGAAGTAACGAACTGATCGCAGGTATCCTGCATCAGCAGCAACACCACCGGACGGGGGTTCGGGGACGATCAGTCCTCGGGCCCCCGTACCGCGGCGGCACACCCTCCCCCCACGACCCAAGCGGGCGCCGCCTCCCGCGCCGGGCAGCCGTGTCAACTCACGCGACGTCCACCCACGACGAAATGACTGTGATCCACATGCTCGCTCCGAACCAGGCGGAGATCTGATGCTCTGGTACCTCGGGAAGCGCCTCCTGCAGCTGATCCCCGTGTTCTTCGGTGCCACGTTCCTCATCTACCTGATGGTGTTCCTCCTCCCCGGAGACCCCATCGCCGCGCTCTTCGGCGACCACCAGCCGTCGCCCCAGGTCATCGAACAGATCCGCGCGCAGTACAACCTCGACAAGCCGTTCATCGTCCAGTACCTGCTGTGGATCGGCGGCGTGTTCCGCGGTGACCTCGGCGTGACGTACTCGGGCATCCCGGTCACCGAGCAGCTCGCGCAGGCGTTCCCGATCACGGCACGCCTCGCGATCCTCGCGCTGGTGTTCGAGTCGGTCGCCGGCATCATCGTCGGTGTCATCGCCGGCCTCCGGAAGGGCAAGCTCTTCGACGCCACCGCGCTCGTCGTCAGCCTGTTCCTCATCTCGATCCCGGTGTTCGTCATCGGCTTCGTCCTGCAGTACGGACTCGGCATCCAGCTCGGGCTGTTCCGTGCGACGGTCTCCGGTCAGGCGCCGTGGTCGGAGCTCGTGCTCCCCGCGATCGTCCTCGCGACCGGGTCGTTCGCCTACATCGTGCGACTCACCCGTGCCAGCGTCGCCGAGAACATGAGCGCCGACTTCGTGCGTACCGCCACGGCGAAGGGACTCCCGCGTCGCCGCGTCATCGGTGTGCACATCTTCCGGAACTCGCTCATCCCGGTGGTCACCTACCTCGGCATCGACATCGGCAACCTGATGGTCGGCGCGATCGTGACCGAGGGCATCTTCAACATCCACGGCGTCGGCGGCACGGTCTACCAGGCCGTCAAGCTCGGCCAGGGTCCGACCGTCGTGTCGTTCGTCGCCGTGATGGTCATCATCTTCATGCTCGCCAACCTCCTGGTCGACCTGCTGTACGCCGTCCTGGACCCGAGGATCCGTTATGCCAAGTAACACCGAATCGCGCTCGGCGACGCACTACGTCGCGCCGCTCGAGGAGACGCCGCTCCAGGCGATCGACAACGTCAACGAAGATGAGAAGACCCGGTCGCTCTGGACCGACGCGTGGGACTCCATGCGCGTCCGTCCGATCTTCTGGGTGTCGAGCGTCCTGATCGTCCTGATCATCGCCGTCGCACTGGTGCCGGGTGTGTTCGCACACGCCGACCCGCGTGCGTGCGACCTGTCGAACTCCGGGAAGGGCGGCAGCGCCGGCCACATCCTCGGCTACACGCGCCAGGGCTGCGACGTCTACTCCCGTGTCATCTACGGCACGCAGAACTCCCTGCTCGTCGGCCTCGTCGCGACGATCCTCGTGGTCATCGTCGGCGTGATCGTCGGCTCGCTCGCCGGTTTCTACGGCGGATGGCTCGACTCCGTGGTGTCCCGCATCGGTGACATCTTCTTCTCGATCCCGACCGTCCTCGGCGCGATCGTGATCATGTCGAGCATCCCGCAGCGCAGCCCGTGGACGGTCGCACTCGTCCTCGCGGCGTTCGCGTGGCCACAGATCGCCCGCATCATGCGCGGTGCGGTGCTGTCCGCGAAGAACGCGGACTACGTCACCGCATCGGCAGCACTCGGTGTGAGCCGGTTCAAGACGCTGATCCGCCACGTCATACCGAACTCGATCGCCCCGGTGATCGTCGTCGCGACCGTCTCGCTCGGCACGTTCATCGTCGCCGAGTCGACCCTGTCGTTCCTCGGGATCGGTCTGCCGCCGTCGTCGCTCAGCTGGGGCTACGACATCAACGCCGCGCAGCCGTCGCTCCGCACCAACCCGTCGACGATCTTCTGGCCGTCGCTCGCCCTGTCCATCACCGTGCTCGCGTTCCTCCTCCTCGGTGACGTGGTCCGCGACGCACTCGACCCGAAGGCGAGGGCCCGCCGATGAGCGAGACGCTGACCGAGCCGACCGCGCGTCGCGCCAACGCGAACGGCGCGCCGCTCCTCGAGATCTCCGGTCTCGAGATCGGCTTCAAGACCCAGAGCGGGTTCGTCCAGGCGGTCCGCGGTGTCGACTTCACCCTCGAGCAGGGTGAGCGACTCGCGATCGTCGGCGAGTCCGGTTCCGGCAAGTCCACGAGCGCCCAGGCGATCATCAAGCTGCTGCCCGGCGCCGGCCAGGTGACCGGCGGGTCGATCAAGTTCAACGGTCGCGAGCTCGTCGGCCTCTCCGACAAGGAGATGTCCGAGATCCGCGGCAAGGAGATCGGCTACGTCCCGCAGGACCCGATGTCGAACCTCAACCCGCTGTGGACCATCGGGTTCCAGGTCGAGGAAGCCATCCGTGCGAACGGCATGGCCACCGGCAAGAAGGCCGTGCGCGAGCGTGCGATCGAGGTCCTGAAGGAAGCGGGTCTCGGCGACGCCGCGAACCGTCTCAAGCAGTACCCGCACGAGTTCTCCGGCGGCATGCGGCAGCGCGTGCTCATCGGGATCGGCCTGTCGAGCCACCCGCAGCTGCTCATCGCCGACGAGCCGACGAGCGCGCTCGACGTGACCGTGCAGCGAGTCATCCTCGACCACCTCGAGACCCTGACCCGCGACTACGGCACGAGCGTGCTCTTCATCACGCACGACCTCGGCCTCGCCGCCGAGCGTGCCGAGAAGCTCGTCGTGATGTACAAGGGGCAGGTCGTCGAGGCGGGTCCGTCGCAGGAGATCCTCGGCAACCCGCAGCACCCGTACACGCAGCGACTCGTCGCCGCGGCACCGTCCCTCGCCAGCCGCCGCATCCAGTCGAAGGTGCAGCACGAGAGCATCGCGATCTCGGACAGCGGCAGCGACGACGCCGAACTGATCGCACGCGCCCAGGAGCGCGAGCACCAGCCGGCCGAGGACCTCATCGTCGTCAAGAACCTGCAGAAGATCTACAAGCTGCGCGGCAAGAACCTCGCGTCGCGTGAGCTGAAGGCCGTCGACGACGTGTCGTTCTCGATCCCGAAGGGCACCACCACGGCGCTCGTCGGTGAGTCCGGCTCGGGCAAGTCGACCGTCGCCAAGCTCGTGCTGCAGCTCGAGGGCATCACGAGCGGCACCGTCCAGTTCGACGGCACCGACATCGGTGCGTTGAAGGGCAAGGAGCTCTTCGACTTCCGCCGCCGTGTGCAGCCCGTGTTCCAGGACCCGTACGGGTCGCTGGACCCGATGTACAACGTCGGGAACACCATCGCGGAGCCGCTCGTCACGCACGGCGTCGGGGACAAGGCATCGCGTCGCGCTCGCGTGCGCGAGCTCCTCGACCAGGTGGCGCTGCCGTCCTCGATGGTGAACCGGTACCCGAACGAGCTCTCCGGCGGTCAGCGGCAGCGGATCGCCGTCGCGCGTGCGCTCGCGTTGAAGCCCGAGGTCATCGTGCTCGACGAGGCGGTCTCCGCGCTCGACGTGCTCGTGCAGGGCCAGATCCTCGAGCTCCTCACCGAGCTCCAGTCGGAACTCGGCCTGACGTACCTCTTCATCACGCACGACCTCGCCGTCGTCCGCCTCGTCGCGGACAACGTGTGTGTCATGCGCAAGGGACAGATCGTGGAGAAGGCGACGACCGACGAGGTCTTCGCCAACCCGCGGGAGCAGTACACCCGCGACCTGCTGGCCGCGATCCCGGGCGCCTCGTTCGAGTTCGGACGCTGAGCCCCCGTTCACCGCACACGGAACGCGTCGCCCCGATGGGGCGGCGCGTTCCGCGTTTCCGCCCCGACCGGCCCCGTCGAGCGGGCGAAATACCGTCGTCGCCCCGAGCGTGCACCACGGTATTTCGCCCGCTCGACGGGGTGGGCGTGCTCCCGCGGGCCGCGCTTGCGTCGAGGGGGCGAAATACCGTGGTCGCCCCGAGCGCGCACCCGGGTATTCCGCCCGCTCGACGTGCGGGCGTGCTCCCGCGGGCCGCGCTTGCGCCGAGCGGGCGAGATACCGTGGTCGGTCCGAGCGCCCACCCGGGTATACCGCCCGCTCGACCGTGGACACGGACTGGAGGACCGCCCCTCGTCCGCGCGACCGTCCTGCCCGCCTCGTATCCGGACCGACGCCGGGTGAGATCGCAGTCCGTGTCGCCTCGGGTCTGCCGAGTCGCCACGGATGGCGACTTCACCGTGGGTCGGGCTCCGCGTGCGGCCGAACGGGCGAAATGCCAGGGCTCGGGTTGGGACCGACACGGGTATTTCGCCCGCTCGAGTCACGGTCCGCCACGCACGCACGCACACACGCACGCACCACACGCACGGACGCACGCGCGAGCGCACGCACGCACGCACGCAGGAGCGAGCGCACGCACGCACGAGCGCACGCCCTGATGGCGCCCAGCCCGCACGTCGGCGGGCGCGGTCAGAGGCGGGCGGCGGCCATCGACGCGGCGATGGCGAGGATCGTGATCGCGAGGATCGTCCATCCGTGGACACGGTGCACGATCGGGTGCGGGGTGACGGTCGCCGGAGGCGGGCCGTCCTGCGGAGCCGCCGCGGGGACGAACGCGAGTACCTCGGCAGCCGCAGCGTCCACGGTTGCTGGCACCGAGCCTCCCGGCCGGTCCACGCGCAATCGTGCCGTCGGCCGCGGCGCGATCCAGGTGCGACGGTCGGGTTCGTTCGACTGGATCTCGAGGCCGTACTTCGTCCGGACGCCGGTGACGCGTCGCCAGGCGTACGTCGAGGTACGGCGGACGTCGACGACCACGAGCGCGTCTGGGGTGAGCAGCAGCCGAGGACGCCAGAGCGCAGCCCATGCCACGAACGCGATGAAGATGCTCGGGATCGGCACGAGGAGGACCGACGTGTCACCGCGGCTGATGAAGCCGAGGACGAGCAGGACGGCGGCGACGGCCCAGAGCACGATGGCCAACGTCCGCATGCCGGGAGCGACGATGCGCGCGGGTACGGGGCCGGGGGAGTCGCTCACGGCTCCATCGTAGGAGAGGTGCGAGAGTGCCTCCCCGGAACCGTCTGTTGAGCGGGCGTGAAACGCCGTGCGCGTACCAACTGACGACCCGATGTTCCGGGGAGGCAAATCCATGACGGATCTCTCGTACCGACGATGGTCCCCGACCCCAGTTCGGGTGTCAATACCCCTGCACGAAAGGATCAGGAAATCGACACGCCGATCGAGCGCAAAGTCGATGCGGACGTACCTACCGGACGAGCTGTTCGATCTCCGCGCGGATCACGGAGGCCTTCGGGAACCGGAGCCCGACGAGTCCGACGTGCCGCCAGCGGACGATGCCGTCCGGGCCGATGACGAACACGGAGCGTCGGAGTCCGAGTCCCGGCGCGCGGACCCCGTAGTCGCGGATGACGGTGCCTGCGGTGTCGCTGAGGAGCGGGAAGGTGAGCGAGGAGTCGCGGGCGAAGGCCTCGTGCGAGTCGAGCGCCTGCGGGCTGATGCCCCAGACGACGGCACCGAGGTCGCCGAATTCGTCGAGCTCCTCCTGGTAGCTGCAGAGCTGCGCGGTGCAGACGGGGGTGGCATCGCCCGGGTAGAAGGCGAGGACGATCGTGCGACCGATCTCGGACGACAGGTCGTACTCGTCGTCGGTGCGCACCCCGTCGCGGACGATCATGCCCGGCAGGGTGAAGGTCGGGGCGGGTTCGCCGACCACGGGGATGCTCATGTGCACAACGTACGGCGCGCGGGGGCGGGGGAGCCCTCGGCGCGCTGCGGGAGGGCTGTGAGTCCGGACGGTTGCTGTCGAAACGGCCAGCGGGGCCGAGCGCTGCTGCGCTCGACCCCGCTGTGACCTGGTGCGGATCGACTACTTCGTGAGGCCGACCTTCGTCCAGTCGTAGGCCATCGCGCCCGAGCGTGCGCCGTAGTTGGCGAGCTTCGGGTTCTGCGCGATGACACGCGGCGACTGCACGATCGGCAGCGAGTGCCCGATCGACCAGACCTGCTTGTCGACCTTGTTCCACAGGGCGTTCGCCTTCGAGGCATCCGTCTCGGCGATCGCCTGGTTGACGAGCTTGTCGATCGACTTCGTGCCGACGCGACCGTAGTTCTGGCCGGTGTCGCCGGTGATGAAGATGCTCGCGCCGCTGGCGTGGTAGCCGGTGCCGCCCCAGAGGAAGATCGTCATGTCGTAGTTGCCCGGCGTGACGTACTGCGGGAAGAAGTCGTCACTCGACACCGCCTTGATCGACAGCTTGATGCCGACGTCCTTGAGCTGCGACTGGATGACCTCGGCCATCTTCTGCGAGCTCGTCGCACCGGACGGGATGGTGATCGAGATGGACAGGTTCTTGCCGTCCTTCTTGCGGTACGTGCCGTCGGTCTTCCAGCCGTCGTCATCGAGGATCTTCTTCGCCTTGTCGACGTCGAAGGTGCCGTTCGGGCTCGAGTTGTCCTTGTAGCCGTCGTCCGTGGCGAGGAACACGTGGTTGTTCAGCACCGGCAGCTTGTAGGGCAGGGTGCCGCCGATCACCGAGGCGAGCGAGTCACGGTTCACCGCGTGCTGGATCGCGAGGCGCAGGTTCTTGTCCTTCAGGAGCCCCTGCGTCGAGAAGTCCACGTGCGTGTAGGACGCGGACTGGGACGCGTAGATCTTCGTGTTCTTCGCGTCCTTGACCCGGGCGTAGCGGTCCGACGTGCCGGCCGCCACGGAGTCGAGCTCCTTGTTGAGGTAGGCGTCGATGTCCGCGTTGCCGTCGAGCGAGCGGAAGATCACGGTGTCGAGCTTCGGCTTGTCGCCCCACCAGTTGGGGTCGGGGGCGAGCGTGACGGTGCCGGCGGTCTCGTCGAGCTTGGAGACCTTGTAGGGACCGGCAGACAGCGGGACCTTGTCCTTGTAGCCGTTGTTGAAGCCGTCGGGGGTACCGATGACGCTCGCCGGGTAGAGCGGGCTGAAGAGCGACTTCCAGTCAGAGAACGGCGTCGAGTACTTCACGATCGCCTGGCGCTCGTCGGTGCCCTGCGTGACGGACTCGATGTCCTTCCAGCCGGTGTCGTCACCGATCTGGTAGCTCTCGTCGGTGCCGTTGTTGGCCTTCCAGAGCGCCTCGAAGTCCTTCCACGTGATCGGCGAGCCGTCGTTCCACTGCGCTTTCGGGTTCACCGTGTACGTGATCGTCAGCGGGTCTTCGCTGGTGACCTTCGCGGACTCGAGCGTGTTCTTGTCGAGCTGCGGCTTGCCGTCGGCATCGATGTTGAACGTGTGCGGCATCGTTGCCTGCTCGATGTCGGCGGCGTCCTGCAGGGTGCCGTCGAGCTCGAAGTAGTTCCACTGCGAGATCCACTGCGAGATCGGCAGCCGGACGGTGCCGCCCTGCTGCAGGTCCGACACGGGCTTCTCGTTGATCTGGGCGGCCGACGGCAGCGACTTCTTGCCGGAGTCTGAGCTCGATCCCGTCGAGCCACCGCCCGAGCAGCCGGTCACGGCCAGCGCGATGCCGGCGAGGACCGCCGTCGTCGCGAGGACTTTCTTGTGCAACATGTTCTTCCCCTCGTGAAGTTGTGGAACACACTATGACCCCCGAGCAGGGGCGTCAGAACATTTCGTCTTCGAACTATGAATCGTTACCCGGCCGGACGGTCTGTGACATCTCCCGGAAACAAATCGACCCGTAGGGTGTTCCGCATGATCCGCTTCCTGGCGCGTCGAATCGTGTACTACGTCGTGCTCGTGTTCCTCGCCACGTCGTTGACGTACTTCCTTGCGTCGGCGACCTTCAGCCCACGATCCGTGTACGCGCAGCGCAATCCGGCCCCGCCCGTGGCCGTCATCGACGCCAAACTGGACCACATCGGCGTGAACGACAAGACGCCGATCATCGTCCGCTACGGCCACTGGCTGGGCGACGCGGTCCACGGTGACCTGGGGCAGACCATCCAGGACCGGAGCGTGGACGACGCATTCTGGCCACGGCTCGGCGTCAGTCTGCGGCTGCTCCTCGTCGGGTCGGTGATCGGCATCGTGATCGGTGTCCTGGTCGGGGTGTGGAATGCGATCAGGCAGTACCGCATATCGGACAGGGTGAGCGCGATCATCTCGATCTTCCTGATCTCGACGCCCGTGTTCCTGACCGCGGTGTTCCTCAAGATCGGCGCGACGAAGCTCAACCAGGACACCGGGCAGCAGCTGATCAACTTCACCGGCGAGGCGACCCCCGGGCTGACCGGCACGTGGTGGGACCTCTTCGTGGACCGCGGGGTGCACCTGCTGCTCCCCACGATCTCGATCGCACTCGGCCTCATCGCGATCTACAGCCGTTACCAGCGCGCGACGATGCTCGACGTGCTCGGATCGGACTTCTTGCGTACCGCACGTGCGAAGGGCCTGACCAGGCGACAGGCGACCTTCAAGCACGGACTCCGGACGGCGCTCATCCCGATGACGACGCTGTTCGCATACGGCTTCCTCGGCATCCTCACCGGTGCGACGTTCACCGAGAAGATCTTCGGGTGGAACGGCCTCGGCGCGTGGTTCATCGACTCCGTCCAGGGCAACGACGTCAACGCGGTCACCGCGTACACACTCTTCGCCTCGGTGGTGGTGCTCATCGCGGGCTTCCTCGCCGACGTGATGACCGCAGCGCTCGACCCGCGCGTCCGGAGGAGCTGAGATGACCGACACCCGCATCGAACCCGTCGACGGCGACACCCTCGGCAAGGCCGACGTCCCGCTGCCCGGTAGCCCGGGGACGAGCCAGAAGCAGCGGAACCGCTTCGTCCAGACCGTCGCCCGCGTCTTCATGAACCGCGGTGCCGGCATCGGCCTCGTCGTGATCGTCCTGCTGTTCGCGTTCGCGTTCCTCGGCCCGTTCGTGACCAGGTGGGGGTACTCGCAGATCGACTACACCGCCTTCACGCAGCCGCCGAGTGCAGCCCACTGGTTCGGGACGAACGGCATCGGACAGGACGTGTTCGCCCAGACCGCCCGTGCCATGCAGAAGAGCCTGCTCATCGGATTGCTCGTCGCGCTGTTCTCGACCGCCCTCGCGGCGCTCACCGGCGCGGCGGCCGGGTACTTCGGCGGCTGGACCGACCGCATCGTGATGTTCTTCGTCGACATGCTGCTCGTGCTGCCGTCGTTCCTCATCATCGCGATCATCAGCCCGCGCATCCAGAACTCGGGGTGGATCGTGCTCGTGGTCCTCATCGCGGCGTTCGGGTGGATGGTCACGGCGCGCGTCGTCCGCTCGATGACGCTGTCCGTGAAGGAGCGCGAGTTCGTCCGGGCCGCGCGGTACATGGGGATCGGGCCGTTCCGGATCATCGTCCGGCACATCCTGCCGAACGTCGCGTCGTTCCTGATCATCGACGGGACGATCCAGGTGGGCGCGGCGGTCCTCGCGGAGACCAGCCTCAGCTACTTCGGCTTCGGCGTGCAGCCGCCCGACGTGTCGCTCGGTACCCTCATCGCGCAGAACCAGGACGCGGCACTCACCAGCCCGTGGCTGTTCTACTTCGCGGCAGGCGCGCTCGTGATCTTCGCGATCGCGGCGAACCTGCTCGGCGACGGCCTCCGTGACGCCCTCGACCCGACGTCCGCGACGGGCAAGAAGCAGAAGCGCACGGGTCGGAAGCGCGACCAGAACCAGGCCGCGGTCGACGCGGCGTCGATCACCACACAGGCGGGCGCCGGCGCATGAGCACCACCACGACGAACACCGACGAGATCCTCCGCGTCCGCGACCTGCACGTCCGCTTCCCGACCCCTCGGGGCGAGGTGCACGCCGTCCGCGGGGTGGACCTCGAGCTCCGCCGTGGCGAGGTCCTCGGCATCGTCGGCGAGTCCGGCTCGGGCAAGTCGGTCACGAGCATGGCGATCCTCGGCCTGCTCCCGGAGACCACCGTCGTCACCGGCTCGATCGACCTCGACGGGCAGGAGCTCGTCGGTCGCAGCGACCGGCAGATGAGCAAGCTCCGCGGGTCGAAGGTGGCGATGGTCTTCCAGGACCCGCTGTCCGCGTTCACGCCGGTGTACACGATCGGCGAGCAGATCGCCGAGACCGTCCGGATCCACCGCGACGTCACGAAGCAGCAGGCCCGCGAGCGTGCGATCGAGCTCCTGAAGCTCGTGGGCATCCCGCAGGCCGAGAGCCGCGTCGACGCGTTCCCGCACGAGTTCTCCGGCGGCATGCGGCAGCGCGCGATGATCGCGATGGCGATGGCGAACGACCCCGAGGTGATCCTCGCCGACGAGCCCACCACGGCGCTCGACGTGACGATCCAGGCGCAGATCATCGACGTGCTCCGGACCGCGCAGCGGGAGACCGGCGCGGCACTGGTGTTCGTGAGCCACGACCTCGGCGTCATCGCCGGGATCGCCGACCGGATCGCGGTCATGTACGCCGGACGGATCGTGGAGACCGCCAGCGCCGACGAGCTGTTCGCGCGGCCCCGGATGCCGTACACGATCGGCCTCATCGGCGCCCTGCCCAGGCTCGACGAGTCCAGCGGCGGTCCGCTCGTGCCGATCCCCGGATCGCCGCCGTCGCTCATCGGGCTAGCCGACGCGTGCCCGTTCGCCGATCGCTGCCCGCTCGCTGCGGAGGCATGCCGGACGTCCGAGCCGGCGCTCGAGGTCCTCGACGTCGCGGCCGGCGTCCCCGGTGAGGCGCCGGTGGACACGAGCGTCCCGCACGCCGCCGCCTGCCACCGCACCGACGAGGTCGCGAAGGCCCACGCCGACGCGGGAGCGATCTTCACGCTGCCGTCGATCGACACCGCCCCGGCCGCGCATGTGCAGCGCGCCGACCGCGACCCCGTCGTCCAGGTCGAGGGGCTCACGAAGACGTTCCCGCTCGTCAAGGGCTCGGTCTTCCGCCGCAAGGTCGGCGAGGTCTATGCCGTCGACGGGGTCGACCTCGACATCCGCCAGGGCGAGACGCTCGGGCTCGTGGGGGAGTCCGGCTCCGGCAAGTCCACGACGCTGCACCAGCTGATGGACCTGGAGCGTCCCGAGGTCGGCACCGTCGAGCTCTTCGGCGCCCCGGTCGACACGAGCAAGTCCGGCACGAAGACCCTCCGCAACCGGATCTCGATGGTGTTCCAGGACCCGGCGGCGAGCCTCGACCCACGCATGACCGTGTACGACGTGGTCGCCGAACCGCTGCGAGCAGTCGGAGCGAGTGCCGACCGCATCGCCGAGCGCGTGCCCGAGCTCATCGAACTCGTCGGACTCCGTTCCGCCGAGGCCGACCGCTACCCGCACGAGTTCTCCGGCGGCCAGCGGCAGCGCATCTCGATCGCCAGGGCGCTCGCCACCGAGCCGGAGCTGATCGTCCTCGACGAGCCGGTCTCCGCACTCGACGTCTCGATCCAGGCCGGCGTGCTCAACCTGCTCGCCGAGCTCAAGGCGCGCCTCGGCCTGTCGTACCTGTTCGTCTCGCACGACCTGTCGGTGATCCGGCACGTCGCGGACCGCGTCAGCGTGATGTACCTCGGCCGCACGGTGGAAGAGGGCGCGGTCGACGAGGTCTTCGAACGCCCGATGCACCCGTACACGGCGGCGCTGATGTCGGCGGTGCCGGTGCCCGACCCGGTGATCGAGCGCAGCCGGACGACGATCCTGCTCCCCGGTGACCCGCCGAGTCCCACCGAGCGTCGGACCGGCTGCCGGTTCCGGTCGCGCTGCCCGCTGTACGCGATGCTCCCGGACGCGCAGAAGTCGCGCTGCGAGGACGAGGTCCCCGAGAAGACGTCGCACCGCGGTGCGTCCGTCGACCACCGCGCGGCGTGCCACTACCCGGACCAGGTGGCGACGCTGACCGCGTAGCCGCCGACACTCGATCGAGTGCGCAGAAGACGGGCTCACGGACGCGTCCGGACCCCGCCTTCTGCGCACTCGTCCGTCTGCGCTCCGTCCCCGGCACGAGCGGGCGGAATACCCGGGTCCCGTCGTGCGCCCGCCCCGGTATTTCGCCCGTTCGCGGGGCGCGGCGGCCGGCGGTCCGAAGGTGACCAAGTGCCGGACAGGAGGCTCGGTGCCGGACGCGCACCGAGCCTCCCGTCCGCCCCGTGGTCGCGACCACGCGCCGTTCGCGATCGAGTGCGCAGCAACGACGGCCGATGCTGCCCGGTGGTCGCCATTTCCGCGCACTCGGCGGGTGCGCGCCGGAACCGAGCGGCGGCCGGACGACGAGCGTCGAGCAGGTGCGACCCAGCGCCCCGTGACGCCGCCACTTCCGCGCACTCCTCCGCATGCCGGACCGCCGGACCGCCGGACCGCCGGACAGGAGGCTCGGTGCCGGACGCGCACCGAGCCTCCCGTCCGCCGCGCGGTCGCCGTCGGCGACTACCGGAACAGCGCGGGGAAGGCGTGCGCCACCCAGGGGTACCCGACGAAGACGGCGGCGTCGAGGATGCAGTGCGTCACGATGAGGGGCATGAGCCGGCCCCACTTCGTGTAGATCCACCCGAACGCGATGCCCATCACGGCGTTCCCCACGAACGCACCGAAGCCCTGGTACAGGTGGTAGCTGCCGCGCAGCAGTGCAGTGGACAGGATGATCTGCCAACGCCCCCACCCGATCTCGCCGAGGCGCGCGTACAGGTACCCGATGACGATGACCTCCTCCTGCAGCCCCGAGCGGATCGCGGAGAGCAGCAGGACGGGGATCGTCCACCAGTACGAGTCGAGCGCAGCGGGGTTCACGTTGACCGTGAACCCGAGCGCACGGCCCGTGAAGTACAGCGCGAGCCCCGGGATCCCGATGCCGAGCGCGATGAGGACGGGGACGCCGATGTCGGACCCGGCCCGGATCCGGTCGATGCCCAGGCGCGACAGGTGTGGGCGGGTGGTGCTCCAGAGCAGGTAGCAGACCAGCGCGACCGGGGCCAGGTCTACCGCGATGCCGACGAGCTGCCTCGCGAGGTCGACGTACTGCACCGTGGTCGTCGACGTGTTGAGCGCCGTGGACTGCTGCCCGAGCGGGGTGGTCTGCGACAGGTCGTCGATGATCTGCAGCACCGAGTAGAGCGCGCTGCCGCCCAACGAGAGCATCAGGACGATCGTGATCTCGACCCACGTTCGCCGTCGGCTCATGTGCTGTACTCCTGCCACTTGCGAACTACCGGTAGACTGGTGTGTCGGGCGTTCTGCCCGCGGGTGCGGTGTCGTGACGACGTCGGCCCGACACTCTCCCAGAACCTGAAGGATGTCCTGTATGGCGCTCGCCACCCGGTCCGACCTGCGCAACGTCGCCATCGTGGCACACGTCGACCACGGCAAGACCACGCTCGTCGACGCGATGCTCACGCAGACCAACTCGTTCGACGCCCACTTCGAGGGCGAAGACCGGATGATGGACTCGAACGACCTCGAGCGCGAGAAGGGCATCACCATCCTCGCGAAGAACACCTCGGTGCTCTACAACGGGAAGCACGCGACCGAGTTCGGCTCCGACGGCCCCATCACCATCAACGTGATCGACACCCCCGGCCACGCCGACTTCGGTGGCGAGGTCGAGCGCGGCCTGTCCATGGTCGACGGTGTCGTGCTGCTCGTCGACGCGTCGGAGGGCCCGCTGCCCCAGACCCGCTTCGTGCTCCGCAAGGCGCTCGCCGCGAAGCTCCCGGTGATCCTGCTCGTCAACAAGACGGACCGCCCAGACTCCCGCATCGACGAGGTCGTCTCCGAGTCGCAGGACCTGCTCCTCGGTCTCGCGTCCGACCTCTCGGACGAGGTCGACGACCTCGACCTCGACGCCATCCTCGACGTCCCCGTGGTCTACGCCTCGGGTCGTGCCGGTGCCGCCAGCCGCAACAAGCCGGCCGACGGCTCGCTGCCCGACAACGACGACCTCGAGCCGCTCTTCGAGGCGATCCTCCAGCACGTCCCGGCCCCGAAGTACGACGACGAGCACCCCCTGCAGGCGCACGTCACGAACCTCGACGCGTCGCCGTTCCTCGGCCGCCTCGCACTGCTGCGCATCTTCCACGGCACGATGAAGAAGGGCCAGACGGTCGCGTGGGTCAAGCACGACGGCACCGTCCAGAACGCCCGCATCACCGAGCTCCTCATCACCAAGGCGCTCGACCGCTACCCAGCCGAGTCCGCTGGTCCCGGTGACATCGTCGCCGTCGCGGGCTTCGACACGATCACCATCGGTGAGACCCTGACCGACCCCGAGGACGTCCGCCCGCTGCCGACCATCACTGTCGACGACCCGGCGATCTCGATGACCATCGGGACCAACACGAGCCCGCTCGTCGGCAAGGTCAAGGGCCACAAGCTCACCGCCCGCATGGTCAAGAACCGCCTCGACAGCGAGCTCGTCGGCAACGTCTCGCTCAAGGTGCTCGACATCGGCCGCCCCGACGCGTGGGAGGTCCAGGGTCGCGGCGAGCTCGCGCTGGCCATCCTCGTCGAGCAGATGCGTCGAGAGGGCTTCGAGCTCACGGTCGGCAAGCCGCAGGTCGTCACCAAGCGTGACGAGAACGGCAAGCTCCAGGAGCCGTACGAGCACATGACGATCGACACGCCAGAGGAGCACCTCGGCGCGATCACGCAGCTCATGGCCGCGCGCAAGGGTCGCATGGAGAACATGACGAACCACGGCACCGGCTGGATCCGTATGGAGTTCATCGTGCCGTCGCGTGGCCTCATCGGCTTCCGCACGTCGTTCCTCACCGAGACCCGCGGCACCGGCATCGCCAACGCGATCTCGCACGGCTACGCCGAGTGGGCCGGCCCGATCCAGACCCGCATCAACGGCTCCATCGTGTCCGACCGCTCCGGTGTCGTCACGCCGTTCGCCATCACGAACCTCCAGGAGCGGATGACGTTCTTCGTCAACCCCACCGAAGAGGTCTACGAGGGCATGGTCATCGGCGAGAACTCGCGCGCCGACGACATGGACGTGAACATCACCAAGGAGAAGAAGCTCACGAACATGCGTTCGGCGAACGCCGACTCCTTCGAGTCGATGACGCCGTCGCGCCAGCTCTCCCTCGAGGAGTGCCTGGAGTTCGCTCGCGAGGACGAGTGCGTCGAGGTCACCCCCGACGCCGTGCGCATCCGCAAGGTCGAGCTCGACGCGCAGGCCCGGCAGCGCGCGTACGCCCGCCTGAAGCGCCAGGACGCGTAAGCACCCGCACACAGTGCACGAGGAGGTCGAGGGATACGGTTGATGCCGTGACTCTCGACCTCCTCTCGCTGTACCAAGACCTCCACGCCCACCCGGAGCTCGGCTTCCAGGAGCACCGCACCGCCGGTGTCGTCTCCGCGAAGCTGCACGAGCTGGGCGGCATCGACGTGACCGAGGGCGTCGGCGGCACCGGCGTCGTCGGGGTCCTGTCGAACGGCGACGGTCCGGTCATCTGGCTCCGTGCGGACATGGACGGCCTGCCGGTGGAGGAGCGCACGGGCCTGCCCTACGCGAGCACCCACCGCGGCACCGACGAGACCGGCGCCGACGTCCCGACGATGCACGCCTGCGGCCACGACATCCACGTCACGTGGCTCCTCGGGACGCTCGAGCGCCTCACCGCGACGAAGGCCGACTGGTCCGGCACCGTCGTCGCCGTGTTCCAGCCCGCCGAAGAGGTCATCTCCGGTGCCCGGGCGATGGTCGACGACGGCCTCGTCGAGCGATTCCCGAAGCCCTCGATCGTGCTCGGCCAGCACTCCGCACCGGCACCGGTCGGCATGGTCGCGGTGGGTGCCGGTGCGGTGATGGCGTCGAGCGACCGGTTCGCCGTCACGTTCAACGGCCGCGGCGCCCACGGCTCGGCACCCCAGTCCTCGCTCGACCCCGTCGTCACGGCGGCGTCGGCGGTCGTGCGGCTGCAGACGATCGTCTCCCGCGAGACCTCCCCGAGCGACGCTGGTGTCGTGACCGTCGGGAGCTTCCACGCCGGAAGTCGGGCGAACATCATCCCCGACAAGGCGGTCATCGAGATCTCGACGCGGGCGCGCAACGAGGAGACCCGCGGCCGCATCATCGACTCGATCGAGCGCATCGTCCGCGCCGAGAGCCAGGCGGGTGGCCTGCCCGAGCCGACGATCGAGCGGTTCCCGGGTGCCGACGTCCTCGTGAACGACCCGGAGCAGGCCGCCAAGGTCCTCGATGCCCTCCGTCCGGCGGTCCCGAACGCCGTCGACCTGGAGTCCGGCCTCGCGATGGCGTCGGAGGACGTGGGGCAGCTCGCCACGGCCGCAGGCGTGCCGATCGTGTACTGGTTCACGGGCATCACCGACCCGGAGCTGTTCCGTCGCGGCGAGGACATCCCGAGCAACCACTCGCCGTTCTACGCGCCGCAGGCGGAGACCGCGATCCCGGTGGGCGTCGACGCGCTCGTCGCGGCCGCGCGCGCCTACCTGCGCTGACGCGCGTTCCTTCCCACAACGCCCGCATTGGGAAGCGGTTTCGCGCGTAGGGGGTCGAAAGAACTGACCCCCTACGCGCGTTCCGACCTCCTACGCGCGTTTTGACCCACCACACCACCGGACCGGACGGGAGGCTCGGGTCGCGCCCGGCAGGGACGTGAGACTCCCAGGGAACTCGCGCCGAGCCTCTCCCCACCGGCACGGCCTGAGCGCCGCTGGCGCGTCGCTCAGGAACCGGCGGCGTGGGCCCAGGCTGACCCGTTAGCTTGTCCGCATGCGCAACGCCATCCGCACCCCGCTCGTGGCCGCCGTGGCGGCCGGCATCGCCCTGGCCGGGCTCACCGGCTGCTCCTCGGACACCCTGAAGCAGGCGACGGACCTCGGGTCCTCGGTGGCCTCGGACGTCAGCGAGCACGTGCAGGGGATCGACGGCTCCGCGATCGAGCAGGGCATGTCGAACATCGCCGGCGGCATCGACGGCGCGCTTGACACCGCGCTGAAGGGCGCGAACGTGACGTCCGACGGCAAGGTCCCCGAGGGGTTCCCGACCGCAGCGGTGCCGCTCGTCGACGGGACGGTGCTCGGCGGTGGGACGGGGCCGAACGGGTCCGGCTGGGTGGTGCAGGTGCAGGCCGCCGGGGTGGACGACTTCGCCGCGGCCGCGCAGCAGCTCACCGACGCCGGGTTCACCGAGTCGGCGAAGCGGTCGGACACGTCGAGTGCGTTCGGGATCTTCCGGAGCGACGACCACCGGGTCGTCCTGACCTTCTCGAAGTCGGACGCCGGGGCGACCGCGACCTACATCGTCACCCCGCGCTAGGCAGGCCTCGTCCGGCAAGGGTCCCGTACGCTTGGACCCGATGTCGAAGGCCACCGCGACGCGCCCCGAGCGTGTCCTCATCGTGCACGCCCACCCCGACGACGAGACCCTGTCGTCCGGAGGCACCATCGCGACGCTCCTCGAGCTCGGGTCCGAGGTCACCGTGCTCACGGCGACCAGGGGCGAGCGCGGCGAGATGCTCACGCCGGAGCTGGCGCCGCTGTTCGGTGACGCGCCGCGCGTCGCCGCCCACCGTGAGACCGAGATCGCGGCGGCACTCGCCGCCCTCGGGGGACCGGCGCACCTCTGGCTCGGCGGACCCGGTGCCCGACCGACCGACCTGCCCGAGCGCCGCTACACGGACTCCGGCATGCAGTGGGGACCGGACGGGCGAGCGGTCGCCGCGGACGACGCCCCGGCCGATTCCCTGACGATGGCCGACCTCGGCGAGGTCGTCGACGACGTCCGCGCCGCGATCCGCTCCACGGCGGCGGACGCGGTCATCAGCTACGCAGACGACGGCGGGTACGGACATCCGGACCACGTGCGGGTGCACCACGCGGCGAAGTACGCGGCGAAGGCCGAGGACGTCCCGTTCTCGATGATCGTCGACCCGGGATCCGGTGAAGCGGACCTGACCGTGGACGTGCTCCCGGTCCGGGCGAAGGTCCGTGCGGCGGTCGAGCAGTACCGCTCCCAGGTCACCGTCGACCCCGTCGATCCCGCCGACCCGCTCGCTCTGTCATGGGTGATGCCGCACGGTGCGCGTCACCAGGCTCCGGCCACCGAGGCCTTCCGGCACGACACACCGCCGTCGGCGCCCGCTCCGGAGACGTACGCCGAGATGACCCCTGCCGGGAAGGCGACCGCGGTCGTCGTGTCGCTCGTGGTCGGGCTCCTCGCCGGCGGACTCGGCACGATCACCCACCAGCAGACCCTCGGTGCCTTCCCGATCGGCATCGTCCTCACGACGTTGATCGTCGTCGGGCTGACGGTCGGCGTGCGGTTGTTGTACCGGTCGCGGGCGATGGTCGCGGCGATCGGCATCGGGGTCATCGTCGCGACCCAGGTGCTGGTCTCGGTCGGCGGGCAGAGCTCCCCGCTCGTGCTCGCGAACACCGCCGGGTACGTGTGGACGTTCGGACCGGCGATCGTCGCCATGCTGGCGCTCGCGTGGCCAGACCTGTCCGGTGCGCGTGCCGCCGCTGACGCCCGTGTCGACGCCGACGGCCCGCGGTCAGGGACGCCGGCCGCCCGCGAGTAGACTCGAAGCGCTCAGTTCGAAGGGAGCAACCCGACCGTGACCTACGTGATCGCCCAGCCCTGTGTCGACGTCAAGGACCGCGCGTGCATCGACGAATGCCCCGTTGACTGCATCTACGAGGGCGACCGCTCGCTGTACATCCACCCGGATGAGTGCGTGGACTGCGGCGCCTGCGAACCCGTCTGCCCGGTCGAGGCGATCTACTACGAGGACGACCTCCCGGACGAGTGGGCCGACTACTACAAGGCCAACGTCGAGTTCTTCGACGAGGTGGGCTCCCCGGGCGGTGCCGCCAAGGTCGGGGTGATCCACAAGGACCACCCGGTCGTCATGGCCGAACCGCCGCGCGGCTGAACGACACGCACGTGCCACTCGACCTCCCCGACTTCCCCTGGGACCAGCTCGTCCCGTTCAAGCAGCGCGCGGCCGAGTACGAGGGCGGCATCGTCGACCTCAGCGTCGGTTCCCCCGTCGATCCCACCCCATCGGTCATCCGGAGGGCGCTGTCCGACGCAACGGACGCGCATGCCTACCCGCAGGTCGCCGGGACCCCTGCGCTCCGCCAGGCCATCGCCGACTGGTACGGCCGCCGCCACGGCGTGGAGCTGACCGAGGTCCAGACGCTGCCGACGATCGGGTCGAAGGAGTTCATCGCCGGACTCGCGCTCTGGCTCGGCATCGGGCGGGGGGACACCGTCGTGTTCCCCGCCGCCGCGTACCCGACGTACGAGCTCGGCGCGGCGCTCGTCGGTGCCACAGCCCTGGCGTCCGACGACCCTGCCGCGTGGCCGGAGGGCACGAAGCTCGTCTGGCTGAACTCCCCGGGCAACCCCGACGGGCGGGTGCTCTCGATCGAGGAACTCCGCGTCGCCGTCGCGCGCGCCCGTGCCCTCGGCGCCGTGATCGTCGGGGACGAGTGCTACGCCGAACTCGGCTGGGAAGCACCCTTCGACCAGCAGCCGACCCCGACGATCCTCGACCCGCGCGTCGTGGGCGACTCCGTCGACGGTGTGCTCAGCGTGTACTCCCTGTCGAAGCAGTCCAACCTGGCCGGCTACCGGGCCGCCTTCGTCGCCGGCGACGCTGCGGTGCTCGCCGAGGTCCTGGCCGTCCGGAAGCACACCGGCATGATGCCGCCGCTGCCCGTGCAGCAGGCGATGATCTTCGCGCTCGAGGACCAGACGCACGTGCAGCAGCAGAAGGCGCTGTACCGTGCCCGTCGCGGCATGCTCCGACGTGCGCTCGAGGGCGCGGGCTTCCGCGTCGACCACAGCGAAGCGGGCCTGTACCTCTGGGCCACCAGGGGCGAACCGGCACTCGACACGGTGGCGTGGCTGGCGGAGCGGGGCATCCTCGTCGCCCCGGGGACCTTCTACGGCGCGGCCGGCGGCGAGCACGTCCGTGTCGCCCTCACCGCGACGGACGAGCGGATCGCAGCGGCGGCCCAGCGGCTGACGAGCGGCCGACGCGTGGCTTCGGCGTAGGCGACCAGGGCGGCGACCCGGCCGCAATTCGTGAGTCCCACCAAGTTCCGAGGCTCTGGGTGTGCGCGAGCGACAGACGGCGCGATTAGGCTGTTCTCGTGACTGACACTGCCAATGACGCTCAGAAGACGGCCACATCGCCAACGACGCCCGTCCCCGTGAGTCCCGCCGCCGAGCAGGCGACGGAGACCGCGACGCTGTCGTACCCGGGTGGGACGGCGGAGTTCCCGATCCTGCCGAGCGTCGACGGCGCGTCCACGGTGGACATCTCGACCTTCAAGAAGCAGACCGGGATGAACACGCTCGACTACGGGTTCGTGAACACCGGGTCGACGAAGAGCGCGATCACGTACATCGACGGCGACCAGGGCATCCTGCGGTACCGCGGGTACCCGATCGACCAGGTCGCCTCGAACTGCACGTTCCTCGAGGTCGCCTGGCTGCTCATCTACGGTGAGCTGCCGACCGAGTCCGAGCTCGAGGACTTCGACGCGCGCATCCGCCGGCACACGCTCCTGCACGAGGACCTCCGTCGCCTGTTCGACGCCCTGCCGCACTCGGCGCACCCGATGTCCGTGCTCTCCAGCGCGGTCAGTGCGCTGTCCACGTACTACGAGGACGACATGGACGTCGACGACCCGGAGAAGGTCGAGCTCCAGACCGTCCGGCTCCTCGCGAAGCTCCCGGTCATCGCCGCCTACGCGCACAAGAAGTCCATCGGGCAGGCGTTCCTGTACCCGGACAACTCGCTGTCGTTCGTCGACAACTTCCTGCGCCTGAACTTCGGCACCATGGCCGAGACCTACACGCCGAACCCGGTGCTGACGAAGGCGCTCGACCGGCTGCTCATCCTGCACGAGGACCACGAGCAGAACGCCTCCACCGCGACGGTCCGCCTGGTCGGCTCGACGAAGGCGAACATGTTCGCGTCGATCTCCGCCGGCATCAACGCCCTGTACGGTCCACTGCACGGTGGCGCGAACGAAGCCGTCCTCGAGATGCTCCAGCAGATCAAGGACTCCGGCGAGCCGGTGCAGCGCTTCGTCGAGCGCGTGAAGAACAAGGAGCGCGGGGTGAAGCTCATGGGCTTCGGACACCGCGTCTACAAGAACTACGATCCCCGCGCGAAGCTCGTGAAGGAGTCGGCGGACGAGGTGCTCGAGTCCCTGGGCGTGCAGGACGACCTGCTCGACATCGCCCGCGAGCTCGAGGAGATCGCGCTCAGCGACCAGTACTTCATCGATCGCAAGCTGTACCCGAACGTGGACTTCTACACCGGCATCATCTACAAGGCGATGGGCTTCCCGCCGCGGATGTTCACCGTGCTGTTCGCGATCGGGCGCCTGCCCGGCTGGATCGCCCAGTGGCGCGAGCTCAACAACGACCCTCTCAACAAGATCGGTCGCCCGCAGCAGCTCTACGTGGGTTCCCCGAAGCGGGACCTGCCCGCTCGCTGACGCAGAGGCCGCGTGGTCGCGCCCGCCGACGAACATCGCGCCCCGTCGTGACGGGGCGCGATGTTCGTGCGGGGGTGCGACGCTGCGCGCGACCGCTCCACCGTGAACTGCAACCGTCTGGAGGCCCGGTGCCGGTCTCGCGGACCGGCACCGGGCCTCCAGGCGGTTGCCTGCGTGAGCACGAGGTCGCCGGCCCAGCGCGCACCCCGGCGGCGCGTGCGCCGACGATCTGCCGCCTGGTCGCGCCCGCCGACGAACATCGCGCCCCGTCGTGACGGGGCGCGATGTTCGTGCGGGGGCGCGATGCGCGCGGGTGCGTCGCTACGCGTGGAGCGCGGTGTTGAGCTGGATGCCCTCGCCCTGGCGCTGCAGCGCCTCCACGGCGCCGGAGACGCTGTTGCGGCGGAACAGGATGTTCGGCGCGCCGGACAGCTCGGCTGCCTTCACGGTCTTCGGGGTGCCGTCGGGGTTCGGCGCCGATCCGACCAGCACGACCTTGGTGCCGGCGGTGACGTAGAGGCCGGCTTCGATGACGGAGTCGTCGCCGAGGGAGATGCCGAGCCCGGCGTTCGCCCCGAGGAGTGCGCGCTCGCCGAGCGAGACGCGGTGCGTGCCGCCGCCGGAGAGCGTGCCCATGATGGACGCCCCGCCGCCGATGTCGGTGCCGTTGCCGACGACGACGCCCTGGGACACGCGGCCCTCGATCATGGCGTCACCGAGGGTGCCGGCGTTGAAGTTGACGAAGCCCTCGTGCATGACGGTGGTGCCCGGTGCGAGGTGTGCGCCCAGTCGGACACGGTTGGCGTCGCCGATGCGGACCCGGTCCGGCACGACGTAGTCGACCAGGCGGGGGAACTTGTCGATCGCGTGCACGGCGATGCCCGCGCGCTGCAGGGACGGGCGGAGGCGCGTCAGGTCGGCGGGGAGCACGGGCCCGGCGTTCGTCCACGCGACGATCGGCAGGTGGCCGAAGACGCCGTCGAGGTTGATCGTGTTCGGGCGCACGTGCAGGTGGCTGAGGAGGTGCAGGCGCAGGTAGGCGTCCGGGGTGCTGGCCGGGGCCGCGTCGATCTCGATCTCGACCGTGACGGCCTCGATGCGGACCCCACGGCGGTCGTCCTCGCCGATGTGCTCCTGCAGCTCGAGGGGGAACTCGGCGTCCGCGGGGAGCGCGCCGAGGTGCGTCTCCGGGAACCAGGTGTCGAGCTCGGTGCCGTCGGAGGCGACGGTCGCGAGGCCGTGGCCCCAGGCGGAGGTCGGGCGGGCGGTGGTGTCGGTCACGGCTCCAGGGTAGTGGTGCCCGGTAGGGTGACCGCATGCCGGAGCAGCTCGACCTCACCGCCTCGTCCATCGACATCACCCGTGCCATCTGCGACATCGAGTCGGTGTCCGGCAACGAGCGGTCCCTCGCCGACGCGATCGAGGCGGTGCTCGCGCCGCTGCCGCACCTCGAGGTGATCCGCGACGGTGACGCGATCGTCGCGCGCACGAACCTCGGCCGTGACCGCCGCGTGGTGATCGCCGGCCACATCGACACCGTGCCGCTGAACGACAACCTGCCGACAGAGTTCCGGACGGCGGAGGACGGCACGGAGATCCTCTGGGGGCGTGGGACCGTCGACATGAAGGCGGGTTGCGCGGTGCAGTTGAAGCTCGCGTACGACCTGGCGGCACCGTCGGTGGACGTCACGTGGGTCTGGTACGACCACGAGGAGGTGTCCGATGCGCTGAACGGCCTGGGACGCCTCGCCCGCACGCGCCCGGAGCTCTTGGCCGGCGACTTCGCCATCCTCGGTGAGCCGTCCGGCGCCCAGATCGAGGGCGGCTGCAACGGCAACCTCCGCGCCGAGATCCGTGCCTACGGCAAGCGTTCGCACAGCGCCCGCAGCTGGATCGGCGACAACGCCATCCACAAGGCGGCACCGATCCTGGCGACCCTGGCCGCGTACGAGCCGCGCACGGTCGAGGTCGACGGGCTCGAGTACCGCGAGGGCCTCAACGCCGTGGGGATCACCGGCGGCATCGCCGGCAACGTCATCCCGGACGAGGTCATGGTCCACGTGAACTACCGGTTCGCGCCGTCCCGTTCGGCTGACGAGGCCGTCGCGCACATCCGTGAGCTGTTCGACGGCTACCAGGTGGACATCGTCGACCTGGCCGCCGGCGCACGCCCGGGTCTCGACGCGCCGCTCGCGCAGGACTTCGTCGCCGCGGTCGGCGGCCCCGAGCCCCGCCCGAAGTACGGCTGGACCGACGTCGCCCGTTTCTCGGCCCTCGGCGTCCCCGCCGTGAACTACGGCCCGGGCGAGCCGGTGTTCGCACACCACGACGACGAACAGGTCCCCGTCGCGCAGATCACCGCGGTCGAGGACGGTCTGCGTCGGTGGCTGACGGCGTGACCACGGCGTCGCCGTCCGGCTCCGTGCCGGTCCGGCGTCCACGGCCAGGGGTCGCGCGCTGGCGTGCCCGGTACCGCGTCGTGCCCTGGTGGGCGCGGATCACCGTCCTCTACGTGCTCGCCCGGATCGTCACCGGCACGATGCTCATGGGGTTCTCGAGCATCCAGACCGCGAACTCGTTCACGTTGTCGCACCCGCCGTACCTGTCGTTCGCGTCGATCTGGGACGGTGCCTGGTACCGGGTGATCGCCTCGGCCGGGTACCCCTCGACGCTGCCGCTCGACACCGCAGGGCACGTCACCGAGAACGCGTGGGCGTTCATGCCGGCGTACCCGTTCCTCGTCCGCGGGCTGATGCTGCTCACGGGGGCGTCCTTCGAGCTCGTCGCGGTCTCGGTGTCGCTCGTCGCCGGCTGGGGTGCTGCGCTGGTCTTCCGCCGGCTGATGGGGCGGTTCCTCGACCCGGCGCGGGCGACGTTCGCGACGGTGCTGTTCTGCGTCGCGCCGGTCTCGGTCATGTTCCAGGTCGCCTACGCCGAGGCGATGGGGCTGTTCCTGCTGCTCGCCACGTTGATGCTCCTCGTGCAGCGCCGGTTCTGGACGATGCTGCCCGTCGTGCTGCTGCTCGGCATGACCCGCCCCACGGGGCTGGCGTTCGCGCTGCTGATGGTGCTCGTCATCGGCGTGTGGTGGCTCCGGCCCGCGTGGGTGCGGATGCCGTCGCGCCCGTCGTTCCGGTCGCTCGTCCCGCCGGCGGTCGTGGCGGTCGTCTCCGGTCTGGTCGGGCTCGCGTGGCCGGCGATCGCGTGGGCGGTCACCGGCGTCCCGAGGGCGTACACGGACACGGAGCTCGCCTGGCGGTCGTCCTACATCGGGTGGAAGGAGCTCGTGCCGTTCGCCCCGTGGGTGCAGGGCTTCGGGTGGTGGTTCCGGCAGCCGGCCGGCGGGGTGCTGCTCGCCCTGGTGCTCGTCGGGTTCGCGGCGTTCGTGTTCATGCCACCCGCTCGGCGGATCGGGCTCGAGCTGCGGCTCTGGGCGGTCGCCTACCTGGTGTACCTGCTCGCGGTGTTCTTCCCGCAGTCCAGCACGTGGCGCATCCTGCTGCCGATCGCACCGCTGCTCGGGATCGTGGCGCTGCCGCGGTCACGGGTGTACCGCGTGCTGGTCGTCGTGCTGTGCGTCGTGCTGCAGTGGGTGTGGATGTACTACTGCTGGTGGGTCGACGGCTACGACTGGACCCCGCCGTGATCGGTGGGGGCTGCGTCCGCGCTCGCGTCGAGCGCTTCGGCCGCTGATCCGTCCTCGGGCCTCCACGCGGCGGCGGCCGTCACCATCGCGTTGACCGTCGCGATGAACGGCACCGCGAAGAAGGCGCCGACCACCCCGGCGATCGTCGTCCCGGCGGTGACGCCGAGCACGACGCCGAGCGGGTGCACCTTGACGGCGCTGCCCGTGAGGAACGGGTGCAGCACGTGACTCTCGAGCTGCTGCACGAGCACCACGATGCCGAGCATGATGAGCGCCGGCACCCAGCCGTTGAACACGAGCGCGACGAGCACGGCGACGACGCCGGCGACGATCGCGCCGACGACGGGGACGAAGGCGCCCATGAACACGATCACGCCGATCGGGATCGCGAGCGGCACCTGGAGGATGAGCGCGCCGATCACCACGCCGAGGGCATCGGTGATCGCCACGACGAGCTGCACGCGGATGAAGCTCGTGAGGGTCTTCCACCCGGCGGCACCGGCGACGTCGATGCGCGGTCGTGCCCGTCGCGGGAAGATCCGGACGACCCATGCCCAGATCCGCGGCCCGTCGATGAGCACGAAGATCGTCGTGAAGACGATGATGAACAGGCCCTCGAGCGCGTGGACCGCCCCGGTGCCGGCCTCCTGGAAGCCCGAGAGGATCGACGAGGCGTGCGACTGCAGGTACGCGGTGCCCTTCGACACCCACTCGTTGACCTGCTTGACCGTGATGCCGAACGGTTCGCTGTCGAGCAGGGACTGCAGCGAGCGGATCTGCACGTGCAGCCGGTGTTCGAGCGACGGCAGGTCGTACCGGATCTGTGCCGTGACGACGAGGGCGAGGACACCGATCACCACGACGACGAGGATCAGGCTCGACAGCACCGCCGCCCATTTCGGCCAGCGGTGGCGCTGCAGGAACGACGACATCGGAGCGAGCAGCGCGCACAGGAGCAGCGCGATGAGGAACGGGACGACGATCTCGCTGAGCAGGACGACCAGCGCGATCACGACGGCCAGGAGCGCGCCGACCACGAGCAGTCGCCACGAGAACGCGCCGGCGATGCGCATGCCGGCGGGCACGGCGTCGTCGGCTCCGGGAGCGGGGTCCGGACGGCGCATGGAGGGAATGATCGGCACGCACACAGGGTAGGGAGAAAGGTCGCGAGAACGACGTGATCGATGGCCCCCAACCTGGGCGGTTTCGCAGTTGGCCCTTCCGTACGGGATAATGGGACGGCATGTACTGCACGAAAGGGGACATCTGATGGCAGCCATGAAGCCGAGGACCGGTGACGGGCCGATGGAGGCTGTTAAGGAGGGTCGACTCATCATCGTGCGGGTTCCGCTCGAAGGTGGAGGCCGCCTGGTCGTCTCGGTCAACGACGCCGAGGCCAAGGAACTCCACGACGCACTCGCCGAGGTCGTCTCGGCATAGTTCGTCGACGCTCCACAGCAGAGGGCCCGGAACGCGTACGTTCCGGGCCCTCTGTGGTCCGTGCGCGGTTGTCGTCGGTCGCCGCCATGATGGTCGCGTGCCACGTTCCCGCCGATCCGTCCGCCGTGTCGAGGAGTACGCCGCCGATCCGATGCCGCGCGGCGCGTGGCCCGCGACGCTCGCTCCCGTCCGACAGGTGCTCGACGACGGGCTCGACCTCGACACCGTCACGGTCTTCGTCGGGGAGAACGGCGCCGGCAAGTCGACCCTGGTGGAGGCGATCGCCCTCGCCTTCGGCATGAGTCCGGAAGGCGGGTCGACGAACTCCGGCCACAGCACGCGCCCGAGCGAATCCGATCTGTGGGAACACATCGCGCTGCACCGGGAGCCGGGGGCACCGAGGGGCGGGTTCTTCCTCCGTGCGGAGACCATGCACGGTTTCTTCACGTACCTCGAAGAACACCCGGGGTCTCGGCCGGAGCCGGTGTTCCACGAGCGGAGCCACGGTGAGTCGTTCCTCGACTTCGTGATCGACCGGTCGCAGTGGCCGGGGTTGTGGATCCTCGACGAACCCGAGTCGGCGCTGTCGTTCCAGGGGTGTCTGGCGCTCATCGGGCTGTTGCAGGCGATCGTCGACGACGGCCTCGGGCAGGTGGTCCTCTCGACGCACTCGCCCGTGCTGGCGGCGTTCCCCGGAGCGACCATCCACGAGGTCGGTGAGTGGGGCCTCCGGCGCAGTGCCTGGGCCGACCTCGACCTGGTGCGGAACCAGCGCGCGTTCCTCGAGTCGCCGGAGCGGTACCTGCGACATCTCGAGTGAGCTAGGCGGTGACCTTCGTCATCTGCAGCAGGCCGTCACCGGCGGGGGACAGCGAGCTGATCACGGCGCCGGAGGTCGACACCTCGGTGAGCAGCAGCCGGAAGTCGGTCGTCGCACGGTCCCGCTTCACCGGGTCGGCGACCCGACCGCGCCACAGTGCGTGCGGCACCAGGACGGTCCCACCGAGTCGCGCGAGCCGCAGCCCGTGCTCGACGTACTCGATGACGTGCTCGGGGTCGGCGTCGACCAGGACGACGTCGTAGGACGCCTCGTTCATGCGGGGGAGCACCTGGTTGGCGCGACCCGGGATCAGCCGGACGCGCGACGGCGCGGTCCCGGCGGCGATGTAGGCGTCACGGGCGTACTGCTGGTGGTCGACCTCGATGTCGATGGTGGTGAGGGTGGCCTTCGGGGCGCCGCCGAGGAGGTACAGCCCGGAGACCCCGAGGCCGGTGCCGATCTCGATGATGCCGGTCGCTCGGGATGCGGCCGCGATGACGCTCATCTGCGCGCCGATCGACGGAGCGACTGCTTCGACACCGAGCTCGAGCGAGTGCTCGCGGGCACGGGCGATCACCTCGGACTCGGAGACGATGTCCTCCGCGAACTTCCAGTTCGACTCTTTCTCTGACACGCACACTCCTCGAACGACAACTCTAGGGTGCAGTTCGGCCGGTTCGGGTTAGGCTCGCTCGTGTGAACATCCCGCTCGACAAGATCCTGATCATCGGGATCATTGCCGTGCTCTTGCTCGGGCCGCAGCGCCTGCCGATGTACGCGCAGAAGCTCGCCGAGTTCGTCAAAGCGGTCCGACGGTTCGCGGACACCGCCAAGGACCGCATGCGCGAGGAGATGGGCCCGGACTTCGACGACGTCGACTGGCAGAAGCTCGACCCGCGGCAGTACGACCCGCGCCGCATCATCCGCGACGCGCTCCTCGACTCCGGCACCGGCGCTGCCGCCGCCGCGCCGCAGGTGACCGCCACGAAGGTGCGTGCGCCGGCACCGATCGTGCCGCTCGCCGCCGGCGAGAAGGCGCCGTACGACGGCGAAGCGACCTGACGCCCGCTTTCTCGCCAGACACCGTCATCCGCACGAGACGCCGCCGGTTCCGGCGGCGTCTCGTGCGTTCCGGAGCGTCTCGCGCCTGCGTGACCGCCGGCGGACGGGAGGCTCGGTGCCAGCTGGCACCGAGCCTCCCGTCCGTGCCGTGGTGCGTTCCGACCCATCCCGCCCGCAATGGAAAGCCGAATCGCGCGTAGGTGGCCCGGAAAACCGGCCTCCTACGCGCGATTCGGCTTCCTACGCGCGGTTCGACCCGCTACTTCAGGTCGGCCAGGAAGCGGTCGGTCCAGGCCAGGGCGGACGACCCCGTCACGGAGTTGCACGTCGCGGACGCGGTGCTCGTCGGCGTCGCGCAAGGGGTGTCGCGGTCGAGGGACCAGGTGTGCACCCCGGCGAGCCCGTGCGACTTCGCGTACGACGAGACCGTGTCGACGTCGGCGAGCGTGAAGACCTCGTCCGAGGCGTCGTTCACCCCGAGCATCGGCGTGACCTCGATCTTCGACGATGCGATCCCGTACGTGTGCTGCAGGTTCGTCACGGCCTGGATGGTGGACTGCCCCATCTCGCAGGTCGACCCGACGATGACGCAGTTCGCCGTGGTGGCCCGGCCGAAGTCCATCGTCATGAGGTTGACCGTGTAGTTCGTCAGGCTCGACGCCTTGATCGCCTTCACGGTGGCGTCACCCGTGCTGTTGAGTCCGCCGTACGATCCGTCGGACGCGGCCAGGGTTGCGAGGGTGAACGAGAAGCGCAGGCCCGGGTACTTCGTCTGCGCGAGCGCCGCGGCGTTCACGAGGTTCTGCACGTCGGCTGCCGACTGCCCGCTCTCGATGTCGAAGTCGACGCCGATCATGTGCGGGGACGCGTACCGGGCGATGAAGCTCTGGAGTGCGGTGCCAGAGCACTTGAACGACCCGGCCGCCCCGCCGGTGCTGACGATGTAGTTCACGCCGGCGGCGTCGAGCTTCGGGATGTTGGCGCTCGCGAACGCGTCGGCGGCGACCCCGCCCCAGTTCTCGCTGCCGCAGGTGCCGGTCGCGAACGCGAGGGTGATCGCCTTGAGACCGGGCTCCCTGGTCGAGACCAGGCTGTTCGAGCTCCCGACGACCGGGATGCGCGTGCCCGTGACCGCGGTGTTCATCACGTTCGTGTTCCAGTCGAGGTTCACGGTGACGTCCTTGTACGGGCTGAAGACCAGCCCGCTGGCGGTGCCGGTGCTGCCGTTCCCGGGGTTCGTGGTGCCGCCGCCCGTGCCACCGCCGGGCGTGGTGGTCCCGCCCGTGCAGGCCCCCGTCGAGGTCCACGGCTGCCCGCTCCCCGTCGCGCCCGAGTGGGTCGCGGGGTCGTCGCCCTGCGTCCACCAGTTCGCGGTGTAGTTCGTGCCGTTCTCGCTGACCGTCTGCCCGCCGCTGTAGGCGGTGCCCGACGCCCACGCGGTCGCGCAGGTCGTCGCGGCGGTGGCGGCCGTGACCGGTACGGCTGCGAGCGTTCCCCCTGCGAGCGCTGCTGCCACGGCGCCGATGACGCCGATCCGGATCCTGGTGGTCCTGTTCACCTGGGTTCTCCAATGCTTCGGCCGACGTCGTCGTCAGCACGGTGGAGCTCCTGCACCCTGAATACGCAGGAGCATTGTGGAATACCCCTGCATATTGCTCTCGGCAACAGGTGTGCGTCCATGAGGAGACGTACAGGAAGCGTGAACCGGAGTGTGGCGCCGGTCAGGAGAGGGACAGCCCGAGCTTCCGGCCGGACAGTCCACGGCCCATCGTGGCGACCCGGTCCGCGATCGCGGTCAGGGCGACCGCGGCGACGTCCTCCGGTGCGCCGAGGACCACCGGGACGCCGGCGTCGCCGCCCTCACGGAGCGGGACGGAGAGCGGCACGCTGCCGAGCACCGGCACGGCGGAGTCCTGCCCGCGGGACAGGCGGGCTGCGGTCTCGGCGCCACCGCCCTCGCCGAACAGGTGCAGCACGGAGCCGTCCGGCTGGACGAGGCCCGCCATGTTCTCGACGACCCCGACCACCCGCTGTCCGGTCTGTCGCGCCACGATGCCGCTGCGCTCGGCGACGTCCGCCGCCGCTGCCTGGGGTGTGGTGACGACGAGGACCTCGGCGTGGGGGAGCAGCTGGCCGACCGAGATCGCGACGTCCCCGGTGCCGGGCGGCATGTCGAGCAGGAGCACGTCGAGGTCGCCGAACCACACGTCGGACAGGAACTGGTTCACCGTGCGGTGCAGCATCGGGCCACGCCAGGACACCGCGGTGGAGGGATCGTCGACGAACATGCCGATGGAGATCACCTTCACGTCGTGGGCGACCGGCGGCAGGATCATGCTGTCGACCCGGGTCGGACGGGGTGCGACGCCGCGCTCGTCCGTGAGGCCCATCAGCCCCGGGACGCTGAACCCGTGCACGTCGACGTCGACGATGCCCACCCGGAGGCCGCGACGGGCGAGCGCGACCGCGAGGTTCACCGTGACGGTGGACTTCCCGACGCCGCCCTTGCCGCTCGTCACGGCGATCACCCGCGTCAGCGAGTCCGCGGTGAACTGCACGCCCTGTGGACGTCCCTCGCGGAGGCGTTCGGTGAGTGCCTTCCGGACCGCTGGGTCCATCACCGAGACGTCCACGTCGACGTGGTGCACGCCGTCCACGGAACCGGCGGCCGACCGGACGTCGTGCTCGATCGTGTCGGCGGCCGGGCACCCGACGATCGTGAGCTGCAGGTCGACGCGCACCGAGCCTCCTGGCTGGACGTCGACACCACGGATCATGTCGAGCTCCGTGACGGGCCGTCGGATCTCGGGGTCGATGACGCGGCCGAGCGCAGCGAGGACCGCGGCGCCGAGCTGTTCGTCGGTGGCCTCAGCCACGGGTGGTGCTGCCGGGCTCGTCGGCGAAGCCGGCGTCCTCCGCGTCACGCCGGTCGAGCTCCTCGAGCAGCGATCGGAGCTCGGCGCGGATGAAGTCCTTCGACGCCATGTCCCGCATCGCCAGGCGGAGTGCGACGACCTCGCGGGCGAGGTACTCGGTGTCGGCGAGGTTCCGCTCCGCGCGCTGCCGGTCCTGTTCGAACTGGACACGGTCGCGGTCGTCCTGCCGGTTCTGCGCGAGCAGGATCAGGGGTGCCGCGTACGACGCCTGCAGGGACAGCACCAGGGTCAGCGCCGTGAACCCGATCGCCGCGGAGTCGAACTGCCACGGCTTCGGCGTGAGGGTGTTCCACCCCATCCACACGACGCAGAAGAGCGTCAGGCCGACGAGGAACCAGGGAGTGCCCATCGCTCGTGCGATGCCCTCGGTCGCACGGCCGAACGCGTCTCCTCGGCCGGAGCGGCGTCGGGTCGGCAGGACACTCGTCCGCATGCCCTTCGGGGAGTCGAGTCGGCCGTCCGGACGCTGCTCGCGCCGGTTCTCATCCGTTCGTGCCACGTGCGGTCCTCCTTCCGGTGCTCACGGGGGGCCTGCGGGTCTTCGTCCGGGGACGGGCGGGTTCGCCGTCCCCCTGACTCCGCCAGTCGTCCGGCAGGACGTGGTCGAGCACGTCGTCGATCGTCACCACCCCGACCAGGCGGTGGGCGTCGTCGACCACGGGGACGGACACGAGGTTGTAGGTCGCCATCACACGCGTCACCTCGGCGGCGCTGGCGTCCACCCGGACCGGCTCGGTCTGCTGGTCGATCAGCGTGCCGAGTCGCTCGTTCGGCGGGTAGCGCAGCATTCGCTGGAAGTGCACGAGCCCGAGGAACCGGCCGGTCGGCGGCTCGTACGGCGGCAGGGTCACGCAGACGCTCGCGCCGAGCGCCGGCGCGAGTTCGTGCCGACGGATGAGTGCGAGTCCCTCGGCCACGGTGGCGTCCGCGGAGACGATCACGGGCTCGGTGGTCATCAGGCCACCGGCGGTGTCCGGCTCGTACTCGAGGAGCATGCGGACGTCCTGCGCCTCCTCCGGCTCCATGAGCTGCAGGAGCGCCTCGCTCCGCTCGTCGGAGAGCTCGGCGAGGAGGTCGGCGGCGTCGTCCGGCTGCATCTGGTCGAGGACGTCGGCGGCGCGCGCGTCCTGGAGCGACGACAGGATCTCGACCCGTTCCTGGTCGGGCATCTCCTCGAGCACGTCGGCGAGACGGTCGTCGGGGAGCTCCTCCGCTACCTCGAGGCGCCGCTCGATGGGCAGGTCGAGGAGCGTCGAGGCGAGGTCCGCCGGCACCAGGTCGGAGTACGCGGCGATGACGTGCTCGGCGGACTGCGACTCACCGGGGAGCTCGTCCTCGGTGACCTCGTTCCACGTGGCGAACGTCGTCGGCCCCTTGCCGAACGGGGACGGCGTGGTCTTCGGCTTGCGGAGGAAGAGCTGCGACACCTCCCAGTCGCCCTGGCCCCGGTCCTCGATCGCGATGTCCTCGATCGTGGCGCGGATGCGGTCCTTCGTGATGAGGACCTTGCGCCCGAGCATCTCGGCGATCACCCGGACCTCACCGCCGCGCTGTTCGAAGCGGCGCATGTTCACGAGGCCCGTCGTGATGACCTGCCCGGCACCGATCGACGTGATCCGGCCGACCGAGACGAAGATGCGGCGCTTCCCGGGGACCTCGACGATCAACCCGACGACGTGCGGGGGATCGGCCCGGCGGTAGACCACCAGGACGTCCCGGACCTTGCCGACGCGATCGCCGGCGGGGTCGAAGACGGAGCACCCGGCGAGGCGGGCGACGAATACCTTCGAGGCGCTCACCCAGCCAGCGTAGCCGGTCACCCGTCCGTTCCCTGGCCGTCCGTCCTGGTCGTTCCCTGGTGGTTCTCGTGCGATTGCAAGGACGACGGTGGAAGATGACTGTGTGAGCACTCAGAGCCCCTTCCGCGGTCGTACGGCGCAGGCGTTCCCCACGCTGCCCCGCGGGGACGTCCTCGGCACCTTCGACAGCTACCCGGACGCACAGGCGGTGGTCGCGAAGCTCGCCGAGTCGGAGTTCCCGGTGAACAAGCTCTCGATCGTCGGCAACGACCTCAAGACCGTCGAGCGGGTCACCGGCAAGATGACCTACGGGCGCGCGGCGCTCGCGGGTGCCTTGTCCGGTCTGTGGCTCGGCTTCTTTTTCGGCATCGTGCTGACGCTGTTCTCGCCGACCGCGGGCGGCCTCATCTTCGCCGCCGCGATCATCGGCGCCGCGTTCGGCATGCTCTACGGCATCGTCTCGTTCGCCATCACGAAGCGGCAGCGGGACTTCACGAGCGTGCACCAGGTGCTCGCCACCAACTACCAGATCATCGTCGACCCGCAGCTCGTCGGGCAGGCGCAGCGCATCCTCGGGCAGTTCGGCGCGACGCCGCACGCCGCGTGGAACCCCGGGCAGCCGGGCAGCGGTGCCGGTGCGCCGTTCCACGGGCAGTCTGGGCAGCCCGGACAGCCTCCTCGCCAGGAGCCGTGGCGTCCCGGTCCGCCGACGGGATCGCCGTACGGTGGGCAGTCCACGCCGCACAGCCAGTCCGGTCAGCCGGGCCAGTCCGGTTGGTCGGGCCAGCCGGGTTCGTCGGGCCAGTCCGGTTCGTCGGGCCAGCCGGGTTCGTCGGGCCAGGCCGGTTCGTCGGGTCAGGCCGGGCAGCCGTTCGGTCAGTCTGGAGGCCCGCGGCACCCCGGTGCGTCGGCACCGGGCCCCGGAGCGCAGCCGCGCTACGGCACCAACGACGGTCCGCGGTACGGCGAGACCCCGGAGACGGCTCCGCAGCAGCCGGCCGCGCCGACCGCCGCTCCGGCACCTCGTGCGGATGAGCCGCCGCGGTACGGGGAGCGTGTCCCCGGTGCGACGCCGCCCGCGCGCGCCGACTCTGCTCCCGAGGATCCGGACGCTCCTGCACCGTCCGGCTCGGCTCCGTCGGCTGACGACGACCGGAGCTGACTCCCGGGCCCCTCACGTCCCGCACCGCACGAGCTCACCCGGATCGCCGGCCGCTGACGCCCGACTGGTCGCAACGCCCCGTTCGCGTTCGTCGAGCGGTCACGACCTGTCGTCCGAACGCCCCCGAACCGGCCGATCGTGACCGGTGGGCGTCGTGCCGACGGGGTGTTGTGACCGCTCGCGATCGCGGTCGACCTCTGTGCCCGAACGCCGGCGCGCGTGCGGCCGGTGGCGCGGATGTGCCGCGCGCGAGCATGTGCGTGGCGAGTGCGCGTGCGTGTGCGTGTGCGCGTGCGTGTGCGTGTGGGCGTGCGGCTACAGGACCTTGGAGTAGCAGGCCGACAGCGGGGCGCCGACGTACGGGCCGAAGTTCGCGATGCGGCTGAAGCCCTCGCGCTCGTAGAACCGGATCGCACGCTTCTGCTCCGTGCCCGTCTCGAGTACGAGCGCGGGGGAACCGAGGTCGAGCGCTGCCTCTTCGAGGCGTCGGAGGATCCCCGTCGCCGCCCCCGTTCCGCGGGACTCGCGACGGACGTACATGCGCTTGATCTCGGTCACCCCGTCGGCGACGAGCCGGAGCCCGCCGCACCCGATCGGCGTGCCGTCCCCGTCGCGCGCCACGAAGAACACCGCGATCGACTCGGCAGTGGGCTTGTCACCTGGTTCGGTGTCACCGCCGTAGGTGCTGTCGATCTCGATGCGTTGGGCAGCGCGCAGCCGCTGGGCGTCGGGCGAGTCGAAGTGCTCGACGTCGATCGTGATGCTCTGCGAGGAAGCTTCGGGTGTCGTCACCCGCTCAGGCTAGCGCCCGGTGCGGGCGATCCACCCCTCCACTTCCGAGGGGGTCCTGGGGATGCCGATCGACAGGTTCTCGGCGCCGTCGGCGGTCACGAGGATGTCGTCCTCGATGCGGACACCGATGCCGCGGAACTCCTCCGGCACCGTCAGGTCGTCCTGCTGGAAGTACAGGCCGGGCTCGATCGTGAAGACCATGCCGGGCTCGATGATGCCGTCGATGTACATCTCGCGACGGGCCTTCGCACAGTCGTGCACGTCGAGCCCCAGGTGGTGGCTGGTGCCGTGCACCATGTACCGGCGGTGGAACTGGTTGTCCGGCTGCAGCGATTCCTCGGCCGAGACGGGCAGGAAGCCCCACTCGGCGGTCTTGCGCGCGATGACCTCCATCGCCGTCGCGTGCACCTGACGGAACGTGATGCCGGGCTTCACGATGGCGAACGCAGCGTCAGCCGCCTCGAGCACGGCTTCGTAGACCAGACGCTGCACGGCCGTGAACGTACCGCTGACCGGCAGCGTGCGCGTGATGTCCGCGGTGTAGAACGAGTCCACCTCGACGCCGGCGTCGATGAGGATGAGGTCACCGGGCTGCACGGCACCGTCGTTGCGGGTCCAGTGCAGGATGCAGGCGTGGTGGCCGGACGCCGCGATGGTGTCGTACCCGACCGTGTTGCCGTCGGCGCGGGCGCGTCGGTTGAACGTGCCCTCGACGATGCGCTCGCCCCTGGGGTGCGCGAGGACCGCGTCGAAGTCGGCGATCACGTCGGCGAACCCGCGCTGGGTGGCGTCGACGGCCTTGCGGAGCTCGTTGACCTCGTACGGGTCCTTGACGAGGCGGAGCTCGGAGAGGTCCCGGGCGAGCACATCGTCCGTCGCCGCGACGTCGTCGGTCGCGGCAGCGCCACCGACCGCGGAGCCGAGGCGCTCGTCGAGGGAGCGCGTGAACTCGGTGTCGGCGTCACGGACGACGAGCACCGAGGCGTCGAGGGAGTCCTGCACCCCGGAGAACTCGCCGAGGTCGGCGGTGGCGATGCCCAGGTCGGCGGCGACCTCGTCCAGCGAGGGGCGCGGACCGACCCAGAACTCGCCGATCTCCGGGTTCGCGTAGAACTCCTCGGAGTCGCGTCCAGCGGTCGAGCGGAAGTAGAGCGTGGCGTCGTGCCCGGAGCCGTTCGGCGTCATCACGAGCACGGAGCCGACGACGGTGTCGGTGCCCCAGCCGGTCAGGTGTGCGAACGCAGAGTGCGGGCGGAACGGGTAGTCGCAGTCGTTCGAGCGGACCTTCGCGGTGCCGGCGGGGACCACGATCGTCCGACCGGGGTGGAGCTCGGAGATGCGGGCCCGACGGGCGGCGGCGAATGCAGCCTGCTCACGTGCTGCGGGCACGGGGCGGTCGCGCTCGGCCCAATGGGACCCGATGAAGTCCTTGAAGGTCGAGGAGCCGGGGGTGGTGGAGCGGTTGCTCGTTGCGCGGGGAGTCGTGTCGGCCATGCCCCCATCATCGCACCGCGCTCGACGCCCGGTCTGTGTGCCTGCTCACCTGTGGATACGATTGGCGCGTGCCCGACCCGTTCATCGACCTGCACGCGCACTCGAGTGTCTCCGACGGCACCGAGCCGCCCGCCGACCTCGTCCGGGCAGCGGCGGCCGCCGGACTGGACGCCGTCGCGCTGACCGACCACGACACCACCGCCGGGTGGGCCGACGCCGCTGACGCCGCACGGGAGCTCCCGCTGACGCTGGTCCCGGGCCTCGAGCTGAGCACGCGCGTCGGCTACCGGAGCGTGCACGTCCTCGGCTACCTCGTCGACCCCGACGACGCAGCGCTGTCGGCCGAGACCGAGCGCATCCGTGACGGCCGGTTGTCCCGAGCGCACCGCATGGTCGACCGCATCGGCGAGGACCACCCGATCACCTGGCGGGACGTCCTCGCACAGGCGAGCCCCGGCGCGACGATCGGCCGGCCGCACATCGCTGACGCCCTCGTCGCGCGCGGGCTCGAACCCGATCGCAGCGCGGCGTTCCGCGGGATCCTGCACCCGGCCTCCGGGTACTACGAACCGCACGACGCCCCGACACCGCTCCGTGGCGTCGAACTCATCCGTGCCGCCGGTGGCGTCCCCGTGATCGCGCACCCGGCAGCGACCTCGCGCGGGATCGTCATCGACGAGGCGGGCCTCCGCGAGCTCGTCGACGCGGGGCTCGGCGGGCTCGAGGTCGACCACCGCGAGAACCTCGCCCACGGCAAGCGCACCCTGCTCGAGTGGGCGGACCGCTACGGCCTGTTCGTCACCGGCTCGAGCGACTACCACGGCACCGGGAAGCCGAACCGTCTCGGCGAGCACCGCACGTCACGCCGCGCCTTCGACGAGATCGTCTCGCAGGCGACGGGTTCGGCCCCGGTGGTCGGCCCGGGTTCGCGCCTGCCCTGACCCGCGAAGGCGACACATCCCGCCTCGGGCGTTCTGTCCCCTCCGCGAAAGCGACTGATCGCCGCGAACGGCTGGACGCACGCTGTCGCTTTCGCGAGGAGGGCCCGGCCCAACAGCGCCCAGACGCCGAAGGGCCCGTCGCGTCAGCGACGGGCCCTTCGAACTGGAGGCGCTACTCGCCGTCCGACGCCGGCTGCGGTGCCGAGGCGGTCGCCTCGCCACCCGTGCCGGCCCCGCGACGACGGCGACGCCGACGGCGCTTCGGCGCCGAACCGTCGCCCTCGGCGGCGTCCGGACCCGTGCTCTCGGCCGCGGGGGCGGACTCCGCAGCCGACGCTGCCGGGCGATCCGAGCCTCCTGTCCGGGTGCGGCGACGCGGACGCGACTCGCTCGAGTCGGAGGAGTCACCGGAACGACGCGGCGGCCGTGACCCGGTGTGCTCCGCGGTGCCCGCCGTTGCGGCGTGGGACGATGAGCCGGGGAGCCGGCCCTTCGTGCCCTGCGGGATGTCGAGGTCCTCGAACAGGTGCGGCGACGACGAGTAGGTCTCGACGGGCTCGGGGATGCCGAACTCGAGGGCCTTGTCGATGAGCGTCCACTTGTGCAGGTCGTCCCAGTCGACGAACGTGACCGCGATGCCGGTCTTGCCCGCGCGGCCGGTGCGGCCGGCGCGGTGCAGGTACGTGTCCGGGTCGTCCGGGATCGTGTGGTTGATCACGTGCGTGACGTCGTCGACGTCGATGCCGCGGGCCGCGACGTCGGTGGCGATGAGCACGTCGCGCTTGCCGGCCTTGAAGGCGGCCATCGCACGCTCGCGCTGCTCCTGGTTGAGGTCGCCGTGCACCGCTGCGGCGTTGAACCCGCGGTCCTTCAGTTCCTCGACCAGCTTCGCCGCCGCACGCTTGGTGCGGGTGAAGATGACGGTCTTGCCGCGGCCGTTCGCCTGCAGGATGCGGGCGATGACCTCGTCCTTGTCGAGCGAGTGCGCGCGGTAGATGACGTGCTTGATGTTGGCCTGCATGAGGCCCTCGTCCGGGTCCGTCGCGCGGATGTGCACCGGACGCGTCATGAACCGGCGGGCGAGCGCGACGATCGGCGCCGGCATCGTGGCCGAGAACAGCATCGTGTGGCGCACGTCGGGCACGGCCTGGAAGATCCGCTCGATGTCCGAGAGGAACCCGAGGTCGAGCATGCGGTCGGCTTCGTCGAGCACGACCTCCTGCACGTGGGAGAGGTCGAGCAGGCGCTGTCGGTGCAGGTCGATGAGGCGCCCCGGGGTGCCCACCACGATCTGCGCGCCGGCCTTGAGCTGCTCGACCTGGCCCTCGTACGCCTTGCCGCCGTAGATCGAGACGATCGTGGTCGGGCGGTTCGACGACGCGAGTTCGAGGTCCTCGGTCACCTGCACCGCGAGTTCGCGGGTCGGGACGACGACGAGCGCCTTGACGCCGTGCGCTGGGTCTGCGCCGAGGCGCTGGATGAGCGGCAGGCCGAAGCCGAGGGTCTTGCCGGTACCCGTCTTCGCCTGGCCGATGATGTCCTGGCCGGTGAGGCCGAGGGGGATGGTCTGTTCCTGGATCGGGAAGGGCTCGATGATGCCCTTGCCGGCCAGCGCATCGACGATGTCCTGGTCGATGTTGAGGTCTGAGAAAGTCAAGAAGGTCACCCTGTCCTATCGGGGAGTCCGAGCCAGTCTACCGGGGTGCGAGGTGCGCGCCGTCGCGGCCCCTATGCTGGTCGCGTGGTGTCGTGGTGGAACCGGAAGCGCGCGGCGCAGCTCGCAGCACAGTGGCTCGCGTCGCGGAACCCGAAGAACGCCGCCCAGACGGAGCGTCTGCAGCTCGACGACGTCAGCCCCGAACTCCCCGTGTACCTCGGGCAGGCGGCCTACCTCCAGCTCTCGCTGTACGAGACGATGGGCCGTGCAGGGGCCGGCGCTCCCACGCTGTCCGGTCGCCTGGTGACGGGTGTCCTGGCGACGACCGCGCTCGAACGGCACCGGTCGATCGTGGCCGAGATCGAGCGCCTCGGCGAGGACCCCGCCGAGCTGATGGCACCGCACCGCGCCGCGATCGACGTGTTCCTGGAGCGGACGAGCGGCGCCGACTGGTACGAGTCGATGCTCACCGGCTACGTCACCGCCGGCATCCTCAACGACCTGTTCGCGAACCTGCTGCGCTCGCTCCCGAACGACGTCCGGCAGCGGCTCGGCTCGGTGTTCGACGCGCGGGAAGAGCCCGCCGTGGTCGAGGAGCTCAGCGCGCGGATCGACGAGGAGCCGCAGGTGTCCTCGCGGCTGGCGATGTGGGGCCGACGGCTCGTGGGCGACACGCTCCTGGTCGCGCGGTCCGCGCTCGCATCGCACGCCAGGGAAGACCAGTCCCGGCTCGAGCCGGTGTGGACCGAGCTGATCGCGGCGCACACCAGGCGGATGGACGCGCTCGGCCTGACGGCCTGACGACGGACAGGAGGCTCGTGGCGACGCCGCCACGAGCCTCCTGTCCGATGGTCGGTCGCCTCAGGCGCCGCGCGCCTTGACCTGCTCGTAGAAGGCGGTGTCCTTGGCCGTCCGGTTGCGGCCGAGCAGCCACTCCACGACGAGGGCGACGACACCGGCACCGACGAGAGCGACGACCCAGATCCAGGTGGCGTCGTACTGCCAGCCGGCCCAGGTGAGCGCTTCCCACAGGACGGCGGCCGTGATGCCGCCGACCGCGGGGCCGAGCAGCTGCCCGCGGGTCGAGTGCCACGGCAGGATCACGTGCGCGATCGCGCCGCAGATGATGCCGCCGAGGACGGCGAAGAGGAGCTCCACGCGTCAGCTCAGGCGACGAAGCCGATGCGTCGGGCCTCTTCGGCACCGAACTCGACGTAGGCGAGGGCGACCGCGGGGACGATGAACTTGCGGCCCTTGTCGTCCTGCAGCGTCAGGTGCGTCGCGTCGGAGGACAGCGCGTCCGCGACGGCCTTCTCGATCTCCTCAGCGGTCTGCTTCGTCTCGAAGGCGATCTCGCGCGGGCTGTTGATGATGCCGATCTTGATGTCCACGTGCTCACCATATCCGAGGGGTCCGCGCCGGTCCGGTGCGTTCGCCGCGGGCGCACGGGGTGGGGACGCGGCGATGTCGGTCGCGGTCGGTACCGTACGAGCGTGCCGCAGACCACGCTGACACCAGCACCCGCTCCCGAGCAGGTGTCGCGCGCGCTCGTGGCGGACCCGGCACAGGCGGCGGTCCTCGCCCTGCCGGACGACGTGCACGCCGCGGTGATCGGCGCACCTGGTACCGGCAAGACCTCGACGCTCGCGCGGCTCGTCGCAGCTCGGCTGCGGCGTCCGGACGCGATCAGCGCCGATGGTCACGCCACCGTGCTCGCCCTGACGTCCTCGCGCACCGCGGCGACCGCGCTCCGCGACCACCTCGCCGTCACCGTCGAACGCGTCACCCCCGGCGCCCTCGCACGGACCGTGAACTCCCTCGCCTTCCAGATCGTCGCGCACGCCGCAGCCGTCCAAGGGCAGCCGGCGCCGACGCTGCTGACCGGCGGGGAGCAGGACCGCATCCTCGGCGACCTCCTCGCCGGGCACGAGACCGACGGCACCGGGCCGGCGTGGCCGGAGCCCATCACGGCGGTCGTCCGGGAGCGCGCGGGGTTCCGCACGGCGCTCCGTGACGTGATGATGCGCGCCGTCGCCGCCGGTGTCGAACCCGACGACATGCGCGAGCTCGGTGACGACCACGGCCGTCCCGAGTGGCGTGCGGTGGGCGACCTGGTCGACGAGTACCGCGCGGCGGTCACCGCGTTCCGTGCGACGAGTCTCGACGCGGCCGAACTCGTCGCGTTCGCCACCGCGGCGGTGCTCCGCGGGGAGCTCCCACCTGCCGTCGCGGCGCTCCGGCTCCTGGTGGTCGACGACACCCAGGAACTCGTCGAGGGCGAGATCGCCCTGCTCGGGGCTCTGGCGCGCTCCGGTGTGCAGGTCGTCGCGTTCGGCGATCCCGACATCGCGGCATCGGCGTTCCGCGGCGCCGAGCCCGACGTCCTCGGCCGGCTCGCGCCACGGCTCGGCGTCGACCGCGTCCAGGAGATCGTCCTCGGCACGGTGCACCGCCACCCCGCGCCGATCCGTGCGCTCGTCTCTGCCATCACCGGGCGTGTCGGTGCCGCCGCCGCGGGGCGTCAGCGCACGGCCGTCGCCGCCGACACGGACGCTCGCGCCGACTCCGTGCTGCACCTCGAAGCCGGCAGTCGATCGGCGCTCGTCGTCGCGATCGCCAGGCGGTTGCGTGAACACCACCTGCTCGACGGCGTCCCGTGGCACCGCATGGTCGTGGTCACCCGGAGCGGCGCGGCGATCCCCGAGCTCGTCCGCGCCCTCTCCGTCGCGGAGGTCCCGGCGACCGCCGGCGCTGCCCCGACGCGCCCGCGGGACGACACCGCCGCGCGGTCCCTCCTCGACGCCGCCGGTGTGTCGCTCGGTGTGCTGTCCCTCGACGCCACCCTCGCCACCGCGTTCGCGACCGGGCCGCTCGGTGGGCTCGACACGCTCGCGATGCGTCGGCTCCGGCTCGCGCTGCGCCGTGAAGAGCTCGCTGGTGGCGGCTCCCGGACCGCCGACGAGCTGCTCGTGGACGCGCTGGGGGCTCCTGAGCGCCTCGCAACCGTGGACGCCGCCTTCGCCCGACGCGCGACCCGACTCGCGCGCAGCCTCGTGCAGGCCAGAGCGGACGCCGACGCCGGTGCCAGCATCGAGGAGATCCTCTGGGGGCTCTGGGAGCGCAGCGGTCTCGCCGGGATCTGGGGCGGGCAGTCCCTCGCAGGCGGCGTCGGAGCGGCCGAGGCGGACCGGCACCTGGACGCCGTGGTCGGCCTGTTCACGGCCGCCAAGCGGTTCGTCGAGCGGACGCCGGACGCACCCGCCCGGGTGTTCGTCGACGACGTGCTCGGCGCCGACCTGGCCGAGGACAGCATCGGCCCGGACCGCACGGCCGGCCGGGTGCGCGTGCTGACACCGTCGGCGACGATCGGCCTCGAGACCGACGTCGTCGTGGTCCTCGGACTGCAGGACGGCGTGTGGCCGAACACCCGGGTGCGCGGCAGCCTGCTCGACCCGGACGGCCTGGTCCGCTCCGCCGCCGGGATCGACCACGCCGCCGTCGACGACCGTGCGGCGGTGATCGGGGACGAGCTCCGGCTGTTCGCGCGGGCGGTGTCCCGCGCGACCACCCAGGTCGTCATCGGGACGATCGCCAACGACGACGAAGCGCCGTCGCCGTTCGTGCGGCTCGTCCCCGTGCCGCCCGATCGGCAACCCACCGTGCACCCGCTGTCCCTCCGCGGCCTCGCCGGGTCGCTCCGGCGCCGGGTCGTCTCCACCGGCGACCACGAAGCAGCCTCCGCGTTGGCGCGCCTGGCGGCGGAAGACGTCCCCGGCGCGTCACCGGACGACTGGTACGGCACGGCGGAGGTCACCACCGACGACCCGCTCGTCGACCTCGACGCCGACCCGCAACCGGACCCCGTCAGCGGCGAACCCACCCCGCCGACCGTCGGCGTGTCACCGTCCAGGATCGGCACCTTCGAGGAGTGCCCCGTGCACTGGTTCGTGCAGACGTTCGGCGGCGGTGCACCGAGCCCGGCGATGGGCATCGGCACCATCGTCCACGAAGCGATGGAGCACGCCACGGAGATCGACGTGGAGTCCCTCTGGCAGCGGGTGGACGCTCGCTGGGGTGAGCTCACGTTCGAGTCGCCGTGGATCGCCGACCGCGAGCGTGCCAGGACCCGCCGCATGATCGAGGGGCTGAGCGACTACCTGCGCACCTTCGCGTCCGCCGGTCGACAGCTGCTGGGTGCGGAGACCTCGTTCGCGCTCGTCACCGGGCCGGCTCGGGTCCGCGGCAGCATCGACCGGATCGAGATCGACCCGGACGGCACCGTGAGCGTCGTCGACCTGAAGACCGGGCGGAGCATGCCGAGCGAGAAGAACGACATGCCGGAGCACCCGCAGCTCGGGGCGTACCAGCTCGCGGTGGAGGACGGCGCGGTCGACGGCGTGCCCGCCGGGTCGCCGATGGCCGATGCCCGACTCGTCTTCGTGCAGAACCCGAAGGGCGGGCACGCCTACTCGGAGCGCACGCAGCACGCCTTCGACGCCGATGACCGTGCCGCGTACCGGGAACGCCTGCACGCGGTGGCCCGCGGCATGGCCGGCCGGACCTTCGTCGCGAACGTGGACGACCACTGCGAGAAGGCGCGCACCGGTGTCGAGTGCCGGATCCACGTGGTGGGAGAGGTGACCTGGTGAGCACGACCGACACGACCGGCACGCCTGCCGCGGCCGGCACGACCGGCACGCCTGCCGCGACCGGCACGACGGTCCGCCACGGTGCCGACGCCATCGCCGACGCGCTCGGGCGACCACGTCCGACCGAACAACAGCGTGCCGTCATCGAATCGCCGCTCGCCCCCGCCCTCGTCGTCGCGGGAGCAGGCAGCGGCAAGACCGAGACCATGGCGTCGCGCGTCGTCTGGCTGCTGGCGAACGGACACGTGCGGCCGGACGAGGTCCTCGGGCTGACGTTCACGCGCAAGGCCGCCGGCGAGCTGTCGATCCGCATCAACGACCGGATCGCCGCGCTGGAGTCCGCGGGGCTGATCACCCCGGGTGACGCCTTCGAAGCGCCGACCGTGTCCACGTACAACGCCTTCGCGAACAGCGTCTTCCGCGAGAACGCGCTGCTGGTCGGCCGCGACGGCGAGTCGCAGGTCCTCACCGAGCCGTCCGCGTGGCAGCTCGCGCGACGGGTCGTCGTCGCAGCGCGGGACGACCGACTCGCCGGGCTCGACCGGAACGTCGACACGATCACCGCCGCCGTGGTGGCGCTCGCCGGCGCCGCGTCCGAGCACCTCGTCGAACCCGAGCAGCTGCGCCGGTTCGCGATCGAGTTCACGGAGCTCCTCGAGCTCCCCGGGAACCGCGGCAAGCCGTACGCAGCGATCACCGCCGCGGTCGCGTCGATCGGCGCACTCGAGCCGCTCGCCGACCTGGTCGAGGAGTTCCGCCGGCAGAAGGTCGACCGCGGGTTCGTCGAGTTCTCGGACCAGATCGCGTTGGCGCTCGCCGCAGCCGAGGCGGCACCGCGCGTCGTCACGGAGCTCCGGCAGCGGTTCCGCGTCGTGCTGCTCGACGAGTACCAGGACACCTCCGTCGTGCAGACGCGGTTCCTCGCCAGGCTGTTCCGGGAGCACGCCGTCATGGCCGTCGGGGACCCGCACCAGTCGATCTACGGGTTCCGCGGCGCGAGTGCGGCGAACCTCGCCAGGTTCCCTCGTGACTTCGGCGGCGCCGGTGACCTCGCGCCGCGGACGTTCGCGCTGTCGACGAGCTGGCGGAACCCGGTGGACGTGCTCGCCGGGGCGAACGCCGTGGTCTCCCCGCTGTCCGAGGCGTCCGATGTCGACGTCGAGCGGCTCTCCCCGCGTCCCGGCGCGGACTCCGGCGACGTCCGTGCCGTCTTCACCGAGACCCTGCCGGAAGAGGCCGACGCCGTCGCGGCCTGGTTCGAGGACCACCGGCGTCGCAACCCCACCGGGTCGATGGCGCTGCTGCTCCGTGCCCGCAAGGACCTCGCCGCCTTCACGGCGGCGCTCGGGCACCGGGGTGTGCCGTACCACGTGCTCGGCACCGGGGGCCTGTTGCAGCGTCCGGAGATCGTCGACCTCGTCGCGTGCCTGCGCGTGCTGCACGACCCGGCTGCCGGCAACGATCTGATCCGGCTGCTCGCCGGTGCCCGGTGGCGGGTGGGGGCTGCGGACATCGCGGCGCTGCACGGGCTGGCGCAGTGGCTGTTCAAGCGGGACCACACCCAGCAGCGCCTCGACGACGACGTCACCGCGGCGTTCCGGGCGTCCGTCGCGGTCGGCGAGCACGGCTCGGTCGTCGACGCACTCGACTTCGTCGCCGTCGCGCCGGACGACCACGGTGCGCTCGAGGGCATCACCGAAGCCGGGCGTGCACGCATGCGTCGGCTCGGACAGCAGCTCGCGATGCTCCGGTCCCGCGCAGGTGGGGACCTCGTCGACTTCGTCACGCTCGTCGTGCAGGAGATGCACCTGGACATCGAGGTCGCCGCGCACGAGCAGGGGAGCGGCGCGTTCCTCGACGCCTTCGTGGACGAGCTGTCCGGGTTCGTCGCCACCGACGACCGTGCCGACCTCGGGGCGTTCCTCGGCTGGATCGACGCGGCTGCCCGTCGTGACGACATGGGACCCCGGTCCGAGGAACCCGAGTCCGGCACCGTGCAGATCCTGACGATCCACGGTTCGAAGGGGCTCGAGTGGGACGCCGTCGCGGTGCCCCGGTTGGTCGAGGGCGCACTGCCGGCCCGCCCGCAGGAGGGCTCGTCCGGCTGGATCGGCTTCGGGCGGCTGCCGTACGAGTTCCGGGGCGACGCCGACGAGCTGCCGCGTCTGGCGTGGCGGGGGCACGACTCCCAGAAGGACGTCACGGTCGCGATCGACGCGTTCAAGGACGAGGTGAAGTCGCGCAACGAGGACGAAGAGCGTCGCCTGACCTACGTGGCGCTGACCCGTTCGCGGCACGAACTCCTGGTGTCGGGTTCGTTCTGGGCCGGCGGCGTGAAGCCGATGCAGCCCAGCCGGTACCTCGGGGACCTCGTCGAGGCGGGTGTGGTCGACGGCGGCGCGATCCCCGAGACGACCGTGCACGACGAGAACCCGCTCGGCGACGCCGGCGCGACCCAGCTCTGGCCGCACGTGCCGTTCGGTGCCCGCGCCGTCCGGGTCCAGGCGGCGGCGGACCGCGTCCGGAACGCGAACCCCGGTGCCGCCGGCCGGTTCGCCGCCGACATCGACCTGCTCCTCGCGGAACGTCGCGCGAGCCGCTCCGGCAAGCACCGCGTGGTGGTGCCGCACCGGGTGCCGGCGTCGGGGTTCAAGGACTACCTCACCGAGCCGGACGCGGTGGCCGAGCGGCTGCGCCGACCGATGCCGGAGCGGCCGTACCGTGCGACCCGTCTCGGCACGCTCTTCCACCAGTGGGTCGAACAGCGTGGGCATGCGGGCGGTGCGCTCGAGACGCTCGACGCGTGGGACGACGAGCTCGACATCGACCTCGACGAGTCCGCACCGGCAGACGCCGCGGTCAGCGACGACGACGCCCGACGGCTGGGGGAGTTCCAGGAGACCTTCGCCCGCTCACGGTGGGCCGGGCTCACCCCCGTCGAGGTGGAGCGCGAGATCCACATCCCGTTCCTCGGACACAGCGTCGTCTGCAAGCTCGACGCCGTCTACGAGATTGACGGCCGGATCGAGGTCGTCGACTGGAAGACCGGGAAGGCACCGACGGGCAAGACCGACCTCGAACGACGACAGTTGCAGCTCGCGCTGTACCGCGTGGCGTACGCGGAGTTCACCGGGCGACCGGTGGACGAGATCGACGCGGTGTTCTACTTCGTGGCCGACGACCTCGAGGTCCGGCCGACCGAGCTGCTCGACCGTGCCGGACTCGAACAGGCGTGGACCGCGGCCGTCGGCTGAGCGGGCTGCCGGCCGCGCACTCCCGCCGACCGGTCGGGAATCGTCGTTGGGAGGCGCACCGGACGACGGAACGTGACCACTCGGCGAACGTGAGCGGTGTGTTGTGACCGGTCGGAGCCTCCCGGTCGGAGGCTCCCGGTGAGCGCCGCGGCTCAGCCGGCGTCAGCCGTGCCGACGCTCGGTCGACGACAACAGCTGCTCGACCTCGCCGATCTCCATCGTCTCCGGGGAGACCGACTGCAGCGGTGTGGAAGTCGGCGCGTGCACGGCGTCGACCAGCCGGTGCATCATCGCGACCGCGTCGTCGACCACTTCGGTGCTCTTCGCCTGGACACCGTGCAGCAACCACTGCGCGGTCTCGAGCTCGTGGTACACCCTGGCGCGCTGGGCGAGCTGCCGGTCGCGGCCGCCGCCGTTCGCCTCGTACGCGCTGAGGACCGTGTCGAACGCCTCGCGCCGTCCGGCCAGCACCCACGCCAGGTCCTTCGCCGGGTCGCCGAGCCGGAGCTCGCCCCAGCCGAGGACCCCGGAAACGGCGTCGCCCTCGACGAGGAGCGCGTCGACCCCGAAGGCGCCGTGCACGACGGTGGGCGTGAACTGCCAGAGCTGTTGGTCGCGGGCTGCGCCCTCCCACCGCTCCTGCAGTGCGGCCGGGACCAGCTTGGTCGCCACCGCACGGTCCATCACGGACACCGCGGAACGGAGGATCTCGAACGGGGTGAGGGACGGCAGACCGGCGTCCGTCACGAAGCTCGTCGGCAGCACGTGCACGGCGGCGATGGACCGGCCGATGCTGGTCGCCAGCTCCGGCCGCTCCGCGAGTGCGCGGAGCGCGGGGTGCGCCCCCGGGACGTAGGTGGTCACGATGGCACGCGTGGACCCGATCGGCGCCTGACCCCGGTACTCGGGGACGGCGAACGGGAGGCGCGACCTGATCCCGGCGCTCAGCGCCCGGATCGCGAGGAGGTCGGCTGACTGCCGTGCCTCCGCGCGCTGGTTGCGGGGTCGCCGGATGGCCGACTCGGCCCCGTCGGCGTCCCGGAGGACCGCCGACTCGTAGTCCCCGGACGCGATGGAACCGAGGGTGCGCGTGCCCGTGACCACGAGTCCGGGAACGGCCGTCGTCGCCAACGCCGCTAGAGTGAACTGGGATCCCGCCATGCCCCTCAGGGTAGGTCCGCATGCGCCGCGAACGACGTTCGCCACGCTGACCCGGTCCCGACACGACACCGATCTGAGGAGTCCCACGTGACCGTGGAGTTCGCCGCCCGGCTTCCGCTCTCCCGCAACGAACTCGACCGCGACGCGGAGTTCCGGACCACCGACGACCTCGAGCGCTCGCTCCGGGACGACTCGGAGACCCGCTTCCTCCCGGTCCACGGCGGTGCGATGCTGCGTCTGCCGTCCGGCTCGCTGCGCTTCGTGGGCGCGGCCGAGGTGCCCGACGACGCGCCGGTGATCTACCTGGGGCGGTCGGTGCGCGACGCTGACGACGCCCCGTCCGGCACGCGCTTCGCAGCCGCGCTGGTCGACGACGACGCCTCCCGACGGATCGAGCCGGACGCCGACGCGTGGGAGAGCCTGCGGATGTTCGGTACCGAGCTCTCGCCGCGCGACCAGGGCCTCGCGGTCGAGGCCGTCGCGATGGCGAACTGGCACGCGGTCCACGGGTTCTCGCCCCGGACCGGTTCGGCGACCGAGGTGGTGACCGGCGGCTGGGTGCGCCGCGACCCCGAGGGACACGAGCACTTCCCGCGCACCGACGCCGCGATCATCGTCGGCGTCACCGACGGCGACGATCGCATCCTGCTCGGCTCGAACGCCGCGTGGGACCAGGACCGCTACTCGCTGCTCGCCGGGTTCGTCGAGCCGGGGGAGTCGCTCGAGGACGCCGTCCGCCGCGAGGTCTGGGAGGAGTCAGGCGTGCGGGTCGAGGAGCCGGAGTACCTCGGGTCGCAGCCGTGGCCGTTCCCCGCGTCGTTGATGGTCGGGTTCCGAGCGAAGGCGGTCGATGGCGACCCCTCCACCGCACGGCCGGACGGGGTCGAGATCCTCGACGTCCGGTGGTTCTCGCGCGACGAGATCCGGGAGCGTGCCGGGGACACCCTCCTGCTCCCGGGCAGGACGTCGATCGCCCGAGCGATCATCGAGGAGTGGTACGGCGGCCCGCTGGACCTGCCGTGAACCCTGCCTCGTCTCCGGAGGCGCTGCTCGCCGCGCTCGACGCCGAACAGCGCACCGTCGCGACGACGCTCCTCGGCCCCGTCGCCGTCCTCGCCGGCGCGGGCACCGGCAAGACCCGCGCGATCACGCACCGCATCGCGTACGGGGTCGCGACCGGCACGTACTCGCCCGCGCACGTCCTCGCGCTGACCTTCACCACCCGGGCGGCGGGTGAACTCCGTTCCCGGTTGCGTGCGCTCGGCGCCGGCGCCGTGCAAGCCCGCACGTTCCACGCCGCGGCGATGTCGCAGCTCAGCTACTTCTGGCCGGACACCGTCGGCGGTCACGCGCCGCGGATCGTGGAGTCGAAGGCGCGGATGATCGCGCACGCCGCGGACACGGTCGGGATGAGCGTCGACAAGCCGGTGCTCCGCGACCTTGCCGCCGAGGTCGAGTGGCGGAAGGTGCAGCGGCTCACCCTCGAGGAGTACGAGGCAGCCGCCGCCGAACGGGTCATGCCCCGCGAAACGAGCCCCGCGCGGGTGATCGACCTGATGCGCGCGTACGAGCGGCTGAAGGACGACCGTCGGCAGCTCGACTTCGAGGACGTCCTGCTGGCGACGCTCGGCATGGTCGAGACCGAGCCCCGGGTGGCGAGCTACGTCCGGCAGCAGTACCGGTTCTTCGTGGTCGACGAGTACCAGGACGTCTCGCCCGTGCAGCACGACCTGCTCAAGGCATGGCTCGGCGACCGCCAGGACCTGTGCGTCGTCGGCGACGCCAGCCAGACCATCTACTCGTTCGCCGGGGCGTCGAGTCGCTACCTGCTCGGGTTCGGATCGGAGTTCCCCCGGGGATCGGTGCTGCGGCTCGAGCGGAACTACCGGTCCACCCGAGCGGTCGTCGCCGCGGCGAACACGGTGATGCGTGGTCAGGCGGGTGCGCTCGAACTCGTCGCGCAGACCACCGACCAGGGACCGGAACCCGTCGTCGTGCCGTGTGTGCACGACGGCGACGAGGCGCAGACCATCGCCAGACGGATCACCGACCTGGTCGCCGGGGGCGCGACGTACGGCGACTGCGCCGTGCTGTTCCGTGTCGGCGCGCAGTCGGCGGCGCTCGAGGCCGCGCTCGGCCGCGCGGGGATCCCGTACCGGGTGCAGGGCGGGACGCGCTTCTTCGACCGTCCCGAGGTCAAGCTCGCGGTGCACCACATGCGCGGCGAGGCCATCCGGCAGACCGACGACGAGCTCACCCGCCGGGTCGGGCTCGTGCTGCAGGTCAGCGGGTGGACGCCGACCGCACCGGAGGGCACCGGAGCGGTCCGCGAACAGTGGGAGGCGCTGCAGGCGATCATGGGCCTCGCCGAGGGCGCCCCGGCCGGCACGACCATGCAGCAGTTCACCCAGGACCTGGTCGACCGCGCGGCGACCCACCACGAGCCAGAGCTCGACGCCGTCACGCTCGCGACCCTGCACTCCTCGAAGGGCCTCGAGTGGCCGAACGTGGTGATCGCCGGCGTCGCCGAGGGGCTGCTGCCGATCTCGCACGCGACGACCGACGACGAGGTGGACGAGGAACGCCGGCTCTTCTACGTCGGACTCACCCGCGCTCGCCGCACCGTCACGGTCACGTGGTCACGACAGGGGTCCACCCGCGGCGGCGCGCGGGCGCCGAGCCGGTTCCTGGCAGCGCTCGACACGCGCAGCGGGGATGCGGCCGCACCTGCCGCCGACTGACCGACAGGTCGTCGCGCTCGAAGACGAGTTGCTCGTCGTCGGGACGCACCGTGGTCCCCGGCAGGTGCTCGAGGACCATGCGGGTGACCGCTGCCGCGACCGCAGCGGCACGGTAGGGCGAAAGCGGTGCGGCCGGGCGGCCCCAGACCTGCGCGGCGATCGCCGGCCACGCGGGGTCGTCGTCGACGTGTGCGTACTCGATGCACTGCAGGCACGGTCCGGTACCGGGGACCACGAGCGGTCCGATCCGGATGCGGCCGTCACCGACGACGACGGGGACGTGCGGCGTCCCACGGCGGGTCCACGCCGACCGCAGCGCGGGGTCGACCACGTGCTCGGCGACGACGACGGCCATCGACGGCTCGGGATCCGGCAGCTCGACCGGACCGCCGCGCGGGGCAACGGTCCGGACCACGGTCACACCGTCACCCGTGAGGAAGTCGTCGACGATCCCGGCGAGGTCGGCGGCGCCGTGCACCTCCACCCGGGCGAGCGGTTCGGGGAGCATGTCGAGCACGGCAGGGGACGCCGCGCCGAGCACCCGCGCAGCGACCTCCGGTCGGCACCCGACGCTCGCGGCGACGCCGGACAGGGCGTCCCGCCCGGTCTCACGGCGGAGGGTGCACAGGAATCGTTCTTCCGCCGTGGTGGGGACGGCGACCACGGCGCGTGGCGGATCGACGCCGAGCTGGACGGTCGTCGGGTCGCGCCAGACGAACTCGAGGGTCGGATCGATGCGGATGCCCATGGCCCCACCGTGCCGGACGTGCCGGCACCGGTGGGAGCCGTCGTCAGATCTGTGGAGAACCCGACGGACCCCTCGGCCCGGCGCCGCCCGACTCGTCGTCGCCCGACTCGTCGTCGGGACCCGAACCGTCGCCCGACTCGATCCCGCCCGACTCGTCCTCGTGCGGGCGGTCGCCGGTCGTGTCGTTGAGCAGGTCCTCGAGCGCCCGGTCGAACTCGTCGTCCGCGGCGCTCTGCCCGGGGTTGCGGAGCCGGGCGACGAGTGCGTCGGGGAAGTCGATGTCGTCGGACACGGGGACCAGGTCGAACGCCGCCCAGAGCGCGTCCCGCTGCTCGGCGCCGAGCTCGTCCGTGACCCGCTGCCACATGGCGGCTGCTTCCCGGAGGCGACGGGGACGGAGCTCGAGGCCGACCAGCGTGGCGAACGCCGACTCGGCCGGACCACCGGCTGCGCGGCGACGGCGGACCGTCTCCGCGATCGCGCCGGAACGCGGGAGGCGTGCCGTGGCGGCCGCGGTGACCGTGTCGACCCAGCCCTCGACGAGCGCGAGCATCGTCTCCAGGCGTGCCAGCGCCGCGTCCTGCTCCGGGGTGCGCGGCGGGATCAGTGCACCGGACGCCAGGGCGTCGCGGAGCTGCTCCTGGTCGGTCGGGTCGATGTCCGCTGCGAGTTCCTCGACGCGGTCGAACGGGATGTGGATGCCGCGGGCGTACTCCGTGATCGAGGAGATGATGTGCAGGCGGAGCCAGCGCGCGGAGCGGAAGAGCCTGGCGTGTGCGAGCTCGCGGACGGCGAGGTAGATGCGGACCTCGTCCTCCTGCACGTCGAGGCCCTCGGCGAACTCGGCCACGTTCTGGGGGAGGAGGGCCGCGACTTGCTCGTCCAGCAGGGGCACGCCGACGTCGCCGCCGGACACGACCTCCTTCGAGAGCTGCCCGACCACCTGACCGAGCTGGATCGCGAACAGTGCGCCGCCGACGCCGCGCATCGCCTTCGACACGTCGCCGAGCATGGCCTTGAGCTCTTCCGGGGCGCGCTGGTCGATGGCCTCGGTCAGCGCGGTCGCGATGCTGTCCGCGACGGGCTCGGCGATCTGCGTCCACACGGGTGCTGTCGCCTTCGCCCATTGCTCCCGGGTGTAGAGACTCGGGGTCGCGGTCAGCTCGGCCACGGTGGTCACCTCGTCGAGCCAGAGCGCGGCGACCTGGAACGCCTGGTCGCTCGCCTGCGACGTCGCCGGGTCGACCCCGTGCTGGCCGTCCTTCGCGATCGCGGTGGCGCGTTCTGCAGTGACCGAGAAGTCGATGCCGTCCCCGCCGTCCTGCGCCGCACGCTGGAGCTGGCTCATCAGGTTGGCGACGAAGGCCGGGTCGTTCGGCAGACCGGCCGCGCCGGCGAGCTGCGACGGGTCGATCTGGCCTTCCCCGGACAGGAGCTTGCGGAGCATCTCCTGGAAGTCGTCGTCCGGCCCCGGCTGCGGTTCATCAGGCATGCCGACTACGCTAATCGCTGCTCGTGGGGCCGGACCTGGGACGGACCCGTGGGATCGCTCCGCGGGCTGCGCCCAGGGCGAACAGCCGGGCGGAAGCCACGGCGAACAGCCGAGCGGAAGCCGCGGCGAACAGCCGAGCGGAAGCCACGGCGAACAGCCCGGCGGACGCCGCGGCGCACCTCACTCCGGAAGGACCCCGTTGACCCTCTTCGCGCCCGCCCCCCGCCGCCGCTCCCGCACCAGGACCGTCGGGTGGGCGTTCGTCGTCGGGGCCGTCGTGCTGGCGATCATCGCGAGCGTGCTCCCGAGTCCGTACGTCATCGAGCTGCCCGGTCCGGTCTTCAACACGATCGGCACCCAACGGCAGGGGACCGGCAAGGACGCGAAGGACGTCAAGCTCATCCAGGTCGACGGGCACCAGACGTACCCGACCGCCGGCGCGCTCGACATGCTCACGGTGAGCGTCGAGGGCACGGCCACGCAGCGCCCCGCCTGGACGAGCGTCATCCGGGCCCTGTTCACGAAGTCCCAGGCCGTCGTCCCCGCGTCGGCGATCTACCCCCCTGGTACCACGACCGAACAGGTGAACAAGCAGGACGCCGCCGACATGTCGAACTCGCAGCAGTCCGCCGTCGCGGCCGCACTCATCCAACAGGGCTTCGCGATCCCGACGACGCTCGAGGTCGGCACCGTGCAGGACGGCTCCGCCGCCGACGGCACGATCCGGAAGGGCGACGTCATCACGGCGTTCGACGGCACGTCGCTCACGACGAACGCCGACGCGACCACCCTCCGGGAAGCCGTGGCGAAGCACGGGACGTCCAGCCCCGCGACGGTCACGATCACCCGCGACGGCGCGTCGAAGGACGTGACGGTCACCCCGCGCGACGAGAGCGGCACCGCGCTGCTCGGTGTCGGTGTGGTCGAGCACTACGACTTCCCGTTCGACGTGTCGATCAAGCTCCAGGACGTCGGCGGGCCGTCGGCCGGCATGATGTTCGCCCTCGGGATCATCGACGAGATCACGCCGGGCAAGCTCAACGGCGGCAAGCACGTCGCCGGCACCGGCACGATCACCGCCGACGGCGAGGTCGGTCCGATCGGCGGCATCCGCCAGAAGCTCTACGGCGCGAAGGACGCGGGCGCGACCGTCTTCCTCGCACCGGCGGACAACTGCGACGAGGTCGTCGGACACGTCCCCGACGGACTCGACGTCTACTCCGTGAAGACGCTGGACCAGGCGGTCACCGACCTCGACACCATCGCGAGCGGGAAGAGCACGGCCGGTCTGGCGACCTGCGGGTCCTGACCGCGGCCCTGAGCCCGGCCACGTCCGCAACGCGCGTCGCGTGGCGGGGTCTGCCGTGCCTCCAGGCCGGGCCGGGAGGCTCGTGGCGCCTTCCTGAGATCGGGTTTCCTGAGATCGGGTACAGGTTCGCTGTCGGTCGCGTCCCATAGGATCGGTGCACTGACGGCCCGGTGCGCCGGGCCTGCCGGTCCGACACGTCTGGAGCACAATCACGTGACGACAACCTCGTCCAACTCGTCCACCGCGGGACGGCGTTCGCCGCGTGTCCCGATCGTGGTCACGATCATCGTGCTCGCAGCACTGGTGATCGCCTTCTTCATCTTCGCGAGCCTGTACACGGACTACGCATGGTTCGCCCAGCTGGGCTTCCAGAACGTGCTGACGACCAGGTGGCTCGCCGGCGGGCTGATGTTCGTCGCCGGCTTCCTCGGCATGGCCGTGCCGGTGTACGTCAGCATCCTGCTCGCGTTCCGGTTCCGGCCGGTCTACGCGAAGCTCGGCTCGCAGCTCGACCGGTACCAGCAGGTCATCGAACCGCTCCGCCGTGTCGTGATGATCGGCATCCCGGTGGTCCTCGGCGTCTTCGCCGGGCTCGCCACCGCTCCGCGCTGGAGCATGGTCCTCGAGTACTTCAACCGGACGCCGTTCGGCAAGACCGACCCGCAGTTCGGGCTGGACATCGCCTTCTACGTCTTCGAGCTGCCGTTCTGGCGCTCCGTCGTGGCGTACTCGTCCGCCGTCGTGCTCATCGCCGGCCTGGCCGCGCTCGCCGCCAGCTACCTGTACGGCGCGATGCGTTTCGGCGGGCGAGAGGTCCGCATCTCCCGCGCCGCCCGCGTGCAGCTCGCGATCACCGCCGCGGTCTACATCGCGCTGCAGGCCCTCAGCCTGTGGTTCGACCAGTACGCGGCGCTGACCAAGGACAACTCGCTCATCACCGGTGCGCAGTACACCGAGGTGAACGCCACGATCCCGGGTCGCGAGATCATGGCGGGCATCGCGGCGATCGTCGCGATCCTGTTCATCGTCACGGCGATCATCGGCCGCTGGCGGATCTCGATCGTCGGCACCGGGCTGCTGCTCGTGTCGGCGATCGTCATCGGCGGCATCTACCCGTGGATCGTGCAGCGCCTGCAGGTCGCACCGAGCGAGCGCTCGTTCGAGTCGGCGTACATCCAGCGGAACATCGACGCCACCCGCGACGCGTACGACGTCTCCGGGGTCAAGGAGTCGAACTACGACGCCACGACCGAGACGGCCACCGGTGCCCTCGCCGAGGACGCGCAGACGACCACGAACATCCGGCTCATCGACCCGAAGATCGTCTCGGACACGTTCAGCCAGCTCCAGCAGTCCCGGCAGTACTACCAGTTCCCGGACGAGCTCGACGTCGACCGCTACAACATCAAGGGCCAGACCGAGGACACCGTCATCGCGGTCCGCGACATCGACCTGGACGGACTGAGCAGCGCGGCGAACACGCAGTACAACCGCACGTTCGTGTACACCCACGGCTTCGGTGTGACCGCGGCGTACGGCAACCAGCGCGCGAGCGACGGCAAGCCGGTGTTCCTCGAGTCGGGCATCCCGTCCACCGGGGCACTGGGGGACTACCAGCAGCGCGTGTACTTCGGTGAGACCTCGCCGCCGTACTCCATCGTCGGCGCACCGAAGGGCTCGAAGAACGTCGAGCTCGACTACCCGTCCGGCTCGGACAGCGCCGACGACAACGGCGGCAACGCGACCACCACGTACCAGGGCAACGGCGGGCCGAGCATCGGCAACTTCTTCAACCGGCTCGTCTACGCGGCGAAGTTCCAGTCGGAGCAGATCCTGCTGTCGAACGCGGTCAACAAGGACTCGCAGATCCTCTACGACCGTGACCCGATCAAGCGCGTCCAGAAGGTGGCGCCGTACCTGACGACCGACAGCGACGCCTACCCCGCGATCGTCGACCACCGCCTGCAGTGGATCGTCGACGGCTACACCACCTCGGACGCGTACCCGTACTCGCAGAGCCAGAGCCTGTCCGACAGCATCGCCGGCACCGAGTCGTCGACCTTCCGGACCGATCAGGTCAACTACATCCGGAACTCGGTGAAGGCCACGGTCGACGCGTACACGGGCAAGGTCACGCTGTACGCGTGGGACACCAAGGACCCGGTGCTGAAGACCTGGCAGAAGATCTTCCCGACGTCGATGAAGCCGGTGTCGAGCATGAGCGCCGAGCTCCTCGACCACGTGCGGTACCCGACCGACCTGTTCAAGGTGCAGCGCTCGATCCTCGGGACCTACCACGTCACCAACGCGAACTCGTTCTACTCGGGTGACGACGCCTGGACGACCCCGTCCGACCCGACGACCGGGTCGAGCGACAGCGACACCAGCAGTGACACGAGCACGACGACGACCGCCCTCGGAACGCAGACGACGGCGACCAGGGCGGACCTGCAGGACCCGTACTACCTCACGATGAAGGTGCCCGGGCAGGGGACCGCCTACTCGCTGTACACGACGTACATCCCGCAGCAGACCGGGTCCAACGCCCGGAACGTGCTGACCGGCTACCTCGCCGTCGACTCCGACGCGGGAGGTGCAGGCAAGGGCAAACGGGCGTCGGGCTACGGCAAGCTGACGCTGTTGACGATCCCCAAGACCGACAACATCCCGGGGCCGCTGCAGGTGCAGAACCTGTTCAACTCGGACACCACGGTGTCGCAAGAGCTGAACATCCTGAAGCGCGGGAACAGCACCGTGAAGCAGGGCAACCTGCTGACGCTCCCGGTTGGCGGCGGGTTCCTCTACGTCCAGCCGGTGTACGTGCAGTCGACGTCGAGCGGTTCCTACCCGCTGTTGCAGAAGGTCCTCGTGGCCTTCGGTGACAAGATCGCGTTCGAGGACACCCTCGACGAGGCGCTCAACCAGCTCTTCGGTGGTGACTCCGGCGCTGCCGCGGGTGACCAGGGTGCCGCGAGCGGCTCCGGTTCGTCGAGTGGGTCGGACAACGGCTCGGACAACGGGTCCTCGGACTCGGGGTCGAGCTCGGGATCCGGGTCGACGGGCGGCAGTGGATCGACGTCGACGAACCCAGCCGTGCAGCAGGCCCTCGACGACGCGAACGCCGCACTGCAGGACCGCCAGCAGGCCTACGCGGACAACGACCTCGTTGCGGCTGCGGAGGCGGACAAGCGCCTGCAGGAGGCGATCCAGGCAGCCATCGACGCCGAGGCGAGCAGCAGCTCCGGCAACTGACGACACGGGCGGGGCACTCGATTTGGTGCCCCGCCCGTTGCCGTGTAGGCTGTTCAACGTGCCGCGGGGTGGAGCAGTTCGGTAGCTCGCTGGGCTCATAACCCAGAGGTCGTAGGTTCAAATCCTGCCCCCGCAACCAACGCGACACAAGAAGCCCCGGTCCTTTCGGACCGGGGCTTCTTCGTGTGCCCGGCGCGCGCCTTCTCGGCGGTCGCGGGCCGTGAAGCCGCGCCGCGACGGACGGGAGGCCCGGTGCGGGCGTGCACCGGGCCTCCCGTCCGTCAGTGGTCGCGGATCAGCCCGCGCGCTTGCCGCGCACCCCGTGACCGAGCGCGTCGATGCGGGCGAGCTCGTCCTCCGTGAAGGTGATCTCGGCTGCTGCGACGTTCTCCGCGACCCGTCCGGGGTTCCGCGATCCCGGGATCGGCACGATGTCCTCCCGCTGCGCGAGGATCCACGCGAGGGCCAGCTGCGACAGCGAGATCCCCTTCGCATCGGCCAGTTCGGTCAGGCCCGCGACGACGGCGGTGTTCGCCTCGTAGTGGCCGGGGGTCCACCAGTCGAGGAACTGCCGGATGTCGTCCTGGGCGTAGCTGCTCCGTGGTCCGACCGAGCCGCTGAGGAACCCGCGGGCGAGGGGTGAGTACGCGACGAGGCCGATCCCGAGTTCGTCGACGACGGGGAAGAGGTCCTCCGACTCACGCGAGAAGATCGAGTACTCCGTCTGGAGCACCGAGATCGGGTGGACGGCGTTCGCGCGGCGGATGCTGTCCTCGTCGGTGTTCGAGAGGCCGAGGTACCGCACTTTGCCGGCCTGGACGTACTCCTGCATGACGCCGACGACGTCCTCGATCGGCACGGCGGGGTCGTGGACGTGCTGGTAGAGCAGGTCGATCGAGTCCGTGCCGAGGTTCACGAGGCTGGCGTCCACGACCTCGCGGATGTGGTCGAGCTGCGAGTTCGGCGCGAAGGTCTCCGGCGTGAAGCCGAACTTGGTCGCGATGGTGACCTCGTCGCGGATCGGGGCGAGTGCCGTGCCGAGCAGTCGCTCACCGGTGCCCCACCCGTAGAGCTCCGCGGTGTCGAAGTGGGTGACGCCGAGCTCGTGCGCGCGCCGGATCGCGGCGATCGACTCCGTGTCGTCGCCGGGACCGTAGGCGAACGTCGTGCCCATGGCCCCGTAGCCGACGGCGCCGACGACGAGACCCTGCTGACCGAGGGTGCGGTGTTCCATGTGCTGTCCTTCCGGAACGTGATGAGTGGTGGTACATGGCACTGTACGCCATGTGTGGCAGAGTCTGCCAAGTACGGCTGGTCCTGCCGCATTGCTAAGATCGTCGGATGAGCGACACGAGCACCGATCGGCGCCCGGGCCTGCGGGACATCACCCGCGACGCCGTCCGCGCGCGCATCGCCGCCGTCGCCATCGCCCGGTTCGACGCCGACGGGTTCGACCGCGTCACCGTCGAGCAGGTCGCGGCAGAGGCCGGGATCTCCGCTCGGAGCTTCCACCGGTACTTCCCCGCGAAGGAGGACGCGGTGATCGGCGAGCCCGCGCGGCACCGCGAGGCACTGGCTGCGGCGTTCGGTTCCCGGCCGTCCGACGAACCGGTGTGGATCGCCCTGCGGGAGGCGTTCGTCGAGATGGTCGGACGCGGTGGGGACGATCGGGAGACCGACCGTCGCTCCATCCGTGTCATGACGAGTGCCCCGTCGCTCCGCGCCCGCAACCTCGAGAAGCACCAGGCGTGGGCAGAGGTGCTGGTGCCGCTCGTCGTGGACCGTCTCGTCGGGCGCGACCTGGACCTCCGCGCGCGGACGATCGTGCAGGCGGCGCTGGGGTGCTTCGACGTCGCGATCACCGCATGGGCGACCGGGCCCGAGCGGGACGTGAGCGGCCTCCTGCGTCGGTCGTTCGACGTGCTCGACGTCCGCTGACCGGAGCCGGTTAGCCTGGCACCGTGACCATCCTGACGATCGCAGCAGCACAGTTCGCCCCGGTCGACGACCCGACGGCGAACCTCGAGACGGTCCGTGCGGCGGCGGTCGACGCCGCGGCCCGCGGAGCCGACCTGCTCGTCACGCCCGAGTACACCTCGTACTTCACCGCCGAGATCGACGACCGGTTCGTCGCCGCAGCGCAGCCGCTCGACGGCCCGTTCGTGCAGGGCCTGCAGCAGGTCGCCCGCGAGACCGGCGTGGCCGTCGTCGTCGGGGTCGCGGAGCGATCAGACCGGGTGGACCGGTTCCGGAACACGCTCGTCGCGATCGGCGCGGACGGCGCGGTGCTGCAGACCTACCGGAAGGTCCACCTCTACGACGCGTTCGGGTGCCGGGAGTCCGACCGCATCGAGCCCGGCGACCCCGCGCAGTTGCCGGTGTTCGAGGTCGCCGGCGTGCGCATCGGTCTGGAGACCTGTTACGACCTGCGGTTCCCCGAGGTGACGCGGCGGCTGGCGGTGGTCCCGGTCGACGTCGTCCTGCTGCCGGCGGAGTGGGTCCGCGGTCCCGGCAAGGAACACCACTGGCGCACGCTGCTGACCGCCCGCGCGATCGAGAACACGGTCTGGGTCGTCGGCGTCGGACAGGCTCCGCCGGTCGGGATCGGTGGCTCGGTCGTGCTCGATCCCGCCGGTGTCGCCACGGCGGCGCTCGGCTCCAAGCCCGGCCTGCTCGTGGCGACGGTCGACACCGCCGTCACGGACGAGGTCAGGCGGGTCAACCCCTCGCTGGCGTTGCGCCGGTACGACGTGACGGCTCGCTGAGGCCCGCGAGCCGTGCGGCCGCGTCCTCGAGCACGCCGCGTCGCTTGCAGAACGCGAACCGCACGAGCGACCGGTAGCCGGCCGAGCGATCGGGCCGCACGAACGCGGACACCGGGACGCCGACGACCCCGGCGAGTGCCGGGAGCTCCATGCAGAAGGCACGGGCGTCGTCGTACCCGAGCGGTGCGGTGTCCGCGATGACGAAGTACCCGCCGTCCGGGCGCATGACGTCGAAGCCGGCGGCCGTGAGCCCGGATGCGAGCACGCCGTGCTTCGCCGAGAGGTCAGCGGCGATCCCGGCGAAGACCGCGTCCGGCAGCCGGAGTCCGGCGGCGACCGCGGGTTGGAACGGGGCGCCGTTGACGAACGTCAGGAACTGCTTGACCGACGTGATCGCGTCGACGAGTGCCGGGGGAGCCGTGAGCCAGCCGATCTTCCAGCCCGTGGTGCTGAAGGTCTTCCCAGCGCTGGAGATCGTCACGGTGCGGTCCCGGGCGCCGTCGAGCGTCGCGATCGGGACGTGCGGGACGACGAACGTCAGGTGCTCGTAGACCTCGTCCGTGACGATGACGGCGTCGTACCGCTCGGCGAGTTCGACGATCGTCTGCAGCACCTCGGTCGGGAGCACCCGTCCGGTCGGGTTGTGCGGCGTGTTGACCAGGACGGCCCTGGTCCGGTCGGAGAACGCGGCACGGAGCGTGTCCTCGTCCGGCAGGAAGTCCGGTGCGGTCAGGGGGACCGTGACGTGTGTGCCCCCGGCGAGCCCGATGAGCGCCCCGTACGCGTCGTAGAACGGCTCGAACGTGATCACCTCGTCCCCGGGCTCGACCAGGGCGAGGAGCGTCGCGGCCAGTGCCTCCGTCGCCCCGGCGGTGACCAGGACCGCTCGGTCGGGGTCCACGTCGAGTCCGTACCAGCGCTGCTGGTGCTCGGCGATCGCCTGCCGGAGGTCCGTGGTCCCGCGGCCCGGTGGGTACTGGTTGACGCCGTCGCGGATCGCGCGCACCGCGGCGTCGAGCACCTCGGCCGGACCGTCCTCGTCCGGGAACCCCTGCCCGAGGTTGATCGCTCCGGTGCTGGCGGCGAGGGCGCTCATCTCGGCGAAGACCGTCGGCGCCGGTGTGCCGTCCGGGCCGAGGAGCATGGCGCCCTCCGCTGCTCGCAACCATGGTCCTGAGTGCCGCATGGGGTTCCCTTCGACGCGCTGTGCCGCTGAACGGACCCCAACCTAGTGCGTCCCCGAGGACCGTCCCGAGATCCTGCCCACAGCTGACGCATAAGATCGCCATAGGGCACTCGCAGCCCTGTCAGGATGACCGCCCAGGTGCGTGCGACAGACTGCACGAGCTTGAAAGGAGCACGTCCAGCATGACCGACACCACGCCCAACGGGCACGGCGACGACGACCGTCAGGACGACACGACCCCAGGGGTCGGCGCCGACGACGTCGCGCAGCAGGCGGGCGACGCTGGAGCGTCGACGCCGAGCGAAGCAGAGACCAGCGCGCACCGCGACGCGGACCACACCGACGTGATCGAACCGGCGTCGACGGCGAGCGAGACGGAGCAGTTCCCCGCCTCGGAGCACCCGACGAGCCAGTACACCGCGCCGTACCCGACGACCCAGGACACCCAGCAGACGTCGGGCGGCTACGGGCAGGACCACTCGGCGTACGCGGCGCCCGCGTCCCGGCAGTCGGACGGTGAGACCGGCCAGCAGCCGACGGCAGCGTACGGCGAGCAGGCTCCGTACGGCCAGCAGGCACCGTACGGCCAGACAGTCCAGAACGGTCAGGCAGGTCAGTACGGCCAGGCAGGTCAGTACGGCCAGACGACCCAGTACGGCCAGACAGGCCAGGACGGTCAGTACGGCCAAACGGGCCAGAACAGTCAGTACGGCCAGGCAAGCCAGAACGCCCAGGATGGTCAGTACGGCCAGACGAGTCAGTACGGCCAGAACAGCCAGTACGGGCAGGCCGGTCAGTACGGCCAGCAGCCGCGGTACGGCGAGTACGCGCAGCAGGGCTCCGCCCAGGCGCCGACCTCCGCCTACGGCCAGCCGGCGGCGAACACCTCGGCTCCCGCGCCGACCTCGAGCTCCTTCGGTGACACCGACGGCGCGGAGCAGCGCACGAACGGCTACTACTTCGGCGGCGCTGCCGGCGGTGCAGCAGCGGCCGGTACCGACACCACCACGAAGCGGAAGTCGGGCCGTTCCAAGCTCGTCCTGCCGGTCGTCGGCGGCCTCATCGTCGGCGCGCTCGTCGGCGGTGCAGCCGGTGGCGGCTGGGTCGCAGCGACGTCGAACGGCGGCAGCACCACCTCCAGCTCGTCGAGCTCGAACGGCGGCGGCAACCTCACCGTCAACGACTACAACTCCGCGACGGTCGTCACCGCCGTGGCCGCGCAGGCGACGCCCTCCGTCGTGACGATCAACGTGTCGTCCTCGAGCGAAGCCGGCACCGGCTCGGGCGTCGTCCTCAGCAAGGACGGCTACATCGTCACGAACACCCACGTGGTGACCCTCGACGGCGACAGCTCCAGCGGGACCATCCAGGTGACGACGTCGGACGGCAAGATCTACCCGGGCAAGCTCATCGGCACGGACCCGACGGTCGACCTCGCGGTGATCAAGATCGACGCGAGCGGCCTCAAGCCGATGTCGTTCGCGGACTCGTCGAAGCTCAACGTGGGTGACACCGCGGTCGCGATCGGTGCGCCGCTCGGCCTGTCGAACACCGTCACGGACGGCATCGTCTCGACGCTGAACCGCAGCATCCAGGTCACGTCGAGCGATCCGAACGCCGGCGGCGACTCCAACGAGGGCCAGGGCAACAACGGCAGCGGCCCGTTCGACTTCTGGGGCAACGGCGACAACGGATCGAGCTCCGGGGCGAGCACCACGGTGTCCCTCCCGGTCATCCAGACCGACGCGTCGATCAACCCCGGAAACTCCGGCGGTGCGCTGCTCGACTCGAAGGGCAAGCTCATCGGGATCAACGTCGCGATCGCCAGCGCGGGCAGCACGGACTCGTCGAGCTCCCAGTCCGGCAGCATCGGCGTCGGGTTCTCGATCCCGTCGAACCTCGTGAAGCGCGTCGCGAACGAGATCATCGACAACGGATCGGCGACCCACGGGCTCCTCGGTGCCACCGTCGGTGACGCGAACGAGGACGCCAAGGCGACCCAGATGGGCGGACTCATCAAGTCCGTCTCGTCCGGTGGCGCCGCCGCAGCCGCCGGCCTGCAGAAGGGCGACGTCGTGACGAAGATCGGTGACGCGACCATCTCGGACGCGACCGACCTGACCGCGCAGGTCCGCTACTTCGCGGGTGGCGCGAAGACGACGATCACCTACGTCCGCAACGGGGAGACCCGCACGGCGGACGTGACGCTCGGGACCTACGACAGCAAGAGCTGACGCAGGGACGGACGGACGGGAGGCGCGGTGCCAGCTGGCACCGCGCCTCCCGTCCGTCCGTGGTCCCGCCACCGCTCGGCGCGCGTCGCGGGGTGCGGAACGTCCGCGTCCGGTCGAGCGGGCGAAATACCGCGGTGGTGCGCTCGGCGGGCCCGGGTATTTCGCCCGCTCGGCGCCGGGGTGGTCCGCAGGTGTGCTGGTTGGGCAGTTGATAGGCTTCAGGTCGCTCACCGCCAGGACCCCGAGGAACGCATGCAGACAGACGGACAGCCCCTGCCGGGCGTCTCGTACGTGATGCCCGTCCTCAACGAGGTCACCGAGGTCCGTGCAGCCGTCGCGAGCCTCCTCGACCAGGACTACGAGGGGCCGTTCGAGGTCGTCCTGGCCCTCGGCCCGTCGATCGACGGCACGAACGAGCTCGTCGCCGAGATGAGCGCAGCCGACCCCCGAATCCGTGCGGTCGAGAACGCCGTCGGGTCCACCCCGGCCGGCCTGAACGTCGCCATCCGCGCCTCGGAGCACCCGATCGTCGTCCGCGTCGACGCACACTCCGTCCTGCCCCGCGACTACACGCGGATCGCCGTGCGCACGCTGCAGGAGTCCGGCGCGGACAACGTCGGCGGCATCATGCGCGCCGAGGGACGGACGCCGTTCGAGAAGGCGGTCGCACTCGCCTACGGCAGCCGCGTCGGTCTCGGCGGGACCCCGCACCACGTCGGCGGCCAGGCGGGTCCGGCCGAGACCGCCTACCTCGGTGTCTTCAAGCGCGACCGGCTGTTCGCGGTGGGGCTCTTCGACGAGGGCATCAAGCGTGGGCAGGACTGGGAGCTCAACCGGCGGCTGCGCACCACCGGGGGGACCGTCTGGTTCACGCCGGAGCTCGTCGTGACCTACCGTCCGCGGCCGAGCCTCAAGCGCCTGATCCGCCAGTTCGTCGCGACCGGGCTCTGGCGAGGCGAACTCGCACGCCGATTCCCGGCGGGCAACGGCATCCGCTACTTCGTGCCGCCGGCCATGGTCGCCGGCCTCGGGCTCGGCATCGTCGCCGGGATCGTCGGCATCATCGGCGCTGCGGTGCACGGTGGCGCCGCCTGGGCACTGCTCGGGTTCGTCGTCCCCGCGGTCTACCTGCTGTTCGTCGTCGTGGGTGCCCTCGTGGTCGCGCGACGCTCCGACGCGGCCACCCGGGCATGGCTGCTCGTCGTGCTGCCGTGCATCCACATCGGCTGGGGGGTCGGGTTCATCGTCGGGTTCCTGACGCGGACCTCCGAGCTGACGACCCACACCGGACGGTGACCCCATGACCGACGACCAGCCCGCCGAGCACGGCTACGCGCACCCGAAATCGATCGCGGAACTGCGCGCGGTCGCCCAGCCGGACGAGGTCCGGTCGCGTGCGAACGCCGAGCACTGGACCGCCTCGCTGTACCTGCGTGACGTCTCGCCATACCTGACCTGGGTGCTCCTCAAGACGCGGATCAGCGCGAACCAGGTCACCGGCCTGATGATCCTGGTCGGGTGGTCGGTCGCGGCCGCCCTGCTCATCCCCGGGATCTGGGGCGCAGCACTCGCGCTCGTGCTCGGTCAGCTGCAGATGCTCGTCGACTGCTCGGACGGCGAGGTCGCACGGTGGCGCGGGACACGCTCGCCCGCCGGCGTGTTCCTCGACAAGGTCGGGCACTACACGACCGAGGGACTCATCCCGATCGCGCTCGGCGTCCGCGCTGCCACGTGGCCGATCCACGGCGCCGACTGGATGTGGACGACGATCGGCTGCGCGCTCGGGTTGGTCATCGTGCTCAACAAGGCGCTCAACGACATGGTGCACGTGGCCCGTGCGAACTCCGGGCTCGAGAAGCTCGTCGACCGCCGGGACGCCTCGACCGCTCCGTCCGGGCGTCGTCTCGCGTCGCTCCGCCGGGTCGCACGGTTCCTGCCGTTCCACCGGCTGTACCACTCGGTCGAGCTCTCGATGCTGGCGTTCGTGTTCGCGCTCATCGGTCTGGCCGTCGGGCACCCGCTCGTCGACCGGATCCTCGTCGGTGCGCTCCTGCCGCTCGCCGTCATCGCGACGTTCGGGCACTTCGTCGCGATCATCTCGTCGAAGCGGGTGCGCGCGTGACGCCCGGCACACTCCGACGCCACGCGGTGGCGCATCGCGAACGGCCGCGGGTGGCGGTGGTCAGCCTGTCGCAGGGCACCAGACCGGACGACCTGCGCCGTGGGCTGGAGAGCGTGCTCGCCCAGCAGGGGGTGGAACTCGACGTCGTCTGCGTCGGCAACGGTTGGGAGCCGAACGGTCTTCCGGAGGGCGTCCGCGCGCTGGCGCTCCCGGAGAACGTCGGCATCCCGGCCGGACGCAACGCCGGCGCCGAGGTCGTCGACGGCGACTACGTGTTCTTCCTCGACGATGATGCGTCCATCCCCTCCGAGACCTTCCTGCGCGATGCGATCGGCCTGTTCGAACGCGATCCGTCGCTCGGCCTCGTGCAACCGCGCGTGGTCGACCCGACCGGGACGGCGAACCCGCGGCGCTGGGTGCCCCGGATCCGGAAGGGCGACCCCGCCGAGTCGTCGCCGGTGTTCTCGGTGTGGGAGGGCGCGGTCATCCTGCCGATGGACGTGTACCGCGTCGTCGGCGGATGGGGAGCGCCGTACTTCTACGCGCACGAGGGCATCGAGCTCGCGTGGCGGGTGTGGGACGCCGGCCGACGGACCTGGTACGCCGGGGACCTGGTCGTGAGCCACCCCGCGATCGACCCGGCGCGGCACAGCGAGTACTACCGCCTGAACGCCAGGAACCGCGTCTGGCTGGCCCGCCGCAACCTGCCCGCGCCGCTCCGCCCCCTGTACGTCGGGTCGTGGGCGGCTATCCAGGTGGCACGCTGGTGGCGACACCCCGCACGGCTGCGGGTGTGGTTCGGCGGCGTCCGCGAAGGCTGGGCGAACGACTGCGGTCCCGCACGCCCGATGGGATGGCTGACGATCGGCCGGATGACGCTCGCCGGCCGCCCGCCCGTCGTCTGACCCCGCCCGTCGTCTGACCCTGCCCGGCCGACGCGAAGCCCGAGGACCGACGAGACTCGACAACCGACTCGACGAGAGAGGCAGCATGCCGATCATCAACGACGCCCGCACGGCCGTCCGACTCGCACGCCGGCTCCTGCGCGCCCGCGGGCACCGGCGGACGCTCGCCCGACGTCTGGCCGCAGAACCGCCGCTGGCGCCCGGGACCATCGAGATCGCGGTGTACTTCGCCGACGGGCCCGTGAACATGTACCAGGTCCGTCAGTGGTACGCCCCGCTCGAGGAGCTGTCGAAGACGCACCCGGTGGCGATCATCTCCCGGAACCCCGGGACGATGCTCACACTGCTCGACGAGGCGCCGGTGACCGCTGTCTACGCCCGACAGGTCGTGGACCTGGAACGCTTCGTCGACGAGCAGGCGCCGAAGGTGGTGCTGTACGTCAACCAGAACGCCCGCAACTTCCAGATGATGCGGTACGGGCGGATGTGGCATGTCTTCGTCAACCACGGCGAGAGCGACAAGATGTACATGACGACGAACCAGTTCAAGGCGTACGACTACGCCCTGATCGCCGGGGACGCCGCCCGTGACCGACTCGCCGAGGCCCTGTGGGACTACGACCTGGACAGCAGGGCGATCGCGATCGGCCGCCCTCAGGCCGACCACTTCGCGGGGAAGCCGCCGTACCCGTCCGACGACCGCACCGTCGTGCTCTACGCCCCGACCTGGGAAGGCGATCGTCCGGCGGCCGCCTACGGGTCGATCTCGAGCCACGGCACGACCATCGCCGATCGTGTGCTCGCTTCGCCCCGCCACCGTCTGGTCTACCGACCGCACCCGCGGAGCGGCGTCCTGGACGCCGACTACAAGGCGGCGCACGAGCGGATCATCGCCGCCATCGCCGCCGCGAACACCGCTGACCCGGGCGCGCACCACGTGTACGACGACGGACCGGAGCTGGGCTGGCAGCTCGCGGACGCCGACGTCGCGATCACCGACATCAGCGCGATGATCTACGACCGGCTCGCCGTCGGCAAGCCCCTGATCGTCACGCGGCCCCGTTCCGCGGATGCCGACGTCGACGAGCGCGGGTACCTGGCAGCGGCGAACTGGTTGACCACGACCGACGCGGAGGACATCGTGGCTCGCGTGGACGCCGCAGCACACGACGAATCGGAGCTCGCGGCCTTGCGGCACTGGGTCGCCCGGTACTTCGGCGACACCTCGCCCGGGACCGCGACCGCTCGGTTCCACGACGCGATCGAGCGGCTCATCGCTCGCTGGCACCGCGTCGCCGAGGAGCACGGCGAGCGCTGACCCGGTCCGGTTCACGGTGCGAGGCCGGGACCGACCAGCGACATCCGCCACAGGTACTCGCTGTGGTCCGGACGACGCCACCGGACGATCACGACGCCGGTCTCTTCCGGGCCGGCGCCGAACACCGCGATCCCGATGCTGCGACCGGGTTCGAGGCGGCGCACGACAAGCGGCGGGCAGTAGCCGGTGCCGAGGTGGGTGAGGCTCAGTCCGTCGACCGGTTCGTCGGACATGTTCGTGAGGTCGTACCGTCGGGGCGCATGCGTGCGGTCGACGACGAACGGGACAGCGTAGGCGGTTGGTGCGGGGTGCATGGGGGCGAGGTTAGGGGGAGGGTCCGACGCTGGGGGTGCCGGAGTGCCCTGTGGGCCCTTGGGTTGTGGAGCGGGGGCGGATCGGCCTGGTTGTTGGGGAGAGGGGCCGACGACCGGGCTCAGACGCCGTAGTCGGCGGAGTACTTCGCGAGTGCGTCCTCGATCGGCCCGTCGAGCTGCAGACGTCCCTTGTCGAGGTACAGCCCCCGCTTGCAGAAGCGCCGGAGGTCCTTGTCGCTGTGGGACACGAAGAAGAGGGTCCGACCGCCGGCCAGGAGTTCCTCGATCCGCTTGTAGCACTTCTCGCGGAAGGCCTTGTCGCCGACCGCCAGGACCTCGTCGACGAGGATCACGGGCTCGTCGAGGCGGGAGATCACCGCGAACGCGATGCGGACCTTCATGCCGCTCGACAGGTGCTTGTACGGGGTGTCGACGAAGTCGCCGATCTCCGCGAAGTCGATGATCTCGTCGAAGCCGTCGCGGATCTCGGCCCGGGACATCCCGTGCAGGCCCGCCGTGAGGTAGACGTTGTCGCGCACCGTCAGGTCACCGACGAACCCGCCGGTGATCTCGATGAGCGGGGCGACGCCGGCGCCGACGTGCACGCGGCCCTCGTCGGGGAGCATCACCTGCGCCACGAGCTTCAGGAGCGTGGACTTGCCCTGGCCGTTCCGCCCGACGACACCGATCGCCTCGCCGGGACGGACGTCGAACGAGACGTGGCGCAGCGCCCAGAACTCGTCACCGCGCTTGCGTCGGTTGCTGCCGCCGAAGAGGTCCTTGAAGCTGCGGCTCGCCCGACGGTTCCGCTTGAAACGGATGCCGGCGTCACGGACCGAGATGACCGGCTTCCCGGTCGTGGTCTGGGTCGTGGACTCGGTCGCGGTCATCAGAGCTCCTTGAGGACGCGGTGTTCGCTGCGCCGGAACACGACGAGTCCGACGATGACCACGATCGCGGTGATCACGACGGACGCCAAGACCTCGAACCAGTCGAGCTGCTTCGGGAAGAACGCCGACCGGTAGATGCCGAAGATGCCCGTCAGCGGGTTGATCGCCGCGAGGGGGCGCAGGGCGTCCGGCAGGGCGTTCGTGCCGTAGATGATCGGTGAGGCGTAGAAGGCGAAGCGGAGGACGAGCTTGACGGCACGCTCGAGGTCGCGGAAGAACACCACGAGCGGCGCGACGATGAGCCCCAGGCCGTAGACGAGCGCGCACTGCAGCACGATCGCGAACGGGTAGAGCACGACCTGCCAGTGCACGTGGGCACCGGTCGCGATGACGAAGATCGCGAGCACCGGGATGCTCAGCAGGAACTCGATGCCCTTCGAGGCATCGATCCGCGCGACCCAGATGCTCCGCGGGATGGTAGTCGACCGGATGAGCTTGGCTTCCTTGATGAACGCCCTGGTGGAGTCGGAGACCGCACCGGTGAACCACATCCACGGCAGCAGGGCCGTGAGCAGGAAGACGATGTAGGGCTCTTCACCGACGGAACCGCGGTGGAAGACCTGCGTGAAGACGAACCAGTAGATGCCCGACATCACGAGCGGGTCGAGGATCGACCAGACGTACCCGAGCGCGGACGTCGAGTACCGCACGCGGAGGTCGCGCTTGGTGAGCAACCACAGCGCCTGACGATAGCGCCGACCGGCACTGCGCGACGCTGCGGTGGCAGCAGTCGCGGGCACGGTCGGCGCACTCGCTGACGTCATGGGGTCCTTCCGGCCGGGATCGCCGAGAGGAGGCTGGCGGCTCAGGCGAACAGGTTGTTCGCGCGCTCGAGGTCCTCGGCGAAGTCGATCTCGACCGCGTAGAGGTCGGAGATGTCGATGGGCGTCCAGCGTAGCCCGTCCTCGCCGATGGCAGCCTCGATGCCGCCCTCGAAGTACTCCTGGTCGTCGACGCGACCGAGGTGGTGGATGAGCGCCTGCTTGTCGGCGGCGGAGACGTAGTTGATGCCGACCGCTTCGCCGAGACCCCCGACGACCTGCTTCGAGAGCTTGTGGATGAAGCCCTCGGCGTCGACGGTGTACTTGACCTCTTCGTCGGACACCTTCTCGGTGTTGACGCTGACGAACGAACGGTCCTGGTCCATCATGTCCGCGGCACGGACGAGGGCGCGCGGGTCGAAGACGACGTCGCCGTTCATCCAGAGGACGCCGCTCTTGCCGGTGGCCTTGAGCGCACGGAGGAGGCTCTTCGAGGTGTTCGTGGAGTCGTACGACTCGTTGTAGACGAAGTTCGCCTCGGGGAACGCCTCGACGATGTACTCCGACTTGTAGCCGACGACGACCGTGATCCTGGCGCTCGAACCGAAGGCCGCACGGATGTTCTCGAACTGCTGCTGCATGATGGTGCGGCCGTCGCTGAGCTCGGTGAGCGGCTTCGGCAGGCTGCGCCCGAGGCGGCTGCCCATCCCTGCTGCGAGGATGACGATCTGCGTGGTCATGGTGGTCCCTTCCGGTGTCCGCCCGCGCGCCCTGGGGCACGGGCGGGCCTCGTCGAGTCTGCTCGCAGTGCATCCGAGAACGCCGAGAGTCGCCGGCGACCGCATCCTTCGATGTGGCCGGGTGACCCGTCAGGTGTTCGGTCCGAGCAGGTTTCCAAGTGGTGAACACTCCGTCGTGCCCTGGTGAATGATACGGAACGCCCCTCCGTCGGGGTACGTGCTGTGCGTCTTCGTAGTCATTTCGTGACACTGCAGGACGCGGCCCGCCGATGTCCGGACCGCATTGGTACGGTGGGGCCGTGACGCCAGCAGCAGGGGACGACGAGGACGTGTACGCGACGTCCGACGCTGCCTGGCTGACCGAGACGACCGCGCTCGACGAGGACGCCGACAGGGCCGACCATGACGCGGAAGACGACGACGAGACGGCCGGGGACGACGTGGCCGAGGACGACACGGGGGACAGCGATGCGCACCACCGCCCTGGACAGGACGGTATGAGCGACCACACGACGACGTCGGAGGGGGAGACGGCGGAAGACGGGCGCGTCGAGGAGACCGGCGTGCTGCCGGCCGCCGCCCCGACGAGCACGACGAGCACGTCGAAGAAGCCGCGCGTCAAGCGCCCAGGTCGCGCGACACGCCCGCAGGGCGCCGCGGCGACGAACGCGGCCGCGACGGCGGACGCGGCCGCAGCGCCACAGTCGGACGCTGCCACCGCCTCCGAGCCGACCACGGACGCTCCGCAGGCCGACGACCGGACGGAGGACGAGCCTCCCGTCCGGACCAAGTCAGCACCGAAGAAAAGGACGCCCGCTGCCAAGCGAGGTGGGGCCGCGACCGCCCAGCAGCCGGTCGTGCTCCGGGCCAGCGGCCTCGTGAAGCGGTACGGGCAGACGCTCGCCGTGGACGAGGTCGACCTCGAGATCCGCCAGGGCTCCCTGTTCGGCGTCGTCGGCCCGAACGGTGCCGGCAAGACCACCACCCTGTCGATGCTCACCGGACTCCTGCGTCCGGACGCCGGCACGGCGACCGTGCTGGACCACGACGTCTGGGCCGACCCGGCTGCCGCCAAACGCAGCATGGGGGTCCTGCCCGACCGACTGCGCCTGTTCGACCGGCTCACCGGCGCGCAGCTGCTCTTCTACTCGGCGACGCTCCGCGGACTCGACGGCAAGACCGCCCGGTCGAGGAGCGCCGACCTGGCAGAGGCGTTCGGCCTCGGCGACGCGCTCGGCCGGCCCGTCGCGGACTACTCGGTCGGCATGGCGAAGAAGATCGCGCTGGCCGCGACCCTGATCCACTCCCCGCGCGTGCTCGTGCTCGACGAACCGTTCGAGTCCGTCGACCCGGTGAGCGCGACCACCATCACGGAGATCCTCCGGCGCTACACGCAGGGCGGCGGCACCGTCGTGCTGTCGAGCCACTCGATGGAGCTCGTGCAGCGCACCTGCGACTCGGTGGCCATCATCGTCGGCGGCAAGGTGCTCGCATCGGGCACCATGGCGCAGGTCCGTGGGCGCAAGAGCCTCGAGGACAAGTTCGTCGAACTCGCGGGTGGCCGCGTCGTCGCGGAGAGCATGGAATGGTTGCACAGCTTCTCCGGCTGAGGGCCGACCTGCTCGCGGGGGAGATCCGCGGGGGAGCCCGACGCTCCGTGCTCGTCGTCCTCGGGAGCCTCGCCGGCCTCGTCGCTGCCGTCCTCGTCGCCGTGGCGATCACCGCGCTGCGCTCCGCCGATGCCGAGGCCGCGCGCGCCGTCATCGTGCCGGTGGGGACCCTCATCACCGTCGGCTTCACGATCATCCCGCTCGCGGTCGGCGGCGCGGACCAGTTCGACCCGCGGCGCTTCGCGGTGTTCGGCGTGACCAGGAAGGACCTGGCGATCGGCCTCGGCGTCGCCGGGCTCGTCGGGGTCCCGGTGGTCGGCGTCGCGATCGTCGCCGTCTCCCAGTCGGTCGCCTGGATGCGGGGAGCCGGCACCGGCGTGCTCGGTGTCCTCACCGCGCTGGTCGTCGTCGCCACGTGCGGGTTGCTCGTCCGCGTCGGCTGCACCGTCGGCTCGTGGCTGCTCGGATCGCACCGCCCGACGCGGGACGCCGGCTGGCTCGTGGCCCTGGTGGTCGTCGTGCTGCTCATCCCGACGGTGTCGCTCCTGGTGGGCGCCGACTGGCTCGACCCGGAGAGCGCCGAGCTGCAGCGCATCGCCGACATCTCGGGGTGGACGCCGTGGGGCGCGGCGTGGGCGGTGCCGGCAGACGTCGCGACCGGCCACGTCGGCGCAGGCATCGCGAAGCTGGTGCTCGCGCTGGTGGTCCTCGGGCTCCTCGCATGGGCCTGGTGGGGACTCGTCGGCCGCATGCTCGTGACCGTCGACGACCGGACGACGGTGCGCCGCTACCGAACGCTCGGCTGGTTCGATCGGCTCGGCGCCACGCCCGCCGGCGCAGTGGCCGCCCGCGCGCTGACGTACTGGGGCCGCGACCCGCGCTACCGGACCTCGTACCTGATCCTGCTGTTCGTGCCGATCGTCGTCGTGCCGCTCGGCGTCGCCGGTGTCCCGTGGCACTGGACCGCGCTGATCCCGCTGCCGCTCATGGCGGTGATCGCCGGGTTCCTGCCGCACAACGACGTCTCGTACGACAACACCGCGGTGTGGTTGCACGTGGCGTCGGGGGCTCCTGGATGGAGCGACCGACTCGGCCGCCTCACCCCGGTGCTGGCGGTCGGCGTGCCGGTGATCGTCGCCGGTTCGGCGGTGTCGGCGTGGTTGTTCGGTGACTGGACGGCGTTCCCGGTGCTCGTCGGGGTCTGCGTGTCCGCGTTGTTCGCGGGACTCGGGATCTCCAGCGTGGTCTCCGTGCTGCTGCCGTACCCGACCGTGCGACCCGGGGACCGTCCGTTCCAGCAGCCCCAGGCCGCCGGCGTCGTGTCGACGGTGTCGCAGTCGTCGACGATCATCGGCATCGTGCTGTGCTCGGTTCCGGCCGGCTACCTCGCCGTGCTCGCGCTGACGGACGGTGCGGAGCCGTGGGCGATGCTGACACTCGTCGTCGGTGCGGCGGTCGGCGTCGTGGTGCTCGGGGTCGGGGTGCTCCTCGGCGGGCGGTTGTTCGACCGGCACGGTCCGGACCTACTGGCGGCGGCGCAGCGCAACTAGCGGCCGACGCGACGGATGGTCGCCCGGGCGACCATCGTCGCCCGCGCGACCACACGACGGCCTGGAGGCTCGTGGCGGCCCTGCAACGAGCCTCCAGACCGTCGCGGCGTGAGCCGAACCCGCGGAGTGAGCGGGAGACGTCTCGTGCCGACACGACGTACCCTTGTCCCATGAGCATGACGGAACCGGGCGGCGGCGGACTCGACGTGATGGACCGCGAGCTCGAGAAGCTCCTCGAAGAAGAGGCGATCGAGCCGGGCGACCACGAGCGGTTCTCGCACTACGTCAAGAAGGACAAGATCCTGCAGTCCGCCCTGAGCGGCAAGCCGGTCAAGGCACTCTGCGGCAAGAAGTGGATCCCTGGTCGCGACCCGGAGAAGTTCCCGGTCTGCCCGGACTGCAAGGCCATCTACGAGAAGATGAAGGACGAGTAGTCCTCACACGATCAGCGTCGGGATCGCCGCGTCACCGCGACCGATCCTGGCCGCATCGGCGGGCAGCTCCGCCTTGGCACCTCGGTGGTGTGCCCGTGCCGCCTCGACCCCGCGGACCCCGAGGAAGGCCGGGTCGACCTCGCCGTTGGTGACGACCGGCACCATGAGCGCACGTTCGTCGGAGCCGACGGCACCGGAGGTGTGCACGACCTCGGCGGTCGCGATGCCGTTGCGGAGGCGTCGACCGGCTTCCTTTCGGCCGCCGATGGACGCCTTGTCCGCCGACTTCTTCGCGACGGGCACCCATTCCTCGCCGCCGGTGCGGTGTGCGACGAGCTTGAACACCATGCTCGCCGCCGGGTGCCCTGACCCGGAGACGACCGACGTGCCGACGCCGTAGGAGTCGACGGGTGCGGCCCGGAGCGCGGCGATCGTGTACTCGTCGAGGTCGTTCGTCACCGTGATCTTGGTGTTCGTCGCCCCGAGGCGGTCGAGCTGCGCGCGGACGCTCGCCACGACCGAGGGCAGGTCGCCGCTGTCGATCCGGACGGCACCGAGCCGACCGTTCGTCAGGCGGACCGCCGTGTCGACCGCGGCCTCGATGTCGTACGTGTCGACGAGCAGGGTGGTGCCGTCGCCGAGCGCGTCGAGCTGCGAGCGGAACGCGGCCTCTTCGGAGTCGTGCAGCAGCGTGAACGCGTGCGCCGCGGTGCCCATGGTCGGGATGCCCCAGGTGCGCCCCGCCTCGAGGTTGCTCGTCGCGCCGAACCCGGCGATGTAGGCGGCGCGGGCGGCGGCGACCGCGTTCCACTCGCCGGTCCGGCGGGAGCCCATCTCGGCGAGGGGCCGGTGGTCGGCCGCCGACACCATGCGGGCTGCCGCGGAGGCGATCGCGGAGTCGGCGTTGAACGTCGACAGGGCGAGGGTCTCCAGGACGACCGCCTCGGCGAACGTGCCCTCGATCTGCAGCACGGGGGAGTTGGGGAAGAAGATCTCGCCTTCCCGGTACGCCCGGATGTCGCCCGTGAACCGGTAGTCGGCGAGCCAGCTCGCGGTGTCGCCGTCGATCACGCCGCGGTCCCGCAGGAACCCGATCTCCTCGTCGCCGAACCGGAAGTCCGCCAGCGCCGTGAGAAACCGCCCGAGCCCCGCCGCGACGCCGTACCGGCGCCCGTCCGGCAGCCGCCTGGTGAAGACCTCGAAGACGCAGCGTCGGTCGGCGGTGCCGTCCTTCAGGGCCGCGTCGACCATGGTGAGTTCGTACTGGTCCGTCAGGAGCGCGCTGGTCACCTCAACGACACTAGTCACCCTGTCGTCTGTGGGCCCACGCCGCCGGTTCCGGCGCCGCGCGTCAGCGGCGGGCCGGCCGTGCCGATGGGGAGGCTCGGATTGCGTCGAGCCGTCGGCTCCCGTCGGTACGCTGGTCCCGTGACGGATGCACCGATCGGAGTCTTCGACAGCGGCGTCGGTGGGCTGACGGTCGCCCGCGCGATCATCGACCAGCTGCCGCGGGAGAGCATCCGCTACGTCGGCGACACCGTGCACTCGCCGTACGGCCCGAAGCCGATCGCCGACGTCCGCCGCTACGCGCTCGAGGTGATGGACGACCTCGTCGAGCAGGGTGTGAAGGCGCTGGTCATCGCGTGCAACACCGCGTCCTCTGCGGTGCTCCGCGACGCTCGTGAGCGGTACGAGCAGGCGTACGGCATCCCCGTCGTCGAGGTGATCCAGCCCGCCGCCCGCGCCGCCGTCAAGCAGACCAGGACCGGTCGCATCGGCGTGATCGGGACGGTCGGCACCATCGCCTCCCGCTCGTACGAGGACGCCTTCGCCGTCGCGTCCGACATCACGCTCACCCTCGCCGCCTGCCCGCGCTTCGTCGAGTTCGTCGAGGCCGGCGACACCTCGTCCCCGGAGCTCCGCGACGTCGCTGCCGGGTACCTCGCGCCGATCCGCGCCGCCGACGTCGACACGCTCGTCCTCGGCTGCACGCACTACCCGCTGATGTCCGCGGCGATCCAGTACGTGATGGGGCCGGACGTCACCCTGGTGTCGAGCGCCGAGGAGACCGCGAACGACGTCTACCGTCGACTCGTCGAGCACGGACTCGAACGCACCACGACCGCTCCGCCGACGTACTCGTTCGAGGCGACGGGTGACGACCAGGCCGGGTTCATCCGGCTCGCACGCCGGTTCCTCGGACCAGAGGTATCCCGCGTCGGCCACCTCCAGACAGGGGCGATCACGCTGCCCCGCACCGAAAGGACACCATGACCACCCGCATCGACGGTCGCGCGACGACCGAACACCGCCCCGTCACGATCGAACGCGGCTGGAGCGCCCAGGCCGAGGGCAGCGCGCTCATCTCCTTCGGCAACACGAAGGTGCTGTGCACCGCGTCGTTCACGAACGGCGTCCCGCGGTGGATGGCCGGCAAGGGCACCGGCTGGGTCACCGCCGAGTACTCGATGCTGCCGCGCTCCACGAACGAGCGGATGCAGCGCGAGTCCATCAAGGGCAAGGTCGGCGGCCGCACGCACGAGATCTCCCGGCTCATCGGCCGGTCGCTCCGTGCCGTCGTGGACATGAAGGGCCTCGGCGAGAACACGCTCGTCCTGGACTGCGACGTGCTCCAGGCCGACGGCGGCACGCGCACCGCGTCGATCACGGGCGCCTACGTCGCGATGGCCGATGCGATCGAGTGGGGCCGTGACAAGGGCTTCATCGCGAAGAAGGCCACGCCCCTGACCGACAGCGTCCAGGCCATCTCCGTGGGGATCGTCAAGGGCGAGCCGATGCTCGACCTCGCCTACACCGAGGACTCGAACGCGGACACCGACATGAACATCGTCACGACCGGGTCCGGCAAGTTCATCGAGGTGCAGGGCACCGCCGAGCATGCGCCCTTCGACCGCGACGAGCTGAACGTCCTGCTCGACCTCGGTCTCGCGGGCAACGCGTCGCTCGCGGGCATCCAGCGGTCCGCCCTGGGGCTCGCGTGACGGGCACCGTCGTCCTCGCGACCCACAACCAGGGCAAGGTGGTCGAGCTGCGCGAGATCCTCGGCGCGGCCCTCGGTGGCGTCGAGCTCGTCGGGTACGACGGGCCGGGGCCGGTCGAGGACGGCGACACGTACGCCGCGAACGCGCTGATCAAGGCGCGTGCGGCCGTCGCGCACACCGGGCTGCCGGCGCTCGCCGACGACTCGGGCATCGCGGTCGACGTGCTCGGCGGCGCCCCCGGCATCCACTCGGCGCGGTACGCCGGAACCCGGGTGGACGCCGACAACATCGCGTTGCTGCTGACGAACCTCGAGGGCGTCGTGGAGCGGACAGCGGCGTTCGTCTGCGCCGCCGCGTTCGTGACGCCCGACGGCCAGGAGCACGTCGTCGAGGCGGTCTGGAACGGTGAGGTGCTGACGTCGCGGCAGGGCTCCGGCGGCCACGGGTACGACCCGATCTTCAAGCCGGACGACGCGGATCGGTCGTCTGCACAGCTCACGCGCGAGGAGAAGAACGCGCTGAGCCACCGGTCGAAGGCGTTCCGTGGGATCGCCCCGATCGTGCGCGAGTACTTCGGCGCGTAGCCCGGGCGGCGGTACTGTTCGCCCCCGCACAACGAAGAGCACCTCGCACCGCGGAAGTCCGTGGTGCGAGGTGCTTTCGGTTGTGCGAAAGCGCAACGGGCGGCGGGCAGCGCGCGCGGCTACTCCGCGGTCGGCTGCTCCTGCTCGGCCTTCTTCGCCTTGCGGGCGTTGCGGATGTAGGTCAGCGCCATCGGCACCACGGTGACGAGCACCGCCGCGATGAGGATCAGGTCGATGTAGTTCCGCACCAGGTCGGCGACGAACGGGATGTACCCGAGGAAGTACCCGAGGAACGTCACCCCGACGCCCCAGATGACGGCACCGATCGCGTTGTACAGCGAGTACTTCTTGTAGTTCATGCGCCCGACGCCCGCGGCGATCGGCAGGAAGGTCCGGACGACCGGCACGAAGCGCGCCAGGATGACCGCGAGGGGCCCGAAGCGGTGGAAGAACGCGTTGGTGCGGTCGACGTTCTCCTTCGAGAACAGACCGCTCTCCTTGCGCTCGAAGATCGGCGGCCCGGCCTTCTTGCCGATGTAGTAGCCGAGCTCGCCACCGAGGAACGCCGCCGCGCCGATCATCAGCGCCGCCACCCAGATCGGGATGCCGCCGATGGCGCCGCCGCGGTCGAAGGCGAAGAGCCCGGTGATGACGAGCAGGCTGTCGCCGGGGAAGATGAACCCGATCAGCAGGCCGGTCTCGGCGAAGATGATGGCGCACACGACGAGCACGGCGACGGCCCCGAAGTGGTCGAGGATGTACTGCGGATCCAGCCAGGGGATCAGGGCGAGTGCGACGGAGTGCATGCTTCTTCCGGTCGTGCGTGTGCGAGGACGGGAAGGTCACCCGCACGACGAGGGTACCGTGCGGGTGTGACGGGGACGTCCCTCTGCGGATGGAGATGCGCGGGCGCGCATCGGACGGTGCGGAAGGAGGGACTCGAACCCTCACGCCTGGGGCACAGGAACCTAAATCCTGCGTGTCTACCGATTCCACCACTCCCGCGAGCAACCGACAGCGTACCCGGCCCCGTGCGCACCGGCCCCGTGCGCACCGGCCCCGCTCAGCGCAGGCGTCGGGGCAGGTACCGCGGGACGTACCGGAACAGGACGCCGGCGCCGACGAGCCCGAGCACGCCCATCACCCCGCTGGCGATCGCGATCGACGCCACCGCGGTGATCCCGGAGATGAGGAGCGGTGCCGCCGCCTGCCCGAAGTCGCCGGTGAAGCGCCACGCGCCGAGGAACGGCGCCGGGTGGTCCCGCGGCGCCAGGTCCGCGCCGAGTGTCATCAGGATCCCGGAGCCCACCCCGTTCGCCAGGGACATCGCCATCGCGACCGCGACGAACCAGCCGACCCTGGCGTCGAGGTGGTCGCTCCACGCGAGGAGGAAGTAGCAGATGCTCAGGCCGAGCATGCAGGGGAGCGCGCTCGCGAGCCGCCCCCAGCGGTCCATGATCTGGCCGCTCGTGTAGAAGAGCGCGAAGTCGACGGCCCCCGCGATGCCGATGACGAGCGCTGCCGTGGAGTCGTTCAACCCGACGCTGACCGCCCAGAGCGGCAGGATCACCTGGCGTCCGGCGCGCATCGCCCCGATCAGCCCGGCGCCGCTACCGAGCCGCAGCAGGACGCGGTGGTGCTCGCGGATGGTCCGGAACAGTCCGTGGGACTCCTCCTTGACGAATTCCTCGCCTTCGAGCGTGGCCGGTTCGTCCGCACGGGAGGCTCGGCTCGGCCTGCGCAGACCGCGCACGCCCGTCGCGGGGTCGCGCAGGACGAGGAGGGTCACCGCCGCCGCGAGGCAGCAGACGATGTGGATCCAGAAGGCGCTCTGGGTGGTGCCGGTGAGGTGGACGACGCCGGCTGCGATGAACGGCCCGACGAAGTAGCCGAAGCGGAAGACCCCGCCGAGGCTGGACAGCGCTCGTGCCCGGATCGCCAGAGGGATCGCAGTGGTCATGTAGGCGTGTCTGGCCAGGGCGAACACGGCCGTCGAGATGCCCACGAGGAAGACGCCGACGGCCAGCACGACGGGGTTCGGCGCGACGACGCACACGGTCAGCCCGAGCATCGACACGACCGCTGCGCCGATCATCGCGTTCCGCTCACCGATGCGCGCGACGACCACGCCGGACGGCACGTCGCCGATGAGCTCGCCGACGAGGATGAGGGACGCGACGAACCCGGCGATCGCCAGGCTCGCACCGAGGGAGTTCGCGGCGATCGGGATGATCGGGATGATCGCGCCCTCGCCGATCGCGAAGAGTGCTGCGGGGAGGAACCCGGACAGCAGCACGGCCCGGAAGTCGAAGGGCGGGGGCTCTGGGGTGGTCGTCATCGCGACTCCAACGCTACGCCCGGGGCGGAGTTACCCTTGACGCATGCGTGTTCTGGCGGCGATGAGTGGTGGAGTCGACTCGGCGGTGGCCGCCGCCAGGGCGGTCGACGCCGGGCACGACGTCGTCGGGGTCCACCTGGCCCTGAGCCGGATGCCGGGGACCCTGCGGACCGGGAGTCGCGGCTGCTGCACCATCGAGGACTCGATGGACGCCCAGCGTGCCGCGTCCGCACTCGGGATCCCGTACTACGTGTGGGACTTCTCGGCGCGGTTCAAGGAGGACGTGGTCGACGACTTCGTGGCCGAGTACCAGGCTGGTCGCACGCCGAACCCCTGCATGCGGTGCAACGAGCGGATCAAGTTCGCGGCGCTCCTCGAGAAGGCGCTCGCGCTCGGGTTCGACGCCGTCTGCACCGGCCACTACGCGTCGATCGTGACGGGTGCCGACGGCGCGCGTGAGCTGCACCGCTCGGCCGCGTGGGCGAAAGACCAGTCGTACGTGCTCGGCGTCCTCACCGCCGAGCAGCTCCAGCACGCGATGTTCCCACTCGGGGCGACCCCGTCGAAGGACGAGGTCCGGGCCGAGGCCGCTGCACGCGGACTCACGGTCGCGCAGAAGCCGGACTCGTACGACATCTGCTTCATCCCGGACGGCGACACGCGCGGCTGGCTCGCCGACCGCGTGGGGACCGCCCCCGGCGACGTCGTCGAGCGGGACGGCACGGTCGTCGGTGCCCACGACGGAGCGACCGGGTTCACCGTCGGGCAGCGGCGCGGGCTCGCGCTCGGGCGTCCGGCACCGGACGGCAAGCCGCGGTTCGTGCTGGAGATCCGTCCGAAGGACAACACCGTCGTCGTCGGGCCGAAGGAGGCGCTCGACGTCACGTCGATGTCGGGCTCCCGCTTCACGTGGGCAGGGACGGCTCCCGCCGACCCGTCCGTGCCGTTCGCGTGCGACGTGCAGATCCGCGCGCACGCCGACCCGGTGCCCGCGACCGCACGGGTCTCCGACGGGGTGCTGGTCATCGACGTCGACGAGCCGCTCTCGGGTGTGGCACCGGGGCAGACCGCTGTGGTCTACGTCGGGACCCGGGTGCTCGGCCAGTGCACGATCGACGAGACGGTCAGCGCCGTCCCCGTCGACGCCTGACGCCTGACTCCGGGGGTCGGTGGTCCACGGTAGAACTGTGGGTATGAGCGAGACCGACGCCACGTTCGAGACCATCGACCCTGCCGCGCTCGACGCCGCCCAGGCGGGGCGAGAGGTGGACCGGCTGCGCTCGACGATCAACGAGCTCCGCCACGGCTACTACGAGGAGAACGGCTCCACCGCCTCGGACGCCGAGTACGACGCACTGGTGCACCGGCTGGACGCGATCGAGCAGCGCTTCCCCGAACTCCTCACCGAGGACAGCCCGTCGCAGACCGTCGGCGGGCAGGCGGAGACCACGCAGTTCGCGCCGGTCGAGCACGCCGAGCGGATGCTCTCGCTCGACAACGTGTTCTCACCGGAAGAACTGACCGACTGGGCGATCAAGGTCCAGCGTGACGCCGGGTCCGAGCGCGTGCGGTTCCTGACCGAGCTGAAGATCGACGGCCTCGCGATCAACCTCCGCTACGAGAACGGGCGGCTCGTGACCGCTGCGACGCGTGGCGACGGCGTCGTCGGGGAAGACGTCACGGGCAACGTCCGCACGATGGGCACCATCCCGGATCGGTTGACGGGTACCGGTCACCCGCCCCTGGTGGAGGTCCGCGGCGAGATCTTCTTCCCGGTGGAGCAGTTCGACGAGCTGAACGCCAAGCAGCGCGATGCGGGCGAGCGCGTCTTCGCCAACCCGCGCAACGCCGCTGCCGGTTCCCTCCGCCAGAAGGAAGAGGGCAAGTCACCGGCGAAGCGCGAGCTCATGGTGGACCGGCTCCGACGGCTCCGGATGCTCGTGCACGGCATCGGCGCGTGGCCCGTGGGTGAGCTCGAGCGCGACACCGACGTCCGTTCCCAGTCCGAGGTCTACGAGCTGCTGCACTCGTGGGGGCTGCCGACGGGGACGCACCACCGGGTGTTCGACTCCATCGACGAGGTCCTGGGGTTCGTCAAGGACTACGGCGAGCGTCGAGCGTCGGTGGAACACCAGATCGACGGCATCGTCATCAAGGTCGACGACCTCGGCCTGCACGAGGAACTGGGGTCGACGTCCCGTGCGCCGCGGTGGGCCATCGCGTACAAGTACCCGCCCGAGGAAGTGCACACGAAGCTCCTCGACGTCGTCGTCAGCGTCGGACGCACCGGCCGCGCCACGCCCTTCGCGGTGATGGCCCCGGCCGAGGTCGCCGGATCCGTCGTCCGGCAAGCCACGCTGCACAACCAGCAGGTGGTCAAGGCGAAGGGCGTCCTGATCGGCGACACCGTCGTCCTCCGCAAGGCCGGTGACGTCATCCCAGAGGTGCTCGGCCCGGTCGTGGAACTCCGCGACGGCTCCGAGCGCGAGTTCGTGATGCCGACGGCCTGCCCGGAGTGCGGCACCACGCTCGCCCCGGCGAAGGAAGGCGACATCGACCTCCGGTGCCCGAACGCCGAGAGCTGCCCAGCGCAGGTCCGGGGGCGGGTCGAGCACATCGCGTCCCGTGGCTCGCTCGACATCGAGGGCCTCGGCGAGGTCGCGGCGGCAGCCCTGACGCAGCCGCTGGTTCCGGAGACGCCGCCCCTCGTGACCGAGGCCGGTCTGTTCGACCTGACGATGGAGGACATCGTCCCGATCGAGGTGATCGTCCGCGACGCCGAGACCGGCATGGAGAAGACGGAGGAAGACGCCGACGCTCCCGGAGGGTTCAGCCCGAAGCGTGTGACGCCGTTCAGCCGTGCCCGCAAGAAGACCGACCCGCCGTTCGACCCGGATGCCCGCGGCGCGGACTACACCGGCGAGCCCAGCCGGTACCCGTCGAAGAACGCGTTCGAGATGCTCGCGAACATCGACGCCGCGAAGACCAAGCCGCTCTGGCGGATCATGGTCGGCCTGAGCATCCGGCACGTCGGTCCGGTCGCCGCCCGGGCACTGGCGAACCACTTCGGGTCGCTCGACGCCATCCGGAACGCCTCCCGCGAGGAACTGGCAGCGGTGGACGGCGTCGGCGGCATCATCGCCGACGCGCTGCTCGCCTGGTTCGAGGTCGACTGGCACCGTGAGGTCATCGACCGGTGGACCGCAGCCGGCGTGCAGTTCACGACGCCCGGGCACCCGGGACCGGGTGCAGCCGACACCGAGGGCGGGGTGCTGAGCGGGCTGACGGTGGTCGCGACCGGATCGCTGGAGGGGTACAGCCGGGAAGGTGCGCAGGAAGCGATCATCGCCGCCGGGGGCAAGGCCGCGTCGAGCGTGAGCAAGAAGACGGACTTCGTCGCAGCTGGTCCCGGTGCCGGGTCGAAGCTGACGAAGGCCGAGCAGCTCGGCGTGCGGATCATCGACGCCGAGCAGTTCAAGGTCCTCGTGACCGAGGGGCCGGCGGCGCTCCCGGAACCGCAGGAGGCAGCAGCCGAGGACTGACCCGTGCACGTGAGCACGTGTGCGGTCCGCGCGCACGGCACGCCGCGCCGTCGGTCTGAACCCAGTTCAGGGGGCAAGTTGCAGCGGACATGACCGGTTCCTGGCCGTTTTCCTTACACTCGACAGAGCATCACCTGTCGTCTGCAGGGGGACGATGGGATGGCCTTCCCGGGGGAGACCGGTATTGCTGCTCCTCGCCGCCGCACTGCTCACCGCCTCGATGCACTCCCTCGGAGTGGTCGAGTCGCCCGTCGCGCCCGCGGCCTCGAGTGCCGTCGCCGTCTCGACCGCCGCAGTCGTCCACGACACGGGGCAGACCGCAGCGCCGGTCATGACCGGGGGACAGATCGGGATCGGCGACCTGCGTTCGGACCGTGGTCGCGCCTTCCTCGACGACCTCGCCACGGCGTCTCCGGCCGTGCTCGCGACGGCCGATCGTGACGACCGGGTCGTGGCGACCGCGATGGACGCCCCGCCGACGGCCGCCGAGGTCACCACGTGGTGGTCCGGCCTCGACGCCGCCGAGCAGGTGCGGCTGCTGCACGGTGCACCAGTCGTCGTCGGCAACCTCGACGGGGTGCCGTACGCCGTCCGTGACCGGGCGAACCGGGCGGTGCTCGCGGCGGAGAGCGCGGACCGCCGGACCCTGTCAGGCGAAGCCGCGATGCTCGGGCAGGTCCGCGAGTCCCTGGTCCGCGACGCCGACGGACCCCGCAAGTCCCTCATCACGCTCGACACGCGGGGTTCCGGACGTGCGGCCATCGCGCTCGGCGACCTCGCCACCGCTGCGGACGTCACCGTGGTGGTCCCCGGGATGTTCTTCACCGTCACCGGACAGATGGTCGACTTCACCGCGACCGCCGGGGACCTCTACGACGAGCAGGCGACGCTGTCGCCGGTCGCGGCACCGGCGCCGGGGACCGGGATCGCGGTCGTGGCGTGGATGGGGTACCGGACGCCGGACCTGTCGAACATCCTGTCCCTGGACCTCGCGAAGACCGGCGCCGGGCGTCTCGAGCGGACCGTCGACGGCATCCGCCAGATCCGCGACGGCGCAGAACCACGGCTCGGCATCGTCGCCCACTCCTACGGCTCGACGACCGCGCTGATGGCACTGTCCTCCGGTCGGATGCACGCCGACAGCCTGACGGTGCTGGGGTCCCCGGGGAGCGACGTGACGAGCGCCTCGGAACTGGCGGTCGCCGCGGGCGAGGTGTTCGTCGGGGGAGCGCACTGGGATCCCATCGCCGGGTCCGGCTACTTCGGCACCGACCCCGGCGCCGCCGACTTCGGCTCGACCGTGCTCGACCTCGCCGGCGGGATCGACCCGGCGGACGCGGACGACGTGTTCCGGCGACCGGTCGGGCACAACGACTACCTGAAGCCCGGGACGGCGTCGTTGCACGACGTCGCGCTCATCGCCGTGGGACGCGGCGACCTGGTGCGCGACCAGGTGCAGCGCGGCAACGGCCGCGGGGAGGGCACCGTGCGGGCGTCGCCGGACATGTTCCTCGTCCGCCCGCAGGACCTGCAGCCCCGCGACTGACGCGAGCGGGCGGTGATGCCGCCCACGGTGGTGGACGTGACCCGATCGTGACCGGACGTGCGGGGCGGACGCGATCCGAGCCTCCAGGCCGATCCGGGCCGCACCTGCTGGACAACCTGAGCAGCGGTGCAGGTTCTGCGGGGATCGGAGCAGTCTCGCCCCAGGGCGGGTCCCTACCGTGCAGTGCATGCGTGTGATGCGGTGGCCGGGAGCCCTCCTGATGTTCGTCGTGATGTCGGCACTCGCGGGCATGCTCGTCGCGGTCGCCGTCACGCCGGCCGTCGCCGTGGCGGGGGAAGGCGCCTCCGGCGCTGCCGCGTTCTTCGAGGACCTGCCGAGCTACCTCGACGTGCAGACGCCCCAGCAGGTGTCGTCCGTGTACGCGAAGCAGGGCGGCCAGGACGTCAAGATCGCGTCGTTCTACGCCGAGAACCGCACCACCGTGAAGTCCGACGCGATCGCGACGACCCTCAAGCAGGCCGCGATCGACACCGAGGACCCGCGGTTCTACGACGAAGGCGGCATCGACGTGCTCGGGACCGTCCGCGGTGTCGCCGCGACCGTCGTCGGCGGAGACGTGCAGGGCGGCTCGAGCATCACGCAGCAATACGTCAAGAACGTGCTCGTGCAGCAGTGCGAGCAGCTCACCGGCAAGGACGCTGCGGACACGCAGAAGAAGATCGACGCGTGCTACGAGGACGCCGCCGGTGTCACGCCGCAGCGGAAGCTGCAGGAGATGCGGTACGCGATCGCCGTGAACAAGAAGTACTCCAAGCAGGACATCCTCACCGGGTACCTCAACATCGTCGGCCTCGGCGGCCGGGTGTACGGCGCAGAGGCCGGGGCCCAGTACTACTTCGGCGTCTCGGCGAAGGACCTGTCCCTCGTGCAGTCCGCCACCCTCGTGGCGATCCTCAACAACCCGTCGAACCTGCGCATCGACCAGCCGGACTCGACGGCGAACGGATCGGCGAACGGGTACAAGGCAACCAAGGCGCGCCGCGACTACGTGCTGCAGCGGATGTACGCGCACCACTCGATCTCGAAGGCCGACGAGCAGGCGGCGATCGCGACGCCCGTGCAGCCGAAGATCACCGCGACCGCGAACGGCTGCTCGTCAGCGGCGACGAACTACGACGCCGGCTACTTCTGCGACTACGTGCGTGACCAGGTCCTGCAGGACCCGGCGTTCGGGAAGACCGCGTCAGAGCGCATCGAGACCCTCGACACCAAGGGCCTGCAGATCCACACCTCGCTCGACCTCGACCTGCAGGGGCAGGCGCAGAGCGCGCTGTCGTCGTACGTCCCGACGACGATGGCCGGGGTCGACGCCGGCGGGTCGAACGTGACCGTCGAGCCCGGGACCGGCCGGATCGTCTCGATGGTGCAGAACACCGCGTACACGCAGGGTGACAGTGCGGCTGCCGGGTCGACGGCGGTGAACTACAGCGCGGACACCGCCTACGGCAACTCCGGCGGGTTCCAGACCGGATCCACGTTCAAGGTGTTCACGCTCGCGGAGTGGCTCGCGCAGGGGCACACCCTGAACGAGAGCGTCAACACCACGCAGCACACGTACAACGCGTCGGAGTTCACGAACTCGTGCGAGGGCATCGGCGGGACGTGGAACGTCGCCAACGCCGAGAACGCCCCGGCGTCGATGAGCGTGCTGAGCGCCACCGCCGAGTCGATCAACACCGCGTTCGCCGCGATGGGCAAGCAGCTCGACCTCTGCAAGATCGCGAACCTGGCGGAGTCGATGGGCATCCACACCGCGAACGGCGGGAAGCTCAGCTCCGTGCCGTCGATGATCCTCGGCACGAACAACCTGTCGCCCGTCGACCTCGCCGAGGCGTACGCGGGCTTCGCGAACGGCGGCGTCGTCTGCACGCCGACCGCGATCGACTCCGTGACCGAGTCGGACGGCACGAAGATCACGCCGACCCCGTCGTCCTGCACGCAGGGCGTCTCCGCCGAGGTCGCGGGGACCGTCGACTACGCACTGCAGTCGGTGCTCACCGGAGCAGGGACCGCTGCGAGCGCGAACCCGGGTGACGCGACGCCGAAGTTCGCCAAGACCGGCACCACCGACGGCGACGTGCAGAACTGGCTGGTGGCATCGAGCACGAAGTACACGAACGCGACCTGGATCGGCAACGTGCAGGGCAACGTCAAGCTCGCGAACTGGCCGTTCCTGCAGGGGACGACCGGGTACAGCGCGAAGTTCGGGGTCGGGAAGTCGATGATGCAGTACCTCGACGCGCACTACGGCGGGGGCGCCCTGCCGGCACCGAGCCAGTCGATGATCGGCGCGGCGAAGGCCCCGGCGAAGTCGGCGCAGTCCTCGCAGTCTGCGCAGTCTGCGCAGCCCGGGGCGCAGTCCTCCCCAGGGGCGTCGAACGGGCAGCCGTCCACCGGCGGGACGCCCGATCAGCAGTCGGGCGGGCAGTAGACCAATAGACTGGTTCGCATTCCACGAACCGATCGACGGAGCACCATGCCTGACATCACGAGCGAGCAGGTCGCCCACCTGGCGAACCTCGCACGTATCGCACTCACGCCCGACGAGATCGAGAAGCTGACCGGGGAGCTGTCGCACATCGTCGACAGCGTCGCGAAGGTGACCGAGGTCGCCACGCCGGACGTCCCCGCGACGAGCCACCCGGTCACGCTGCCGAACGTCCTCCGGCCCGACGTGGTCGGCGAGACGCTCACCCAGCAGCAGGCGCTCTCCGGAGCCCCCGACACCGACGGCGAACGGTTCCGCGTGACGGCGATCCTCGGCGAAGAACAGTAGGCGGAAGAACAGTGACCGACGACATCACGAAGCTCAGCGCCGCGGCGCTCGCCGACGCCCTGGTGGCGCGCGACGTCTCCAGCGTCGAGGCGACCCAGGCACACCTCGACCGCATCGCCGCGGTCGACGGGGACGTGCACGCGTTCCTGCACGTCAACGAGAACGCCCTCGGCGTCGCGAAGTCCATCGACTCGCGCCGCGCCGCCGGCGACGACCTCGGCGCCCTCGCGGGTGTGCCGGTGGCCATCAAGGACGTGCTCTGCACGCTCGACATGCCGTCCACCTCCGGGTCGAAGATCCTCGAAGGCTGGGTGCCGCCCTACGACGCCACCCCGGTCGCGAAGCTCCGCCGCGCCGGCCTGGTTCCCCTCGGCAAGACCAACATGGACGAGTTCGCGATGGGCTCGACGACCGAGTTCTCGGCGTACGGCCCGACGCACAACCCGTGGGACCTCGACCGCATCCCCGGTGGGTCCGGCGGCGGTTCGGCCGCTGCGGTCGCCGCCCACGAAGCGCCCCTCGCGCTCGGCTCGGACACCGGTGGGTCGATCCGCCAGCCGGGCGCCGTCACCGGCACCGTCGGCGTGAAGCCCACCTACGGTGGCGTCAGTCGGTACGGCTCGATCGCCCTGGCGTCGAGCCTCGACCAGGTCGGCCCCGTCGCCCGCACCGTCCTCGACGCCGCGCTCCTGCACGACGTCATCGGCGGGCACGACCCGCGCGACTCCACGTCGATCCGTGACGATTGGCCGTCGTTCGCGGCCGCCGCCCGTGACGGACTGCAGGCGGACACGCTCAAGGGCCTCCGCGTGGGCGTCGTGAAGGAGCTCGCCGGTGGCGAGGGCTTCCAGGCCGGCGTCACGCAGCGCTTCCAGGAGACCGTCGCGATCCTCGAAGCCGCCGGTGCGGTCGTCGTCGAGATCGACGCACCGAGCTTCGCGTACGCCATCAGCGCCTACTACCTGATCCTGCCGGCGGAAGCGTCGTCGAACCTCGCGAAGTTCGACTCGGTGCGGTTCGGCCTGCGGGTCACGCCAGAGGGCGGCGCCACGGTCGAGGACGTGATGGCAGCCACGCGTGAAGCCGGCTTCGGACCAGAGGTCAAGCGTCGCATCATCCTCGGCACCTACGCGCTCAGCGCCGGGTACTACGACGCCTACTACGGCAGCGCGCAGAAGGTCCGCACCCTCGTGCAGCGCGACTTCGACAAGGCGTTCGAGCAGGTCGACCTGCTCGTCAGCCCGTCGGCGCCGACGACCGCGTTCCCGCTGGGCGAGCGCCTCGACGACCCGCTGTCGATGTACCTCAACGACCTCACCACGATCCCGGCGAACCTGGCGGGCGTCCCCGGCATGAGCATCCCGAACGGTCTGGCTCCGGAAGACGGCCTGCCGACCGGCGTGCAGCTGATGGCCCCGCAGCGTGAGGACGCCCGGCTGTACCGCTACGGCGCGGCACTCGAACGGCTGCTCGAGCAGCAGTGGGGTGCGCCGCTCATCGACCGGATCCCCGACCTCGACTTCAGTCAGCAGTCGGCAGCAGAGGAAGGCGTGGTCTGATGGCCGCCAAGGACGCACTCATGGACTTCGACGAGGCGATCGAGCGCTTCGAGCCGGTCCTCGGCTTCGAGGTGCACGTCGAGCTCGCCACGAAGACCAAGATGTTCTCCGACGCCCCGAACTTCTTCGGCGGCGAACCGAACACCAACGTGACGCCGGTGGACCTCGGGCTCCCCGGCTCGCTCCCCGTCGTGAACGAGCAGGCCGTCCGGTTCTCGATCAACCTCGGGCTCGCGCTCGGGTGTTCGATCGCCGAGTCGTCGCGGTTCTCCCGGAAGAACTACTTCTACCCGGACAACCCGAAGAACTACCAGATCTCGCAGTACGACGAGCCGATCGCCTTCGAGGGCGAGGTCGAGGTCGAACTCGCCGACGGCACGCTCTTCCAGGTGCCGATCGAGCGCGCCCACATGGAAGAGGACGCGGGCAAGCTGACGCACGTCGGTGGCGCGACCGGTCGGATCCAGGGCGCCGAGTACTCGCTCGTCGACTACAACCGTGCCGGTGTGCCGCTCGTCGAGATCGTCACGAAGCCGATCTTCGGTGCCGCCCACCGGGCCCCGGAGCTCGGCGCCGCGTACGTGCAGGTCATCCGTGACCTCGTCCGTGCGCTCGGCGTCTCCGAGGCCCGCATGGAACGCGGGAACCTGCGCTGCGACGCCAACATCTCGCTGCGTCCGTGGGGCCAGGAGAAGCTCGGCACCCGGACCGAGACGAAGAACGTCAACTCGTTCCGCGCCGTCGAGCGCGCCATCCGCTACGAGATCCAGCGACAGGCTGCGATCCTCGCGGACGGCGGCACGATCACGCAGGAGACCCGGCACTGGCACGAGGACACCGGACGCACCTCCGCGGGGCGCCCCAAGTCCGACGCGGACGACTACCGCTACTTCCCGGAGCCCGACCTGCTCCCCGTCGTGCCGGACCCGGCGATGATCGAGGAACTCCGAGCATCCCTGCCGGAGGCACCCGTCGCCCGCCGACGTCGCCTCAAGGGGGAGTGGGGCTTCGCCGACCTCGAGTTCCAGGACGTGGTGAACGGCGGCCTCCTCGACGAGGTCGAAGCCACCGTCGCCGCCGGTGCACCAGCCCAGGCCGCCCGCAAGTGGTGGACCGGTGAGATCAGCCGCGTCGCGAACACGCAGGACGCCGCCGCCGGGGACCTCGTGTCGCCCGCGCACGTCGCCGAGCTCATCACGCTCGTCGAGTCCGGCGACCTGACCGATCGCCTGGCACGCCAGGTGCTCGAGGGCGTCATCGCCGGCGAGGGCTCGCCGTCCGCGGTCGTCGAGTCGCGCGGGCTCAAGGTCGTCTCCGACGACTCGGCGCTCACCGCCGCCGTCGACGAGGCACTCGCCGCGCAGCCGGACGTCCTCGCCAAGATCAAGGACGGCAAGGTCCAGGCCGCTGGCGCGATCATCGGAGCCGTCATGAAGTCGATGCAGGGCCAGGCCGACGCTGCCCGCGTCCGCGAGCTCGTGCTGGAGCGGGCGCAGGCCTGACGCCGCCGCACCGAACCGCAGAACGGACACAGCACCGCGCATCGGCGCGGTGCTGTGTCCGTTCCGCGGTTCCGTGCCGTCGTGGTCGTACCTGGGGACACGTCCACGACCCGGTGACATGATGAGGAGTGTCCGCAACGATCCGCGCCATCGGTACCGCCGTCCCCGAGACGACACTCGACCAGGTGGCGGTGCGCGAGCTCTTCGCCGCGCAGCCAGGGCTCGGTCGCCTCGGTCGTCGTCTGGTCCCCGCCGCGTTCGACGCATCAGCCGTCGCGCACCGGCACACCGTCCTGGGGGAGCTCGACCTCGCCGGCCGGCCCGGACGCTTCCGCGATGCCGACGGGACGCTGCAGTCGCCGTCGACGGGCACGAGGAACGACCGGTACCGGGAACTCGCTCCCGCCCTGTTCGTCGAGTCCGCGCGGGACGCCCTGCACCGATCCGGCATCGGCGCCGCGGACGTCACGCACCTCGTCACGGTGTCGTGCACGGGGTTCACCCAGCCGGGGCCTGACCTGGCGATCGTCGAGGGACTCGGGCTCCGCCGCACGGTCTTCCGGCAGCACATCGGGTTCATGGGGTGTTGCGCGGCGTTCCGGCGCTCCGGATCGCCGACGCGTTCGTCGCCGCTGATCCGTCCGCCGTCGTGCTCGTCGTGTGCGCCGAGCTGTGCACGCTGCACGTCCGGGCATCGGACGACCCGGACCAGATCGTCGCGAACAGCGTCTTCGGGGACGGTGCCGCCGCTGCCGTCGTGACGGCCGACGGTCCCGGGCTGCGGCTCGACGCGTTCGCCACGACGGTCGTGCCGGAGGGCGCGTCGGAGATGGCGTGGAACATCGGTGACGAGGGCTTCGAGATGGTCCTCAGCACCGCGGTGCCGAAGCTCGTCGGAGCGACCGTCGCCGAGGCGGTCGCGCCCCTGCTGGACGGACCAGCGGCGGACGTCCCCGTGTGGGCGGTGCACCCCGGTGGCCGCGCGATCCTCGACCGGACGCAGGACGCACTCGGGTTGTCCGACAGCGCCATGGCGAGCAGCAGGGCGGTGCTGCGCGAGCACGGGAACATGTCGAGTGCGACGGTGCTGTTCGTGCTGCGGGACGCGTTCGATGCCGGGATCACGGATGGTGCGCCCGTCATCGCGCTGGCGTTCGGCCCGGGCCTGACCGTCGAGAGTGCACGCCTCACCGCAGTCGGGACCGGCGTGACGGACGCGACCCGGACGACGGACGCGACCCGGACGACGGACGCGGTCGATGCGGTGGCACTCGCCACGGGGCGGGCGTGAGCAGGCGGGCCGGAGGTGGGCAGGGCCTCCCGGCAGTGGACCTGCGCCTTCGCGACCTGGAGCTCCGCGAACTCATGGACGACCCCGACTGCGACCCGCGGGCCCTGGCGCGGACGTTCCGGCGGTTCGCCGTCGTGAACTCGCTGGTCAGCGGGTGGCGCGCCGCGTGGCGGACCCACGTCGTGCCCGCGTTGCCGGCGAGCGGCCGCGGACGGGTGCTCGATCTCGGGTGCGGCGGCGGCGACCTCGCGAGGGCGCTCGTGCGCTGGGCGGCGAGTGACGGGTTCGACATCGAGGTCGTCGGGGTGGACCCGGATCCACGGGCGATCGTCGCGGCGACGCGCTCCGTCCCTCGTGGCGTGTCCTTCCGCGAGCAGTCGAGCGGTGACCTGGTGGCAGCGGGGGAGCGCTTCGACGTCGTCGTGTCGAACCACGTGCTGCACCACCTCGGGGACGAGGAGCGTGCGGGCTTCCTCGGTGACTCGGAGCGGCTCGCGGCGACCAGGAGCCTGCACTCGGACATCCGGCGGTCGGCGTCGGCGTACCGGGCGTACGCGCTCGGATCGGTGCTCGTCGCTGCCGGGACGTTCGTGCGCGTGGACGGGCTGCGCTCCATCCGTCGGAGCTTCACGCTGCCGGAACTCCGGACGGCGCTGCCGACGGGGTGGCGGGCGGAGTCGGCGGCTCCGCACCGGGTGCTCGCCATCCACGACGCCTGACGCTGGGTCCGGTCCGCGAAAGCGACAGAATCCGCCCGAACTTGGGATGGATTCTGTCGCTTTCGCGGCAGGGACCCGAGTCGCTCGGGTGGGACTGTCGCTTTCGCGGAACAGCCACCAGCCCGCAGGCCCGCCACCAGCCCGCAGGCCCGCCACCAGCCGCAGGCCCGCCACCAGCCGCAGGCCAGCCACCAGCCCGCAGGCCCGCCACCAGCCCGCAGGCCCGCCGCTACGCCAGCGGCAGCGCCGCCGTGCTCGCGAACGAACGGGACAGCACCGCGGCCCGGTACCGCTCGAGCGCAGGCGCCCCCGCCCCGACGGACTCGAGCGCCGCGAACCCGGCACCGAGCACCGGGGGAGCGGTGACCCACGTCGGCACGGCACCCGGCACCCGCGCGGCGAGCCCGGACACGACCGCGTCGACGAGGAGCGGGTGCCGGGCAGCGAGCACCCCGCCGCCGAGCACGACGGGCACCGGCGACGATGCCGATCCGCCGAGGCCGAGTCGCCCGAGCGCCACCGACGCCAGCAGCACGATCTCCTCCGCCTGCCGCGCGACGACCCCGGCAGCGACGACGTCCCCGGCACCGGCGACCTCGAACAGCACGGGGCAGAGCCGGTTGAACACGCGTTCGTCGAGCCGGCCGAAGTGGATCGCCTCGGTGACCTCGCGGACGGACCCGAGCCCGAGTGCCGCAGGCACCGCGTCCACGAGCGCCGTGGCCGGTCCGCGCCCGTCGTCCGCACGGGCCGCGTGCCACAGCGCCCGGTTGCCGAGGTACGCCCCGCCGCCCCAGTCGCCGGACACGTCGCCGATCGCCGGGAAGCGCGAGGTCTCCCCGTCGGCACGGACCGCGAGCGCGTTGATGCCGGTGCCACACACGACGGCGGCTGCGTCCGGCGACAGCGTGCCGGCCCGCAGCAGCGCGAACAGGTCGTTGTCGAGGACGTCCGGCGCGCCGCCGTCCTCGTCCCAGTGCGCGAGCGCCGCGGTCGCCGCGACGAGTTCGTCGTGCAGGTCGAGCCCGGCGAGGTACACGTGCGTCGTCCGGATCCGCCGGCCACCGAGCTCCCGGAGCACCCGTGCACGGACCCCGTCGATGATCGGGCCTGCGAGGTTCCACCCGCGGGTCTGCGGGTTCGAGCCTGGCCCACGCGCGTGCGCGACGAGCGACCCGTCCAGCCCGATCGCGACGACGTCGGTCTTGCTGCCGCCGCCGTCGACCGCGAGCACCACGTCCGTCGCGCGGCCCGCGTCCGGCAGACCGATCACCGGACTGGAGGCTCGGCCCGGGTCCGCCTCGCCGGTCCGGCTCAGCCCGCCCACGTCACCTGCTCCGATCGCGTCCACGGCAGGTGTTCCGCGTTCGCGGCCAGGAGCAGGTCGGTGAGCTTCTCGGCCTTGTCGACCTGCCCCACGAGGGGGTGCGCCCACATCGCCCGGAGCACCCGGTCGCGGCCGCCGTGCACGGCCGCGTCGAGCGCCAGGCGTTCGTACCCGGCGACGTGGGACACCAGCCCCACCATGTCCGCGTCGAGCGGTGCGACCGGCAGCGGGGTGATCGCCTGACGGGTGACGCGCGCTGGGACCTCGATGACGTGGTCGTCGGGGAGGAACGGGAACGTGCCGTCGTTCCGCACGTTGAGCACCTGCACGTCGCCGCGGTCCCCGAGGATCGAGGACAGCACGTCGATCGCCGCCTCGGAGTAGTACGCGCCGCCGCGCTGCTCGAGCTCGACGGGCTTCGTGACCACGGTGGGGTCGGCGTACTTCGCGAGGAGCGCGTGCTCGGTCGCCATCACGGCCTCGGCGCGGGTGGGCTCGTGGAGCTGTTCCTCGAGCACGATGTCGTGGCTGTAGAAGTAGCGCAGGTAGTAGGACGGGACGGCGTGCTGCAGCCGGATGAGGTCCTCGTGCATGTGCACGCTCTCGGCCATCCGGGTCAGTGCGTCGCCCGGCGCGAGCAGCTCGTCGAGCACGTCGCGCGTGGTGCCGTCGGCGCCGGTGACGTGCACGCCACGCTCCCACGTCAGGTGGTTCAGCCCGACGTGGTCCAGGCGGACCGACGTCGGGGCGACCTGGAACTCCCGGGCGAAGCGGCGCTGGAAGCCGATCGCCACGTTGCACAGGCCCACGGCGCGGTGCCCGGCCTCGAGCAGCGCACGGGTGACGATGCCGACCGGGTTCGTGAAGTCCACGATCCAGGCGTCGGGCTTCGCGTGCTTCCGGACGAGGTCGGCGTACTCGAGCACCACGGGTACGGTGCGCAGTGCCTTGGCGAACCCGCCCGGACCGGTGGTCTCCTGCCCGATGCAGCACGCCTCGTGCGGCCAGGTCTCGTCCTGCTGCCGAGCCGCCTGCCCGCCGATGCGGAGCTGGAACATGACGGCGTCCGCGTCGCTGACCCCGGCGACGACGTCGTCGGTGACGTGCACGGTGCCGGGGTGTCCGGCGTGCGCGAACATCCGCTGGGCGACACCGCCGACGAGTTCGCGCCGCTGGGGGTCGGGGTCGACGAGCCAGAGTTCGTCGATGGGGAGCTGGTCTCGGAGCCGGGCGAAGCCGTCCACGAGTTCGGGGGTGTAGGTGGAACCGCCACCGATGACTGCGAGTTTCACTGTGGTGCTATCCCTTCACGCCGGTGAGCGCGATGCCCTCGACGAATGCCTTCTGTGCGAAGAAGAAGATGACGACGACGGGGACCATGACGACGACGGTCATCGCCATCGTCATGGACCAGTCGGTGCCGTGTTGGCCGCGGAACGTGGCGAGTCCGTACGCGACCGGCCAGGCTGCCTGGTTCTCGGACGCGTAGAGGAGCGGGCCGTAGTAGTCGTTCCACGAGTTGAAGAACATGAAGATCGCCGCTGACGCGATGCCGGGTCGGGCCATCGGGACGACGACCCGCATCAGGACACCCCACTCGCTGCAGCCGTCCATGCGCGCGGCGTCCCCGTACTCCTTCGGGATCGTCATGAAGAACTGCCGGAGCAGGAAGATGCTGAACGCGTCGCCGAGCAGGTTCGGCAGGATCAGCGGCCAGAGCGTGCCGGTCAGGTGCAGGTGCGACCACATCACGTAGACCGGCACGGCGGTGACCTGCGGGGGCAGGAGCATCGCCACGATGATCACCGTGAAGATGAGGTTCGCGCCCTTGAACTTGATCTGCGCGAGCGCGTACGCGGCGGGCACCGAGCTCAGGAGCATGAACGCGGTGGCGAGCACGGCGTAGAGCGCGGAGTTCCCGAACCACTGGGCGAGCGGCAGTTCGCTGAACACCCTGGCGTAGTTCGAGAAGTCGAACGGCTTCGGGATGATCGACGCCGTCAGCGCCTGGTTGCTCGACATCAGCGAGGTCAGGACGACGAAGACGATCGGGGCGAGGGTCAGGACACCGAGCGCGACGAGTGCGGCGTGCTCGGCGATCCAGAGCAGCAGGCTCCGACGCGGCTTGCCCGTGCGGGGTGCCGCGCCACGGGGTGCCCGGGCGAGCGGGGACTGGGAGACGGCGGTCATCAGGTCTCCTCGGGTCTGAAGACGGAGATCCGGCGCATGGTGAACACGAGCACGATCGCGGTGACCACGAACAGCACGACGGCCATCGCGGACGCGTACCCGAACTGGAAGTTCGCGAACCCGTGCTGGTAGAGCAGCTCGGTGTAGGTCAGCAGCGAGGTGCCCGGGTACCCGAGCTGCGCCGCCGTGCCACCACCGATGGTCGCCTTGCCCGACGCCACCCCGGATGCGACCGCGGCCTCGGTGAAGTACTGCAGGGCCGCGATCACCCCCGTCACGGCGGCGAACCCGATCACCGGGGCGATCGTCGGCAGCGTGATGTGCCGCACCTGCTGGACGCCGTTCGCCCCGTCGAGCGACGCGGCCTCGTACAGGTCGCGCGGCACGTCGAGGAGCGACGCCAGGAAGATGATCATGATGTCGCCCATCACCCAGACGCCCATGATCACGAGTGACGGCTTCGACCACGCCGGGTCGTTGAACCACAGCGGCCCGTCGATCCCGAAGAACTTCAGGATCTGGTTGACGGGGCCGGTGCCGGGGTTGAAGAGGAACACGAAGGCCACGACGCTCGCGACCGGCGGGACCAGGGCGGGCAGGTAGAACAGCGTCCGCCAGAACCCGGTCGCGGTCTTCGCCCGACTGAGGAGCCCGGCGACGAGCAGCCCGCAGACGATCCGGATCGGCACCAGGATGACGACGAACCACGCGGTGTTGACGACGGCCGGCCAGATCTGTGGGTCCTGCGTGAACAGGAACCGGTAGTTCAGCAGCCCGACGAACTGGGGCTCCTGCAGCTGGTTGTAGCGCGTGAACGAGTAGAAGACGCTCGCCACGAGCGGGTAGGCGAAGAAGACCGCGAGGCCCGCCAGGGCCGGGGCGAGCATGGTCAGCGCGACGAGTCGACGGCGCGACTCGGCGGAGCGGCGCCGGCGTGGCCGGCTTCCAGGGGCCGTCGAACCGGGCCCTGCTGGGGCCGGCGGCCGGGAGGCGCGGGTGGGCCGCGCCTCCAGGCTGCCGGTTTCCGGGGTGGTGAGGTCCGTCATGGTCACGGACCAGCCAGCTGGTTGGCGTTGTCGATGTCGGAGTCCAGCTTCTTGAGCTTGGCGTCGAGGTCGCCGCCGTTCTCCTGGTACGCCTGCCAGAACTTCGTGAAGGTGCCGATGTAGGCGGCGCCGTCCGCGGTGCCGGGCGAGGTCATCGTGTCCTTGTTGCCCGCGACGTCGACGAAGGTCTTGTAGTTCTCGTCGACCTCGAGCTTCGGCGACTGCAGTGCCGAGGTGAGCGTCGGGATGTTCTTCAGGCCGTTGCCCATCGTGACCTGCGCGTCAGTGTTCGTCGACAGGTACTTCAGCAGCGCCCAGGCGAGCTCCGGGTTCTTCGAGCCCTTCGCGATGCCGGCGACGTTGCCCGCGATGTACGTCGAGCCGTAGTTGCCGACGCCGTCCATCACCGGGGTCGGCGCAGTGCCGTAGTCGAGGTCCGGCTTCTGGTCCTTGATGAACGCCGTGCGGTACTCACCGTCGATCTGCATCGCGACCTGGCCGGTCTGGAACGCGTTGTCGGCGGCGAACTCCTGGCCGAGGCCCGACGTGAAGGCCTTGAGCTTGTCGTAGCCGATCTCGTCGACGAAGTCCTTCTGCCACTGGATGAGCTTCTTCCAGTTCGCGGAGGTGCCGATCTCGCTGTTGCCCTTGCTGTCGAGCCACGTGCCGTCGATCATCGGCGCCCAGTGCTCCGGGGAGTTCTCGTAGAAGTCGATGAGCGGGTTGAAGCCGAGCTGCTTGATCGAGCCGTCGGCGTTGTACGTCGTCATCTTGAGGGCGTCGGCCTTGAGCTCGTCGAGCGTCTTCGGCGGGGTGGTGATGCCCGCGGCGGCCATCGCGGGCCTGTTGACCATCAGCGCGCTGACGTCCGCGAGCGCCGGCAGGGTGCACCGGGTGCCCTTGTACTCGGTGTACGAGCGCACGGCCTTCGGGATGTCGGACAGGTCCACCTTGTCGCGCTTGATGTACGGCGACAGGTCGCGGAAGGCGCCGGAGGAGCAGAAGCTGCCGACGATCGCCGTCGAGTACGACAAGCCCACGTCGATGCTCTGGCCGGACGAGATCGCCTTCTGGAGCTTCTCGTCGTCCTGACCGGCGTGGATGTCGACCGTGACGCCGGGGTTGGCCTTCTCGAAGCCGGCGACGGCGCTCTTCACGACACCGGCTTCGCGGCCCGTGAAGAAGTGCCACAGGGACACGGTGCCCTTGAGCTCCTTCGGGGCGGTCTTGTCGATCGAGGACGCGCTGCTGCCGGAGCTGCAGCCGGCGACGACGAGTGCGCCGGTGGTCGCGACCGCGGTCGCGGTGAGGATGCGGCGGATGACCCGCCGGTTCGGTGAGTGGGACACTGCGGAACTCGCTCTCTGCTCTCGCTTCAGCGGTCCGGTCGGCGTCACACGGGTGTGTGGTGCCGGATCCGGGCGCGCCGAAGAGCCCTCGGACAGGGCTGGGGATGTGGTGCCTCGAGTGGTGCGGGTGGGTGGTGCGGTTCAGGCGTGCTCGGCGGTGGCCGTCTCGGCCGCATCGTCGCTGATGCGTTCGAGTCGGTCGCCGAGCGCGGTGCGCACGACGTCGATGAGGACGTGTCGTGCGCCGTGCAGGACGGGGGTGTCGGGGACGCCCGGTGCCACCACGGCGGTGGACCAGCGGGTGCGGGTCCTGAGCCAGGCGGTCACGGCGGCGGCCAGTGCGGGACCGCCCGCGATCCCGGTCGGGCCGTGCAGCACGACCGTCTCGGGATCGGCGACGGCGAGGGCGGGGAGCACGTTGTGCCCGACGCGCTCGCCGAGGGCGATCGTGAACGGGTGCTGCTCGGGGAGCCCCGGCAGCTGCGGGAGCACCTGGCGCCAGTCGGCAGCACTGCCGTCCGGAGCCGTGATCCCGTGTTCGGCGGCGAGGGCGATGATCGCGGACTCGGAGATGAGGTCCGCGACGATCGTCGCCGTCGGGTCGAGGGGGAGCGCGTCGGCGGGCACGCTCAGGTAGCCGAGCTCGCCGGCGGCTCCGGAGGCGCCGGTGTGCAGGCGCCCGTCGAGGTCGAGCGCCATGCCGAGGCCCTCCGCCATCCAGAACAGCGCGAAGCTCTCCGGCGTGCGGCCGGCACCCATGTTCCGCTCGGCGATGGCGGCGAGGTTCGCGTCGTTCTCGACGAGTACCTGCACGCCGAGCTGCTTCGACAGCGTCTCGGAGACCTGCTCGCGGGGCCAGCCGGGCAGCCCGTCGGTGAAGATGAGGGTGTCGGTGGCGTGGTCGACGGAGGCCTGCACGCCCACCGCGACGGCGGTGACGAGGTCGGGGTCCACGCCGGCGGCTGCTGCGGCACGACCGACGGCTGCGGCGACGATCTCCTCGCCGGGGTCCTGCATCTCGGTCTCCGACATCCGGTGCTCGGCGACGGGGTAGGTGCGGCCGGTGGCGTCGACCACGGTGGATCGGACGTCGATGAGTTGGACGTCCACGGCGACGGCGAGGTCGCGGTCGGTGATCGCCTGGTAGACGACGGCGCTCGGGCCACGACGGCCTGCCTGCGACTCGGTGCCCGCTTCGCGGATGAGGCCGGCTGCCTCGAGCCGGCGGATGATCTCGGCCGCGGTGGGCTTGCTGAGCCCGGTGCGCTGGGCGATCTCGTTCCGGGTCATCGGGCCGTCGTCGAGGAGCAGCGCGAGGGCGGCGCGGTCGTTCAGCACGCGCAGCAGTGCCGGCTGCCCTGGAGTGCGTCCGCGTGTGCTCATGTCGAGGACAGTAACGGACAACCTTCTTTACTGAAAGGTTTGTTTACCGATTCGAAACACGCGTTCTGCTCTCGGAAACACCGGCGGGGGTGGAGGCCGAAACGCGCGTAGGGGGCCGAATCGCGCGTAGGAGGCCGGATGTTCGGGCCTCCTACGCGCGATCCGGCTTCCCATTGCAGGTGCGATGGGCGGGATCGCCCACCCCGCACGACCGGCTACGGGCGCAGCAGCACCTTGATCGCGCGACGCTCGTCCATCGCCGCGTACGCCTCGGCGGCCTCGTCGAGGGGGAGCTCCAGATCGAACACGCGACCCGGGTCGATCGCACCGGACAGCACGTCGGGCAGGAGCTCGGGGATGTACGTGCGTGCAGGGGCCATGCCGCCGCCCACCGTGATGTTGGTGTCGAACAGGTAGCGCATCCCGATCGTCGGCACCCCGTGCGGTACCCCGACGAAGCCGAGGTTGCCGCCGGCCCGCACGACGTGCAGGGCCTGGTCCATGCTCTCCTCGGTGCCCACGGCCTCGACCGCGCAGTCCGCCAGGTCGCCGCCGAGCAGGTCCTTCACGGCCTGCACGCCCTCGTCCCCGCGGGTCTCGACGATGTCCGTCGCTCCGAACTCCCGCGCGAGCGCCTGGCGGTCGGCGTGCCGGCTCATCGCGATGATGCGCTCCGCTCCGAGCCGCTTCGCCGCGAGCACGGCGCAGAGCCCGACCGCGCCGTCACCGACCACGACGACGGTCTTGCCGGGTCCGACCCCTGCCGAGGCCGCCGCGTGGTGCCCGGTCGAGAAGACGTCCGACAGGGTGAGGAGCGACGGGTACAGCGCCGGGTCGACCGGACCCGGGACCACCACGAGCGTCGCCGACGCGTCGGGCACGCGGACGTACTCCGCCTGTGCGCCGCCGACCGGGTCGCCGTACGCGTCCTTCCCGCCGAAGCCGGAGAGGTGCTCGCACCCCGTCGTCATGCCGTTGCGGCACGCCTGGCAGGTGCCGTCGTTCATCGTGAAGGGGGAGATCACGAAGTCACCGACCGCGAGCCCGGTCACCTCGCTCCCGACCGCGGTGACCTCGCCGATCATCTCGTGGCCGATCGGGTGTGCGTGCTTCGTCTCGGTCACGCCCCGGTAGGGCCAGAGGTCCGACCCGCACACGCACGCGGCCGCGACCTTGACGACCGCGTCGCGCTGGCTGATGAGCGACGGCTGGTCGAGGTCCTCGACGCGGATGTCGCGAGGGGCGTGGATGACTGCTGCGCGCAAGGTCGCTGTCCTTTCGAGATGACGAGGCACCCGCCGAGTGTCGGCGCTCCGACCCCTCCGCGACGGTGCATGACCACGACCCTACGCACATCATGCGAGGCCGCGATGCGCCCGCTGCGTTGCGCACCCCATGTCCTCTTTTCGACCCACCGGAATCTGAGAATACTCATGGAAAGCAGAATTCAGGAGCGTGATGTTTCACGCTCCGGCGCTAGATTTCCGTCAACCCGATCTGAGTGGATCGGGACGGACGGCGGGGGGTCGCTCAGGTGCTCCTCGCTCATACGCAAGAGGAGAAATGCCATGTCACCGACTGCCGTGAACGAGCTCGAATCCGCTCTGGCCGCCCTCGATGACTTCAGCGATTGGGACGTCGTCGTCCCCGACACCGCGGAAGCCGCGATGACGGTCGAGCGTCGTGACGTCATCGAGATCACGAGCGAGTTCTCGACGCTGGGCGGAAGCCGCCCGCGTCAGATGTCCTGATCAACGGCGTGGCGTGCCGGGTTCGGCGCGCCACGCCTCTGGACGCTCCGCAACCAGAACCCGCTTCCGCGAAGGACCTCAGTGCACCTCGATCCAGTCGTGACCCCGCCGCACCGCTCGGTCTTCGACCACATGCTCACTGTCCCCACACCCGCTCTCGTGTACGACGTCGACAACGCGATGCGCTCGGTCGGACGAATGCTCGATGACGTGTCCCTGGTCTCGGGCGCCAGGCTGAACGTCGCGCTGAAGTCCTGCCACACGCCCGCGGTGCTCCGGCACCTCGCGGACGCAGGACTCGGCGCGGACTGTGCATCGGTCCGCGAACTCGACCTCGCCGTGTCAGTCGGGTTTGACGAGCTGTCGGCGACAGGTCCGAGCTTCTCCGACGAGGGAGCTCTCGACCGGCTCGCTGAGCGCGGTGTCGTCCTGGATGCGACGTCGATCGACCAGCTGGAACTGATCGGCAGGACCCGGTCGGGTTCCGACGTCGGGCTCCGTTTGCGTCTGCCGATTCCCGAGACGCTGGACACGGCCAACTCCTTCGGTGCGAACAGCCGGTTCGGGGTCGGCGCCACCGATCCAGCCGTCCACGCGGTCTTGGCCCGGCACCGGCTGCGCGTCACACGGCTGCACCTGCACACCGGGCAGCTGTCCCCTCACCTGTTCCTCTGGGAACTCCGGTACACGCTCACCGTTGCGGAATCCATGTCCCACGTGGAGCTCATCGACTTCGGCGGCGGGTTCTACGACTTCTACGCGGATCGAGCCGTGGCACGGCGTGCGCTCCAGACGGCTGATGAACTGCTCGCGCAGTGGCGTGCCCGGACCGGGCGGCCGATGGCGATCCGGTTCGAACCCGGAGCAGCCGTCCTCGGCCCGCATGGATACCTCGTGACGACGGTCCAGTCGATCGAGCAGGCACATCCCGCCTACGGCGCCGAGGTTGTGCAGGTGGACACGTCCGCCTGGAACTACGCCCCGTGGCACCTCCCGGTCGCTGTGCCGCTCGACGAACCCGAGCGTCAACCGAAGTCCACCCGGCTGGTATCCGGGAACACGCTCTACGAGAACGACTTCTTCGGGATGACCGGTCGCGCAGGACGTCCGCTCATCGACATGGCGGCGGTGTCCGTCGGGGAACGGCTCGTCCTGACCAACGCAGGCGCCTACACCATGACGAACCGTCGCGATTTCAACCTCCTGGGCAACCTCCGCGAGTACCTGATCGTCGATGACGCACTCCGTCCGGTCGACACCGAGATGGCGGCAACGCGGTGAACGCCGACAGTTCGAGCGCGCTCGGGCTCGAACGCACGCTGCTCCAGCGGGTGCTCGACGAGAACGCGCAGCTCGATCCGTCAGGGATGGCGCGGATCTCCCGGAACCTCGCGGCCGGGGACGCGGCCGGAGACCACCGCGAGCAGGAGCGCTTCCTGCACGACAGGTACATCGACCTCCGGCACGTGCTGCGGAGTCGCGCAGACCGTTCCGTGGTGGATCGTTTCGCGAGTCCTCCGTCCGGTCGTGACGCGGATCCCGGAATCGACTACGGCTACGAGCGGAGCGCCCCGAGCGCCGTGCTCGACGGCAGGCTGGTGGACGGGGAGCCCGACATCACCGGATGGACGGCGTCAGGAGTCGTGTGCAGCAGCGGGATGGCGGCACTCACGGTGGCGCTCCACGTCGCCGCGTACGAGTTCCGCTCCGTCCACGGCAGGCTCCCGAAGGTCGCCCTGCTGGGTGACTACTTCGAGACGACGATGCTGATCGAGCTCGTGTCGACGTCGTTTGCGTCCTGGTCACGGTGCCGGTCGGTGGCTGAACTCGTCGCAACCCGCGCAGATGTGGTCGTGCTCGAGCCGGTCCGCTACGACTGGGACCTCCACACCGTCGACTTCATCGAACTGTCCACTGCCTGGGCAGCGCAGGGGGCTCCGCGAACGGTGATCGTGGACCCGAGCCTGACGCCGGGCGTCTGGCCGAAACAGCAGCTCCTCACGACCTTGACCGGAACGGACACCGCGACCGTGATCGAGGCGCGTTCGGCGCTCAAGCTCGACCAGCTGGGGCTCGAGCTGGCGAACGCCGGCGCAGTCGTGGTCCACCGCAACGACGCGCTGACTGCTGCGGTGTCCGACGCCGAGACACTGCGGAACGCCCGCGCGGTCCTCGGCGCCGCGCTCCCTCCACGCTCGGCGATCGCGCTCGACAACTCGTTCTTCCTCGACCCGGATTGGCGCAGGACCCACGTCGCGCTGGTGGCGAGGAACAACGAGGCGTTCGCGCGAGCGCTCTCCGTCGACCGGGGGCTCTTCGAGACCGTTGCCCATCCCGCGAACCGACCGCGGGGCGCGGACACACGAGACGGCTCGGTGCGGGTCGCCCCGTTCACGGTCCTGCGTCTCGAGGACGACGACCTGCTCGGGTACCGCCTGCTCCTCGGGGTGATCCGGACCGAGGCGGACCGCCGCGGAGTGGACCTGCAGTTCGGCGCGAGTTTCGGGTTCCGGTCCCATCGACACGAGACGATCGTGCCACGCAAACGAGATCTCAGGTGTCTGCTCAAGGTCGCCCTCGGGGCGCGCGGCGGACCCGCGATGGACGGGGTGATCGAGCTGTTCCGTGACCTGCACGCGCTCGGCAGCATGGATGCCGTGCGGCGGCACTTCCGCGGAGTCCGACCGATCGAGCTGGCACTGTGAGCGGCACGACGGCTGCACTCGGGCACACGTTCGCGTCGCTCCGTCCCTTGCTTCGAGGACATCGACGGGCGCTGGCCGCGCTCATCGGTCTCGCACTCGCGGGCACACTCGCCGAGGCGTGCCTGCCGATCGGGCTCGGGCAGGTCGTCGACGGAGTCGAGCGTGGACGGTTCGACACGGTCTTCATCGCCTCCGGCGTGTTGGCACTGGTGGTCGTCGCTCGCGTGGCGTCGTCGGTGGTCGCTCACGCCGTTGCTCGCAGCGCCGAGATCGACATCGCAGTCGGTCGCAAGCGCGCAGTCGGCGCGCACCTCGTGGCGAGCCGATCGGTGATCGGTGAGCGCGTGGGTCTCGGCGATGCCGTCGAGACAGCGGAGACGGACACCGAGACCATCGCCGGAGTGGTGGGCGTGGCCCGGTCGTTGGTCGTGTCGCTCGTGACCTTCGTCGCGATCGGCGTGTACCTTGTCGCGAACTCCTGGGTGATCGGTGGGTCCATCATCGTCGGAGCACTGTGCATCGCCCTCTTCCTGCCGGCACTGGTCGGCCTGCTCGAACAGCCGCTCGAGCGGCACCGCGCGCGTGCGGGCGCCGTCGCAGGACTGGCTGCCGACGCGGCGAGTGGACTCCGCGACCTCCGCGGCATCGGCGCCGAGGACGTGTTCCTCCGCCGGTTCCGCGATGCGTCCGCCCAGATGCGTCTCGCGGGCCTCACGGTCGCGCGTCGACGCGCGCTCATCGCCGGTGTCCAGGTCGCGATCCCGAGCGCATTCGTCCTGCTCATCCTGGGGATCGCGCTGTGGCAGTGGCGTTCCGGCGACCAGACGGCGGGCGATCTGGTCACCTACTACGGGCTCGGCGTCTTCCTCGTCGGTCCTGTCGGGTCCTTCATCGGGGCCTGGAACGAAGTGCCTGCGATCGCCGTCGCGGCACGGCGGGAGCAGACGCTGCTCGACGCTGGACACCCGCCACGTACCGGACGCGACGGAACGCCGACCGGTGACCTCGTGGACGAGGTGAGCGGTGTGGTGGCCCGTTCGCCCGAGTTCCTGCTCGTGACCGGCGTGGAGCTCGCGACGCTCCGCTCCGTCGCCTCCCGCCTGGTCGGAGAAGCCGACGCAACGTGCTCATACGTCGGCCCGACGCGTTGGTCCGAATGGGACGAGGGAGCGGTGAGGAGGCATGCCGTCATGCTCGATTCCGACGCACGCCTCGTCTCCGGCACCGTGCGCGAGATCCTCGGCGCCCAGGACGACGACCATGCCCGCGCCGTGCTCCGGGTCGCGGCTGCCGACGACTTCATCGGTGACGACCTCGATCGCGAGGTCAGCGAGGGGGGACGCGACCTGTCCGGCGGGCAGGTCCGTCGACTCCTGCTGGCACAGGCGCTCGCCGTCGAGACCGAGGTGCTGGTCTTGGTCGAGCCGACACGGTCGCTCGACCTCGTCACCGAGCGGCGCCTGGTCGAGCGTCTTGCGCGCCACCGTGCCGGCCGCACCACGATCGTGTGCTCGCAGGCTCCATCGGTGTTCGCGGTCGCCGACCGCGTCGCCGTCCTCGACCAGTCGGTCCACGTGTCGGGAGCGGTCGGGGCCGCAGCCGAGCGAGAGGGCCTCCGGTGAACGCACCGCTCCTCGTCGCAGGGCCGACCGAGACCTGGGGGGCGATCCGTCGGGTGGTCAGGTCGCATCGTCGTCGCCTTGCACTCATGCTGGGGTGGCACGCACTCGCGGTCGGCTCGGCGGTCAGCGCGCCGGTGTTGTTCGGCATGCTCATCGACAGTGTCACCGCGGGAGGTCCGTGGGACCGGATCTCAGCGCTGTTCCTCGTCCTGTGCGGTGTGCTCGTCGTCAGGACCGTGCTCGGTGTGGCCTCCCAGGACGCGTCTTGGCGGTTCGGCGAGGACGTGTTCGCGCAGCTCCGCGACGAGGTCGTCGAAGGTGTGGTCCGCCTCCCGCTCCGCGTCACGGAGCGAGCCGAACGCGGAGAGGTCCTGGCCAGGACGTCGAACGACGTCGATGCGGTCTCCGAAGGCGTGCGCGTGGGTGTCCCCGAGGTGCTCGTCGGGGTCTTCACCGTCCTCTTCACCACGGCCGCCTCGTTCGTGCTCGACTGGCGGGTCGCCATCGCATCAGTCGTGGGCTTGCCCATCCTCGTTCTGTCGACGCGATGGTACGTCCGCCGCTCGCAGTCCGCGTACGAGGCCGAGCTCAGGAGTCACGCGCGCTTCAACGGCAGCGTCCTCGAGACCGTCACGGCGTCTCGGACGCTCGGACTGCTCGGGACAGGGGATCGACTCCTCCGACGCATCGACTCCCGGGCAAGGGAGGTCAAGGCGGCCGAGCGCGTGACACTGGGACTGCAGTCGCGGTGGTTCCCCGTCGTGCAGCTCGGCTACTACCTCCCGTTCGCGGTGGTGGCGACGTGGGGTGGCTGGCTGGCCGTACAGGGTGAGGTGAGCGTCGGGACCGTGGTCGCGATCGCACTCAACGTCCAGCTCGTCGTCGATCCGCTGGACGACCTCCTGTACTGGTCGGACCAGCTGCAACTCGCCTGGGCCGCGTTCCGGAGGATGTCCGGCGTTTCCCGACCCGTGGCGACCTCGCACGACGACGACGAGATGGTGACCGCTCCCGTCGAAACGCCGGGGCGCGCCGTCCACTGTGCAGATGTGTCGTTCTCGTACGACGACGGTCCGCCCGCAGTCTCGGGAATCGACCTCGACATCGCGCACGGCGAGCACCTCGCGGTGCTCGGGCCATCCGGAGCCGGGAAGACGACCCTCGGCCTGCTCATCGCTGGTGCGCTGGACCCCGACACCGGACGGATCGCGGTGGGCCGCGAGTCCCGTGCCCCCGCGAAGCGGATGATGGTGAGCCAGGACCCTCATGCCTTCAGCGGCACGCTCCGCGACAACCTCGCGCTGGCGGCGAGATCGGCGTCGGACGGGGAACTCCTCGCTGCGCTCGCGCTCGCAGGGGCACCGACGGATGTCGATGGGCTCGACGTGGAACTCGAGGCCACATCGATCGATCCCGTCCACTTGCAGCGGATCGCGCTCGCGAGAGTGGTCCTCCGCGACCCGGACGTCGTCGTCCTCGACGAGTCGACCTCGCATCTGTCCGTGGACGACTCACGGGTGCTCGACCGCGACATGGCAGCGGTGTTCCGAGGGCGGACCGTCGTCACCATCGCGCACCGGATGAGCGCGGCGCTCGATGCGGACCGTGTCCTCACCATGGAACACGGTCGGGTCAGCGAGATCGGCACGCCGCGCGAACTCCTTGACTCCGGGGGACTGTTCGCCGAACTCCACCGGCAGTGGACCTCCCGAACCGAAGAAGGAAACCATGAACGCTGATGACGTCCTCGCGGTCGACCAAGGCTTCGTCGTGCGGAGTGCCGACATAGACGGGACGATGACGCTGTGGTCGCCCGGAACCGGCACGGAGCTGCAGCTCAGCCGCAGTGCGCACGCGCTCCTCTCACGTTTCGCGGTGCCGACAGCACCGTCCGTCGCCCTGGGCTCCCTCCCCGAACCCGCACGTGAGCCAGCTCTCCGCGCCATCACCTCCCTCGTCGAAGGAGGTCTGCTCCGTCCTCACGGAAACGCACCCGGTTCCGGCGAAGCCCCTCGAGGGCTGTTCGGCGTGCCGATGACGACGCTCGGTCACGCGGTGAGCGATCCGGGGCTCGACATGGTCGTCGTCGGGGTCGAATACGACGCCGGTGCTTCCGCACAGAGCGGCTCGAAGACTGCCCCCGATGCCGTCCGACGGGTTGCTGCCAGCTTGTTCGCACCCGGTTCCGACCGCGGGATGTGGGATCCGGCACTGGGGCGCCGCATGCTCGACGGCGCGCGGATCGGCGACATCGGGAACATCGGCGACGTCGTCCAGATGCGCAACGGACCGGTGCTCGATCGACTCGCCGGCGCAGTGGAGGCGATCACGGGTTCCGGCAAGCTCCCGGTCGTGATCGGTGGCGATCACTCGATCACCCATGCGGTGGTCAGGGGACTCCTCGCGGCATCCGAGGGCGAGATCGGTCTCATCCACTTCGATGCTCACACGGACTACCTCCGTCCGGCCCGCGGGAACTGGCGGCCCTCGCTGCACCACGGGAACGTGATGAGCTGGATCGCCGGTGAGGAGCGAGTCGAGCGGATCGTGCAGTTCGGCATCCGGCAGCGAGTGGACGACGACCCCGAGGGTGGCTCCAAGACCGTCGTCTGGGGCGGACGGTCGTCGATCGACGCCGACGTCGATGAGCTCTTGGCGGACCTCCCGCAGCACCTCGGGTGGCACGTGACGATCGATGTCGACGTCCTCGATCCGGCTCACATGCCGAGTACGGGCACCCCGGTTCCCGGGGGGTTCAGTACCCACGAACTCATCGACCTCGTCTGCCGACTGGTGTCACGACGCCGGATCGTGGGTGTCGACATCGTCGAACTCATCGGTGAGGGCGAGGGCGCCCACCGGTCGGCGCTCGCCGCTGCGGACGTACTCGCACGGACGCTCGATGCTGCGTTCAGGCCCTCCGCGGAACGTCAGTCAGGAACGGAGTCGTCGTCCCGCTGAGGTGGTCCTCGCGCAGGATCCCGTAGGCGACGGAGTCCCGCGGCGCACCGCCGTCGACCGGCCACGTGCGGCGGTAGTGCGCTTCCTGCACCCAGCTGTTGCGCGCAAGGGCCTTCCGCATGGCGACGTTGTCGTCGCGAGTCTGCGCCTCGATCCTCGTGATGTCGGGGAACGCGGCGAAGACATGATCGGCCAGTGCGCCGACGAGCACGGTCCCGATGCCGTTCCCCCGCGAAGGTTCAGCAAGGCGGATGTCGATCATCGGCGCATCGTCGTCGAGGTCATCGAGGACGACGATGCCGGTGAGCGCACCGTCGACGTCGACCCGGAACACCGCGTGCTCTGGGGAGGCGAAGGCGCCGTCGTCGATCCGTTTCTCAATGGCCCCTCGCGTCGGCGACGCGGAGACGTGGAACGGAAATCGATTCGTGGTCAGGAACTCGACGAAAAGGGTTCGGTCCGTGGGCTCAGCGAGGTCCATCGAGTGAAGTTTCAGATCCATGACACGAACGTACACGCCAGAGTCGGAAGGATGGGCGCTACCCTCGTGCGGGTGGACGACGACCGGTACGGCAGCGACGTGCTCTCGGGCGACTGGCGCTCGAAGGGCGTGAAGAAGGTGCGGCAGGTGCCGCTCGAACGCGACATGGTGCTCGAGGACCCCGCCTCCGGCTGGGCCGGCGCCGTGGTCGGCCTCGAAGCCGGCACCATCGCCCTCGAGGACTGGAAGGGCCGCACCCGCTCGTTCCCGTTCACCGGCCAGTTCCTGCTCGAGGGCGAGCTCGTCACCCTGGGTCGCCCGCAGGCGCCGGTCGGGCGCTCTGCCGCAGCTGCACCCCCGGCTCGCGCCGGATCGGACGGGAGGCCCGGTGCCGGTCCGGCGGTCCGCCACGCGTCCGACGGTGGTCGCCTCCGCACCGCCTCCGGATCGTTCGCCGTCGAGGCGCAGCGAGCGCGCGTGGCGCTGCCCTCCCGGATCATGGTCGAGGGCAAGCACGACGCCGAACTCGTCGAGAAGGTCTGGGGCGCCGACCTCCGGGTTGAGGGCGTCGTCGTCGAGGAACTCTCCGGCGTGGACAACCTGGCCGACGTGCTCGAGGAGTTCCGCCCGTCGCGGGACCGCCGAGTGGGTGTGCTCGTCGACCACCTGGTCCCCGGGTCGAAGGAGTCCCGCTTCGCCGACGCCGTGATGCGGGGCAAGTGGGGCGCACACGTGCTCGTCGTCGGGCACCCGTTCGTCGACGTCTGGCAGTCGGTGAAGCCCGGACGGGTGGGTCTCGAGCAGTGGCCGACCATCCCGCGGTCGATCGAGTGGAAGAAGGGCATCTGCCAGTCGCTCGGGTGGCCGCACGCCGAGCAGGCCGACATCGCCAGGGCGTGGCAGCGGATCCTCGGGCAGGTGCGGACGTTCGCCGATCTCGAGCCGCAGCTGCTCGGTCGTGTCGAGGAGCTCATCGACTTCGTCACCGAACCCATCTCCTAGCCCCGGATCCCCGGAGTCGCGCATACCCTGGGGACATGGACGGCATCGACGGGCGCGTGCGGAACGCCGTCGACGTCTGGCTGCGCTGGCTCCCGCGCTGGCAGATCGGCACCGCCCGGCCACGCACCCGCATCTGCCGGAAGTGCACCGGGTCGCCGATCGCCAGCGCCGCGGGCTTCGGGCCCGACGTGCCGCATCCCGTCCAGCACGCGCTGATCGGTCGGATCTCGACGATCATCGAGGACTCCGTCGACGACTACACGGCGAAGAACCTCCCGCTGTTGCAGCGGGAGCTCGAACGCGCCGCCGCCCGCAAGCGCGACGCCGGGTACCAGCCGGCCGAGGGGCTCTCGCCCGAGTTCCAGGGGCTCGACGTCGACCCGCAGCCGCAGGAGGGCGCACCGTTCCTCTTCACGCTCGGCGAGCTCGCCGGCACCGGGGCATCGTCGGACGCAGCACCGCGCGAGCCTCTGTCCGACGAGGCGAAGGCGGCACTCCGGCACGAGATCGACCTCTCCGACGAGTGCGCCCGCTCGACGGGGACGGCGGTGTGCCTCGCCCTCATCGACCACCGGCCGCGGATCGCCGAAGCCGTCGAACGTCTGGTCGAGCCGCAGATCGAGGCGCTCGTGTCCGACATGTTCCGGGGGCTCGACGGCGACGCCCCACGCGGCGGCTTGTTCTGACGTCCGGCGCCCCGGGCGATCAGGGACAAAAGCGGGAACGTCGGTAGCCCACCGCGGTGCTCGCCAGGATGATCACGCTGCAGGCGACCGCGATCCATCCGAACACGCCTGGGGCGCCGCTCGTGAGGAGGACGACTGCAACAGCGCCGAACACGAGTCCGATCAACAGGAACACGAGCCACATCACGTTCGATCGACGCATACGACGAATCCAACCATCGACGAACTCTTGGTCGTCCGCTCAGGTGCCCGGCGTCACACCGGCCGAGGGCTCCGTCGACGGGTCGTCGTTCGCCGGGTCGTCCTCGACCGCCGGCGCCGACCGCTGCTGTCGCCGCGCGACGGCCCGCAGGACACCCCGCGCGATCGCCCGCCACCCGAGCAGGAACACCCCGAGCACGATCGTCGCGACGATGACGAACGAGATCGGCAGCGGGTTGCCGTCGACGACGCCCTGCCCGGTCGCGACCCTGATCGCCATGCCGACGAACACCGTGAGGATCCACGCGACGACACCGGTCGGCCAGAAGCGCAGCGGGCGGGCCCACGCACCACTCGTGACGTAGGCGATCGCCCATCCCGCGAGGAACGGGTACGCGGTGGTCCACAGTCCGACCAACGAGGACGCCTCGCCGTGGGACGACCGGCCGATCAGTGCGAACACGATGATCAGGACGACGTCGATGACGGCTGCGAGCCAGCCCCAGGTGCGATCGGTCACCGCCTCATTGTCGCAGGCACGACGCGGCAACGAGTTCACCTCCCGGTGGGGCACCCGGCAACCTGGTGTTCAACCGAATCCGCGACGATGCGAGACCGAACCGTGACGACGCGGGACGGAAGTCTCCACGGAGGGCAGAGCCATGACGACGACGGACGCGACCCGGAGTCGTCCAGCTGAACCGAGCCTCCCGTCCGTCCGGATGCCGCGCCTGGTGGCGCACCGTGGCGCGCCGCGGGTCCGCCGCGAGAACACCCTGCCGGCCGTCGCGGTGGCCGAGGCGCTCGGCGCCGATGTGATCGAGGTGGACGTCCGGCGGACGGCGGACGGTGTCGCCGTCCTGCTGCACGACGAGACGCTCGGCCGGATGTGGGGCGACGCGCGTCGGGTGGCGGACGTGCCGTGGTGTGACGTCGCCCGGCTCGGGAACGGTCTCGACCGCATCCCGCGGCTCGACGCGGTGCTGGAACGGCTGGACGGCTGCGGGTCGTCCCTGCTGATCGACCTCACCGACGCCGAGGACGCCCGCGTCGCCGCACGCACGGTGGCTTCCTCGAGCGCCGCCGTCGCCGTCGCGTGGTGCGGAGCGCAGGAGGCGGTGGCTGCGGTGCGCGAGGTGCTCCCGGACGCGGACGTCTGGCTGGCGTGGGCATCGCTCGACCCGCCGACGCCCGACGACCTGGTGGCGCTCGGGCCGTCGACGCTGAACCTCGACGTCGCCTTCCTCACCCCGAGGACCGTCGGGGCCGCCCACGACCTCGGCCTGCAGGTCTCGGTGTGGACCGTGGACGCACCGGAGCCGGCGATCTGGGCGGCTCGTCTCGGCGCGGACTCGATCACCACGAACGACCTCGCCGCCGTCCGTGCAGCGCTCGCCGCGGCCGAACGGGACGGGTGGCCGGAGCCGGACCACGAGGCGACCGAGGCCGAGGTGGCCTCGCGGGCACAGGCGCTCGCGCACCGGATCGCGCACGAGGTGATCGCGTACACGCGGGAGCACCCGGTCGGCTCGGTGACGACGAAGGCGCACGAGGCCGATCTCGTCACGGACGTCGACCGGCTCGTCGAGCAGCACGTCAGGGGTCGCGTCCGCGCGGCGTTCCCCACGCACGGCTTCTCCGGCGAGGAGTACGGCGATGCGCCAGGCGACAAGCACCGCTGGTACCTCGACCCGGTGGACGGGACGACGAACCTCGCGAACGGCGTCCCGTGGACGAGCACCTCGCTCTGTCTCACCCGGAGCGGGCGTCCGCTCGTCGGCGTCGTCGCGGATCCGTGGCGTGGCGAGGTGTTCGAGGCGCGTCGGGGCCGCGGCGCCGTGATCCGCGACCGGCAGCTCCGGCTCGACGACACCCCGAGATCGTTGGCGGGCGCGGTCGTCGGGACCGAGCTCGACGGACCCCTGCCGTGGCCGGGGTTCGGCGCGTTCCTCGACGCCCTCGCCGCGCGGTCCTGCACGCTCCGCGTCCAGGGTTCCGGCACGCTGACGATCGCGCAGGTCGCGGCGGGGCGGGGGATCGGCGGGTGCGTGTCGGCGTTCGACCCGATCGACCACGGTGCGGCCGTGCTGCTCGTGCACGAGGCCGGTGGCGTCGTCATGACCGTCGACGGGCCGGTCGAGGGGTTCCCGCCGGTGGGTGCGCCGTTCCTGGTGGCGCACCCGGGTGCGGCCGACGAACTGCACGCGGTCTGGGTGGGTGCGGTGCGTCCCTGACGTGTGGAGGACGGACGGGAGGCTCGTGGCGGGGCCGCCACGAGCCTCCCGTCCGCCTGCGGTCCGGTTCCGGACCTGCTCAGGCCTGGGCGATCCGGACCATGTTGCCAGCAGGGTCGCGGACGGCCGCGTCGCGGACGCCCCAGAACTGGTCGGTGGGCTCCTGGAGCACCTCGGCGTCGGCGCTCGCGGTGATGCGGTCGAAGACCGCGTCGAGGTCGCTGACGCGGAGCTGGAGCATCGACAGCGCGCCCTTCGCCAGGAGGGCGGCGAGGGCGTCCCCGTCCTCCTGGGAGCGGCCGGCGTGCGGCTCGGACAGGACGAGCTCGAGGTCGGGATGCGTGTCGCTGACCAGGGTCACCCAGCGGTGCCCGCCGTTCTCGACCTCGTTGCGGACGGAGAAGCCGATCGTGTCGCGGTAGAAGGCGACGGCGGCGTCGATGTCGTCGGCGAGCACGTGCACGCCGCTGATCTGGATGGTCATGCGACCGACCCTAGGCGGGCGTCCGCGCCCCGTGCTTCTCGGAAACTGCTCGCACCGGGCGCGTCACCACCATCGTGTGGCAGCTCCACATGCCCGACAGGGCCTCGTGGTCGGCGGCGCGGTACTCGGAAGGGGTCATGCCGACCAGGGCGGTGAAGCGCGAGGAGAACGACCCGAGACTCGTACAGCCCACCGCCATGCACGCCTCGGTCACGGTCACGTCCCCGGTGCGGAGCAGCGCCTGCGCCCGTTCGATCCGCCGGGTCATCAGGTAGGCGTACGGGGTCTCGCCGTAGGCGTCGCGGAAGCGCCGGCTGAAGTGCGCGGTGGACATGTACGCCGACGCGGCCAGGGCGGGGACGTCGAGGGGCTCGGCGTACTCGCGGTCCATCCGGCTCCGCGCACGGCGGAGTCGGCGGAGCTCGTCGAGGTCGGTCATGGTGTCATCCTCCTCGTTCACCGAACTCTGTGCGTGCACACAGTCACCGGTCGTCCGGCGTCCCTACTGTTGCACTCCACGGGCACCGTGCCCGGATCACGTTGGGAGCATCGACATGGGATTCCTCGACCGACTGCTCGGCCGCGAAGACCGATCGCAGCAGCAGGGGTGGAACGGGCAGCAGCAGGGCTACCGGTACGGGCAGCAGTCGTACGACGCGGCCCCGCCCGCCAGCGGCGCTCCCGGCGGCTCCGGTCCTGGTGCTGGCTCCGGTCCTGGTGCTGCCTCCGGTCCTGGCGCTCGGACCGAGGACCAGCAGGCCGTCGAGCGCTACCGCTACCTGCTGCGCACCGCGCCGCCGGAGCGGATCGAGGAGGTGCACGCCGAGGCCTTCGAGCGGCTCACGCCCGAGCAGCGCCAGATGGTCTACGACGAGTTCACCCGGACGGCTCCGGCCGGCGACGCACCCCGTGGTAACGACCCGCGATCGCTCGCGCAGTCGGCCACGCGGTCCGAGATCCGACAGCCCGGGTTCATGGAGCGGTCGCTCGGCGGGATGGGCGGCGGTGCCGGCGGTGCCTTCGGCCAGCGTCAGGGGCCGTCGTTCGGCAGCATGCTCGGTGCGTCGATCCTCGGGACCGTCGCCGGGTACGTCATCGGTTCGACGCTGATGAGCGCGTTCCTGCCCGATCCGTCCGGCTTCGACGGCGGCACCGACGCATCGGGGGATGCGGGTGACGGTGGTTCGGGGGACACTGGGGGCGACTCCGGTGACGGCGGCGCATCCGACGGCGGCGGGTTCGACAACGCGTCGTGGGACAGCGGCTCCGACCTCGGTGGTGGCGGTGGGTTCGACGACTTCGGTGGCGACTTCGGCGGGTTCGACGCCTGACCCTCCCGCTCGATCCGGCACCGACCCACTGGACTGTTCCATGTTCGACGAGGGAGCGGCATGGCCATCATCGAAGCCTCCGGGCTGACCAAGACCTATCGATCGAAGTCCGGGCCGGTGCACGCGTTGGCCGGACTCGACCTGTCCGTGCCGCAGGGCACCGTCACGGCGCTGCTCGGGCCGAACGGCGCCGGCAAGACCACGACGGTCAAGGTGCTCACGACGCTCATCAAGCCCGACAGCGGCACGGCGTCGATCGCCGGGGTCGACGTCGTGCGGGACCCCCAGGCGACCCGTCGGTCGATCGGGGTGTCCGGGCAGTACGCCGCGGTCGACGAGAACCTCACGGGGTTCGAGAACCTCGAGATGATCGGCCGGCTGTACCACCTCGGTGGCAAGGCGTCCCGTGCCCGAGCCCGCGAGCTCATCGACGTGTTCGACCTGTCCGAGGCGGGGGACCGCCCCGTGAAGGGCTTCTCCGGCGGTATGCGTCGGCGCATCGACCTCGCCGGTGCCCTCGTGATGAACCCGAGCGTGCTGTTCCTCGACGAACCGACGACCGGGCTCGACCCCCGCAGCCGACTGTCGCTCTGGGGCATCATCGAGCGACTCGTCGCCGACGGCGCGACCGTGCTCCTGACGACGCAGTACCTCGAGGAAGCCGACCGGCTCGCCGACGACATCGCGGTGATCGACGACGGCAGGGTCATCGCCGAGGGCACGGCCGACCAGCTCAAGGCACAGGTCGGCGGACACCGGGTCGTCGTGACGCTGGTCGACGAGACCGACGGTGACGCTGCGGTCACCGTGCTCCGGCGCTACGGCGTCGGTGAGGTGGAGGCATCCGGCGACGGACGCACCCACGCGATCGCGGTGGAAGCCGGCCCGACGGCGCTGCAGCGCGTGCTCGCCGACCTGGGCGAGGCCGGCATCGAACTCCACGACGCCGGCATGCGCCGCCCCACCCTCGACGACGTGTTCCTCCGGCTCACCGGGCACGCCGCGACCGAGGACGATGCCGACGACGCGCCGGCCGCCAAGCAGAAGGAGGCGGCACGATGACCGCCGTCGTCACCACGCCGGGCCGGCAGCTGCCGGTCGTCGTCACCTCACCCGTCGCGGTGTGGTTCGAGGACGGCTGGACGGTCACCAAGCGCAACCTCATCAAGATCAAGCGCTCGCCCGACATGCTCGTCTTCGCCGTGCTCCAGCCGATCATGTTCGTGCTGCTGTTCAGTCAGGTCTACGGCGGGGCCATCGCCGTGCAGGGCACCGACTACACGCAGTTCCTGATGGCAGGGATCTTCGCCCAGACCGTCGTGTTCGGCGCGACGTTCTCCGGCTCTGCGATGGCGCAGGACCTCAAGGAAGGGCTGATCGACCGGTTCCGGACGCTGCCGATGTCGTCGTCCGCGGTGCTCGTCGGCCGCACCAACAGCGACCTCGTCCTCAACACGATCTCGATGGTGATCATGATGCTCACCGGCCTGCTCGTGGGGTGGCGGGTGAACTCCTCACCGCTGGAGTTCCTCGCCGGCGTCGCGCTGCTGCTGCTCTTCAGCTACTCGTTCAGCTGGGTGATGGCACTGCTCGGCATGAGCGTGAAGACGCCGGAGGTGATCAACAACGCGTCGTTCATGATCCTGTTCCCGCTGACGTTCATCTCGAACGCCTTCGTCCCGAGCGACACGCTGCCGCTCGTGCTCCGCGTGTTCGCGGAGTGGAACCCCGTGTCCTCCCTCGTGCAGGCGGCCCGTGAGCTCTTCGGGAACGTCGGGTCAGCACCGGTGCCCGACATCTGGACGATGCAGCACCCGATCACCACCGTGCTCATCGGCATCGCCGTCATGCTCGTCGTGTTCGTGCCGTGGGCGGTGAACAAGTACACGCGGATCAGTTCGAAGTAGCCGCGGCGGCTTACGATCGTGTCGAACCGTCGACGCGAGAGGGCCCATGACCGCGACAGATGCCGAGCGTGCCGGCGAACAGGCTGCTGCCCGCGACGCCACCGAGCCCGGTCCGGACCGCACCACGCGGGTCCGGCGGTGGATGCTGCAGGGCTCCGACCAGGGGGCGTCCCACCAGGGTCCGCACCAGGTCGAGGTCGAGAAGACCCACTCGTGGTGGCGGGTCATGTGCCTCACGGGTGTCGACTACTTCTCGACGCTCGGCTACCAGCCGGCCATCGCGGCGCTCGCCGCCGGGCTGCTCTCGCCGATCGCGACCATCGTGCTCGTCCTCGTCACGCTCTTCGGCGCGCTGCCGGTCTACCGCCGCGTCGCCCAGGACAGCTTCCGCGGCGCCGGGTCGATCATGATGCTCGAGAAGCTCCTGCCCTGGTGGGCCGGCAAGCTGTTCGTGCTGGTCCTGCTCGGGTTCGCCGTGACGGACTTCATGATCACGATGACCCTGTCCGCCGCGGACGCGACGGCCCACATCGCCGAGAATCCCTTCACGCCGCACTGGTTCACCGAGATCCCGGTGCCGCTGACCCTGGCGCTGCTGCTCCTGCTCGGCGTGGTGTTCCTGCGCGGGTTCAAGGAGGCGATCGGCATCGCGGTCGGCCTGGTCGCCGTGTACCTGGCGCTCAACGCGGTCGTCGTCGCCGTCTCGCTCTGGCACGTGTTCGAGCGCCCGACCGTGGCGAGCGACTGGTGGAGCGGACTGACCGCACAGCACAGCAACCCCCTCGTGATGATCGGGATCGCGCTGATCGTGTTCCCGAAGCTCGCGCTCGGCCTGTCCGGGTTCGAGACCGGGGTCGCGGTGATGCCGCAGGTCCGCGGCGACGCCGCCGACGGCACGAGCCCCCGCCCCGAGGGCCGCATCCGCGGGACCAAGCGGCTGCTGACCGTCGCCGCGGTGATCATGAGCACGTTCCTCATCACCTCGTCGATCGTCACGACCTTCCTGATCCCGCAGCACGAGTTCCAGCCGGGCGGCGGAGCGAACGGACGCGCGCTGGCGTACCTGGCGCACGAGTACCTGGGCGGCGTGTTCGGGTCGGTGTACGACTTCTCGACGGTCGCGATCCTGTGGTTCGCCGGCGCGAGTGCGATGGCCGGACTGCTCAACCTGGTGCCCCGGTTCCTGCCCCGTTACGGGATGGCGCCGCAGTGGGCGAGGGCGACCCGGCCCCTGGTCATCATCTTCACGCTCATCGCCTTCGTGATCACGATCATCTTCCAGGCCAACGTCGACGCGCAGGGCGGTGCGTACGCCACGGGCGTGCTCGTCCTGATCACGAGCGCCGCCGTCGCGGTGACCCTGTCGGCCCGGCGCAAGCAGCAGAAGAAACGCACCATCGGCTTCGGCATCATCGCCGTGGTGTTCGTCTACACGACCATCGCGAACGTCATCGAACGCCCGGACGGCGTGCGGATCGCCGCGGTCTTCATCATCGCGATCGTGGTCGTGTCGCTGGTGTCCCGGGTGCGACGGTCGTTCGAGCTCCGGGCGTCGTCGATCGAGCTCGACGCGACCGCCAGGCAGTTCGTCGAGGCCGACGCCGACCAGTTCAGCTCGGTGTGCATCATCGCGAACGAACCGGGTGCGGGAACGGCGGCCGCCTACCGGTCGAAGGGGCGCGAGGAACGACGCGACTCCGGCATCCCGGCCCGCGTCCCGACGATGTTCCTCGAGGTGCTCCCGGCCGACTCGTCCGACTTCGAGGAGGACCTCGTCATCGAGGGGCACGTGGTGCACGGGTTCCGGGTGCTCCGGGTCCGATCCGGCAACGTGCCCAACACCATCGCGTCGACGTTGCTCGCGATCCGGGACATCGCCGGCGTGGTGCCGAGCATCTACTTCGAGTGGAACGAGGGCAGCCCGATCCGGAACGCCATCCGCTTCGTCTTCACCGGCGTCGGCGACGTCGCTCCGGTGACGCGTGAGGTCCTGCGCGAGGCCGAACCCGAGGTCAACCGCCGACCGAGCGTGCACGTGTCGTGACGGGCGCGGTCGACGCGGGCCGAGCCTCCCACCCGGTCGGCGGCATCGCCGCCGTCGTCGTCGCCGCGGCGGTGTGGGGGACCACCGGGACGGCGACGCACTTCGCTCCCGGCGTGCCCGCGTTCGTGTTCGGTGCCGTGACCTTCGGCCTCGGTGGCCTCGTGCTCGCCGGCCTGGCCGGTCGTGCCACGCTCCGTGCCGTGGTCGCTCCGGGGACGCGGGGCTGGGTCTGGCTGGGGGCAGCGGCGCTCGCCGTGTACGCGGTGGCGTTCTACGCGGCGCTGGCCGACGCGGGTGTCGCGCTGGGGACGACCATCGCGATCGGCTCGTCGCCCGTGTTCGCCGGACTCGTCGAGTGGGTCGCGGAGCGTCGTCCCGTGGCGCGGCGGTGGGTCCTCGCCACGGTCGTGAGCGTCATCGGGATGGTCGTCGTGACGCTCTCCCGCTCGTCGTCGAGCTCGTCCGGGTCGCTTGCGATCGGTCTCGGAGCCGCCCTGCTCGCCGGACTGACCTATGCGCTGTACTCGTGGGCGATCGCCCGCGGGATGGGCACGTTCCGGGCACCGGTGCCCGGTGGGCCGACGGCCGAGATCGTCTCGCATGTCGGGCCGAACGGACGGGGACTCGTCGGCGCGGTGTTCGGGCTCGCCGCAGTGCCGCTCGTGGTGCTCGTCGTGGTGTCCGGTCACGAGTACCTCGTCGTGCCGTCGGACTGGCCGGTGTTCCTCTACCTGGCGCTCGTGCCGACGGTGATCGGGCACTCGCTGTACGCGGTCGGGCTCAGGACGGTGACGGCGTCGGCCGCGACGCTGCTGTCGCTGTTCGAGCCCGTCGTGGCAGCGGTGCTCGCGGTGCTGGTCGTGGGGGAGCACCTCGGGGTCGTCGGGTGGGGCGGCATCGTGCTCGTCGTGCTCGGGCTGGCGTTGCTCGCGGTGCCCGGGCGGGCGTCGCGGCGCTGAGTGCTCGCGCGTCGGAACTCGGCGCGTGCCCGGTTGCGGACTCGGCGCGACGGCCGCATTTCGACTCGGAACGACAACGCCGCTGTCGTACGACGACGACCCTGTCGTTCGTTGCGCGGACCGGATGTTGCGGACGCGTGGGAGCGACATGCTCGCTGTCGTACGACAGCGAGTCTGTCGTTCCGAGTCGGCCCCGCGCGCCCGCCCCGCCGCCTACTCGCCCAGGATCTGGTCGCGCACCTTGCGCCGCAGCACCTTGCCGATCATCGAGCGGGGCAGGTCCTCCACGACGACGATCCGCCGCGGCACCTTGTACGCCGCCATGTGCTCGCGGGCGTAGGCACGGAGGGCCTCGGCGTCGAACGAGGACGGGTCGCGCGGCACCACCGCGGCGACGACCTGCTCGTTGCCCGCCTGGGTGATGCCGACGACGGCGACCTCGCGGACGCTCGGGTGCTTCACCAGGGCGTCCTCGACCTCGGTCGGGGAGACGTTGAAGCCGCCCGTGATGATGAGCTCCTTGAGCCGGTCGACGATCCGGACGTAGCCGTCGGCGTCGATCGCGACGATGTCCCCGGTGCGGAACCAGCCGTCCGCGGTGAAGACCTCATCGGTGGCCTCCGCCTTGCCCCAGTAGCCGCTGAACACCTGCGGCCCGCGGACCTGCAGCTCACCCGGCTCGTCCGTGCCGAGCACCCGGGTTGGCTCGTCCGGGTCGGCGACACGGGCCTCGGTCGAGGGGAACGGCAGGCCGATGGTGCCGAGCCGCCTGGCGTCGGACACCGGGTTCGCCATGATGACCGGAGAGCACTCGGACAGGCCGTATCCCTCCACCAGGTAACCGCCGGTGCGCGCCTCCCACGGCTCGACGACGTCCTTCGACAGCGCCATCGCCCCGGAGATCCCGATCTCGATGCCCTTGAGCGACACCTTCTTGGAGTCGGCGGCATGCTGCAACCTGGCGTAGATCGGCGGCACGGCGGGCAGGAACGTCGGCGGGTGCCGCTTCATCGCGGTGAGCACGAGATCCGGTTCGAACGCCGGGAAGAGCACCAACCGCGAGGCCATGCTCATCGCGAACGTCAGGCACAGCGTCAGTCCGTAGGCGTGGAACATCGGCAGGATCGCGTAGACGACGCTGCCGTCGCCCGGCTGGATCTGCGGAACCCATGCACGGGACTGCGCCGCGTTCGCGATGAGGTTGCGGTGCGTCAGGACGGCACCCTTCGGCGTCCCCGTGGTGCCGGACGTGTACTGGATGAGCGCGGTGTCGTCGGTGGACGGCCGGGCGTGCTTGCGGGACAGCCGGCGGGAGGACACCAGGTCGTCCCACTTCGTCGTGCCGCGGACCTTCGTCGTCAGCTTCGCGCGGGACTCCCGGGCCTTCGCCACGGGAAGCGTCAGCGCGAGCCGGGTGCTCCGAGGCATCGCCTTCGTCAGGTCGACGGACACGATGGCGTCCAGTCGAACGTCGGCGGGGAACTCCTGCAGCGTCGCGACGGACTTGTCCCACGCGATCGCCACCTTCGCGCCGTGGTCCTCGAACTGGTGCCGGAGCTCGCGCGGCGTGTACAGCGGGTTGTGCTCGACGACGATCGCCCCGAGCCGCAGCACCGCGTAGAACGCCACGACGTGCTGCGGGCAGTTCGGCAGCACCAGCGCCACCCGGTCACCAGCGGTCACGCCGAGCTTGCGGAGGCCGTTCGCCGCGCGGACGATCTGGTCCTCGAGCGTGGCGTACGTCGTCGTGCGCTTGAAGAACTCGAGGGCGACCTTTTTCGGGAACCGCTTCGCGGACTGCTCCACGAGGTCGAAGAGCGACCCGGTGGGCTCCTCGATGTCGTGCGGCACTCCTGGTGCGTAGGCGGCAAGCCAGGGACGGGGCGTGTCGATGCTCACCCGCCCAACCTAGCGGGGTGCCCGACCGCGGGCTGGGAACACACCCCGCCGGGCGGCGCACGATGAGGACATGTCCTTCGTCACCGGTGCACTCCGCTCCCGCCTCCAGGCCACGTTCACCGGCAGCACGACCGGTCGACCCGAGTGGGTGGACGAGCTCGAGCAGGGCACCGACGCCGGCTTCTTCGGACCGGGGTCGGCGACCTGGTCCGTGCACGGCGGCAACCACACGATCGTGGCCGGTGTCCGTGCGCTCCTCGTCCAGGCGCTGCACCCGGGGGCGCTCGCGGGTGTCGCCGACCACTCCCGCTACCGTGAGGACCCGTTCGGCCGCCTCGCCGGCACCATCCGCTGGATCTACACGGTGTCGCACGGGGACACCGCGACGGCCAGGGGAGCGAGCCAGTGGGTGCTCCGGCTGCACGAGAAGGTCCACGGCCAGTACGTCGACGGGCACGGGAGGACTCGGGACTACACCGCGAACGACCCGGACCTGGCGCGGTGGGTGCACCTCGCCTTCACCGACGCGTTCCTCAGGAGCGCCCAGCGGTGGGGAGACCCGATCCCGGGATGCGCCGACGCCTACGTCCGGGAGTGGGCGACCGCCGGCGAACTCATGCGCGTGGAGGACCCGCCGCGCAGCGAGGCCGAACTCCGCGCCCAGATGGACGGCTACCTCGACCGCGGCGAGCTGGCCGTCACACCGCGCACCCGCGAGGTCGTCCGCTTCATCCGCAACCCGCCCCTCGCCCGCATGCTGCGGCCCGGCTACCAGGCGCTGTTCCAGGGTGCCGTGTCGACCCTCGACCCCCGGCACCGATCGATGCTCGGGTTGCGCCAGGCGGCGATCGGCCCGGTGGAGCTGCCCGTCGGACGCGCGACAGGCATGGTCCTGGACGGCATCGGCGGCGTGCTCGGCAACCAGTCGGGGACGGAGCGCGCAGCGCTCCGGCGCATCGCACGGCTGGAGCGCGAGGCCGCGGAACCAGCGGCCTGAGACCCGACCAGATGACGGACAGGAGGCACGGTGCGGGCCCGCACCGTGCCTCCCGTCCGTCTGGTGGGCGCGTCAGAAACCGGACGGCACCCGGGGCGTGTACGCGGACTCGAGTCGCGTCACCTCGTCGTCCGTGAGGACGATCGACGCTCCGGCGACCGCGTCGTCGATGTGGTGCTCCTTCGTCGCGCCGACGATCGGGGCCGTGACCGCGTCCTTGCCGGCGACCCACGCCAGGGCGATCTGCGCCATGCTGACGCCGCGGTCGCTCGCGATCGACTCGACGGCGTCGACGATCGCGTGGTTCGCGTCCTCGTCCTGGCGGTAGAGCGTCTTGCCGAACTCGTCGGTGTCGGCGCGCGTGCCGGAGCCCTGCGCGTTCCACGGGCGGGTGACCTTGCCGCGGGCGAGCGGGCTCCACGGGATCACCGCGACACCCGTGGCGGCGCAGAACGGGTGCATCTCGCGCTCTTCCTCGCGCTCGAGGAGGTTGTACTGGTCCTGCATACTGACGAACTTCGTCCAGCCGTGCAGCTCGGCGGTGTGCTGCATCCGGGCGAACTGCCATGCCCACATGCTGCTCGCGCCGATGTACCGCGCCTTGCCGGCCTTGACGACGTCGTGCAGTGCCTCCATCGTCTCCTCGATCGGCGTCTTCGGATCGAAGCGGTGGATCTGGTACAGGTCGACGTAGTCCGTGCCGAGGCGGGTGAGCGAGGCGTCGATCTCGTGCATGATCGCCATGCGGGAGAGTCCGGCGCCGTTGGGCCCGGGGCGCATCCGGTTGAAGACCTTCGTGAAGACCTGGACGTCCTCTCTCGGGGCGAGTTCCTCCAGGAGCGTGCCGGTGATCTCCTCGCTGGAGCCGTCGGAGTACACGTTGGCGGTGTCGAAGGTGGTGATGCCCTTGTCGAACGCGTGCCGGACGAAGGGGCGTGCCTCGTCGATGCCGACGCTCCACGCGTGCGAGCCCTTCGTCGGGTCGCCGTAGGACATCATCCCGAGGATGACGTTGCTGATCTCGAGGCCGGTGGCGCCGAGTCGTGTGGTGCTTGCGTTGGCGTTCGTGTCGGTGCTGTTCGTCGGGTGGGTCGGGGTCATGCGTTCACCCTGGCATCGCGGCCTGTGACCGCGAGGAGGCGGACCTGGAGCGGTGCGTCCTCGCCGACCTCGACGGGTGCTGCGTACAGGCCGGTCTCGGCGAGTGACTCGATCTGCGGCTCGAAGTGGTGCCACACCGCCGCGACGAGTTCGTCCGGCAGCTGCTCGTCCGTGCCGGTCGCCCGCGCGAGGTCCCACGTGTGGATCGTGATGTCGCTCGTCTGCTCGGCGAGGTACTCTGCGGCGCTGACCACGTCGGTCGCGAGGTGGACAGGGGTGTCCTGCGGGGCGCGGTGCCACGCCTCGGTGGCGGCGCCCGCGAAGCGCTGCCACTCGGCCACGAGGTCGTCCCCGACGGGTTCGAGATCGGCCTCGGCCTGGGCGTAGTCGCACCCGGTGAGGAGGAGTGGGATCCACCGCTGCTCGTCGACGACGTGCGCGACGAGGTCCCTGGTGGTCCACTCGGAGTCGGGGGTCGGGGCGTCCCAGTCGGAGACGGCGGCGACGCGGCGGCCGAACTCGGCTGCGGCGACGGCTTGCAGCGCGATCCAGTCGGTGGCCATGGTGGTGCTCCTGTTCGTCACGGTTCGGCGATGTGTGGCGTGCAACCTCGGGGAGCCTTCGCGGATTCCCGGGGCCGTGGGTGGGTGGGTGCGTGCGTGCGGGGGTGGGTGCGTGCGTGCGGGCCGTCGGTGGGTGCGTGCGTGCGGGGGTGCGTGCCCAACGTACGCCGGCGCGGGTGCGGTCCGGTCGAGCGGGCGAAATACCCGGGAATCCTCGCGCGGGAACCCCACCCTTCCGCCCGCTCGCGTTCGTCCGGCGAAGGCTGCAGACCGTCCGCCGCCGAGCGGGCGAAATACCCGGGTAGCACCGCGCGGGAACCGCTCGAATCCGCCCGCTCGCGAGGAGCGGGCAACGGGAGGTTGCCGTCGTGGTCGTCGAGCGGGGGAAATGCCAGCGATCGTCCCGCGAGAACGCGGGTATTTCGCCCGCTCGGGTGAACGCGCGGGAGCGCCCGCGGGAGCGTGTGAGTTCGTCCCCCTGAACGCGTCGCGGCCGGGCGCGACGAAGCCCCGGCGCCATGGGGCGGTGCCGGGGCTTCGTCTCGGGTGCTGCAGTGTGGTGCGGTTCGGTTCCCTCGGTCAGAGAGCGAGCGTCCGGAAGAGACTCACGCAGCCTGGAGGACGAACTGGACGTCGAGGTTGATCGTGACCTCGTTGCCCAGGGTGAAGCCACCGGCCTCGACGGCTGCGTTCCAGTTCACGCCGAACTCGGTGCGGTCGATCTTGGTCGTCGCCTCGGCGCCGAACTTGACCTGGCCGTAGCCGTCCGTCGTGAAACCACCGAGCTCGGCCTTGAGGACGACCGGCTTGGTGACGCCGCGGAGGGTGAGCTCGCCGGCGATGTGCAGGTCGTCGCCCTTGGCCTCGATGCCGGTGGAGCGGAAGGTGAGCTGCGGGTGCTCTTCGGTGAGGAAGAAGTCGCTCGTCTTGAGGTGCTGGTCGCGCTGCTCCTGGCCGGTGTTCACCGAGGCCACGTCGATCGACGCCTCGACGGTGGACTCGAGCGGGTTCTCGGCGGTGACGACGGTCGCGTCGAAGGTCTCGAACTTGCCCTTGACCTTGCTGATCGCGAGGTGGCGGACCGAGAAGGTGACCTCGGAGTGGGTCGGGTCGATCTTCCAGGTGCCGGTGCGGTAGCCGGGAACGGTTTCTGCGGTGAGCGACATTGTGGTGTCCTTCCAGGACGAGTGAGTCGTGGTGACGCGAGCGACCGGATCCCCGGTCCATGCGCCCGCATCGAAGTTGATGCTACGCCATTGTGCACCCATTTGGTTGAAGCGTCAACCAATGTTCACCCGAGTGTCGCCGTGCGTGTGTCGTGCCGACCACCAGTGCCGACCGACAGCAACCGTCTGACACGTGCGACGAACTGCTCGATGAGCGCTCCGACGTCGTCTGCTGTGACCCGGACGAGCCACCAGTCGACGTCCTTCAGGTGCTCGCCACGCGTGAGGTCCTTCTTGAACGACCTGGCATCCGTTCGGTGGAGATCGCTCTCGTACTCGATCGCGACGCGTGCCTCCGGGTACGCGAGGTCGACGCAGGCGATCCACTGCCCGTCGACGATGACGTCGTGGTTGAGTGCAGGCTCGGGCAAGCCTCGGCGAACGAGGGCGAGCCGGGTCCGCGTCTCGCCGGGGGACCTGGAACCCGGTCGGATCTCGGCGAGTGCTGCACGGAGCTTTCGGATGCCCCGGATGCGACGTCGTCTGCGGACCGCTGCGGTCAGTTCTTGGAGCGTGAGCCAACCGAGCCACCCGACGAGAGCATCGCCGGCGATCACGAGCTCGTCGACCGTCAGCATCGTCCCCAGGGCGACGAAGGTGTCTGCAGGGTCGCTGATCGGGACGCCTCGTGAGATCGTCCGTCGCACTGTGCCGGCCCGGGCCCGATGTCCCACCGAGCCACGTACCCGGATCGCCTGATCGACGCCGATGGTCGTCACGTGGAGTCGTCGGTCGCGCTCGAAGCGGCGGGGGAGGGGTACGCCGATGATCGCCGCGGCGGTCACGTGGCTGAACACCTGGTCCCGCCGGAGCCGCGGAGCGAGGGCGCGGGCTCGTTCGTCCACCAGCACCGGGGTCGTCGGGGACCGGATCCCGTGGAACGGCCGGACGAGGTCCTTGGCGTCGAGGCGTCCACGGGGCACCCCTCGGTACAGCGCGTCACGGACGCGGAACGATGCGTCTCGGAGCGCTCCGGGGAGTCTGCGTCTGGCGGTCATCCCCACATGCTCGTGGCGAGTCGGCGTCGTCGGGGCGAGCCGAGCCTCCCGTGTGGATGGTCGCGGGCGTCGCCCGCGTGTGGAGGCCTGCCCGTCTCGGCGAACGGGCGAGATACCAGGGGTCGGAACGCGGTCAACGCGGGTATTTCGCCCGCTCGCGAACACCGCGGCCCACGCACACCCCCCCACACACGCACCCCCCACGCACACCCCCCGCACGCACCAACCCCCGCCCCGCACCCCACGCCCGCCCGCACCCCACGCCCCACCCCGGGAGGCACCCACGGGGCCACCCGGGGCCGAGCGCGCTCCAGTAGCGTCGGGAGCATGGAATTCAGGTACCTCGGCAACTCGGGACTCAAGGTCTCCGAGATCACCTACGGCAACTGGCTGACGCACGGCTCGCAGGTCGAGAACGACGTCGCCACCCAGTGCGTCCGGGCAGCGCTCGACGCCGGCATCACGACGTTCGACACCGCGGACACGTACGCGAACACCAAGGCGGAATCGGTCCTCGGCGACGCGCTCAAGGGCGAGCGTCGCCAGTCGCTGGAGATCGCGACGAAGGTGTACTGGCCGACCGGTCCGAAGGGGCACAACGACGTCGGACTCAGCCGGAAGCACATCCTCGAGTCGATCAACGGGTCGCTGACGCGGCTCCAGACGGACTACGTCGACCTCTACCAGGCACACCGGTACGACTACGAGACCCCGCTCGAGGAGACGATGCAGGCCTTCGCCGACGTCGTCCGACAGGGCAAGGCGCTCTACATCGGCGTCTCCGAGTGGACCGCCGACCAGATCCGCGCCGGTGCGGCACTGGCCAAGGAGCTCGGCTTCCAGCTCATCTCGAACCAGCCGCAGTACTCGATGCTCTGGCGGGTCATCGAGGGCGAGGTCGTCCCCACCTCCAAGCAGCTCGGACTGTCGCAGATCGTGTTCTCCCCGATCGCGCAGGGCGTCCTCACGGGCAAGTACAAGGCAGGCCAGCCGCTCCCCGAGGGCTCGCGCGCCACCGACGAGAAGGGCGGCGCGGACATGATCAAGCGGTACATGCGCGACGACGTCCTCGAGGCCGTCCAGCGCCTCCAGCCCGTCGCGGACCAGGCGGGGCTCACCCTGGCGCAGCTCGCGATCGCGTGGACGCTCCAGAACGACAACGTCGCGAGTGCGATCGTCGGCGCCTCGCGCCCGCAGCAGGTCACCGACAACGTCAAGGCGGTGGGCGTGAAGCTCGACGCGGACGCGCTCAAGGCCATCGACGACGCCCTGGGGGAAATCCCGGAACGCGACTCCGCGAAGAGCGTGAGCCCGGCGTCGCGCCCCGCGTAGACGCGACCCAGAACCGGACGGGAGGCACGGTGCCAGCTGGCACCGTGCCTCCCGTCCGTCGTTGCGGACCGCAACGCCCGTACCCCACATGAACAACGGATGTCGCGTTTCTGGCAGAACCCTGGGGATGTGCGTACCCCACCCAAACGGGGGGCAGCAGCCCACCGAATCGGCTGCATGACCTCGACTGACACCCTCGTTGTGGTGCCACCCGCACGGGTGACGTCCACGCTGCTGAGCCGCCTCCTGGCGACAGCCCGGCAGCTCGTGTCCTTCGGCGCCATCGGCGCGTTCTGCTTCGTCGTCGACCTCGGCGTCTACAACCTGCTGCGCGCGACCGTCCTCGACGACAAGCCCATCGGCGCGAAGGTCGTCTCGGCGGTCGTCTCGACCGCGGTCGCCTACGTGCTCAACCGCTTCATCACCTTCCGCGCCGAGCGCACCACCGGACGTCGCGAGACGATCCGCGAGGGCCTGCTCTTCGCGCTCACGAACCTCATCGGGCTCGGCATCGCCGCCGCCTGCCTCTACGTCTCGCACTACCTCCTCGGATACACCTCCACCCTCGCCGACAACGTCGCCGGCAACGGGGTCGGCCTGGTCCTCGGCACCGCGTTCCGGTTCGCCGCGTACAAGGCCCTCGTCTTCCGTTCCCACGACGCACGTCGCACGAAGGAGATCGTCGAATGACCGTCATCACGACGCTGGTCACGGCCGCTGGGCCGCTGCTCCAGCCGAAGGACCAGTCCGGGACGTCGGGCAACGTCCCGAACCGGGGCACCACGGACGTCCCGACAGGAGGCTCGGGGCAAGCCGCGCACGCCGCCTGGACGCTGGGCGAATGGGTCGGCTACTCCGCCCTCATCGCCATCTCGATCCTGCTCACGCTGGTCGCGCTGTCCACGCTCTGGTGGATGCTGCACGCGTGGCGGTCGCGTGACGCGCTGAAGCAGACGAGCTTCAGCGACACACCGCGTCCAGCGGCCCACCGCTTCACGCTCCTGGTGCCCGGGCGGCACGAGGAGGACGTGATGGGGCAGACGCTCGACATGCTCGCCACGCAGGACCACCCCGACTTCGAGATCATCGCGATCGTCGGCGAGGACGACCCCGGCACCGACCGGGTCGTCCGCGAGGCCGCCGAGCGGCACCCCGGCCTGATCAAGGTCGTGGTCGACGACACGCTGCCGAAGAACAAGCCGAAGGCGATGAACCTCGCGCTGCAGTACGCCACCGGGGACATCGTCGGCGTGTTCGACGCAGAGGACGAGGTGTACCCGAAGCTCCTCAGCCTGGTCGACTCGCGCTTCCAGGAGACCGACGCCGACGTCGTGCAGGGCGGCGTGCAGCTGATGAACTTCAAGTCCAGCTGGTGGTCGCTCCGCAACGTGCTCGAGTACTACTTCTGGTTCCGCTCGCGGCTGCACTTCCACGCCGAGTCGAAGTTCATCCCGCTCGGCGGCAACACCGTCTTCGTGACGAAGGAGCGCCTGGACTGGTCGAACGGGTGGGACGCGCACTGCCTCGCCGAGGACTGCGAGCTCGGCGTCCGGCTCTCCGCCGACGGCGCCAAGGTCGTCGTCGCGTACAGCCCGGAGGCGGTCACCCGCGAGGAGACCCCGCCGACCTTCGCCTCCCTGCTCAAGCAGCGGACACGCTGGAACCAAGGCTTCCTGCAGGTCCTCGAGAAGGGGGAGTGGAAGCAGCTCCCGTCGCTGAAGCAGCGGTTCTTCGCGCGGTACCTGCTGACGATGCCCTTCATCCAGGCGGCCACCGGCCTGCTGATCCCGCTCAGCGTGATCATGATCGCGTTCGTGAAGGTGCCGACGGTGATCGCGCTCATCTCGTTCATCCCGCTCGCGCCGACGCTGATGCTGCTCGCGGTCGAGATCGCAGGCCTCGGGGAGTTCGGGCGTCTCTACAAGGAGAAGGTCCGGATCCGCGACTACGTGAAGCTCGTGCTCGGCCTCGTGCCCTACCAGGTGTTCCTCGCCGCAGCAGCCGTCCGTGCCGTGATCCGGCACGCCAGGAAGCAGAACGGATGGGAGAAGACCGAGCACACCGGGCAGCACCGCACCGCGGCGCAGCAGCCCGAGGTCGTGGGCTTCCCGTCCGCGGTCACCAGCCCGGAGCCGGCGTTCGCCGGTGCATCAGCAGGAGGTGAACGATGACCGCCAGCATGACCAACACGACCGGCATCCCGATCCGCGGCATGCGCTCGGCGACCGGCGTCCGCGCCTGGTTCCAGGTGCACGCACGGAGCCTCGCGTGGGTCCTCCCCGTCGTCGCGATCGCCGCGCTGGTGCAGGCCTGGAACATGGGCGGCATCCCGCAGCGCATCGACGACGAGGGCACCTACACGGCCCAGGCGTGGGCGATCACCCACCTCGGCGAACTCACCCACTACACGTACTGGTACGACCACCCGCCGCTCGGGTGGATCCAGATCGCCGGCTACACCTCGCTGACCGGGGCGTTCGCGCGCTACCCGTTCGCCGTCGAGGCCGCCCGCGAGGCCATGGTGTTCTTCGCCGCGGTCTCCGCCGTGCTGGTGTTCGTCCTCGGCCGTCGCCTCGGGATGTCCCGACCGGCGAGTGCCGTGGCCGTGCTGGTGTTCGGCCTGTCGCCGCTCGCGCTGCAGTACCACCGCACCGTGTACATCGACAACGTCGCGACGCCGTGGCTCCTCGCCGCGTTCGTCCTCGTCCTGAGCCGCCGGCAGCAGCTCGCCGGGTTCGTCGGTGCCGCCGCCTGCCTGGGGATCGCGGTGCTCAGCAAGGAGACCTACCTGCTGGCGCTGCCGTTCCTCATCTGGATGGCCGTGCGTCGAGCCGACAAGAGCACGCGTCGCTACACGTTGAGCGTCGCGGGGGCCGTCCTCGCCGTGATCGGTGGCGGGTACATCCTGCTGGCCGCCGTCAAGGGCGAGCTCCTGCCGAGTGCCGGCAAGGTCAGCCTGCTCGAGGGCATCACCTACCAGCTCGGCAGCCGCGAGGCGAGCGGTTCGCTCTTCACCGGCGGCAGCCTGGCGAACGAGGCCGCATCCCAGTGGTGGGCGCTCGACCCGGTGTTCATCGTGCTCGGCTCGGCCGCGGCCGTCGTGGGGCTGTTCCTGCGTCGGGTCCGTCCGATCGCCGCGATGCTCGTCTTCCTGCTGCTCTTCATGTTCCGGCCGAACGGGTACCTGCCCGTGCCGTACGTCATCATGCTCGTGCCGTTCGGGGCCGTCCTCGTGGCGTTCGTCGCCGAGCGGGCCGTGCTCGCCGTCAGCGGCAAGACCGCCTTCCTCGCGAGGAACCGGGTTCGCGGAGCATCGCGTCGGGTCCTCGGTGGGGCATGGGCGCTCGCAACTGCCGCTGCGCTCGTCGTCGCCGTGCCGCTCTGGGGATCGCAGCTCCGCGGCTTCCTCGTGACCGACCTCGACAAGCCGATGGCGCAGGCGGAGAACTGGATCGGCGACAACGTCGACAAGCGCTCCCGGATGCTCGTCGACGACGCGATGTGGGTGGACCTCGTGAACGACGGCTTCGCCAGGAACAACGTGGTCTGGTACTACAAGCTCGACACCGACGGAGCCGTCGAACGCCAGTCGCCGAACGGTTGGAAGGACTCCGACTACGTCGTGACGACGGACTCGATGCGCACCGGCGGGAACTCCTCGACGGACGTGCGCCAGGCGATCCAGAACTCCACGAGCGTCGCGTCCTTCGGCACCGGCAACCAGAAGGTCGACGTCCGGCAGATCAACTCCGAGGGCCAGGCAGCCGCCGACAAGGCGATCACGAAGGCCGCGGACCAGCGGAAGACGCTCGGCACGCAGCTCGCGGACAACCCGGCGCTCATGGCGGATGCCGGTACCCGGTCGCAGTTCCGGGCAGGGCAGGTCGACTCCCGGGCGATGATCGCTCTCGGGCAGGTCCTCGCCGACGATTCCGTCCGGGTCGACCGGTTCACGCCGCTCACCGGCGAGGACGGCCAGACGTTCCGCCGCGTGGTCGTGCACACGTCGGACGCCGCCGCGGCGAAGCGCACCGAGGCCACCCTCGGGGCGATGGGCAGCGCGTTCCGCCCGACCTCGGTCGAGCGTCACGGCACCACCCTGACGGTCGTGTTCCCGACGACCGACCCCACCACGACCGCGGTCAGCACCTCGTGACCCGCGCGTCCGCCGCCCGACCCCGCGGCCCCGCCGCCCCGCGAGCGGGCGAAATACCCGGGCGGCTCCCGCGCACGACCGCGGTATCTCGCCCGCTCGCGGCGGGGGCGGCCCGCGAGAACACACCCTGACCCGGAACGACCAGCACGATCCGACCCGAAGGAGCACCACCATGCACACCTCCGCACACACCCAGCGCCGCCGCGTCGCCATCGTGGGCGCCCTCGCCGCGACCCTCGTCGCCGCGACCGTCGGCCTCGCAGCTCCCCAGTCCGCCAGCGCCGCCACCGACACCGGGTGGCTGCGCGTCGGGCACCTCTCCCCGGACACGAAAGGCGTCGACGTCGAACTGTCGAGCCTGTCCGGCGGCAAGAAGGTGTTCGAGCTCGACGACGTCACCTACGGCCAGGTCAGCGGGTACCAGACGCTCGCGGCCGGCACCTACGTGCTCTCGATGCGTGCATCGGACGCGCCGGACTCCACGCCGGTCATCTCCACCGACGTGACGGTCCAGGGCGGCAACGCGAGCACCGTCGTCGCCTACGGCAAGAACAAGAGCCTGAAGACGGCCGCGTTCACCGACGACCTGCAGCAGCCCGGTAACGGCAAGTCGAAGCTCCGGCTCGTCCAGGCCGCGACGACCGCCAAGAAGGTCGACGTCACCACCTCGACCGGCACGAAGATCGCCACCGACGCCGCGTTCGGCTCGGCCTCGCAGTACGCGACCGTCGCCTCGGGCAAGTGGGACCTCGACCTGTCCGGCGGCGGGCAGACCGGCTCGGCGGACGTCGACCTCGCTGGCAACACCGTCTCGACGCTCTTCGTGCTCGACGACAGCAAGGGCGACCTGACGGTCGTCCCCGTCACGGACGCCGCGGCCACCGCCGCGACGCCGACGGGCGGCGTCCAGACGGGTGGGGGCGGCACCGCCGCCGACCGCCCCGCCACGGACGCGGTCCACGCTGCCGTCGCCGCGATCCGCGCACTGTTCCACTGATCCGTACTGGAGGCCCTGATCACCGCCGCCGATCGGCGAACGTGATCCGGGCCTCCAGTCAGACCGACTCCCCACCAGCAGAAAGCAGGCCGGCATGACCCGCAGGAACTGGATCCCCATCACCGCCGTCGGCGTGGCCGCGGTGCTCGTCGCCGGCGGCATCGCCGTCGCCGCCGTGCACCCGTGGTCGGCCTCCGAGCCCGACGCCGGTGGCGCGTCGACCCCGACCTCGACGACCCCGCCGGACGGGAACCGCTCGGCCGCGCAGCTCCGCACCGACTTCCTGGACCGTTACGTGCAGGACGGCCGCGTCGTGCGGCTCGACCAGGGGAACGACACCGTCAGCGAGGGGCAGGCCTACGGGCTGCTCATCGCGTACGCAGCCGGGGACGAGCAGCGCTTCGGCGAGATCTGGTCGTGGACGAAGCGGCACATGCTGACGGACGACTCCTTGCTCGCATGGCGCTGGACGAAGGAGGACGGTGTCGCGGACGAGCAGTCCGCGAGCGACGCCGACCTCGACGCCGCGCGTGCCCTCGTCCTCGCGGGGGCGAAGTGGCAGGACGAGACGTACACGAAGGCCGGCAAGACGATGGCCCGCGCGGTGCTCGACCACGAGACGGCGACGACCGACCTCGGACGGATCCTGCTCCCGGGGCCGTGGGCGGACTCGGAGCCGTACCGGTACGACGCCTCGTACGCGTCGCCCGCTGCCTACCGGGTGCTCGCGAAGGCGACGGGCGACGCGCGGTGGACGGAGCTCGAACAGGGCTCCAGCGCCGTGACGGCCGCGGTGCTCGAGAAGACCGACCTGCCGAGCGACTGGTCGCAGGTGCACGCCGACGGCAGCGTCGACCCGATGCCCGCCACCGGTAGCGACGCCCGCGTGCTGTACGGCTACGACGCGATGCGCATGCCGCTGCGGTACGCCGAGGCGTGCACGGCGTCGGACCGCAGCCTCGCGGCGTCGATCGCACCGACGCTCCGGCGGACCACGCAGCTCGCGGCGCAGCTCGACCTCGGCGGCACCGCCGTCACGGGGGACCGCAGCGCGCTGGCGTACTCCGCTCGTGCGGCTGCGGAGCAGGCAGCGGGCGCGACGGGAGCAGCGACGGCTGATCTGCAGCGTGCCGATCGGACCGCCGCCACGACGCCGACGTACTACGGCGACGCGTGGGCGGCGCTCGGTGCGACCATGCTGACGTCCGACGTGCTCGGTGGATGCGGTACCGCCGGCGGGAGCACCTCGTGAGCGGCGGGCGGCGTCGTGCCGAGCGAGGGACGTCGCTGGGCGCGCGCCTCGGTCGACGGTGGGTGGCCGTCGCGGCGGGTGCGGCGGTCGTCGTGGCCGCCGGGGCCGTCGTGACCGGGGTCGCCGTGGCCGCCGGGGACGACGCCGCGCCGTCTGCGGGGTCCTCGGCCGCTGCTCCGGGGGCATCGCCGTCCCCGGGCGACCGGGACATCGCGGGGTTCCAGGACCCGGCGGCCCCGGCGGCGCGGTCCGACGCGACACCGACCCGGGTGGCGATCCCCGCGATCGGCGTGGACGCCTCACTCGAGGACCTGCACCGCGGAGCCGCCGGCGAGCTCGACCCGCCGAAGGGCTGGGACAACGCCGGGTGGTTCAGTGACGGCATCGTCCCCGGGGAGGTCGGCCCAGCGGTCATCGCCGGGCACGTCGACAGCCCGACGAGCGCCGCGGTGTTCTTCCGGCTCGACGAGCTCGTGGCTGGTGACGAGATCCACGTCACGATGTCCGACGGCAGCACCCGCACCTTCACCGTCGACCGCACCGAACGCGCCGCCAAGTCGGCGTTCCCCACGAGCGACGTCTACGGGTCGTCGCCCACTCCTGACCTCCGGCTCATCACCTGCGACGGCACGTTCGACACCGCCACAGGGCACTACACGGACAACCTGATCGTGTTCGCATCACTGTCGGGGCAGTGACTCAGCAGCCGAACCATATGTTGGACACCAGTCATCGAGGAGCAACATGAGCGAGACCCTGGTCATCATCCCGACCTACGACGAAGCCGAGAACGTCCGGCCGATCGTGGCACGTACCCTCGCGGCCACGGACGACACCGTGCACGTGCTCGTCGTCGACGACAACTCCCCGGACGGCACCGGTGACATCGCCGATGCCATCGCGACCGAGACCGATCGGGTCCACGTGCTGCACCGCACCGTCAAGGACGGCCTCGGTGGCGCGTACCTCTCGGGCTTCGCCTGGGGGCTCGAGCACGGGTACGACAAGCTCGTCGAGATGGACGCCGACGGCTCCCACCACCCCGAGTACCTGCCGTGGCTCATCGAGCTCGCGGACACCAACGACCTGGTCCTCGGCTCCCGCTGGATCCGGGGCGGCGAGGTCGAGAACTGGCCCTGGTACCGCGAGCTCCTCTCCCGCGGCGGCAACCTCTACACGCGACTCGCGCTCGGCATCGCCGTCCGCGACGCCACCGGCGGCTTCCGGGTGTTCACCCGATCGGCACTGCAGCGCATCGACCTCGACGGCATCGCGTCGAAGGGGTACTGCTTCCAGGTGGACCTCTGCTGGCGGGCGCTCGAGGCGGGCCTGCGGATCGTGGAGACCCCGATCACCTTCACCGAGCGGGAGTTCGGCGTCTCGAAGATGAGCGGGAACATCGTCCGCGAGAGTCTGACCCTCGTCACGAAGTGGGGCATCGACCGGCGCCTCCGCGAGGTGCGTGCGCTCGCCAAGGAGCACAAGCCGCTGCCCTCGGTCCGGCGCAACGCCCACGCGGTCGCGAACCCCATCCGCTGACGGGGCTCCGCCCGACCTCCACGCGACAGCGACAGTCTCCCGCCGAACTCCGGCGGGAGACTGTCGCTTTCGCGGGACGGCGGCGCGGCACGAGAGCCGCACGAGAGCCCCACGAGCGGCGGCGCGCCGCGGTCAGCGCAGGACGACGACCCCGCGGCCCGTGAACCGGACGCAGTCCGTCGCGACCGAGGCTGCACCGAACTGGTACAGCACCTCGCCGGTCGCGCCGGGCACGGGCACCTCGGCCGCGTCCTCGAGGAAGTTCACCACGACGTGCACCGGCGCCACGGTCGGCCCGAGCAACCCGCGGGTGAGCACGAGCCACCGCCGGTCCTCGCTGAAGCGGACGGCGTTCGCCTCGTAGCGGTCGTCGACGAACGCCTCGTCGGTCCGCCGCAGTGCGACGAGCACCCGGTAGGCCCGGAGGATCGCAGCACCCCGCGGCGACGACACGTCGTCCCACGACAGCTTCGAGTCCTGGAACGTCTGCGGGTCCTGCGGATCCGGCACGGCGGACTCGTCCCACCCGTGCTCCGCGAACTCCTTGATCCGCCCTTCGGCCGTGGCCTTGCCGAGTTCCGGCTCCGGGTGTGACGTGAAGAACTGCCACGGCGTCGTCGCGGCGAACTCCTCGCCCATGAAGAGCATCGGCGTGAACGGCCCGAGCAGGGTCAGCGCCGCCGCGATGACCAGTCCCTCGTCGGTGAGCGTCGCCGCGAGCCGGTCGCCCGCTGCCCGGTTGCCGATCTGGTCGTGGTTCTGGTTCGCCACCACGAGCGCCGTCGCGGGGGATGTCCCGCGGTCGATCGGCCGGCCGTGCCGCTTGCCACGGAACGACGACCACGTGCCGTCGTGGAAGAACCCGTGGTCGAGGACCTTCGCCAGCGCCGACAGCGGGGCGAAGTCCGCGTAGTACCCGTTCGTCTCCCCGGTGAGGGCGACGTGCACGGCGTGGTGGAAGTCGTCGGACCACTGCCCGGCGAGCCCGTAGCCGCCGGCCTCCTGCGCCCGGAACATGACCGGGTCGTTGAGGTCCGACTCGGCGATGAGCGACAGCGGCTTCCCGACGAAGGCACCGAACGCCGAGGTCTCCGACGCCATGGCCTGCAGCACGTGCGGGCGGGTGGTGTCGCGGATCGCGTGCACGGCGTCGAGCCGGAGCCCGTCGACGTGGTGGTCGCGGAACCACATCCGCACGTTGTCGAGGACGTACCGTCGGACCTCGGGGTGCTCGACGTTGACCGAGTCGCCCCATGTGTTCGCGAGTCCCTGGACCAGGTACGGCCCGTAGAGCGGCAGGTAGTTGCCGCTCGGTCCGAGGTGGTTGTACACGACGTCCTGGATCACGCCGAGCCCGAGCGCGTGTGCCCGGTCGACGAACCGGTCGTAGGCGTCCGGCCCACCGTACGGTGCGTGCACGGCGTACCAGGCGACCCCGTCGTACCCCCAGTTCCACTCGCCGTTGACCCCGTTGACGGGCAGCAGCTCGACGAACTCCACGCCGAGCTCGACGAGGTGGTCGAGCTTCGCGGCGGCGGCGTCGAGCGTGCCCTCCGGCGTGTAGGTGCCGACGTGCATCTCGTAGATCACGGCGCCGCGGGTCGGACGTCCGGTCCAGGCGTCGTCCGTCCACGAGAACCGTGCGGGGTCGACGACCTCCGACGGACCGTGCACACCCTCCGGCTGGTACCGGCTGCGCGGATCGGGGCGCACCGCGTCGTCGTCGTCGATCCGGAAGCCGTAGCGGGCGCCGACGTGGGGGAGCACCTGGTCGGTGCTCCACCAGCCGTCGGCGCCGCGGCTCAGCGGGTACTCGGCGCCGTCGACGACGAGCCGCACCCGCTCCGGGGTGGGCGCCCAGACGGCGTAGCGGTCGGGTGCGGTCATGCGTGGCCCTCCAGGATGTCGATGTCGGCCTGCGCGTCGGTCTCGTCCGGCGCGGTGCGCGTCACGACCGGACTGGAGGCCCGGCTCGTCTCCGCCGCGTCGGTCGCGTCGGCGACCCGACCCGTCTCGTCGACGTCGGCCGCCGGGACGAGCAGGGCAACGGGGTAGGTGGTGAGCAGCTCGGACAGCGCGATGCCCCTGGTGGCCGGGACGAGCCTCCCGGTCAGCAGGTCCACGCGGTCGACGGGAGCCGGGTGGATCAGGGTGTCGCCCCATCCGCCGACCCGTTCCAGGCCGAGCGGCAGGCGGGTGGCGACGGTGACGGCGCCGCCGCGGTCGAAGGCGACCACGTGGTCCGCCGCGCTCCCGGTGGCCTCGATCGGCAGGTAGCGCGTGAAGAGCTCCGGCCGATCACGGCGGAGGCGCAGCGCCCTGGTCGTGACGAGCAGCTTCGCGGCACCGTCGATGCCGATGGCCGGCAGCGTCTCGGGTCCGTCGTCGTCGGGCCCGTCGAGTTCCGCGAGGACGTGCCGGCGTTCGGTGTAGTCGACCGCGCGACGGTTGTCCGGGTCGACCAGGGAGCGGTCCCAGAACTCCGTGCCCTGGTAGACGTCGGGGACGCCGGGGGCGGTGAGCTGCACGAGCTTCGTGCCGAGGCCGTTCGACCAGCCGGCCGGGTCGATGCGCTCGTCGAGCGTGTCGAGCAGCGCGACGACGGACGGGTCGTCGAAGGCGGCGTCGACGATGGCGTGCATCCGTCCCTCGAACGCCTCGTCCGGCTCGGTCCACGTCGTGCTGTTGCCGGCCTCGCGGGAGGCCTTCTCGGCGTACGCGTGCAGACGCTCCCTACTGGCCGGACGGGCGCCGACGATCGCCTGCCAGAGCAGGTTCGCGAACACCTCGTCCTCGAGCGGGGCCAGGGCGTGCAGCTTCCGGAACGTCGCGGTCCACTCGTCGCCGAGTTCTGCGAGCACGGCGATGCGGGCGCGGGTGTCCTCGTTGCGCTTCGTGTCGTGCGTCGTGAGGGTCGTCATCGTGTGCGGCCAGCTCGCCAGGCGCTCCCGCTGTGCGGCGTGGAACTCCTCGGTGCTCACCGCGAAGACGCTCGGATCGCCGCCGACCTCGCTCAGGGAACTGAGCTTCGCGGTCCGGTAGAACGCGGTGTCCTCGACGCCCTTCGCCATCACCATGCCGCTGGTCTGCTGGAGGCGGATCGCGGCGGGGTGGGTCGGGTCGACGAGCGCGGGGGCGATGCGGTCGATGACGTCGGCGAGGTCGGGGCGGGTCTCCGCCGCGAGCTCGAGGGCGTCGATGAGGTGGTGGGCGCCTTCCGGAAGGTACGTGCGGTACACGTCGAACGACGCGATGACCTCGGCGAGGGCGTCGACGACCCGTTCGGTGTCTGCTGCTCCGGTTTCCTCGAGCAGGCGGGCGAGACGCTGCACCTCGCTGTTCAGGATGCCGTCGGCGATCCCGCGGCGGGTGTCGTGCGTCAGGCCCTGCCAGTCACCCGGCTCGTCGGCGACGGTCGCCCAGAGGGCTTCTTCGCCGCGGGGGTCGACGAACAGTCGGTCGAGGACGCCGAGTGCGTCGTACCCGGTGGTGCCGTCGACCGGCCAGCTCGCGGGGAGCTCTTCGCCCGGCTCGAGGATCTTCTCCACGAGGGTGTACGCGCCACCGGTGAGGTCGTGGAGGTCCTGCAGGTACCCGGCCGGGTCGTACAGCCCGTCCGGGTGGTCGATCCGGAGCCCGTCCACCAGGCCGTCCCGGAACCACGCACCGACGACCGTGTGGGACGCGGCGAACACCTCGGGCTCTTCGACGCGGATCGCCGCGAGGGTGTTCACCGCGAAGAACCGGCGGTAGTTCAACTCGTGGTCGGCACGCTTCCAGTGCACGAACTCGTAGTGCTGGCGAGCGTGCACGGTCGCCACGTCGTCGCCGTCGTGCACCGTGCCGGGAGCGGTCGGGTAGGCGGTGGTGCCGACCAGGAGCACGGGTCCGGCGGTACCACTGGTGCTCCCGCTCGTGTCCAGCGTGACCCCGTCGAGCAGGCGGTCGTCGAGGACCGGGATGCGGATCCGTCCGTCTCCGGCTGCCCAGTCCACGTCGAACGCCGTGGCGACGGCGGAGTCCTGCCCGAGCTCGAGCAGCGACCACCACCACGGGTTCACCGCGGGCGTTGCGACGCCGACGTGGTTCGGGACGATGTCCACCAGGACGCCGAGGCCAGCGGCGTGTGCCGCTTCGGCGAGCGCCCGGAACGCCGCGTCTCCGCCACGCTGCTCGTCGACGTGGGTGTGGTCGACCACGTCGTACCCGTGTGCGGAACCCGGCTCGGACTGCAGCACGGGGGACAGGTAGAGCCAGTCCGCGCCGAGGTCGTGGACGTAGTCGACGAGGGCCGTGGCCGACGCGAGGTCGAAGTCGGGCGAGACCTGCAGACGGTAGGTCGAGGCGGGGACGCGGCGGGTGCGCTCTGTCGTCACTTGGCACCGCCCTGGGTGTCGCTCGGCGCGGGGGATCCTGCGGGGTTCGCGGGGGTCACCGCGTCCTGCGGCTCCGGCGTGACCGGGTGGGCTTCGGCGTCGACGGGGGTGGTCGTCACCTCGTGATCGGGCTCGGCGCGGAGCACGATCATCGATCGGGCCGGGACGTCGAGCGGGGTGGCGGCGTCGATGACCTCGTCGCGGGCACCTGGTTCGGCGGTGTCGATGCGGACCGTCCAGCCCGGCGCGTACTCCTCGGGCGGCAGCGTGAACGTCACCGTGTCGTCGTGCGCGTTGAAGTACGTGATGAAGGCCACGTCCGTGACGCGCTCGCCGCGGGCGTCGCGACCGCGGATGCCCTCGCCGTTCAGGTACATGCCGACGCTCTTGCCGAAGCCGGAGTCCCAGTCCTCCGGCGCCATCGCGTCGCCTTCCGGGGTGAGCCACACGACGTCGGGCAGGGGCTCGCCCTCGCCGCGACGCACGGGGCGACCGTTGAAGTACCGCGTCCGTCGGAACGTGGGGTGGTCGTGCCGGAGCTTCGTGACGTCGGCGGTGAACTGGATGAGTTCGTCGTCGGCCGTGTCCCAGTCGATCCAGCTCAGCTCGGAGTCCTGCGCGTACACGTTGTTGTTGCCGGACTGCGAGCGGCCGAGCTCGTCGCCGTGCGCGATCATCGGCACGCCCTGACTGAGGAGCAGCGTCGCGAGGAAGTTCCGTCGACGCTGCAGCCGCAGGGCGTTCACGGACTCGTCGTCCGTCGGACCCTCGACGCCGGAGTTCCAGGACCGGTTGTGGCTCTCGCCGTCGTTGTTGTCCTCGCCGTTCGCGTCGTTGTGCTTCTCGTTGTAGGCGACGAGGTCGTACAGCGTGAAGCCGTCGTGCGCGGTGATGAAGTTGATGCTGGCCTTCGGCGTGCGGCCGTCGTGCTCGTAGAGGTCCGCAGAACCGGAGATGCGCGACGCGAACTCGCCGAGGGTGGACGACTCGCCACGCCAGAAGTCCCGCACGGTGTCGCGGTACTTGCCGTTCCACTCCGACCACTGCGGCGGGAAGTTGCCCACCTGGTAGCCGCCGGGGCCGACGTCCCACGGCTCGGCGATGAGCTTCACCTGCGACACGATCGGGTCCTGCTGGACGAGTTCGAAGAAGGCCGACAGTCGGTCGACCTCGTAGAACTCACGGGCCAGCGCCGACGCGAGGTCGAAGCGGAAGCCGTCCACGTGCATCTCGGTCACCCAGTACCGCAGCGAGTCCATGATGAGCTGCAGCGAGTGCGGGTGCCCGACGTTCAGCGAGTTCCCGGTGCCCGTGTAGTCCATGTAGTAGCGCTTGTCGTCGTCCATCAAGCGGTAGTACGCGGCGTTGTCGATCCCGCGGAACGACAGCGTCGGGCCGAGGTGGTTCCCCTCGGCGGTGTGGTTGTAGACGACGTCGAGGACGACCTCGATGCCCGCACGGTGCAGCTCGCGCACCATGGTCTTGAACTCCTGCACCTGCTGGCCCTCGTCGCCGGAGGACGAGTAGTGCGAGTGGGGGGCGAAGAACCCGATGGTGTTGTACCCCCAGTAGTTCGACAGCCCCTTGTCCTGCAGCGTCGAGTCGTTCACGAACTGGTGCACGGGCATGAGCTCGAGCGTCGTGATGCCGAGGCGCTTGAGGTGCTCGATGACCGCCGGGTGCGAGACACCGGCGTACGTGCCCCGCTGCTCTTCGGGGACGTCCGGGTGGGTCTCGGTGAGGCCCTTCACGTGCGCTTCGTAGATGACCGTCTCGCCGTACGGGGTCCGCGGGGCGCGGTCGCCCTGCCAGTCGAAGAAGGGGTTGATCACCACGCCCTTGACCATGTGCGCGGCGGAGTCCTCGTCGTTCGTGGAGTCCGGGTCGCCGAACGTGTACGAGAACAACGACTGGTCCCAGTCGATGTCCCCGCTCGTGGCCTTGGCGTACGGGTCGAGCAGCAGCTTCGCCGGGTTGCACCGTGCGCCGTTCTCGGGCTCGTACGGGCCGTGCACCCGGAAGCCGTACAGCTGCCCGGGGCCGACGTTGGGCAGGTACGCGTGCCAGACGTAGGCGTCCACCTCGACGAGGGGGACGCAGGTCTCGGTGCCGTCCTCGTCGAACAGACAGAGCTCCACGCGCTCGGCGACCTCGCTGAAGAGGGCGAAGTTCGTGCCGCTCCCGTCGTAGGTCGCGCCGAGCGGGTAGGGGTTGCCGGGCCAGGTGTGCAAGGGTCCTCCAGTGGTGGGTCTCGCCAAACGTATCCACGCCTCCCTGTGCTGTCCGCTGCACGAGCACTCCTGTGGACGAACGGCGCCCGTCCACAGCGGAGTAGCCTCACCGACATGGCCAACATCGTCACGCAGATCGCAGACAAGGTGCGCCCGATCGGCGTCTCCACGAACTACGGAGACCCGGTGGAGGTCGGCGACCAGACCCTCATCCCGGTGTCGCTCGGGTGGTTCGGCTTCGGGGGCGGCGGGGACGGCGACGACAACGGCGGCGGAGGCGGTGGCGGCGTGGCCGTGCCGATCGGCGCGTACGTCCGTCGACCGGGCAAGGACCTGGAGTTCGAGCCGAACCTGATCGCGCTCGTCGCCGTGAGCATCCCGCTGGTGTGGGTGACGGGCACCGTGCTCCGCAAGCTGATCCGCGTCCTCAAGAAGTAACGCGCGCCGCGCAGCGGTACACTGCTGGGACACACACGGGAGTCCGGGATCGCCGGGCTGAGAGGGAGCGAGTGGCGCTCCGACCGTCGAACCTGATCCGGGTCATGCCGGCGCAGGGAGGAGTACCAGCTGATGTCTTCGCGCACGCCGTCCACCGTCCGTACCGCTGCCACCGCGGCGGCTCCGTCGACGCCGACCCCGAGGCGCTCGCTGCGCTGGCGGGTCGTCGACATCGTCGTCGCGAGCGTCCTCGCCGTGGCCGTCGGTGTCGTGTTCAAGCTCTGGGAGTTCGGCTACGAGCCGCTCTCCGCCGCTGTGGCGCTCCTGCTGCCGGGAACGCAGGCGCTCTTCGGCGGCGTGTGGCTGCTCGCCGGCCCGATCGTCGCGATCATCGTGCGGAAGCCGGGTGCTGCGCTCTTCGCTGAGATCGTCGCCGCCAGCGTCGAGGCGCTCTTCGGCACGCAGTGGGGATGGAGCACGCTCGAGGCAGGACTCGTGCAGGGCCTCGGCGCGGAGCTCGTGCTCGCGCTGTTCCTGTACCGCGTGTACCGGCTGCCGGTGGTCGTCCTCGCCGGTGCCGCCGCCGGACTGGCGATGGGGATCAACGACACGATCCTCTGGTACCCGGGCCTCGACGCCGCGTTCAAGACCGTCTACATCGTGTGCGGGACGATCTCCGGCGCGGTCATCGCGGGCGCGGGTTCGTGGCTGATCGTCCGCGCACTCGCCCGCACCGGCGTGCTGTCGTCCTTCGCCGCCGGCCGCGAGCACACGAAGCGGCGCTCCCGCCCGTCCACGGCGGCGTGACCGTGCCGGGCGCGCAGGCGGCCCGGATCGAGTTCCACGACTGGGGCTGGCGGTACGCCGAGCGGGACGACTGGGCGGTCCGCGGGGTCGACCTCGTCGTCGAGCCCGGCGAACGGGTCGCGGTCGTCGGTGCCTCCGGTGCGGGCAAGTCGACGCTCCTGCGTGCCGTCGCGGCCGTGCTGCCCGACGAGCCGGACCCGGACGACGACTCCGCGGCGGCCGCGGAGGGCAGCGTGCTGGTCGACGGCGTGACACCGGGGTCCGTCCGCGGACGCGTCGGGCTCGTCATGCAGGACCCGGAGGCGCACACCGTGATGTCCCGTGTCGGCGACGACGTCGCGTTCGGGTGCGAGAACACCGGTGTCCCTCGGGGCGAGACCTGGGAGCGGGTCCGGTCGGCGCTCGACGTCGTCGGGCTCGACCTGCCGCTCGACCGGTCGACGACGATGCTCTCGGGCGGGCAGCGGCAGCGGTTGGCGCTCGCCGGGGTGCTCGCGATGCGCCCGGGAGCACTCGTGCTCGACGAACCCTGCGCGAACCTCGACCCGTCCGGGGTCCAACAGGTGCACGACGCCGTCCGGGCGCTGCTCGACGAGACCGGCGCGACGATGCTCGTCGTGGAGCACCGGGTCGGCACGTGGCTCGACCTGGTCGACCGGCTCGTGCTGCTCGAGCCGGAGGGTGGCGTGATCGCCGACGGCACGCCCGCGGACGTCCTGCGGTCCCACGGCGATGCCCTGACCGCCGCCGGCGTGTGGGTCCCCGGTGCCGAACCCGAGCGCGGCTCCGCCCGAGCGCCCCGCCCCGCGCCCCCACGAGCGGGCGAAATACCCGGGTCCGTCCCGGGGAGCACCCTGGCATTCCGCCCGCTCGACGAAGCGGGGACTCGCACGTCCCCACGAGCGGGCGAAATACCCGGGTCGGATGCGGAACCCACCCGGGTATTTCGCCCGATCGACGAGGGCGGGCGCGCGGCGGAGCACGCGGCGGGGCGCACGACGGAGCGCGCGGCGGGGCGCACGCCGGAGCGCGCTGCGGAGCAGGACCTCCTCGTGGCGGAGGGGCTCGGGACCGCACGGGGCAGGCGCCAGCGTGTGGGGAGCGGCATCGACCTCGACGTCCGCGCCGGCCGGGTCATCGCGATCACGGGACCGAACGGCATCGGCAAGTCGACGCTCGGGCTCACACTCGCAGGACTCCTCCGTCCCGCCGGCGGCACCCTGCGGGCCACGACGACGCTCGCAGGCGACGTCGGCCCCGCCCCGCACGCATGGTCCAGCCGCGAGCTCGCCGTCCGGATCGGCACGGTCTTCCAGGACCCTGAGCACCAGTTCGTCGCCCGCACGGTCCGCGAGGAGATCGCCGCCGGCCCGCGGGCCCTCGGCATCCCGGACACCGAGGAGCGTGTGGGTGAGCTGCTCGACGCCTTCGGCCTGGCGCACCTCGCGGACGCCAACCCGTTCACGCTCTCCGGCGGCGAACAGCGGCGTCTCGCGATCGCCACCGTCGTGGCCACGCGGCCTCCGGTCGTCGTGCTCGACGAACCGACCTCGGGGCAGGACCGTGCGACGTGGCAGGCCGTCGTCGACCGGCTCGGAGCGCTCGCGGACGCCGGGACCGCGGTGGTCGCCGTGACGCACGACCGCGACCTCGTTCGCGCACTCGACGCCGACGAGGTGGTCCTCAGCGCGACGGGCGCGACACCCGCAGCCGAGACGCGAGCACCCGCAGCCGAGACGCTCGCACCCGCGCCCGCGAACCCGCCCACGGAGGTCACGACGTGACCACCTCGACGACGCAACCCGCACCGTCGTGGCGATCCGAGCCTCCCGTCCGGTCGGAACGCGGCATCCGCGTGGTCCAGCCGGTGGCCGCGCTCCTCGGTGTCATCGGACTCGGGATCTGTCTCGTGCTGAGCCTCGACGTCGTGTCGGCGGCGGTCGCCCTCGGACTGGAGCTCGCCCTTCTGCCGCTCCTGCGGATCCCGGTCAGGACCCTGCTGTTCCGGACCTCGCCCGTGCTGGTCGCCGTGCCGCTGACGGGCGTGAGCATCGCGTTGTACGGGAGGGCCTCCGGACGGGAGTGGTTCGACTTCGGCTTCGCCCACGTCACCGACGGGTCGCTCGTGCTCGCCGTGGCGACGATGCTGCGCGTGCTCGCGGTCGGTCTGCCGAGCATCGTGTTGTTCATCGGGATGGACCCCACGGACCTGGCGGACGGGCTCGCGCAGATCCTGCGGCTGCCCGCGAGGTTCGTGCTCGGGGCGCTCGCGGCCATCCGGATGATGACCCTGCTCGGCGACGACTGGCGGCAGCTCGCGATGGCCAGACGTGCTCGCGGGCTCGCTGACACCGGACGGATCCGGCGTGGCGCTTCGATGGCGTTCGCGCTGCTCGTGCTCGCGCTCCGTCGGGCGACGACGCTCGCGGTGGCGATGGAGTCGCGAGGGTTCGGAGCGCCCGGGAGGCGCACCTGGGCCCGGCCGGCCCGCTTCGGGGCGCGGGAGTGGGCGATGGTCGCCGTGCTGGTCGGGATCGGGCTGGTCTCGATCGCGGTGTCGGTTGCCGTGGGGACGTGGCGTGTCTGAGGGGGCGCGTGGTGCGGCCGGAGCGTCCGTTTGCGGCGCTCCCGTTCCCGGTGCTTCCGTTTCCGGCCTGGAGGCTCGGCTCGCCTCCGTCGCGTCCCTCGCCGACCGCGCACGGTCGGCTCCGCAGACGTCAGGCCGGCGGTCCGTCGTCCTGGTCGACGGGCGCTCCGGGACCGGGAAGACCACGCTGGGCAACGCACTCGGGGAGTCGCTCGGGTGGCCGGTGGTCCACCTCGACGACGTCTACCCGGGGTGGGACGGACTCCGTGCCGCGTCGTCGGCCGTCGTGACGGAGGTCCTCGGCGAGGCGTCCGGCTACCGGCGGTGGGACTGGGCCCGCTCGGCACCGGCCGGCTGGGTGTCGCTCGACCCCACGGCGCCGCTCGTCATCGAGGGCTGTGGTGCGCTGTCCCGGGCCTCGGCGCCGCTCGCGACGCTGCGGGTCTGGATGGAGGCGGACGACGACGTCCGGAAGCGGCGAGCACTCGACCGGGACGGGGACGTGTTCGCAGCGGAGTGGGAGCGGTGGGCACGGCAGGAGGACGCGTTCATCGCGTCGGAGGACCCCGTCGCACTGGCGGACGTCGTCCTGCGGTCCTGAGGGCCGGTGACTCGCGGCTGGTGGCGTCGCTACGCCCAGCCGAGTTCGTGGAGGCGCTCGTCGTCGATGCCGTACCAGTGGCCGATTTCGTGGACGAGCGTGGTGTGGACTTCGTCCCTGAGTTCCTCGATCGTGTCGCACTCGGCGAGGTGCTGCTTCCGGAACACCACGATGCGGTCGGGGAGTTCGCCGAAGCCGTACTGCCCGCGCTCGGTCTGTGCGACGCCGTCGTAGATGCCGAAGAGCTCGGAGCCGTCCTCGGGTTCGTCCTCCACGACGAAGACGACGTTGTCGAGGCCGTCGACCATCTCGTCGGGCAGCAGGTCGAGTTCGTCGGTCACGAGCCCCTCGAAGGCGTCGGCGGACATCTCCATCACGGGCCCGATCGTGGCACACCCACCTGGACGCACGCGGGAACGACGAAGGCCCCGCCGACAGCGGGGCCTTCGATTTGTTCGGGGTGAGTAACGGGGCTCGAACCCGCGACCTCCTGGACCACAACCAAGCGCTCTACCAGCTGAGCTATACCCACCATGTGCACCGGTCAGGCCGGGCAACCACTCAATAGTAGTACATGCGAGCGGCCCCGCGGGACACTAGTCGGCGGGCTGTGGGGCGAGCCGGGGCTCCCATGCGGCGACGACCTCCGCCGCGACGGCCCGGACGTCGTCCGTGCTCGGGCCGGGCTCGGCGACGAAGCCCGCGCGACGGTAGTACTCGAGCTCGCGGATGGACTCGAGGATGTCCGCGAGGGCCCGGTGTCCCCCGTGCTTCTCCGGCGCGTTGAAGTAGACGCGCGGGAACCAGCGGCGGCAGAGTTCCTTGATGCTCGACACGTCGACGCTCCGGTAGTGCAGGTGCCCGTCGACGCGGGGCATGTACTTCGACAGGAACGAGCGGTCGGTTCCGATGGTGTTGCCGGCCAGGGGCGCGGTGCCCTCGGCGGGGACGTGGGCGAGGATGTACTCGAGCACCTGGTACTCGGCGTCCGCCAGGGAGACGCCGTTCGGGATCTCCTCGATGAGGCCGGACGTGGTGTGCATGTTCGTCACGAACTCGTTCATGTTGTCGAGCGCGGACTGGTCCGGCTTGATCACGATGTCGAATCCGGGGTGCACGGGGTTCAGGTCGAAGTCGGTGATGACCACGGCCACCTCGACGAGTTCGTCGACCTCGAGATCGAGGCCCGTCATCTCGCAGTCGATCCAGACGAGGCGGTCATTCGCGGTTGCCATGCCCTCGATCCTATTCCCGGCACCACGGTGCCCTGGACGGGACGGTCTGGAGGCCCGGCGCCGGTCCGCCGGGCGCCCGTCGCGCCTCCAGGCGGTCGGGTCCACTGCCCACCACGCCGCCCCCGCCGCCCCGCCCGCCGTGGGCGCCCCGGAACGCCGAGCGGGCGAAATACCCGGGCGCCCACCGAGGTGGACCCGGGTATTTCGCCCGCTCGACCGCGCGCGGGACTCGCAGCCCGGCCAGCACCCGCCGCAGCGCGCGGGACCCGACGCGCGGCCAGGCCCGGCCCGCGCCCTACGCCATCTCGCCCGCGGCGATGGCCTCGGCCTCGACGGGCTCCGGCTCGGCACCGTCGTCGACCCGCCGCAGCACCCGAGCGGTGACCAGGGTGATCACGAACGCGACGGCCACGGACGACCCCGCGAAGACGTACGCGGCGGACGGCGAGTACGCGTCGGCGAGCAGCGTCGCGACGGGTGGCGCGATCGCACCACCGATGAAGCGCACCGCGGAGTACGCACTCGAGGCGACCGAGCGGGGGAGATCGGTGGCCTCCATCACGCACTCGGTGAGGACGGTGTTGAGCACGCCCAGCACGAGCCCGCCGATGACGACGCAGATGATGAGCCCGACCTGCGACCGCACGACGATCGCGGCAGCGAAGAGGTCGAGCGCGAGCAGGGGCAGGGCGATCCGCAGCACCGTCGTCCGACGGAGACGCGCGGTGAGCATCGGGGCGACCCACACCGAGGTGATCGCCAGACCGACGCCCCAGCCGAAGAACGTGAACCCGATGCCGAGCGCCCCGAACCCGAGCGGGAACGGCGTGTAGGCGAGCAGGACGAAGAAGCCGATGTTGTAGAACAGCGCGGTCGCGGCGAGTGCTGCCAGCGCCGGACGACCCAGCGCGCGGAAGGGTGCGGAGAGCTTCGTCGGGACGGGCTTCTCGAGCCCGGAGGACTTCAGCATGACGGCCACGGCGATGAAGGCGATCGCCATCAGCGTGGTGACGCCGAAGAACGGGCCGCGCCAGCTCACCGAGCCGAGGAGCCCACCGACGAGCGGGCCGATCGCGATGCCGAGGCCGAGCGCGGCTTCGTACAGGATGATCGCGGACGCCGTGCCACCCGATGCCGCCCCGACGATGGTCGCGAGCGCGGTCGAGATGAACAACGCGTTGCCGAGACCCCATCCCGCACGGAAGTCGATGATCGTCCACACGTTGTTCGACACGGCTGCGAGCACCGAGAACACCACGATGAGGGCGAGCCCGATCATCAGGGTGCGCTTGGCACCGATCCGGCTGGAGACCCAGCTGGTGAAGAACATCGCGACGCCGGTGACCGCGAGGTAGCTCGTGAAGAGCAGCTCGGTCTGCGCGGGGGTCGCCTTGAGCGACGATGCGATGGCTGGGAGGATCGGGTCCACCAGGCCGATCCCCATGAAGGCGACGACACAGGCGAAGGCAATCGCCCAGACCGCCTTGGACTGTTTGAGGATGCTGCCGGACGATGCCGGTGCGTGCGCGTTCACGCGGTGATCTCCGTTCTGGTCCCCGTGGCGAGGGCCGATGCGATGAGGGCCGATGCCTCGTGCAGGATGTCCCACTGGTCGTCGTCGAGATCGGCGAACATCGGCCCGACCGTCCGGGTGAGCGTCGTGCGCCAGTCGGCGAGACGGACGCGACCCAGGGTCGTGATCTCGATGAGCTGCCCGCGGGAGTCGTCGGGGTCGACGGTCCGCGAGATCAGGCCGTCGGCGAGCATGCCGGCGACGAGTCGGGTCATCGTGGGTTGGGAGACGCGGGACAGCTTCGCGAGTTCGCCGAGCCGGAGCGGCTGGTCGGACTCGAGGATGCCCAGCGTGCGCCAGACGGCCGACGACGTGGTGCTGCCGGCGGCCTGGGCGGCGACGCGGATCAGGCGGTTGACCGAGACGAGGAGCGTCTCGATCGTCTGCTCACGCGTTGTTTCCATAGCTGAACTATATAGCGTTGCTATGCATCTTGCAACAGGGCTGCCCTGGTAGAAGTGACGGATGAGCGACATCACCATCGACGAAGGCAGCGAGTACACCGCGATCTTCCACCAGGGCCCCTTCGACGGGACCACGGACACCCGCACCGCGACGAGCGGCTCGGTGGACGACGAAGTGACGGTCTACGCGGACGTCGAGGGCCTCCAGACGGCCTTCACCTACCGGGCGACCGGCTCCCGCCACGTCCTCGACCAGATCTCCGTCGACTACACCTACGAGCCGGGCGAGTCCGACCCCGTGGACGACCTCGCCGACCGCGGCGACCGCAGCGGCGAGTTCGACCGGGAGTAGTCTGACCCGCTGCGACGTTGCACGATCACATGCAGCTCGACCTCTGGACCTCAGCCTTCTGCGCACCGTGCGCCGCCGCCCGCCGGGTGGCCGCCGACGCGGCACGGCTCGTCCCAGGGCTGACGGTGACCGAGCGCGACGTGGCTGCACACCCCGACGACGCTGAGGACCTCGGCATCCGTTCGACCCCGACGATCATCGTGCGGGGCCCGGACGGAGCCGAGGTCTTCCGTTCACCCGGGGTCCCCTCCAGGGACCAGCTGCTGGTCGCGGTCGCCAAGGCGGTCGCCTGACACCCGGACGGGAGGCTCGGCTCGGCTCGCAGACGCCGCCGGGCTCTCGGCCGGGGTCACCTCGGACATCCGTGGTCGGGTCGTCTCGTCGGCCTGCGTCCGCTGGGAGCGCGGTGCCCCGACGACCGTCGGCTCCGGCGGACGGACAGCACGCAGCACACGACGCGCGGCGCGTTTCGCGCTCCTGATCGGTGCACCGACGACGAGCGCCGCCGTGCCGATCGCCGACCGGTCCGCGCTGCCGAGGGCGTTCTTCCGCTCCCAGGCCCGGCGGAGCGCCCCACCACGACTGCGTCGGGCACTCGGCCGGTCCGGCAGGGTGCCGGCGTCCCGGCGCTGCATCAACGCCTCGGCCCGGATCGCCCAGTCGTCGTCCGTCGCCGGGTGGAAGTAGTTGTCCGTCATCCACGCCGGACGGACCGTGCCGAACCGACCGTCGACGAGGTCGCCCGCGTCACCCTCGAGGCCGCTGTCGACGAACACCTCGTTGATCAACGGGCGGGAGACACCGAAGTCGGTCAGGGTCAGCGCCGGGATGCCCCGTGCGGCCGCCTCGAGCACGGCGGTGGAGCTGATCGTCACGAGCGCCACGGACCGGTCGAGGTGCGCGGCCATCGCACCGGTCTCGACCACCAGGTTCGTCGGGGTGTCCGGTGGCAGCAGGTCCGCGTACGGGAAGGCCTCGCGGTGCGTCTGCTGTTCGCCCGCGACCGCACGGGTCTTCACCACGACGCGCCACCCCGGGTGCCGGCGGGCGGTCTCCGCGAGCCACTCGGCGACCTGCGCCCGTTCGTCTCGGGTGGCGGGGACGCTCGGCTGTGCGGCGAACACGACGGAGTCCGGTGCCACAGTCCGACGCGCGACGACGCCGGGGCGGGCGAAGGGCAGGGTGGCCAGGGCGAAGTGCGGCTCGACACCGTTCTCCGTCGCGAGGGCGTCGTACTCGCGGACCTCGCGATGGCTGTGCAGCACGAACAGGTCGGCGCGGGCTCGGGAGAACACACCCTTCCACTTCGCGGGGAAGGAGATGCCCGGGAGCCCGGTCAACAGGACGGGGCGCCGGGGGACCGTGCGGTGGACCTCGTCGACGAGGAGTTCCGCGACCGGGCCGATCACCGAGACCAGGACCGCGTCGGGCTCGGAAAGCCGGACGTGGTCGACGACGGCGTCGACCTCGAGGGGTGCCGGGGGAGCCGATGCCAGGTGGGCCAACCGGCCGTCCAGGCCTCGGAACGCCGAACGGAGCTGTGCCGGGCTCGCGGTCCGCGGGGTGTCCACCACGAGGAGCTCGAGCGACCAGTTCTCGGGAGCCGCCGCGAGCAGGTGACTGCCCCACTTCGCGAACGAGTCGGTGTCCACGATCCCGACCACGTGCCTCCCGGCCGTGTCTCCTGACCGGCGCACGACGCTCGACGCTGGGGTCACGCGTCCACGCGGCGGAGCTTCGCGAGCGGGGCGAGCTCGCCGGGCATGACCCGCTTGACGCCGTCGCCGAGGGCGGTCTCGATGATGCGGACGTCGCGCGCGAGGGTCTGCAGGCCGTGCGGCTCGAGCGACGCGGCGTGGTCGGAGCCCCACATCGTGCGGTCGAGCGTGATGTGGCGCTCGACGGCGGTGGCGCCCAGGGCAACGGCCGCGATCGAGATCTGCAGGCCGGGCTCGTGTCCTGAGTACCCCACCGGGACACCGATGTAGCGCTGTGCGAGGGTGTCGATCATGCGGAGGTTCGCCTCCTCGGCGGGCAGCGGGTACGTCGAGGTCGCGTGCATGAGGACGAGCCGTTCGGTCCCGAGCGCCTCGACCGCGCGGTCGATCTGTTCCAGCGTCGACATCCCGGTCGACAGGATCACGGGCTTGCCGGTCGCTGCCACCGCGGCGAGCAGGCCGAGGTCGGTGACCGACGCGGAGGCGATCTTGTACGCCACGACGCCCAGGTCCTCGAGGAAGTCCACGCTCGGCTCGTCCCACGGCGACGCGAACCAGTCGAGCCCGCGCATCGTCGCGTGGTCACCGATCTCGATGTACTGGTCGCGGTCGAACTCGACGCGGTAGCGGTACTCGAGGTAGGTCATCTCGCCCCACGGGGTGCTCCGCGGGGTGTGCTTCATGTGCTCGGGCGTGGAGATCTCCGGGGTCCGCTTCTGGAACTTCACGGCCTGCAGCCCCGCGTCGGCGGCGACGTCGACGAGCCGCTTCGCGATGTCCACGTCGCCGTTGTGGTTCAGGCCGATCTCGCCGATCAGGTAGGCGGGGTGGCCGGCGCCGATGGTCGAGGTGCCGATGCTGACGGTCATGGTGCTCCGTTCGAGGTGGTGGCGGTGTGCCCTCCGCGTGCGGTGCTGGCGTCGCGCGCGGTGCGGTCGAGCCGGGGTGCGAGGGCGTCAGCGAGCGTGAGGTCCGTCTCGTCGTCGATGTCGACCGCGCCTGCCGGGTCGACCGGCACGACCTCGACCCGCCCGAAGAACCGGTGCTGGTGCTGCCGGAACCCCTCGACGCGCATCGCGTAGAGGGCGCCGGTTTCGCGGTACTCGGGTGCCCGGTCCTGGCGGCGCGGGCGCGTCGCGGCGTCGTGGTTCACCGCGACCGCATGCCCGTCGGGATCGGTGCGCCACAGGAACGCGTGCGACGGCGTCGCGGCGAACACCGAGTCCGCTTCGTCGTCCAGGATCCGTTCGACGGCGGCGTCGAGATCGGCCGGGTCGATGAACGGTGACGTCGCCTGGACGAAGAGCAGGACCTCGGGGGTGTCGCCGACGGCCGCGATCTCGTCGAGTGCGTGCAGCAGCGCGGACTCGGAGCTGGCGCCGTCGTCGGCGAGGGCGGCGGGGCGTCGGACGATGCGTGCACCGGCCGCCACGGCCTCGGCAGCGATCGCGTCCCCGTCCGTGGAGACCACCACGGCGTCCACCAGTCGTGCTCGCAAGGCGGACTCGACGGCGCGACGGACGAGGGAGCGGCCGGCGACCGGGCGGAGGTTCTTCCCCGGGATGCCCTTCGACCCCGCGCGCGCAGGGATGACCGCGACGACGCGCATGCTGCTGGCGCGCGTGCCGCCTGCGCGCTCGGTGCTGGCGCGCGTGCAGGCTGCGTGCTCGGTGCTCATGTCGGCACGCTAGGGAGGCGGTGTTGCCGGGAGGCGAACGGCGGGGGAGCGTCCGGGGAACGGCGGATTGCTAGGGTCGACGGGTGCTCGGAGCCGATGACGTCCTCGATCCGCCGCCACGTCGAGTCCTCGTCGCCGGGGTGACCGGCGTCGGCAAGACGACAACAGCCGGTCGGATCAGCCGCCGGCTCGGAGTTCCGCACACCGAGATCGACGCCCTCTTCCACGGACCCGGCTGGGTGCCGCGTCCGACCTTCGAGGCGGACGTCGAGGCGTTCACTGCCGAACCCGCCTGGGTCACCGAGTGGCAGTACCACCAGGTGCGACCCCTCCTCGTCGAGCGTGCCGACACCCTGGTCTGGCTCGACCTGCCCGTCCTCGTCGCGCTCTGGCGGCTCGTGCGTCGGACGATTCGTCGACGGACCCGGCGGATCGAGCTCTGGAACGGCAACGTCGAGCCGCCGCTGTGGACCGTGCTGGTGAACCGGGACCACATCATCCGGTGGGGGCTCCGGACCCGCAGGAAGATGCAGGCCCAGGTCCCACCACTCGAGGAGACGGCACCCCATCTTCGCATCGTCCGACTCCGGTCGCAGGCCGAGGTCGACGCGTGGGTCCACCGGCTGCCCCGACCCTCGGAATAGAATCGGAGTCGTCCGCCTCCGTAGCTCAGTGGATAGAGCAGGTGGTTTCTACCCACCGTGCCGCGGGTTCGATTCCTGCCGGGGGCACCGACGACGAAGGCCGCCATCCGTTCGGATGGCGGCCTTCGTGTGGTGGGGGGCGGTGACGGCTACTCGTCGTCCTCGGCGCGGCGACGCAGCTCGTTGGCGCTGATCGGCTGCGTGTACGGCGCCTCCGACGTCTCGTCGGCGTCCGCGGGTTCGACCGGGGCGTCGGCGATCCGGGTGGGGATCGACGTCGTGTTCGTGGGGCCCGCGGCATCGACGGGGCCGTCGGTGAGGGTGCCGGCGTCCCGCTGCGTGTCCGTCTCGCGGGGCGAGGACTGCGGCCGGGGCGACGACACCGGCTGCTCGTCGACGACGTCGGCGTTGTCCGCGTCGACATCGCTCGAACCGCGCGACGGGGATGCGGACGTGCCAGGAGCCCCGGGCGTACCGGGGGTCCCGAGGGCGGGACGGATCGGCGTCGGCGCCGGCTGGTCGTCACCGTACGGGCGGGTGAGTCCGTCGCCGAACGAGCGGGTCGCGCCGTCCGTGATCGGCGTCGTGGCGTTCGGGTCGGTGCCGCGCGTCGCGGTGTACCCGGCGACGGCGTCCGCGGACGCGGCGGTGCCCGGCGTCCCGGCGGCTGCGATGCCTGCGCCGGTCCCCGCGGCGGTGGAGCCGGCCGCGGTGGCGGACGCGGGCTGCGCGGCGGGCGTGGTGGGGCCTCCCGTCCGCTGCGGCGCAGGCCGCAGGGAGGTGGTCGTCGGCGTCGGGGCCGGCGTCGGTTCCGGCGCGCGCTTGCCACTCGCCTGGTCGGCGCTCCAGTCCTGCTGACGCTTGATCAGGTCGGCGTCGGGATCGGGTGACTCGAACTTCCAGCGCTCGAGGTCGTACTTGAAGAGCTTGCGTGCCTTGCCGGGCCGGGACTGCCACTCGAGCAGCCGGTCGCGGAACTCGGCGAGGGACTGCTCCGCCTGGAAGCTGAACGTCGAGGAGTTCTTCTTGATGTCGGCGATCTCGTGCTGCGCCCAGTTCGCCGCGAGCGGCGCACCGTTGATCGGCAGCAGGCGGAGACGGATGTCGGCGTCCTCGGCGAGGTGGTCCGCGTACCCGCGCTCCTCGTGGCCGAGCGAGCCCCACGAGGCGGCCTTGCGGGCCGCCGAGATGATGGCGGCGACGGCGGCGTTCTTGGCTTCCCGCTCCTGCAGGCTCACCACGCGCTTGGTCGCACCGCGTCCGATGAGGGCCGCGACGACACCGGCGACGACGATCGCCACGAAGGGGATCAGCGCTCCGGAGATCACGCGCCACCCCGTGTCCGACGAGGTCCAGTCGAGAAGGTCGTTCCACCAGTCCATGCGCGCACCATACCCACGAGTCGGTCGGTTCCAGGGGAGATCAGGCGGCGTTCCGCGCATCCGGTCCGACGTGATTCCAATGTGGAACATCATCGGATCGAACCGCTCCACGCACCGAGGTCACCAGCGCAGGCAGTCCACCGCGTCGTCGACGGACCAGACGTTCGGCAGTTCGACGAACCGGCGCTCGGCGGCGATGTACCGCCGCGCTCGGTAGGCGGTGTCGCCTGCCACGTCGACCCGATCGACGTACCCGACGATCTCGCCGTTGGAACGGGTCACGCGGGAGAGGTCGTCGCGGACGTCGAGGACGCGGAGGTCACCGCGGGAGCGTGCCACGGGGTGCGCGGTCCGGATGCGCAGCTGGGGCTCGGTGGTCGTCTGCATCGAGGTGCCTCCTGTTCCTGGTCGGTGTGCTGCTGACGCTACGGCGCACCTCCGACACGCCGGGGCCTGGCGGTGCACCCGGGGGACAGTGCGGGCCGGCTGCGCGTTGTGGAGGACGCACCAGGGGCTCGGAGTTCCTCGGAGGCCGGGGAGGTACGGTGTGCCCATGACCACGTTCGTGCTCGCAGGTGGATGTTTCTGGTGTCTCGACGCCGTGTACCGCACGCTCCAGGGTGTGCAGGACGTGGTGTCCGGCTACATCGGTGGGACCACGGAGAACCCGTCGTACGAGGCGGTGTGCACCGGTGCCACCGGTCACGCCGAGGCCGTCGCCGTCACCTTCGACGAGGCGGTGATCCCGGCCGACGTCATCCTCGACGTGTTCTTCACGCTGCACGACCCGCGGCAGCTCAACCGTCAGGGCGCCGACGTCGGCACGCAGTACCGCTCGGCGATGTTCCCCGCCGACGACGAGCAGCGTGCGCTGTTCGAGCAGGCGATCGAGCGTGCCTCGGACATCTGGGACGGCGGGATCGTCACCACGATCGAGCCGCTCACGACGTTCTTCCCCGCCGAGGAGTACCACCAGGACTTCTTCGCGAAGAACCCCGGTCAGGGCTACTGCCTCGCAGTCGCGCTGCCGAAGGTGAACAAGGTCCGCAAGGCCTACAGTCAGTACATCCTGGCGTCCTGAACAACAGGACCGGACGTCGGGGCCACGAGGAGGTGGTCGAACGATGACACAGAACGACGGAACATGGGTCGCAGTCGGTCCGGCAGGAGCGGTGGGCAGCATCCACCGTGCGCCGGACGGGTTCCGGGTCGAGCTCTACGGACACCGGGAAGGCGGTGGCGGGGTCTACCCGTCGCTCCAGTCGGCGAAGGGTGCGGTCCACGCCGCGCTCGGTCCGCTCGCGACGCGACCGGAGTTCCACGCGCACTGATCCGACGTGGCTGCACCCGGCCAGGAGGCTCGGGGGACTCGTCCTCCACAGTCGCCTGATCGGGTCCACACCACACACATCGAGCCCCGGCCCGCCACGGCGGTCCGGGGCTCGATGACGATCGGTGGCATGAACGACACCATCACCGTCTGCGGCATCGTCGCGACCGAGCCCCGCCACCTCGTCACCGAGACCGGCATCGCCATCACGAGCATGCGACTGGCATCACCGTCCCGTCGCTGGGACCGCCAGAACTCCACCTGGACCAACGGCCCCACCAACTGGTTCACCGTGACGGCCTTCCGGTCGCTCGCGGCGAACGTGCACAAGTCCGTCAAGAAGGGCGACCGCATCCTCGTCACCGGACGGGTGCGGATCAGGACCTGGGAGCGGGACGGCCGCGGCGGCACGTCCGTGGAGATCGACGCGGAAGCGCTGGGGCAGGACCTCGCCTGGGGCATCGGCAACTGGATCAAGGTCCCACGCCACGCATCGGAAGCGACCGCGGTGCCCGGCCCTGGACCGAGCGTCAACCCGGACACGGGGGAGGTCCACGGTGCAGAGGACAGCTCGGGCGACGAAGCCGACGAGACGACTCCGGTCCCGGCAGAAGGGGTGGACGAGGAGCTCCCGGAACCGAGCGCCGCCGCCCGGGCCGCCGACGAAGTCCACCGCGAAGCGGCCTGACGTGCTCGAACCGTCACGCGGAGCCGGACGGGTCACTACACTTGACCGCGATATGGCTGAGTACATCTACCAGATGGTCCGTGCCCGCAAGGCAGTCGGCGACAAGCTGATCCTCGACGACGTCACGATGTCGTTCCTCCCCGGTGCGAAGATCGGCGTCGTGGGCCCGAATGGCGCCGGCAAGTCGACGATCCTGAAGATCATGGCCGGCCTCGACCAGCCCTCCAACGGCGAAGCGAAGCTCACGCCGGGCTTCAGCGTCGGCATCCTCATGCAGGAGCCCGAGCTCGACGAGTCGAAGACCGTGCTCGAGAACGTGCAGGAAGGCGTCGGCGAGATCCACGGCAAGATCTCCCGCTTCAACGAGATCTCCGCGCTGATGGCCGAGCCGGACGCCGACTTCGACGCGCTCCTGGCCGAGATGGGCACCCTGCAGGAAGAGATCGACGCGGCCGACGCGTGGGACCTCGACTCGCAGCTCGAGCAGGCGATGGCCGCGCTCCAGTGCCCCCCGGGGGACGAGCTCGTCACGCATCTGTCCGGCGGTGAGAAGCGCCGCGTCGCGCTCTGCAAGCTCCTGCTGCAGAAGCCGGACCTGCTCCTCCTCGACGAGCCCACCAACCACCTCGACGCCGAGAGCGTGCTCTGGCTCGAGCAGCACCTGCAGCAGTACCACGGCGCCGTGCTCGCCGTGACCCACGACCGGTACTTCCTCGACCACGTCGCCCAGTGGATCGCCGAGGTCGACCGCGGTCGTCTCTACCCGTACGAGGGCAACTACTCGACGTACCTCGAGAAGAAGCGCGCTCGCCTCGAGGTCCAGGGCAAGAAGGACGCCAAGCTCGCGAAGCGCCTGTCGTCCGAGCTCGACTGGGTGCGCAGCAACACCAAGGGTCGTCAGGCGAAGTCCAAGGCCCGTCTCGCTCGCTACGAGGAGATGGTGACGGAAGCCGAGCGCACCAGGAAGCTCGACTTCGAGGAGATCGTGATCCCCGTGGGGCCGCGTCTCGGCTCGCAGGTCATCGACGCCGAGAAGCTGCACAAGCAGTTCGGTGAGCGCGTCATCATCGACGACCTCTCCTTCACGCTCCCGCGCAACGGCATCGTCGGCGTCATCGGCCCGAACGGCGTCGGCAAGACGACCCTGTTCAAGACGATCGTCGGGCTCGAGCCCCTCGACGGCGGCACGCTGAAGATCGGTGAGACGGTCGACATCTCGTACGTCGACCAGAGCCGTGGTGGCATCGACCCGAACAAGAACCTGTGGGAGGTCGTGTCCGACGGACTCGACTACATCCAGGTCGGCAAGACCGAGATCCCGTCCCGCGCATACGTCTCGCAGTTCGGGTTCAAGGGCCCGGACCAGCAGAAGCGTGCAGGCATCCTCTCGGGTGGTGAGCGCAACCGTCTGAACCTCGCGCTGACGCTCAAGCAGGGCGGCAACCTCCTGCTCCTCGACGAACCGACCAACGACCTCGACGTCGAGACCCTCGGTTCGCTGGAGAACGCACTGCTCGAGTACCCCGGTTGCGCCGTGGTCATCACCCACGACCGGTGGTTCCTCGACCGCATCGCGACGCACATCCTCGCGTGGGAAGGCCTGAACGAGGACGGCACGCCGAACTGGTACTGGTTCGAGGGCAACTTCGAGGCGTACGAGGAGAACAAGATCGAGCGCCTCGGTGCCGACGCGGCCAAGCCCGGTCGCGCGACGTACCGCAAGCTCACGCGGGACTGACCCGCACGTGGCCAGGCTGCACACGCCGGTCCGCATCCGCTGGAGCGACATCGACGCCTACGGGCACGTGAACAACTCCGCGATGCTCCGGCTGCTCGAAGAAGCCCGTGTGCTCGCGTTCTGGGCGCCGGATCCCGACGAGGTCGACGAGTCGGGATCCGCGCCGGAGCCGATCATCGACGGTCGGCCGGGATCGGGCACGATGACGGTCATCGCGGCCCAGCGGCTCGAGTACCTCGCATCGACGCCGTACTTCCGACGACCGCTCGACATCCAGCTCTGGATCGGGCACGTCGGCGGTGCGAGCCTCGACATCTCGTACGAGGTCTGGTCGCCGGTCGGCCACGAGCCCGCCGAGCTCTACACGCGGGCAACGACGACGCTGGTGATGGTCGACGCGGCCACGAACCGTCCGCGTCGCCTCACGGCCGTCGAGCGTGCGGCGTGCGAGCCGTACGTCGAACCGCCGGTCGTGTTCTCGAGGCCGTAGCCGACCCGGCCCAGCCCCCCCCCGCCGCGTGTCAGCGGTGCGGGATCCGCATCATGCCCTCCTGCGCCACGCTCGCCAGCAGACGCCCGTCGCGGGAGAACATCCGGCCGAACGCGAGACCCCGGCCACCCTGCGCGCTCGGCGACTCCTGCGTGTACAGGATCCACTCGTCCGCGCGACCGTCCCGGTGCCACCACATCGCGTGGTCGAGGCTCGCGCTCTTGACCCCCGGGGTGCCCCAGGCGACCCCGTGCCGCCGCATGATCGGCTCCAGGATCGACAGGTCGCTCGCGTAGGCCAGCACGGCGCGGTGGAGAGCAGGATCGTCGGGCAGGTCGCCCTGCACGCGGAACCACACGGCCTGGTGCGGCACGTGCTCACCCTGCACGTCGACGAACACCGGGCCCTCGACGTGCCGGAGGTCGATCGACCGCTCGGCCCACGCCCGCGCGACGGGGTGGTCGATCGCCGAGAGGATCGACGCCGCCGAGGGGAGCGACTCCGGCTCCGGCATGCCGACGGGGAAGGGGTCCTGGTGCTCGACGCCGTCGTCCTCCGTCTGGAACGACGCGATCATCGAGAAGATCGGGGTGCCGTTCTGGTAGGCCTGTGCCCGACGTGTGGCGAAGGACCGGCCGTCGTGGATGCGTTCGACGCCGAAGGTGATCGGCACGTCGATGTCGCCCGGTCGCAGGAAGTACCCGTGGATCGAGTGGATGTCGCGGCCGTCGATGGTGGCCTGCGCCGCCACGATGCACTGCGCGAGGACCTGGCCGCCGAAGACCCGGCCGCCGGGGGACCAGTGGTTCGCCCCGGTGAGGATCGTCTCGCGCGTACTCGCGCCGGTGTCCTCGACTCGCAGGGTCCGCAGGAAGTCCGGTTCGTCGTTGACCACCCCCGCAGTCTACGAAGAGGAGCGCCCCGGTAGGATCGGACACGACATGAGCACCTCGTTCACGCTGCCCGACGCCGCCTCCCTGGGGGACCTCCGCACGTACCTCGGACGTGCCGCCCGCGTCGAGGACGGCTCCGTCCGCCTCATCGCCGACTCCGGGGTGCTCGCCGTCTACACGGCGATCCTGTACCCGCTGGGGTTGCTCGACGAACTCCCGACGGTGCTCGGGCTCCGCACGTTCTCGCTGACCCAGCCGGCGTCGATCGACGTCGTCGTTCCGCTGGCCTCGTTCCAGGAACGCCTGCGGGTGCTCGCCGACGCGCAGGACGCCGAACACGCCGAGGGTGCGGACCCCACCCGCGCCACCCCGATCGAGGTCGAGCTGCCGCACGAGGTCCACACCGTCACCTGGGCTGCGATCTCCCCGCCGCGCGGTGGGTGGATCCCCCTGCCCGACGTCTCCGCCGAGCTCCTCCGCCGCGCAGCGAAGGCCGGCATCGACGAGGTCGCCGACGCGGTGCCGACGAACGCCGGCGAAGCCGTGGTGCGCAAGATCCGATCCGAGGTCTGGGGTCGACCGATCCCGGGCGTCGAGCACGTCCCGGCCGGAGCGGGGTTCGCGGGGGAGAGCCTCGGGTTCCTCGGGCACGACCCGGTGCGGCTGTTCGAGACCGGCCCCTGGAGCCGCCTCACGACCTCGCGTGGACACGTCCTGGTGAAGCGACGCGCCTGGACCCTGGCGTCCTAGCCCCCGCAGCGCGGAGCGCTCGGCCAGCCCCCGGTGCCAGGCTGGCCGCATGCATGTGTTCCTGACCGGCGCGTCCGGCTACATCGGTTCATCCGTCCTCCGTGCACTCGTCGCCCACGGGCACGACGTCACCGCGATCGTCCGTTCCGACGAGAAGGCCCAGGTCGTCCGCGACGCGGGCGGTCGCGCGTTCGTCGAGGACGTCACCGACACCGAGGTCGTCGAGCGCCTCGCCCACGAGGCCGACGCCGTCGTGCACACCGCGTCCGCGAAGGACGTCGACGCGGCGTTCGTCCGGACGGTCCTCGATGCGCTCACCGGGACCCCGAAGCCGTTCGTCCACACCGGCGGCATCTTCACGTTCGGCAACTCGACCGACATCTCCGAGCAGTCCCCGATCGACCCTCCGGCGATGACTTCGTGGCGCGGTGCGAACGAGGCAGTGGTCCGTGCCAGTGACGTGCGCACCACGATCGTGGCACCCGGCATCGTCTACGGGCGCGGAGCCGGCATCCCGGCGATGTTCGTCGGGGACGGCGAGCACGAGGTCCGGCTCGTCGGCGACGGGTCGCAGCGCTGGGCGACGGTCCACGTCGACGACCTCGGCGAGCTCTACGTCCTGGCGCTCGAGCGGGCGGAGCAGGACGGGTACGTGCTGGTCGCGACGGGCGACAACCCGACCGTGCGGGAGATCGCCGAAGCCGGGGCACACGGGTCGCCGATCGTCGCGGAGAGCGTGGACGCGTCCCGCGAGCGCCTCGGTACCGCGTACGCGGACGCCCTGCTCATGCACCAGGAGTGCTCGGGCGCGCACGCGCGCAGCGCGTACGGCTGGAACCCGACCCGCCCGTCACTGCTGGAGGACCTGGCGGACGGCTCGTACGTCCGCTGACGCGACCGACCGGCGGACTGGAGGCTCGTGGCGACGCCGCCACGAGCCTCCAGTCCGGTGGTGGTCAGGACAAGGCGTCCAGGACCGGCCGCACCGCGTTCGCGAACGCGTAGCCGTTCGAGGCGTCCCAGTTGATCGACCAGGTCATCGCACCGCGGAGCCCGGAGTACTTCGCAGCCGGGACGAACGAGCCGCAACCGGTCCCCTTCGCGAGGCAGGTCATCGCGTTGTTCACGACACTCGGTGCGACGAAGCCGCTCCCGGCGCCGCTCGGCGAGGCGGGGAACCCGAGCCCGACCTGGTCCGCGCGCAGACCGCCCTGGAGGGACGTGCAGGCGAGCGCCGTCGCGAAGTCCACGGTGCCCTGCGCGTAGACGCCGCCGTCGCACCCGTTCATCGACCCGGAGTTGTAGTACTGCGTCTGCACGATGGTCAGGATGTCCTTGATGTTCAGCGCGAGGGCGAAGTAGTCCGATGACGTGCTGAGCATGTCGATCGTCTGCGGCGCCATCGTGATGATCATGCCGGGGTGCTTCGCCGCGACGGTGTGCAGCGCCTGCGCCATGTACGTGGGGTTCACGCCGTTCTCGAGGTCGATGTCGACCCCGTCGAACCCGAACGAGTTCATCAGGGAGTCGACGCTCGCGGCGAAGTTCGCTGCAGACGTGCTGTCCGCGACGGAGATCGTGCCGTTCTGGCCGCCGACCGAGACGATGACCTTCTGCCCGCGAGCATGGAGCGTCTGCACGTCCGACCGGAACTGCGCATCCGTGTACCCGCCGAGCTTCGTGGACAGGCCCGAGTCGACGGCGTACGTCACCGCGCCGGGTCTCGACGCGTCGGCGTTGGCGAACGCGACGGCGACGAGGTCGTACGACTTCGGCACGTCCGCGAGTCGCAGCGCCTTCGCGCCGTTGTCGAAGTCCTGCCAGTAGCCGGTGAGCGTGTGCTTCGGCAGCTGCGCGGCCGGACCGGTGCCCGGGGTCGGTGTCGGTGTCGGTGTCGGCGTCGAGGTCGGGGTCGGGGTCGGGGTCGGGGTCGGGGTGGGTGTCGGGGTCGGGGTCGGGGTGGGTGTCGGCGTCGACGTCGGTGCCGACGTCGGGGTGGCGCCCGCGCCGCCGGGGCCGCTCAACACGATGTCATCGGCGAGGTAGGTGCCCTGTCCGTACCAGCCGTGCACGTACACCGTCGCGGTCTTCTGCGACGCTCCGGTGGTGAACGTGGTGGTCAACTGCTGGTAGCCCGCTGCGGAGGTCCACGTGCTCGCGCCGGATCCGCTCTCGCCGAGGTACACGTAGCTCCCGGAGACCCATCCGGACAGGGTGTACGCCGTACTCGGCTGCACGGCGATCGTCTGCGAGCACTGTGCGGTGTTCGACGACGTCGGCGCGCCGGACAGGGCCTTCGTGCCGGAGTGGACCGGCGTGCTGACCACGGAGGCGCTGGAGCAGACCCACCCGCTGGTGGTCCCGGTCTCGAAACCAGGGTTCGACACGAGGTTGCCGCCAGCCGCGTCGGCGATGTTCGGCAGCATGACCGCCGCGGCGATCAGGGCGGCCCCTGCGCCGACGGCTGCGAGTTTCGGAACGACCTGCATGGTTCTCCTCATGAGGCGTCGCGGCCCTCGGGAGTGGGCGCCGTGCCCGAGCCACACCATTCCGCAAGGTCATTGCGGAATGGTGTGGAGAGGTTATGACCAGTTCGGCCGGAGCGTCAAGGGGTCAGTCGAAGGTGTTCGTCATCGCGTGGGCAGCACGGTCGAGGTACGCCCACAACTCCGCTTCGTCGAGGGGCGCGAGCCCGAGCGACTCGACTGCTTCCCGCATGTGGTGCAGCCAACGCTCGCGGGCCTCTGACGTGATGCGGAAGGGCATGTGCCGCATCCGCAGTCGTGGGTGCCCGCGCTGCTCGCTGTAGGTGCCTGGTCCGCCCCAGTACTGCTGCAGGAAGAGCGAGAGCCGGGAGATCGCGCCCTCGAGATCGTCCTGCGGGTACATCGGCCAGATCACGTCGTCCTGCTGCACGCCGTCGTAAAAGCGCCGCACGAGGCGGTCGAACGTCGGTGCGCCGCCGATCCGGTCGAACAGTGACCCGGTCGCGGACGTCCCGCCGAGGCCGACCCGCAACGTGATCGGCTGCGCAGGCACACCGCCGGACGCACCGGAGGCGCCTGGTGTGGGGAGGTCGGTCATCGGTCGTTGTTCCTTCCGGAGTCGGGGCCGTCGGTCTCGATCGGCTGCCCGTACTGGTTGGTCTTGCGGCCGCGCCGGGGCTTCGTCGGGGCGGGCGTCGGCTGGGTCCGGACGGTGCGGAGCCCGTTGATCGAGGTCGCGTTCTCCCAGCCCTCCGGCATGATCATCGCCATCGCCGGCAGCGTCACGCCGAGCTCGTCGATGGCGTGCTTCAGCCGGATGCGGAGTTCACGCCCGACGACGTCGAGCTCGGACGCGCGGGTCTTCACCACGAGCCGGAACACCATGCCCGTGTCGGTGATCGACTGCAGGCCCCAGATCTCCGGCTTCTCGATGATGCGCTGCCGCCAGCGGGGCTCCTGCGACATCCGCACGGCGGCGGCGAGCAGCGCGTCCTGGACGGCGTCGATGTCCGTGTCGTAGGGCACGGTGATGTCGACGAGCACACGCGACCAGCCCTGCGACAGGTTGCCGACGCGGAGGATCTGCCCGTTCGGAACGAACCAGAGGATGCCGTTGACGTCGCGGATCTGCATGACCCGCAAGCCCACGTTCTCGACGACACCGGTGGCCTGCCCGGTGTCGACGACGTCACCGACGCCTGCCTGGTCCTCGAGGATCATGAACACGCCGGACAGCAGGTCCTTGACGATCGACTGGGCGCCGACCGCCAGGCCCGCTGCGACGAGGGACGCCCCACCCACGATCCCGACGGCGGCGTTCGGGAGCACCTGCGGGATGATCACTGCGAGCGCGATGATCACGACGGCGACGGTGGCCAGGTTCTTGAGCACGCTGCCGAGCGTCCTGGTGCGCTGGACGACGCGTGCGGTCTGGATCGGCGAGGCGATGAGCGCCTGGGTGTCGGTGGTGCCCTGGCGCTTCTTCGCCCCGTTGACGACGCGGTCCACCACACCGTTGATCGAGCGCCTGAGGATGAGCCGGACGATGATCGCCGCGAGGACCGTGATCACGATCACGATCGGGACGTGCCAGGTCTCCACGAACTGGGTGAAGGCGTTGGAGATGAGCTTCGAGGTGTCGTCTGCAGCCAGGTTCATATCCGCTCGATGCTAGAGGGGCGGGGTGTGGCGTCCCTGGAGGAACGCCACACCCCGCCTGGCAACCGGACTCAGGCGTCGGCGGCCTGGACCCGCAGTGCACGCTCGGTGCCCGCGAGGTTCTCGGTCACGATGCGACGCAGCGCCGGGGTCTCCGGGTGTGCCTCGAGCCACGCGGTCGCGGCGTCACGGAGCTCCACCGAGGCGAGCGGCGCCGGGTACAGCCCGGTGACGATCGTGTCGGCGATGTGGTAGCTCCGCTCGGCCCAGATGCGCGTGAGCACGTCGAAGTACTTCGGCACGAGGCCTTCGAGCACGACCGGGGAGTTGGCGTGCTGGAACCCGATGGTGGTCTGGCGCACGATGGCGTTCGGCAGCGCGTCGGAGTCGACGAGCGACGAGAACGCCGCCAGCTTGCCCTCGGCGGTGGGGATCGTCGCACGGGCCCGTGCGGCTGCCTGCTCGCCAGACGCGGTCTTGTCGGCGGCGAGCTCGGCGTCGACCTCGGCATCCGCGGCGGCACCCGCGAGCACGAGGCCCTCGAGCAGCTCCCAGCGGAGGTCGGTGTCGATCTCGAGCCCGTTCAGCGTGACCGAGCCGTCGCGCAGCCCCGTCAGCGTCGCGACGTGCTCCGGCGTCGAGGCGATCTGCGCGAAGAACTTCGCGAACTGGAACTGGGCGTCCGATCCGGCCTCTGCCGAGGACGCCAGGTTCCACAGCGTGTCGCCGACGGTGCGGACCGTGGCGTCGACCTTGGCCGGCGCGACGTAGTTCCGCGCCGTCAGGAGCAGCTGCGACAGCGTCGTGCGGATCGTCGTCGACTCGGTCTCCGTCGCGATGTTGCCCAGCACGAGTCGGACGTAGTCGCTGGCGGGCGACTCGGCATCGCGCGTGGCGTCCCACATCGCGCCCCAGACGATGGAGCGGGCGAGGGGGTTCGCGATCGCGGCGAGGTGCTCGATCGAGGTGCGTCGGGACTGCTCGTCGAGACGGATCTTGGCGTACGCCAGGTCGTCGTCGTTGAGCAGCACGAGGTCGCCGCGGTGCTGGCCGACGAGCTCGGGGACGTCCGTACGGGCACCGTCCACGTCGATCTCGACGCGGTGCGTGCGCTCGAGCTTGCCGCCGGAGGACGCGGTGTCCGCGCCGAAGGGTGCTGCGCCGTCGGTACCGAACGCGTAGACGCCGATCGCCAGGCGGTGCGGGCGGAGGGTCGGGTAGTCGGCCGGGGCTTCCTGCAGCACCGCGAAGGACGTGATCACACCGTCGGCGTCGACCTCGATCTCCGGGCGCAGCGTGTTGACGCCTGCGGTCTCGAGCCAGAGCTTCGACCACTCGCCGAGTTCGCGGCCGCTCGTGGCCTCGAGCTCGACGAGCAGGTCCTTCAGCTCCGTGTTGGAGTGGTGGTGCTTCTTGAAGTACGCGGAGACACCGGCGAAGAACGCGTCGATGCCGACCCACGCGACGAGCTGCTTGAGGACCGAGCCGCCCTTCGCGTACGTGATGCCGTCGAAGTTGACCTGGACGTCTTCGAGGTCGTTGATGGTCGCGACGATCGGGTGCGTCGAGGGGAGCTGGTCCTGGCGGTAGGCCCAGGACTTCTCCATCGCCTGGAACGTCGTCCATGCCTCGGTCCACTCGGTGGCCTCTGCGGTGGCGATCGTGGAGGCCCACTCGGCGAACGACTCGTTCAGCCAGAGGTCGTTCCACCACTTCATGGTCACGAGGTCGCCGAACCACATGTGTGCGAGCTCGTGCAGGATCGTGACGACCCGGCGCTCCTTGATGGCGTCGGTGACCTTCGAGCGGAAGACGTACGTCTCGGTGAAGGTGACGGCGCCGGCGTTCTCCATCGCGCCCGCGTTGAACTCGGGGACGAAGAGCTGGTCGTACTTCTCGAAGGGGTACGGGACGTCGAACTTCTCTTCGTAGTACGTGAAGCCCTTGCGGGTCGTCTCGAAGACGTAGTCGGCGTCGAGGTACTCGGCGAGGGACTTGCGGGCGAAGACGCCGAGCGGGATGGTGCGTCCGTCGCTCGAGGTCAGCTCGCTGCGGACGACCTCGTACGGGCCGGCGATGAGCGCCGTGATGTAGCTCGAGATCCGGGTGGTCGCCGGGAACGCCCACGTGGCGATGTCGCCGTCGACGCGCGGTTCCGGGGTGGGGGAGTTCGAGACGACCTGCCAGCGGGACGGCGCCGTCACGGTGAAGGTGAACTCGGCCTTCAGGTCGGGCTGCTCGAACACCGCGAACATCCGGCGGGAGTCGGGCACCTCGAACTGGGAGTACAGGTAGACCTCGTTGTCGACGGGGTCGACGAACCGGTGCAGGCCTTCGCCGGTGTTGGTGTACAGCGCGTCGGCGACGACGACGAGCTCGTTCTGCTCCTGCAGGTCGGCGAGCTGGATGCGCACGCCGTCGTTCACGGCCGCGACGTCGAGCGCGGTGCCGTTCAAGGTGATCGAGTGCACGGTCTTGGTGATCGCGTCGATGAAGGTCGACGCACCGGGCGTCGCGGTGAAGCGCACGCGGGTGGTGCTGCCGAAGCTCTCGGCGCCGCGCGTCAGGTCCAGCTCGACGTCGTACGACTGGACGTCGACGATCGCCGCACGTTCCTGGGCTTCGATTCGGGTGAGGTTCTCTCCGGGCACGGACGCTCCAACTTCGCTGCGGCGCGGACGATCGATGTCCGCGCATCGGTGGCCCCGCCCGGCGTCGTGCACCGGCGGAACATGTCGGAGCCAGCCTAGCGAGCACGCGTACGCTCGCACCCGTGACCGACACGACTGTGGACAACACCCCGACGACGCCGACCGCTGTGGACTTCTGGTTCGACCCGAACTGTCCGTGGGCGTGGATGACCAGCCGCTGGGTGGGTGAGGTCGAGGGGCAGCGTCCGCTCGACGTGTCGTGGCACGTGATGAGCCTGTACGTCCTCAACGAGCACCAGGACGTGCCCGAGGACTACAAGGAGCGGCTCGCACGGGGGCAGGTGTACCCGCGACTGGTGACCGCCGCGCGGCTCCGGCTCGGCGACGACGTCGTGAAGCCGCTCTACGACGCGCTCGGCGAGCACATCCACCACCGTCAGGAGGACGACCCCGCAGTGGTCGTCCCCGCGGTCCTCGAGGAGCTCGGCCTCGACGCCGACCTCGCCGAGTACGCCTGGAGCGACGAGGTCGACGCCGCGACGCGCGAGAGCCACCGCGACGGCATCGAGCGCGTCGGGCAGGACGTCGGCACGCCGGTCATCGCCGTCGAGGGCACCGCGTTCTTCGGCCCCGTCATCTCCCCGGCGCCGAAGGGGCAGCAGGCGCTCGACCTCTGGGACGGGGTCGTCGCGGCCGCCCGGTACCCGGGCTTCTTCGAGCTGAAGCGTTCCCGCACCGTCGGTCCGATCTTCGACACGACCGACTGAGCGCCCGGTCGTCAGGACAGCGGGAGTCGCATCAGCGTCAGGTCGAGCCAGCGGTCGAACTTGCGTCCGACCTCCGGCAGCACCGCCACGACCTCGAACCCGAGGCGTTCGTGCAGGGCGATCGACCCCGTGTTGGCGCTGCAGATGCCGGCCATCATCACGTGCAGGTCCCGCTGCCGCGCATGGGCGACGAGTGCGCGCATGAGCACGGACGCGATGCCACGGCCCCGGAACGCCGGCAGCACGTAGACGCTGTGCTCGACCGTGTGCCGGTAGCCGTCGTGCGGGCGGAACGGTCCGTACGTCACGTAACCGGCGACCTCCCCGCCGACCTCGGCCACGAACACCGGCAACCCGGCGGCGCGGCGGTCGGACAGCCACGTGTCGAACCACGACCGCGGGTTCGGTGCGTCCTGCCAGATCGCCGTGGTGTGCAGCACGGCATCGACGTGCAGGGCGTGGACGACGTCCAGGTCGCGGGGCTCGCAGTCGCGGACGAGCACGTCCGACGCCGAGGACCCACCGTTCGTCGCATATGCTGTCGCCATGTCTCAGATGGTAGACGACGATCGAGTGCTCGGTGAACGTCTCCGCGCACTCCGCGACGAGCGCCGCTGGAGCCTGACGGAGCTGGCCGAGGAGTCCGGCGTCTCCCGCGCGATGATCAACCGTGTCGAGCGCGGGGTGTCGAGTCCGACCGCGACGATCCTCGGCCGGCTGTCCGGGGCGTTCGGCCTGACGATCTCACAGTTGCTCGACGAGCGTGGAGCCGACGGCGGACAACCGGGCGAGGTGCCGGAGTCCGGCAGCCCCGAGGACGCGACCGGCGTCCAGCGCGGCGCGACCGCCGACCACTGGACCGACCCCGAGACCGGGTACCGCCGCCGTCCCGTGTCGAGCGCGGACTTCCCCGTCGACGTCACCGAGGTGCGCCTCCCGGCCGGTGCGTCCGTGACCTACCCGGCGTCGGCGTACGCGTTCCTGCGGCACTGCATCTGGGTCGTCGACGGCGAGCTCGGGCTCGTCGTCGGCGGTGAGCCGACGACCCTCGCGGCGGGGGACCGGATCGAGCTGGGCGACCCGGCCGAGGTGACCTACCGGAACGACACCGAGGACGAGTGCCGGTACCTCGTGGTGGTGGCGAGGGGCGCTCGCAGCCGGGAATAGGATCGGATCATGCGCATCCACCTCGGAACGGACCACGCCGGCCTCGAGTTCTCGAAGACCCTCGCCGACCACCTCGCCGAGGCGGGTCACGAGGTCGTGGACCACGGCCCGACCGAGTACGACGCGCTCGACGACTACCCCTCGTTCTGCATCAACGCCGCGCACGCCGTCGTGCAGGACCAGATGGCCGGCGTGCAGGCGCTCGGCGTCGTGTTCGGCGGTTCGGGCAACGGCGAGCAGATCGCCGCGAACAAGGTCGCCGGCGTCCGGGCGGCGCTGGTCTGGAACGAGTCCACCGCGCTCCTCGCCCGCCAGCACAACGACGCGAACGTCATCTCGATCGGTGCCCGTCAGCACACCGAGGCCGAGGTCATCGACTTCGTCGACCTGTTCATCGCGGAGCCGTTCTCGGGCGAAGAGCGCCACGCCCGCCGCATCGCGCAGCTCGCCGAGTACGAGCAGACGGGGCACATCGCCGGTAAGCAGATCGACGGCGCGGCCGAGTAGACAGGGACCATGCCCGAGGGTCACTCCGTCCACCGCATCGCCAACCAGTTCACCCGGCACTTCGTCGGCAAGCGTTGCGAGGTGTCGAGTCCGCAAGGGCGGTTCGCCGCCGGTGCCGCGAAGATCGACGGCAAGCGCATGATCGCTGCCCGGGCCGTCGGCAAGCAGATGTTCCTCGAGTTCGAGGACGACCTGTTCCTCCGGGTCCACCTCGGCCTGTACGGGGCGTGGGACTTCGCGGGCATGGTCTCCTCCGCCGAGCAGCTGTCCGAGGACGGCGACGGCGAGGAGTCGCTGACGTCGATCGGCGCGCCGCGACTCGCCCGCTACCGGATGGCCGAGCAGGAGAAGGTCGAGGACCCGATCGAGTCCTTCCCGCCGGATCCCGTCGGGCAGGTCCGCGTGCGGCTCCTCACCGAGGACACCGTCGCCGACCTCCGCGGACCCACCGCCTGCGTCGTGGAGACCCCTGCCGAGGTCCAGAAGGCGCTCGACAAGCTCGGCCCCGACCCGATCAACGACGACGGCCCCGAGGCGGAGAAGACCTTCGTCGAGAACGTCCGGAAGCGGAACGTCGCGATCGGGCAGCTCCTCATGGACCAGGCCGTGGTGAGCGGCATCGGCAACATCTACCGTGCCGAGCTGCTGTTCCGGCAGCGGATCGACCCGTACAAGCCCGGCAAGCAGATCACCGTCAAGCAGGCGAAGGCGCTCTGGGCGGACTGGTCGACGCTGTTGCACGACGGCGTCCGTGACGGCCTGATGATGACGATGGACGGCCTGTCCGACGCGGAGCTCAAGAAGGCCCGCCGCTCCCGGAAGGACCGGCACTGGGTGTACCACCGCCAGGGCGAGCCGTGCCGGGTGTGCGGCACCGAGATCCGGATGGCCGACATGGCCGGCCGGAAGCTCTACTGGTGCCCGAAGGACCAGAAGTAGCGCTCGGTCACAGGTCGCGGTGGGTCCACCGTCCAGCGACGGCAGTGGCGAGGACGGGCATCTCCCGCAGCTGGGCCGAGGGCGCCGCGAGCGGGTCGACCGCGACGAGGACGAGGTCGGCGACGTCCCCGACCGACACCCCGACACGACCGTCGGTCGAGCCGGTCCAGGCGGCCAGGGCCGACATGCGCTCCGACGGGTGCCACGGCTCCCGGCCGTCCCGGTCCCGCCCCACGGCGGCGGCGAGCGACACCCACGGGTCGAGGGGCGCCACCGGGGCGTCCGACCCGAGCAGCACCCGGGCACCGGCCCTGGCGAGTGACGCGAACGCGAACGCCCGATCGGTCGAGGCCGCCCAGTAGCGGTCGGCGATGTCGCGGTCGTCCATGGCGTGCTCCGGCTGCACGGACGCGGCGACCCCGAGCCGGGCGAATCGGTCGACGTCCGTGTCCGCGAGCAGCTGGGCGTGCTCGATCGTCCCGCGGGCGCCGACCGCCTCGAACACGTCGAGCGCGAGGGTGTTCGCCCGGTCGCCGATCGCGTGGATCGCGGGCACGAGTCCGGCGGACACGGCTCGGCGGGTGATCGCCACGAGCTCGTCGAACTCCCACGCGAGCACCCCTTCGCCGGTCGCCATCGCCGCGGTCCTGGTGCCGAGCGACCCGTCCGTCACGACCTTGAACGGCCCCATCGTGAGCAGGCCCCTGGTGCCAGGAGCGACGTCGCCGGTGCGCAGCCCCCGGGCGATCACGTCGTCGAGTTCGACGGGGTAGACGCCGGACGACACCCGCAGCGCGTCGGTACCGCCGCGGATCCGGCGGACCCAGCGGTCGAACCCGAAGCGCATCTCGAGGTCGACGATGCTCGTCAGCCCTCGTGCTGCGCCGGCCTCCACCGCGTCGGCGACGTACCCGTCGAGCACGGCGTCCGGTACCTGCGACAACGCACCCGTCACGTCGAACGCGTCCTGTTCGCGGAGGACCCCGTCCTCGCCGGCCGCGAGCGGCCGACCGAGGGCCTCGGCGAAGTGGGTGAGGGCGAGCGCGTTGCACCAGACCGCGTGCAGGTCACCGCTGATGACAACCGCCGGGAGGCCCGGTGCGGCCTGGTCGAGCAGCGCGCGTCGGGCAGGGCGGGGCCACATCCCGTCGCGGTAGCCGTGGCCGATGAGGACCGGGTCCGAGACACCGGTGCGCGCGACCTCGGCCAGCAGGTCTGCCGTGGCCTCGGCGCTGTCGCACGCCGAGACGTCGACGCGCCGACGGACGAGCGCCCACTGGTCGAAGTGCGTGTGGTGGTCGTGGAGGCCTGGTCCGAGCCAGGCGCCGCCGGCCTCGACGACGTCGGTGTCCGGCCCGGACGGGTCGACGGTGCCGGCGGGTGCGATCGCGACGACGACGCCGTCGCGGACCAGCACGTCAGCCGGCGCCCCCGCCGTGCCGATGCGGCGGATCGTGCGGAGCAGGACCTCGGTCACGCGTGGACACCGCCCCGGACGCGCTCCATCTCGTCGGCGAGTGCCGGCGAGGCGTAGGGACCGTCGCCGCGGAGCCCGGCGATGACGTCGTCGACGACCTCTGGCGCCTTGTTCTGGGACAGCTTCGCGCGGGCGTCGAACCGGGTGACCCGGATGCGGATGCCCACGGTGCCCTTCGCGATGCGCCTGGCGGTCTCCTCGTCGACGTCAAGCGACACCGGCTCCGGCATCTCGCGCTCGAAGTGGTCGACGAGTTCGCCGAGGACGCGGAAGTTCTCCTCGTCGGACAGGATCTCCGGCGTGCCCCAGAGGTGCGCCGTGACGTGGTTCCAGGTCGGCACGAACTGCTCGGCGGGGTACCAGGCGGGGGAGACGTAGCCGTGCGGTCCCTGCACGACGACGAGGACCTCGTGCTCGCCGAGTTCGTGCGCCTGCTCGTCGGGGCGGCCCACGTGCGACACGAGGACGATCTCGTCGTCCGACGCCTCCTCGAGCAGGAACGGGTAGTGCGACGCGACGAGCCCCGCGGCGGTGTGGGACACGATCGTCGCCCACGGGTTCCCGCGGACGAGCCGCTTGACCTCGTCGACGTCGGTCATCAGGAAGTGGGGCGTGTGTCGCATGCTCCGAGCCTGGCACATGGGAGGCTCGGGATCATGACGAACCGTGCCGCGTACGAGACCGTCCTGCCCTACGTCCGCGAGTGGGTGGCCTACAAGGTCTGGCAGCTCCGGGTTCCCGGCGTGCAGGTGGCGATCGGGTACCAGGGCGAGGAGCTGTTCTCCGCCGCGTGGGGCTACGCGGACGTCGAAGCCGGTCGAGCACTGACGACGGAGAGCATCTTCCGGATCGCCTCGCACTCGAAGACGTTCACGGCGACGGCGCTCCTGCTCCTCGCCGAGCGCGGGTCGCTCCGCCTCGACGACACCGTCGGGACCTACGTCCCGGCGCTGGTCGACGGTGGTTCACCGATCGCCGACGCGACCATCCGCGAACTCATGGAGATGGGCGCTGGCGTCATCCGGGACGGCCACGACGGCGACTACTGGTCGCTGCAGCGCCCGTTCCCGGACGAGTCGGAGTTGCTGTCGCTCGTGCTGGACCGCGGGCAGAAGGTCCCTGCGGGGTCGTCGTTCAACTACTCGAACCTCGGCTACTCGCTGCTCGGGCTCGTCATCGCGGCGGTGACGGGCACGTCCTACAACGAGTTCGTGCGGCGGGCGATCGTCGAGCCCCTGGGTCTCCGGAACACCGGCCCGGACTTCGACCCGGCCAGGGAGGACGACTTCGTCGTCGGCTACTCCGGCTTCCACGTCGCGCGGACCCGGCAGCGCATCGCCCACGTCGACACCAGGGCGATGGCCGCGGCGACCGGCTTCCACGGCACAGCGAGCGATCTCGTCCGGTACTTCTCCGCACACGTGCTCGGGCAGGGTGACTTGCTCAGCGACCACTCGAAGCGGCTCGCGCAGCGGAAGTCGTGGAGCGCCTCGGACGACGACCCGAGCGCTCGCGGCTACGGCGCCGGGTTCATCGTCGACCGCATCGGCGGACGCGAGATCCGCGGGCACTCGGGCGGCTTTCCTGGGCACATCACGCAGTCGCTCTTCGACCCGGCGTCGTCGCTCGTCGTGTCCGTGATGACCAGTGCTGCCGCCGGCCCCGCGACCCTCCTCGCGACCGGGATCGTGCACCTGCTCGACGCCGCTGCCGACGCCGGCGCGCCCGGGGCCGCGGTCACGGACGACGCCGTCGCGGCGAGCTACACCGGCCGGTTCGCCAACCCGTGGGGTGTCACCGACATCGCGCGCGTGGGCGACCGTCTGCTCGCGATCGACCCCTCCGGTCCCGATCCGCTCGAGTCACCCACCCGCCTCGAGGTGGTCGACGCGGACACCCTCCGCATGACGCACGGCAACCGCTTCGGCTCCGTCGACGAGGACATCGTGTTCACCCGCGATGCCGATGGCACCGTGCTCCGCATCCGCGGGAGCGGCGGCATGACCGAAGAGCCCTGGAGCATCCCCGAGGAGACACCCGAGGTTGCCGCCGGCCTCGTCTGACGTCACAGCTGCCGTTGCTGGGTGCCACCGGCGGCAGCCGGAGCAGGACTTCCGATTTCGTCGTGTCCGATCCGGTCGCCGATCCCCGGGGTTCGTGAACCGGATCGGTCACCGCAGGATTCGGGATTGCTCGTCCGGGGACGGCAGGCGTGTGACGGTCTGCTCGACGCGTGTCAGCGTGCGCCGCATCGCTCGGGTCGAGGGGTAGCCGTACCGGGACGCGACCGCTGCTGGATCGTCCCCGTTGAGGAGCGCCCTGCGGGCCGCGAGCGTCCGGAACCACCGGACGAACGCATCCGGTGACAGCCCGGTCTCGGCCGAGAACCGTCGGCGCAGCGTGCGGTCGGAGATGTTCGTGATCGCTGCGAGATCCGGCACGGTCGGCGGTGGGCCCGGTTCGGCGATGGCGTTGATGCAGCGCGTGAGGCTGTTGTCGCGGAGGACCGGCGGGCGCCATGCTGCAACGAGCGTGACGACCAACATCCGCGCGAGGGCGTCCTGCTGCGGACCCGGCCACCGGTGCGCGGCCTGCTCCGACAGGTGCTGCAACGTCAGCGCGACGTCCACGTCCGCAACCGGGTGCTCGATGGTGGACACGAAGTCGGGGAGCGGGAGCGCCTCCGACGCGAGCGGTCCGAACCTCGCGCTCCCGTGGTGGACTCCCGACTTGTGGAACGGGAGGCCGAAGAAGGCGTCCGTGTCGGACACCCGTGGTGGTGGGTCGTGGGCGGAACTCGTCCCGACCCAGGCCGGTGCTCCCGGGGCGATGAGCGCGGCGTTGCCGCGCTGGAGCAGCTCGGTCTCGTCGCCACGCCCCACCCAGATGGTGCCGGACTGCGTGGCGATCCACAGGTGCCCGGACCGCGCCGTCGGGAAGTGGTGGGTCCAGGCGGAGTCGGGGTCTGCCTCCAGTTCGGCGCAGTACGCGACGTCGAGTCCGACCGCATCCACCAGCGCGCGGAGCGCGTCGGCCATGTGTCAGCGCACGTCTGCCGTGGTCCAGAGGTAGCGCCCTCCGGAGCGGACTGGACGGAGGAGCGGGCCGACGAAGAGCGCGGCGGCGGCGAGAAACGCGACGATCTGGGCGACCGCCGGGATCGCGAAGAGGACGCTGAGCATGGTCTGTGTCACCTGTGGGAGGGCCGCGAACCAGAGTCCGAGTCCACCGAGCAGCCACACCGCGGCGGCGACGGCGATCACCCAGCCGGCGATCCGCGTCGCGCCGGTGCTGCGCTGGAGCACCACGACGCCGAACGCGATGAGCAGGGCTTCCGACGCGATCGACAGGATCGTCGAGACGGGGAACGACAGCGCACCCAGTGGGACCCAGCTCAGCGCGAAGCAGAGCGCCGCCAGTGCGAACCCGAGCGTCGTGCGGTCGCTCCGACGCCACGCGACCCACCCCACGACGACCGCCGCGAGCCCGCCGAGGACGGCGCCGACGCGCAGGGCGACCGTCCCCGGGTCCCACTGCGTCAGGGTCACCAGGCCCGCGAAACCGCTCAGCGCGGGGACGAGGGCGGCGACGACCGCGGCGAGGGCGATCCATCGGTCTCGAACAGCTGCGTCCATGGATGCAACATACTGTGCGCGGTCCGATCGGGGTGGGGTTATCCCCACCCCGGATCCGGGAGGGGGCAGGATGGGGTGGGAAGCCCGTGTTCGCGAGGCTTGAGCCATGACCGACACCGACCGTCTCGACCAGGCAATCACCGTGCCGCTGGACGACGCCATTCCCGCACCGCCAGGAGCCACACCGCCCATGCCCCCGCAGCCCACCGCAGGCTCGTTCTACCGCGAGGCATGGAAGCGGCTCCCGCGCGACTTCGGCTACATGGCGCTGACGGCGGTGCTGCTCTGCACGCTCTACTTCGTCTTCCCCGCTGCGGTCCTCGGCGGCGGGTTCCGCGACCTCTTCAACCCGTTCGTCCTGCTGATGTTCTTCATCGCGCTGTTCGTGGCGCGGTGGCTCGGCCAGTTCGAGCGGCTCCGCATCTCGTGGGCCGACCCGCGGCCGATCCGCCCGGTGGACTGGACGCCGCGCTGGCAGCAGAACTGGTGGACGCGGACGGGATCGGCGGTCGCGAACCCGCACTACTGGCTCTACCTGCTGCACGCGGCGGTCGTCTACCCGCTCACCGCGCTCGTCACGGTGGGCGCCGGTGCGCTGCTCGTCGTCGGGTTCTTCGGGCCGTTCGTCGCCGGGTTCACCGCGCTGCGCTACGGCTGGGACATCAACGTCTTCCTGATGCAGAACAGCTTCGACCAGAGCTGGGCGTGGATCCTCGGGGCGCTGGCCTGCGCCGTGAGCGTCTCGGCCTCGGTCGTGCTGTTCCCGCTCTGGGCACGCGGTTCCGTGCTCGCGCACTACTGGGTCGACTTCGGGCTGCTCGGCGGATTCCGTGCCGAGGTGCTCGAGCGTCGGGTCGCCGGGCTCCAGGCCTCCCGCGCTGGTGCGGTGACCGCAGAGGGACAGGCGCTCCGACAGATCGAGCGTGACCTGCACGACGGCCCGCAGCAGCGCCTCGTGCGGTTGCGGATGGACCTCTCGGCCGCAGAGCGTGCGTTCGACAAGGACCCGGACAAGGCGAAGCAGCTCATCGGCGAGGCGTCGGAGCACGCGAAGGACGCGCTCGACGAGCTCCGCGCGCTCTCCCGCGGGTTCGCGCCGCCGATCCTGCTCGACCGCGGGCTGGTCGCCGCGCTCGAGGCCCTCGTCGCACGCACCCCGATCCCCGTCGGCCTCGACGTCCGCCTGCCGGACGGGCTCGAGCTCGCGACGGAGATCCAGCGGAACGTGTACTTCACGGTGTCCGAGCTCCTGACGAACACCACGAAGCACGCCGGAGCGTCGACGGCCGGCGTGTACCTCGGGCTCGTGGTGGACACCTCCTCGGTCTGGTACCTCACGGTCAGCGTCACGGACGACGGCGTCGGGGGAGCGAGCGTGCAGGAGGGCCACGGCATCGAGGGGCTCATGGGGCGCATGCGAGCCCTCGACGGTGAGCTGACGGTGTCGAGCCCCGAGGGTGGTCCGACCGAGGCCACCGCGCGCATCCCGCTCGGCGCACTGAACGGAGTACCCGTCGCCCGCTAGGGTCCCCGTCTCCCGGTAGGGTTGGGGCATGACCGACGGCCCGGATGCAGCACGCATCCGGGCCGTCGTCGTCGACGACGCGGTCCTGCTCCGCGAGGGGCTGTCCCGCGTCCTCGAAGAAGCGGGCATCGAGGTCGTCGGGCAGTACGCCGACGCCGTCTCGTTCCTCGCGACGCTGCCCGATGGCGCCCCCGACGTCGTGATCATGGACGTCCGGATGCCGCCGACCTTCACCGACGAGGGTGTCCGCGCCGCCGTCGAGACCCGCCGACTCGCACCGGCCACCGGGGTGCTGCTCCTGTCCCAGTACGTCGAGGCCACCTACGCCGAAGACGTCCTGGCGTCGGGCTCGTCGGGCATCGGCTACCTGCTCAAGGACCGTGTCACGCGGCTCGAGGAGATCGACGACGCCGTCCGACGGATCGCCTCCGGCGGCACCGTCCTCGATCCCGAGGTCGTCACACAGCTGATGAGCCGCCGCCGCGACCCGCTCGAGGCGCTCACGCCGCGCGAGCGCGAGGTCTTGGGGCTGATGGCAGAGGGCCGGACCAACGCCGCCATCGCCCGAGCACTCGTCATCGGCACCGGCGCCGTCGAGAAGCACGTGTCGAGCATCTTCGCCAAGCTCGCGCTCGAGGACACCGGCGAGGACCACCGCCGCGTCCTCGCCGTGCTCGCCTACCTGGGATGAAGCGGGGCCCGCTCGGATGACCCGTGTGCCCACGCCCCTGCTGGCGCTCGCCGCGATCGTCTCCGTGCAGCTCGGCGCCGCCATCGCGAAGACCCGCTTCGACGAGGTCGGCTCCGTCGGCGCCGCCACGCTCCGGCTCGTGATCGGTGCGGTCGTGCTCGCACTCGTCGTCCGTCCCCGTGTCCGGCACTGGAACCGGGCGCAGTGGCTCGGCGCGATCGGCCTCGGCCTGGCGCTCGGTGGCATGAACGTCTTCATCTACCTGGCCTTCGCGAGCATCCCCATCGGGGTCGCCGTCACGATCGAGTTCCTCGGCCCACTCGCACTGTCGCTCGTGCACACCCGACGGTGGCGCGACGTGCTCTGGGCGGTCCTGGCGCTCGCCGGCGTCGTCTTGCTCGGTGTCGGGCCGTCCGCGGTCACGCAGCTCGGCGGCATCGCGTTCGCCGTGGCCGCCGCGGTGTGCTGGGCCGGCTACATCGTGATGAACCGGCACGTCGGATCGATCATCCCCGGCGTCGACGGGCTCGCGGTGTCGATGCTCGTCGCGATGCTGGTGTCCCTGCCGTTCGGACTCCGCGCCGCCGTGACGGGCATCGTCGCCGACCCGACGCTGCTCGTCGTCTTCGGCGCGGTCGCGGTGCTGTCGAGCGTGCTGCCCTACGCGTTGGAGATGCTCGCGCTGCGACGCATGCCGACGCGCGTGTTCGGCATCCTGCAGAGCCTCGGCCCCGCGGTCGCCGCGCTCGCCGGACTCCTCGTGCTCCACGAGGCGTTGTCACTCGTCGAAGTCCTGGCGCTTGCGTGCGTCACCGCGGCGAGCGTCGGCGTGACCGTCTACTCCTCGCGGAGGAAGTCGGCGTAGGTCGGTTCGTGCTGCTCACCCGACAGGAGCGCCGGATCGTTCACGCGGCGGTCGACGTAGGCGGCGATGACCTCGGGCGGCGTGAGCACGTGTGCGACCCAGGACGGCACCTCACTGCGCTTCATCGTGCCTCCTTCCGGTCGTGCGTTCCGACCCAGAAATCTCGATGATCGAGATTCTTTGCGTCCCCGCACTCCGTAAACGATCTCGCTCGCGGTGTGCTGTGTCAATCGAGTGCGTCATACGGACTCTCAGCGCTCCTTCCGCCCCTGATCGGCCCTGAGTGTCCGGTGTTTGACGGCTGATCGCCAGACCCACGCCTCGGCCTGTTGCCCGAACTGCGCCCACTCGACGAGCACGGCATCGCGGGTCCAGCTCTTCGCGAACGCCTTGACGCGCACGTGGAAGGTCGGGAACTGGATCCATGCCCACACCGGCACCGGCGTGACGGCGTGGCAGGCGTCCGGACCGCGAGCGTCGTCGGACAGGGAGTAGGCGCGCGGACGTTCGACCTCCGGGTGTTCCGGGGGCTGCCACCGGTTTTCGCGACGCCGTCCCACGACGGTATTCGAACGTGTGTTCGAACGGTCGTCAAGTCGTGCGCGCCGAGCGGCCCGCGCGCGAACGCGCTGTGGGCGTGTCGTCAGGCCGGCGCCGGCCCCGTCGACTCGCGCACGCTGAGGGTCAGGAGCGGCCCCGGCTCGGACGGCAGCACGGTCTCGAGGTCGATCTGTCGACGGAGCAGGGTCGCCGCGCGCTGCCCGAGCTCGACGGTGTCACGCGTCAGGGAGGTGATCGCGGGTCGGACGAGCTGGATCATCGCCGAGTCGTCGAACGACACGATGGACACGGCACCCGGCACCGACCGGCGCATCTCGCTCGCGACGCCGAGGCCGGCGACGGCGAGCACGTCGTTGTCGTACACGATCGCCGTCGGTGGTGCCGCGCGGGAGAGGAGGTCCCTGGTCGCGGCGGCACCGCTCTCGGCCGAGTAGTCGGTGGGGATCGAGAGGGTCTCGGTGAGCCCGTGCGTCGACGAGAACGAGCGGAGTCGGTCGATCCGCATCGCGGTGTGCTCGAACTCCGGACGCCCGGCTACGTGTGCGATCCGCCGGTGCCCGAGTGCGTGCAGGTAGCGGAACACGGTGTCCGCCGCCTCCGAGTCGTCGATCCACACGCTCGGTGCTGCGCCGGTGCTGGACGGGTGCGATCCGACGACGACGGTCGGCATGCCGAGGTCGGCGAGCAGTCGGAGTCGCGGATCGTCGCGCCGCGGGTCGATGAGCACGACACCGTCCACCCGGTGCCCGCTCCACCAGTCGCGGTAGGTCTGGAGCTCTTCCTCGGCATCGCGGGCGACGAGCAGGTTCATCCCGACGTGAGACCCCGCGAGACCGAGTTGGATGCCGGAGATCAGGTCGCCGAAGAAGGACTCCGTGCCGAGTGTGCGAGCGGGCCGGTTCAGCACGAACCCGATCGACCCGGCCCGAGCGCCCCCGAGCGCCCGCGCCGCGGTGTGCGGCTGCCAGTCGAGTTCGCGCGCGACCGCCCGGACCCTGGCGCGGGTCGCGTCGGACACCCCGGGGCGGTCGTTCAGCGCGAACGACACGGCGCTGATCGACACGCCGGCCTTCGCGGCGATGTCCGCGATCGTCGTTCGTCGCTTGCTGGCCATGGACTTGACTATAGCGTTTTAGTTCTTCATAGTCATGCACATCCACCGGTTCGGCGACCAGGACTGAACCGGTTCAGTCGCCACGAACAAGGGAGTCCGACGCGATGAGAACGACCACACACACCACCGGGCGCGCCATCGCCCTCCTCGCCGGGGCCGCTGCCACGGCGCTCGTCCTCGCCGGCTGCTCCACCGGCGGCGGCGCGTCGAACGGCGACGGCTCAGTCTCCGGCACGATCACGCTCCAGACGTGGGCGCTCACGCCGACGTACACCGGCTACCTCAACGGCGTGATCGCGGACTTCGAGAAGGAGTACCCCGACGCGAAGGTCAAGCTCCAGGACCAGCCCGGCGACGGCTACGCGGACAAGGTCCTCAGCCAGGCATCGAGCAACTCGCTCCCCGACGTCATCAACCTGCCGCCGGACATCGCGCTGCCGCTGGCCAAGCGCGGATTCCTGCAGGACGTGTCGAAGGACGACAGCAAGCTGTCCAGCACCTACGTCGCCGGGGCGCTCGATGCGTACCAGTACAAGGGGCTCGACGGCACGTACGGCTACCCGTGGTACCTCAACACCGACGTCGACTACTGGAACTCCGACATGTTCGCCAAGTGCGGGCTCGACGCGGACAACCCGCCGAAGACCGTCGACGACCTCTTCACGCAGGCCGAGACGATGCACAAGGCCTGCCCCGACGACTACCTGATGAGCCGCAAGCCGGGCCTCAGCGACTTCTCGCTCGCCGGCGTGAAGATCATCAACGCCGACGGCACGAAGTTCACCTTCGCGGACTCGACCAAGGCGGCCGACCTCATCGACCGGTACGCCAAGGCCTACCAGGACGGCCTCATGCCCTCCACGGTCCTGAACAGCGACTACCTCGGCAACTCCACCCTGTTCACGCAGGGCAAGGTCGCGTGGACGACCGGTGGCGCCACCGCGCTGAGCGACATCGAGAAGAACAACCCGTCGCTGCAGGGCAAGGTCACGGTCTCCCCGGCGCTCGACACCCCACCGCTGTACGTGCAGGGCCTGTCGGTGTCGAGCAAGTCGAAGCACCTCGCCACGGCCGAGGCCTTCGCGCAGTTCATGACGAACGCCGACAACCAAGAGGCCTTCGCCCACAAGGTCAACATCTTCCCGTCGACGAAGTCCTCGCAGTCGGACCCGTTCTTCTCGAAGGACGACGGCACCGTGAACGGCAAGGCCCGCGTGCTCGCGAACGAGGCCCTGAAGACCGCGAAGAACCTCAACCCGGTCCAGGCGAACTCCGCGATGACGGACTTCCTCGACCAGCAGATCGCGCTCGCGATGAAGGGCCAGGTGACCGCGAAGCAGGCGCTCGAGACGGCGCAGACGAAGATGAACACCCTGCTCGCCAACGGCTGATCCGGCCCCGAAGAAGAGAGAGAGGGAGGATCGCCATGCGCGCGAATCGTTGGTTCACCCCCTGGCTGCTCGTCCTGCCGGCACTCGTCTGGCTCGTCGCGTTCAGCCTCTGGCCGTCGATCAACACCGTCCGGCTGTCGTTCACGAACGCCAGCCCGCTCGGTGGGGTCAGCCGCTGGGTCGGTCTGCAGAACTTCCAGACGCTGCTCGCCGACCCGCAGGTGTGGGAGGCGCTGCTCAACAGCGTCGTCTACATGGCGATCTGCCTGCCGCTCCTGACGGTCCTCCCGCTCCTCATGGCCGTGCTCGTCCAGCAGAAGCTGCCCGGCATCGCCTTCTTCCGCACGGCGTACTACACGCCGGTGATCGCCAGCGCCGTGGTCGTCGGGCTGATCTGGAACTGGATCCTCGACGACCGCGGTGTCATCAACGAGATGGCGCAGTCGCTCGGGATCGTGCACGGGAGCATCCCGTTCCTCACCGACCGGTGGCTCCTGCTGTTCAGCGCGATCAGCCTGACCGTCTGGAAGGGCCTCGGGTACTACATGATCATCTTCCTCGCGGCCCTCGGGAACGTCGGCAAGGAGCTGCACGAGGCCGCAGCGCTCGACGGCGCCGGTGCGGTTCGTCGGTTCTGGTCGGTCACGATGCCCGGCGTCCGCGGCACGATGACCCTCGTCGGGATCCTGGTGTGCGTGAGTGCGCTCCGGGTGTTCAGCGAGCTCTACATCCTGACGAACGGGACGGGCGGCCCCGGCGGCCAGGACAACTCGATCGTCATGCTCATCCAGCAGTACGCGCGGGGCTTCACCGGCAACCTCGGGTACGCGTCGGCACTGAGCCTGTTGCTCTTCGTCGTGACGCTCATCCCGATGCTCGCCCTCGCGCGGATCAACAGCAGGGCGGACCGATGACCAACACGACCACCACCAGTGAACCCGCCCTCGGCGGGGCACAGGGCGCGGCCAGCCCGACGCCGGACGTGGCCGGCGCGACGGGCGGAGGACGAGCCTCCCGTCCGCCCCGCCGCCGCCGGGCCGCCTGGGGCGTCATGTCCACCCGCGAGAAGGCGATCCGCTACGTCCTCCTCGTCGTGGTGCTCTTCATCACCATCGGCCCGTTCCTCTGGCAGCTCTCGACGTCGCTGAAGGGCGCCGGCGAGGACATCTACACGGCGAACCCGTCGTTCATCCCGACACAACCGACGATCGGCAACTACCTTCGGGTCGGCGACGCGATCCCGGTGTTCGGGTACATCGGCAACTCGCTCGTCGTCGCGGCGATCGACGTCCTCGGGAACATCGTGTTCGCGACCTTCGCCGGCTTCGCCCTCGCCCGTCTCCAGTGGCGCTTCCGCAAGGCCGTCCTCGGACTGTTCCTCGCGACGCTCGTCCTGCCGGGAGAGGCGACGATCATCTCCCAGTTCGTCACCGTGAAGGACCTCGGCCTCGCCGACAACCTGGTCGGCGTCGCCCTGCCGGGCATGATCGCCGCCCTCAACGTGCTGCTCATGTTCAACGCGTTCCGGCAGATCCCGGACGAGATCGACCAGGCCGCGGTGATGGACGGCGCGAACGCCTGGCAGCGGTTGCGGTACATCTCGCTCCCGGCCGTCCAGGGCACGATCGCCGTCATCGCGATCTTCTCGTTCATCGGCGCGTGGGACGACTTCCTCTGGCCGCTCATCGTCCTGCAGTCCCCGGAGAAGCTGACGCTGACCGTCGGGCTCGAGTACCTGCGCGGAACGTTCGGCACCGACCAGCGGCTGATCGCGGCCGGCACCATGATCGCGTTCATCCCGATCGCCGTGATCTTCGCCGTCCTGCAGCGCTTCTTCTTCAAGGGTGTGGAAGAGGGCGGTGTGAAGGGCTGATGCGCTTCGGGGTCAACTACACGCCATCGGTGGGGTGGTTCCACTCGTGGCTCGACTTCTCGTGCTCCGAGACGGCGCGCGACCTCGAGGCGATCGCGTCCCTCGGCGCCGACCACGTGCGGATCTTCCCGCTCTGGCCCGTGGTGCAGCCGAACCGGACGCTGATCAGGGCCTCGGCGCTCGAGGACGTCGCCCGCGTCGTCGACATCGCGGCGTCGTTCGGGCTCGACGTCAACGTCGACGCGCTGCAGGGACACCTGTCGAGCTTCGACTTCCTGCCGTCGTGGCTCGACTCGTGGCACCGTCGGAACATGTTCACCGACCCGGACGTCGTCGACTCGACGGCCGCGTACGTGCACGCCCTCGCCGCGGCGGTGGGTGACCGGCCGAACCTGCTCGGCATCACGATCGGCAACGAGGTCAACCAGTTCGCGCACGCGCCGCACCCGTCCCCGCACGACATCACGGCGGCCGAGGGACACGCGTGGGCGGCACGGATGGTCGCCGCGGCGCGGTCCGGCCTGTCGTCCGGCGCGTCCGGCGCGTCGTCCGGCGCGTCGAGCCTGTCGTCCGGCGCGGCCGGCCTGGAGGCTCGGCACCCGTCCGACGCGTCGCGCGCCTCCGGCAGCGGGTCGGCCCCGGCGCCGCTGGTCACCGTCGCCCAGTACGACGCGGCCTGGTACGACGACGCGCAGCCGTTCGGGCCCGAGCACGCCGCCGACCACGGCGACGCCACCGTCACGCACTCGTGGGTGTTCAACGGCTCGGCCGCGGTGCACGGCGCCCTCGGAGCCGGTTCGGTCCGGCACGGGGAGTACCTGCTGCAGCTCGCGGCGGCGTGGAACCGCGACGCGGCCCGACCGAACTGGCTGCAGGAGGTCGGCGCGCCGACGAACGTCGTGGATGTGGCCGACGCCGGGTCCTTCACCGAGCAGACCATCCGGCACGCCCTCGACGTGCAGCACCTGCTCGGGGTGACGTGGTGGTGCTCGCACGACGTGTCCCGCTCACTCGCGGACTTCCCGGAGCTCGAGTACGACCTCGGCCTGCTCACGAACGACGGCCGGGTGAAGCCGACGGGGGAGCGCTTCCGCGAGGTGGCCACCGCCTCCGGCGACACCCGACGCCCCGCGTCCACCGGCTCGGAGCTCGGACTGGTGCTCGACGACGTCGACGCCGCCGGCGCGCCGCTCCCGATGACCAGGGCCGACAGTGCGCCGGGCGGCCGGTTCGCCGCCGCGTGGCTGGCGCTCGCCGAGGAGCACGGCCGCGGCCCGCAGGTCGTCCTGCGCTCGCGCCTCGGCGACACACCGCTCCTCGCCGCACGCGGCATCACCACCTGCGTCGACGTCCCGACCGACGCCAGCACCTCCACCCCGCTCGCGGTCGCGCACCCCGCGACGATGCCCTGACCCACCCCGTCTCCGGAAGGCACCATGCACGACGACATCCCCCTCACCACCGGCCGAGCCCGACGCGTCCTCGACGAGCGGATCCGACCTGCGGTGCACGCCACGGCGACGCCACTCGAGACCGCGTGGCACGAGCTGCCCGGCGAGCCGATCCCGCCCGCGGAGGGGCTCGCGCTGACATTCGAGCCGTACGAAGTCGGGACGACCTGGGGTGCCGCGTGGGGGACGACGTGGTTCCGGCTGACCGGGACGGTGCCGGTCGAGTGGGCCGGTCGGCGGGTGGAGGCCGTGATCGACCTCGGCTTCGACATCAACATGCCGGGGTTCCAGTGCGAGGGGCTCGTGTACCTCGCCGACGGCACCCCGGTGAAGTCGATCAACCCCAGGAACCAGTGGGTGCTCGTCGCGGAGGAGGCCGTCGGCGGAGCGACCGTCGACTTCTTCGTCGAGGCGGCGTCGAACCCGGTGCTGCTCGACTACCACCCCTTCCTCGTCACGCACGAGGGCGACATCCAGACCTCGTCGTCGAAGCGGCTGTACACGAGCCGCCGGATGGACCTCGCCGTCTTCGAGTCCGAGGTACACGAGCTCGCACTCGACATCGACGTGCTCCTCGAACTCCAGGCGGAGCTGCCGGAGGGCCCGCGGCGCATGCGCATCCTGCAGGCGCTCGACGACGCGCTCGACGCCCTCGACCTGCAGCACATCGCGGCAACGGCGCCCGGTGCCCGCGCGGCGCTCGCCGATGTGCTCGCCTCGCCCGCCGAGGCATCTGCACACCGGATCTCCGCCGTCGGGCACGCACACATCGACTCCGCATGGCTCTGGCCGGTGCGGGAGACCATCCGGAAGGTCGCGCGGACCTCGTCCACGATGACGGAGCTCATCGACCAGACCGACGACTTCCTCTACGGCATGTCCAGCGCGCAGCAGTACGCCTGGATCAAGGAACACCGGCCTGAGGTCTACGCCAGGGTCAAGGACGCCGTCGCCGCCGGACGCTTCCTGCCGCTCGGCGGGATGTGGGTCGAATCCGACACGGTGATGCCGACCGGCGAGAGCATCGTGCGCCAGTTCACGCAGGGACAGCGGTTCTTCGAGCGTGAGTTCGGCATCCGCCCGAAGGGCGTGTGGCTGCCGGACAGCTTCGGGTACTCGCCGGCTCTGCCGCAGCTGATGCGCCGCGCGGGCTTCGAGTGGTTCTTCACGCAGAAGATCTCGTGGAACCAGGTGAACAAGTTCCCGCACCACACGTTCCTGTGGGAGGGCATCGACGGATCGCGGGTGTTCTCGCACTTCCCGTCGATGGACACGTACAACTCGCGGCTGTCCGGGTCCGAGGTCGCCAAGGCATCGCGGCAGTTCCGGGAGAACCGGCTGGCGTCGGGGTCGATCGCCCCGGTGGGCTGGGGCGACGGCGGCGGTGGGACCACGCGTGAGATGACCGGTACCGCTGCGCGACTGGCCGACCTCGAGGGGAGCGCCCGCGTGACGTGGGAGCATCCCGACGTGTTCTTCGACCGGGCGAAGGCCGAGCTGCCCGATCCGCCGGTGTGGGTGGGGGAGCTCTACCTCGAGCTGCACCGTGCCACGCTGACCAGCCAGCACCAGACCAAGCAGGGCAACCGCCGGAGCGAGCACCTGCTCGTGGAGGCTGAGCTGTGGGCCGCGACCGCCGCCGCCCGGACCGACTTCGTCTACCCGTACGACGAACTCGACGCGCTCTGGCAGCAGGTGCTCCTCCAGCAGTTCCACGACATCCTCCCCGGCACGTCGATCGCGTGGGTCCACCGCGAGGCGGTGGCGAAGTACGCGGAGGTCGCGGACCGCCTGGAGGCCCTCATCGCCGCCGCCCTGTCGGCGCTCGTCGGTGCCGGGGACCGGACCGTCGTGGCCAACCCGGCCCCGAGCCTCCAGTCCGGCGCCTCCGCGCTCGGCGCGACGCTCGCCGCGGACGTCACCGTCGCGGCCCCGGTCGCCCTCGACGCGGTCGACGGCGGGTTCGTGCTCACGAACGACCTGGTGCGCGTCGTCGTCGACGCCAGGGGGCTCGTCACCAGCGCGGCCGACCGCAGCACCGGACGAGAGGCGATCGCGCCGGGACAGGCGGCGAACCTGCTCCAGCTCCACCAGGACTTCCCGAACATGTGGGACGCGTGGGACGTCGACCGGTACTACCGGAACCGGGTCGAGGACCTCGACGAGGTGACCGGGCTCACCGGCTCGGTCGACGCGGACGGCACCGCCCGGGTCGTGGTGGAGCGGGCGTTCAGCGCGTCGACGCTGACGCAGGAGATCACCCTCGCGCCGGGATCGCGCACCCTGGAGATCGACCAGACCACCGACTGGCACGAGACCGAGAAGTTCCTCAAGGTCGCCTTCCCGCTCGACGTCCGCGCCGAGCACACCGTCGCCGAGACCCAGTTCGGCGCGCAGAAGCGTGCGACGCACACGAACACCTCGTGGGAGGCCGCGAAGTTCGAGACCTCGATGCACCGCTATGTGCTCGTCGAGGAGCCCGGGTTCGGGGTCGCCCTGGTCAACGACTCCATCCACGGGTTCGACACCACCCGCGACGCCGTCGACGGGCACGTCACCACCACGGTCCGGCTCTCGCTCCTCCGCGCGCCGCGGTTCCCCGACCCGGAGACCGACCAGGGTGTGCAGACGCACCGGTTCGGGCTGGTCATCGGGACCGACATCGCAGGGGCCACGACCGCCGGGACGCTCATGAACACGGCGTCGCGCACCGTCACGGGTGACCATGGCTTCGCGCCCCTCGTGCAGGTGTCCGGCGACGTCGTCGTGTCGAGCGTGAAGCTCGCCGACGACCGCTCCGGCGACCTCGTCGTGCGGGTGTACGAGCCTGCGGGCCGCCGGGGGACCGGTTCGATCGCCGTCGACGGGCCCTTCGGCGACCCCGTCGAGGTCTCGCTGCTCGAGGAGCCTCTGCCCGAGGGCTCCGCACACACGTCCTCGATCGACGCGGCGTTCGCCGTGGACGCGTTCGAGGTGCGCACGTTCCGCTTCGCGCGGAGCTGAACAACGTCGGCGGCGACCGCCGTCGCGACACTCGAAGAGGAGTGACATGAAGAAGTCGATGAAGTTCGGGATCGTGGCGGCGCTCGCCGCGATGGTGGCGGCACCGCTCGTGCCGACGGCAGCAACGGCGGCGCCCGCGGGGGTTGCCACTCCGGCTGCTGCTGCGACCAAGAGCGGGCCGACGAGCATCGCCTACGTCGAGGTCAACAACGACCAGCTGTCGAACGTCGGGCGGTACACGCTGTCCAACGGGGCGAACGCGTTCGACGTGGCGATCATCTTCGCCGCGAACATCAACTGGAACGGCTCGAGGGCCGTGCTGTACAACAACGACAAGGTGCAGGCGACGCTCGACGCCGCGGCGACGCAGATCAAGCCGCTGCAGGCGAAGGGGATCAAGGTCTCGCTGTCGATCCTCGGCAACCACCAGGGAGCCGGGATCGCGAACTTCCCCTCGCAGGCAGCAGCACAGGACTTCGCGTCCCAGGTCGCCGCCACGGTCACGAAGTACGGGCTCGACGGGGTCGACCTCGACGACGAGTACTCCGACTACGGCACGAACGGCACCCCGCAGCCGAACGACCAGTCCATCGGGTGGCTCATCACCGCGTTGCGCGCGGACATGCCCGGCAAGCTGATCTCGTTCTACGACATCGGCCCGTCGTCGTCGTCGCTGTCGAAGGCGAGCAGCACCATCGGGTCGAAGCTGAACTACGCGTGGAACCCCTACTACGGCACGTACTCGGCGCCCTCGATCCCCGGCCTCGGCAAGAGCTCGCTGTCGGCCGCTGCGGTCGACATCCAGAACACACCGCAGTCCACCGCGGTGTCGCTGGCACAGCGCACGAAGTCGGACGGCTACGGCGTCTTCATGACGTACAACCTGCCTGGAGGGGACAAGAGCGGGTACGTGTCGTCGTTCACGAACGTGCTCTACGGACAGGCGGCGGTCTACAAGTAGGGGCCGAGACCGACGGTGCTCGGTGGCCCTCCCGCCGAGCACCGTCGCGCTGCCGTAGCGTTCTCGCATGGATTCCGGGATGGATGCCGTGACGTGGGCGCGGTCGGCTCTCGACGAGCTGGGCATCGACGTACTCGGCGTCGAGGAGGTGCACCGGCGCGCGTGGAGCACCGTCTGGCGCGTGACCACCGGCGACGGCGACCTGTTCCTGAAGTCCGCGCCGGAGGGCGTCTCACCCGAGCCGGCGCTCCTCGACGTGCTCGCGCTGCACGGGGTCCCGCACGTGCAGCGTCCCGTCGCCGTCGAGGGGACCTTCGTCCTGCTGCCGGACGGCGGACCGATCGTCCGCGATGCCGAGGACCGCGAGACCGTGTGGCGTGAGGTGATGCGGCACTACGCCGAGCTGCAGTGGGCGTCCGAGCCTGCGGCAGCCGAGGACCTGGTGCGCGCCGGCGTGCCAGACCTCCGGCTCCCGGTGCTCCCCGACGTCGCAGCCGAGGTCGTCGCGCGGTGGACACCGGAACACCCGGCCGTGCTCGCGCGACTCCGGGACGCCGCGGCCGAGCTCGACGAGCTGCTGCCGATGGCCACGATCGAGCACAGCGACCTGCACGACGGCAACGCGTTCGTGCGGGACGCCGTGCCGTTCGACTGGGGTGACGCCTGCGTGTCGCACCCGTTCCTCAGCCTGCTGGTCGCCGGGCAGGAGGACGTGCCAGGAGCCGTCGACGCGTACCTCGAGACGTTCTTCGGCGAGCCTGGAGTCGCCGAGGATCCCGACGTGCAGCACATCGTGGCGCTGGCGAAGACGGTCGGTGTCGTGCCGCGGGCACTGAGCTGGCAGCGGGCGATCGATGCCGCCGGCGACGCGATGCCCGACGAGTACCGCGATGCCCCACGCCAGTGGCTCCTGACCCTCGACCGAATCTAGCCCTGAGCGGGATTGTCTTCGATAGCATTTATGAATGGCACTCAATAAACTCTCGCGTGAGGAAGTTGACACGTACGCCCGAGGAGATCTCGCCGGTGGTATCGACGAGCATGTTGCACGGTTTGCGTTCCTGGATGACGCAGAGTTGCGGGCGCGAGTCGGTCAGGAGTACTTCGCAGCGAGGTATCTCTACAAGCTTTGGGAGGGACTGAGACTCTCCGATGCATGGGCGCTCCGCGCGCAAGTGCAACTGCAGGTCCAGCAGTACGCGTCCATCTACGAGGCGTGCCTCCATCATCTTCTCTTCGTGAACGCAGCTGACGAGCCGCAGGTGAAGGCGCTCCGGGAGCACTCGGCGCTCGTGGCGCGCCCGCTCCCGGAACACCTCATGATGAGGATCCGTGCACTCGACACTGCGGACGCGGCGGAGGTGATCGGTGCGAAGTTCGCAGTTCGCCGAACGCAGGAATCGAAGGTCCGCTTCGAAAAGAAGGTCGACGCCGCCGTCTCGCTCGGGATCATCGACGCCGCCCTCGGTGGCGAGATCGCAGAGATCTACAGCGCACGGAACTCAATCCACATCCATGCTGACCTCAAGCGTGCTGCCGAAATGCAGTGGCAGATAGATTTCTCGCGCACGGCGTACAGGCGCCTCAAGCCCTTCACGGAGCAGGCAGCCACATGGATGGCCCGGCGCGCATCTGACTCGACCATGCCGTCTGTGTTGCTCGACACGTAGTCGGGAGTCAACTTGAAGCTCGAGCCCAGTCGCTGCCTCGAGGAAGTCAGCGCGCGACCTTCGACGTTCGCCGAGCTTGAGCGCGAGATGATCTCAGTCCGTACGAAGGATGCCCTCGCGGCACGCGCCCGCCGCGGAGAGCGCAATGGACGCCCCTCGGCCATCCCAGCCGGGCTGATGCGCCGCATCGTGCTGTCGCGGGACGCAGGGGCGAGCTTCCGTTCCATCGCGGCGGAGCTCACCGACGAGCAGTACCTGACGCCAACTGGGCTGACCACCTGGAGTGAGTCCGTCGTGCGGCGCGCGTACAACTCGGTCGCCCGCGTCGGGGCGGTGGCCTGATGGCGCACGTGAGAGAGGTAGAGCGGAAGATCGGCCGAGCCTATGAGGTCCGCTGGCGTGACGGCGGCAAGTTCCGGCAGCGGTCGTTCACGGTCAAGCGCGAGGCCGAGCGGTTCGCCCTGACGGTGGAGAACCAGAAGGCGCACGGGCAGACGACCGAGCCGTTGGCGGGGCGCAGCAAGAGCTTTGAGGAAGTGGTGCAGGCGTCGCTCGCGGCGTCCCGCGCGAAGCTGAAGCCGAGCACCTACGCCGGGTACGTGCAGCTGTACGAGGCGCGGGTGTTGCCAACGTTCGGCAAGCGGCGCATCTCGACCATCACCTCGGAAGAGGTCGAGGCATGGGTCGCTGACCTCATCGCCTCCGGCCGTGCGTCCTCCACCGTGCGCAATCACTTCATCGCCTTGAACAAGGTGTTCCGGTACGCCCTGCGGCACCGGCTGATCGCTCACAACCCGTGCGACGCCGTGGACATCCCTCGTGCCACCAACGCCGAGGGCTTCGCTCCAGTGTTCCTCACCGCCGCGCAGGTGGAGCAGCTCGCCAAGGAACTGGACGAGTTCGCGCCGTACGGACTGCTGATCCGCTTCGCCGCGGGCACCGGCTTGCGCGCCGCCGAGCTACAAGGTCTCCGCATCCGAGACGTCAACCTCGCGGCCGGGCACGTGGAGGTTCGGCAGTCCATTCGCCGGGTGAACGGCGAGTGGCAGGTCGGCACACCCAAGAGCGCCCGCTCCACCCGGAACGTGCCGTTGCTCTCGCGCTCGCTCATCGCTGACCTGCGCGAGTACCTGCTGGCGCACCCGCACAGCGGCGACGCCGACGCCCTGTTCTGGCCAGCCCGCAGCAACGGGTCTCGCCGGCTCGACTGGTCCCGGAACATCGACTGCGGGGGAGTGCGCGCCTACTACCTCGTGCCAGCTGCCCAGCGGGCGGGCGTCGTGCAGCACATGCGCTTCCACGACCTGCGCCACACGTACGCCTCGCTGATGCTCGCCGCAGGCTTCAAGCCGTACGAGGTCAGTCGCTGGATGGGGCACGCGTCCGTCTCCACGACGGACACCATCTACGGCCACCTGTACCCGACCGATTACGTGAGTCAGATCAACCGCTTCGAAAGCTGGTTGTCGGCGGATGCCTGAATAATGTTGCTCGTCCCCAGAAGGAGGCACAGTGCTAGCCCGAACTCGAACCGTACCGATATGCTCTCGTGAGCAATCGTCGACGTCTGTCGACCGGTCCGTGAACGAGGGGGTACTGGGGTGTGGCCAGCGTGGTTCCCAGCGAGCTGTCCACCCACAGATGCCGTTCCAGCATCAGGCGTGTTCTACAGACTCGCTGCAAATAACCCACCGGTCGAGGAAGACTTCCGCAGCTGGATGGAAGAAGAGATGCTCGGGCTCCGGCGGCGCACGTGGAGCGTGGGCCGGGACTGCCAAGCATCCGCGTGCAGTGTCTTCGACGATGAGGCAGAGGTGCTGCGCTTGCGCGAGGCGTCGGGTGCAACGAGGTCACGCTCCGTGGTTTCCGGTGACATCACAGGGAGCGGAGTGATGAAGCACACTCCGAGTGGCCGCAACGCAAGCCACCACAGTTGGTGGCGGCCTTTGAATGACACGGCTTGGACTCGTTTTGCCTGAATTCAAGGTTGGCATCCCACAGTACACGTGGTTGGGGGAACTCGACTACGAAGAAATCTTCGTCGAGTTTGAGGGTCCCACGCTATTCAGCGCCGTGTCCTTGACTGGGCAATTGTATTTAGCCGAATGGGCCGCTCAAGGGGAAAGCGTCGATCACTGGCTGTATGTTCCATTGAGCAGGCGACGGCTGGATATGGTTCGTTCGGGAGCTTGGCCGGTTCGCCGTGCATTCATCGAACCCGAAGGGCAAGTCTTCGAGGTCGTTTTGCCGTTCGATGGGACAGAAAAGGACGAGCTTCGTGAAATCTCGGTCGCTGACATGCCTGAGTCCTGGCTGCCGGGAGAAGCCTTTCAGCTCGACTTGCCGACCGCGACTCTGAAACCGGCAGTCGATGGCACCGAGCTGGCGCGCCGTGCCCGACAGGAAGGTCGTGCGCGCTTCCGCATCGAGCTGGACCTACCGGAAGTTTTCAGAACAGAGGCTGCCACGCGCCGCGTAGGGGCATTGCTGTCGACGACCCAGGGTGTCTTCGACAACCTTGGACTCGTTGAGCTTGATCCGGATCCGCCGCAGCGCGGGCGAATTGCTCAGGATGTTTTGAATAAGACTGAGACTGAGGTCGTTGAGCTTGCGGCGGCGAGCTTTGTGATTGAACTTGCTGCCACCGACGGTGACGATCTGTTCGGCGACTCACCGATCGCCTTGGTTATGGCCCGGGTTGTGAACCTCATGGCCGTTGACATAGAGCCCGAGGAGCTTGTCACCACGCTTGCAGAGCTTCGGCCGCGAGGCGCGAAGAGTTTCCGAACCTTCGTGACTGATCTCGCAAACTTCGGTGGGAGTGTCCGGCTTGGTGTAGCCAACGCCGCCCGGTCTTACAACGAGGTGGCGCTTTCCGCCGACCAGCTACAGGACTTGAAGGGCCTCCTGAACGTCGTCGTTCCGGACGACGTGGCGCTGCTCAGAGGCCGTATGCGTCTCTTCCGCGCTGACGTGCAACGTAAGCAGTTCGGCCTCCGGGACCTGCGCTCGGGTCAGGTCTTTGAGGGGCGCGTGACGGACCGTGCCCTCACGCAACTCGATCACGCCACGATCAATCAGGTCTACGACGTGGTTCTCACAGAGTTGGTTTCCTTCTCGCAAGCAGTGGGAGAGAAGAAGCCGACGTACACCCTTGACCAGCTGACCGGGAGCTCCACCGAGGTGCCCATCGACATCGAGCGCACGACCTCGCAGGATCAGCCCGAGTAAGCCGTTCCTGCGAGGGGTTTCGGAGGGGTTTGGCCTCCAGGCCCATTGCCGGGACGGGCCTACTTCCCAGTAGCCACAACGGAGGGGATGACGGGAATCGAACCCGCGTAGCCAGTTTGGAAGACTGGGGCTCTACCATTGAGCTACATCCCCGCGCCTGCGCACGAAGCGCAGCCCCACCACTGTAGCGGACGAACACACCCCTCATGGTCCTCTTGCCACCGGACGAGTCGTCCCAGCGCACGATCAAGCGTTCCCGGGTGCTCTCCTACGTCCTGGTGACGCTCGCCGCGGTGGTCCTGTCGCTCCGCCCTGACCTGTTCGGCGACCCCCAGACCCAGCCGGCGCACGCGCTCCTGCACGTCTGGCGGATCGTCCTCGGCATCGTCCTGGCGGTCGCCGCACTCGGGGTACAGGTCCTCGTCGGCGTGCGTTGGCGACGGAGTCTGCGCACAGACTCCCGAGCTCCCGGGAACCGCGGACCACATCCCCGCTAGACTCATCGGCGTCGCGTGCGCCCCTTCGGCGTGCGCGAGCACCCTGGCTCAGACAAACGGGGCGTAGCTCAGCTTGGTAGAGCGCCCGCTTTGGGAGCGGGAGGTCGCAGGTTCGAATCCTGTCGCCCCGACCAGGACACATCACCGCCAACCATCAGGAGAACCCCCCTTGGCCAACAGCACCGTCGACAAGGTGAGCGAGACCCGCGTCAAGCTCACGGTGAACGTGACGCCGGAAGAGCTCAAGCCGAGCATCGACCACGCGTACAAGCACATCGCCGAGCAGATCAACATCCCCGGATTCCGCAAGGGCAAGGTCCCGCCGGCGATCGTCGACCAGCGTGTCGGCCGCGGCGAGGTCCTGAACCACGCCGTCGGCGACGCGATCGACACCTTCTACCGCCAGGCGGTCGAAGAGCAGGAGCTCCGCATCCTCGGCCGTGCCGAGGCAGACGTCTCCGAGCTCCCGAACGTCAAGGACTTCACGGGCGACCTCGTCCTCACCTTCGAGGTGGACGTGCGTCCGGAGTTCGACCTCCCCGACTACAGCTCCTACGAGCTGACGGTCGACGCGGTCGAGGTCTCCGACGACGAGATCGAAGAGGAGCTGCGGAACCTGCGCACCCGCTTCGGCACGCTCGTCACGGTGGACCGTCCGGCGACCAAGGGCGACTTCGCCCAGATCGACCTGACCGCGACCATCGGCGACGACGAGGTCGACTCGGCCACCGGCGTCTCCTACGAGCTCGGCTCGGGCGACCTGCTCGAGGGCATCGACGAGGCGCTCGAGTCCCTCACCGCCGGTGAGTCCACCACGTTCGAGTCCACGCTCGTCGGTGGCGACCGCGAGGGCGAGACCGCACAGATCGCCGTGACCGTCACCGCCGTCAAGGAGCGCGAGCTCCCCGAGGCCGACGACGAGTTCGCGCAGATCGCGTCGCAGTTCGACACCATCGAGGAGCTCAAGGGTGACCTCAAGGAGCAGATCGCGAAGTCCAAGACCTTCGGTCAGGGCGCAGCGGCTCGCGACAAGCTCGTCGAGAAGCTCCTCGAGGACGTCGAGATCCCGATCTCGGAGAAGCTCATCGAGGACGAGGTGCACCGTCACCTCGAGCAGGAGAACCGCCTCGAGGACGACGAGCACCGCAAGGAGGTCGCCGAGTCCAGCGAGACCGCCTTCCGCTCGCAGATCCTCCTCGACTCCATCGCCGAGAAGGAGTCGATCCAGGTCTCGCAGGAAGAACTCACGCAGTACCTGATCCAGGCCGCCGCGCAGTACGGCATGGAGCCGGGTGAGTTCATCAAGGTCATCGACCAGAACGGGCAGATCCCCGGCATGGTCGGCGAGGTCGCTCGCTCGAAGGCCGTCGCGACGGTCCTGTCCAAGGTGACCGTCAAGGACACCGAGGGCAACGACGTCGACCTCTCCGCGTTCACCGCGGGTGTCGCGCAGGAGCCGGCCACGGCCGACGCCGAGTAGCAGCAACTGCGCCGATACCGACCTCGCAAGCTCGGTCGGCGCTGGCTCCACGCAACGCTCCGCGTTGCACATGTGAAGAGCGCGCGGGAGGCACGGTGCCAGCTGGCACCGTGCCTCCCGTCCGCTTTTCCGGCCACCCGCATTGCCGACAGCGAACAGGCGCGAACTGACGCGTTGCAACCGATAAGTTCGACATCAAGCGACAACTGAACGGGAGCTTTTCCATGGCCGAAGCGACACTGAACCCCAGTGTTTTTGACCGCCTTCTGAGAGACCGGATCGTGTGGCTCGGCTCCGAGGTCCGCGACGACAACTCGAACGAGATCGCAGCCAAGCTGCTGCTGCTCGCCGCCGAGGACCCTGAGAAGGACATCTACCTCTACATCAACTCGCCCGGTGGTTCGATCACCGCCGGCATGGCGATCTACGACACGATGCAGTTCGTGCCGAACGACATCGTCACGGTGGGCATCGGCCTCGCCGCCTCGATGGGGCAGTTCCTGCTCTCGTCGGGCACGCCGGGCAAGCGCTACATCACCCCGAACGCGCGCGTGCTGCTGCACCAGCCGTCCGGTGGCTTCGGCGGTACCGCCGCGGACATCCAGACGCAGGCGAAGGTCATCCTCGACATGAAGCAGCGGATGGCCGAACTGACCGCCGAGCAGACCGGCAAGACGGTCGAACAGGTCCTCAAGGACAACGACCGCGACAACTGGTTCACGGCGCAGGAAGCGCTCGACTACGGCTTCGTCGACCACCTCCGCGCGTCCAGCGCCGAGGTCATCGGCGGCGGCGGGACCGTCAGCGACGGCGAGACCCCCACCGCGGCAGCCGACCCCGACGCCCAGTCCTGATCCCCACCGAAGAAAAGGAAACGAGAATGCATCTCCCCATGCTCGGTGGCGCGCAGAACGTCCCGGCTCCCACTGATCGGTACATCCTCCCGAGCTTCGAAGAGCGCACGGCCTACGGCTACAAGCGGCAGGACCCGTACGCGAAGCTGTTCGAGGACCGCATCGTGTTCCTCGGCGTCCAGGTCGACGACGCGTCGGCCGACGACGTCATGGCCCAGCTGCTCGTGCTCGAGTCGATGGACCCGGACCGCGACATCGTGATGTACATCAACTCGCCCGGTGGCTCGTTCACCGCGATGACGGCGATCTACGACACGATGCAGTACATCCGTCCGCAGATCCAGACGGTCTGCCTCGGTCAGGCCGCGTCGGCGGCGTCGGTGCTCCTCGCTGCCGGTACCCCCGGCAAGCGTCTGGCCCTGCCGAACGCCCGCGTCCTCATCCACCAGCCCGCGACCCAGCAGGGTGGCGGCCAGGCGTCGGACATCGAGATCCAGGCGGCGGAGATCCTCCGCATGCGCACCTGGCTCGAGGAGACGCTGTCGAAGCACTCCAACAAGACGCCGGAGCAGGTCAACAGCGACATCGAGCGCGACAAGATCATGTCTGCGGCCGAGGCCGTCGAGTACGGCCTGATCGACCAGGTCCTGACGAGCCGGAAGAACCTCCCCGCACTCGTCAAGTAGGGAACGAAGAGGGCCCCCGCACCGACTGGTGCGGGGGCCCTCTTGCGTGCCGGGGAGGGTGTGCCGGGGCCCGGTGCTCCCGAGACCGGCCGAACGGCCACGACACGCCGCCGGTTGGGTGCCGAGTGGTCGGAAAATGTCGCCCAGCGGGCTGTCGAGCGACGGGCTTCGACCGGTCGGCGGAGCTGAGCGGGGTGTTGTGACCAGTCAGGAGGCCGGGCAGCGTCGCGTCAGGCGTCAGGCGTCGGGCGTCGGGCGTCAGGCGTCGGGCGCCAGGGGTCAGTCCTCGTCGTCGGTGGGGGCGGGGCGGCGACGGAGGAGGAGCAGGACGGCGACGACCGCGGCGACGAGCACCAGGCCGCCGGCGCCGATCCAGATCGCGTCGGACATCGGGGAGTCCGTCGTGCCGGAGGCGGTGCCCGTGGTGGCCGACGAGCTCGACGACCCGGCGGTCGCGCAGGTCGGCGGCGTCGCGGAGCCCTTCGCCGGCGTGAACCCCGAGGGTGCCTTCCACGTGAACGCGTACTCGTCGGAGACAGTGTGGCCGTCGGCGGAGACGATCTGCCACTCGACCTCGTACTTGCCGGAGGCGCCGAGCGCGGCCTTCGTGGTCATCGACGGGCCGTCGACGGCGACACAGCCGTCCTCGTAGTAGCGCTTGTCCGGTCCGACGATCCGGAAGGCGAAGCCGGACCCGGTGCCACCGATGTCGAGCAGCTTGTCGTTCGTGGTGATCTCGAACGCGTCCGGCAGGGACGTCAGCGTGCCGTCGACCTTCGGTGTCGACGCGATCATGTAGTTGTGCGCGCTCGCCGGACCGGCGAGCCCGAGGACCGCGCCGCCCGCGATCGCGACGGACGCCGCGGTGCCGGCCACGAGCCTCCAGGCCCGGGACCGGCCACCTGCCGGACGGACGGTCGTCACTTGGCGCTGCGGCGTCGGGTCGCAGCGACGGCGACGACGAGGCCGGCCGCGCCGACGACGAGTCCGCCGAGGCCGAGGAACCGGCCGACGAGGTCGGGCTGGGACGTCGTCGAGGTGCTCGTCGCGGTGGCGTCGTCGGTGGCTGCGGCAGCGTGGTGGTCGTCGTCACCGGTCGAGGCGGCGGTCAGCGTGATCGAGGGCGCGGGGTGCTCCGGCTCGGCCTGGCCCGCCTTCTGCTCCTGGTCCCACTCGGTCGACCCCTGCTCGCAGCTCTGCGTGACGGGGATCGCGACGACGTCGCCCGGCTTCCCGTCCGGCAGTGAGAACGACAGCGAGAAGGTGTCGCGCTCGTCCGCGGGGAGCGGGGTCTTCGCGGTGTAGGTGATGCTCGTGACGCGCTCACCGGCGTCGGCGGCGGTCTCGTCGTCGGCGGAGGCGGAGGGGCTCGTGTAGGGCTCGGTCGCCTTCGTGATGTCCCAGTTCGGGTTCACGGTCGGCGTGACCTCGATCACCGAGGACGGCACGTGGAACTGCAGCTTCGTCGTGGGGGAGCCGTCGCAGCCGTGCGGGACGGAGAAGGTCGCGGTCGTGTACGAACCCGCGGCGGACGACGTGCTCGTCGCCTCGACGTGGGCGCTGGCGGACGCCGCGGTGCCGAGGACGATCGCGGCGGCGACGCCGAGGGTCACTGCGCCACCGGCGGCGAGACGCTTCTGCATGGGGTTCCTTCCGGATGGTGTTCTACAACTTGTAGAGAAGACTGCATCACCGTAGCAGCACTGCACGCCCTGGGCGAACGCGCGCCCGGAAACGCGCACGGCGTCGCCGTCAGTGTCACCGGATGCGGTTAGGCTCGACAACACGACGACCTCGTGCACGCGAGCAGTGGTGCTCGTCGACTGCAGTGCACGTCGACTGCAGCGCACGTCAACCAGGGAAGGCCGGAGCATGGCACGCATCGGAGAGAGCGGGGACCTCCTCAAGTGCTCCTTCTGTGGCAAGAGCCAGAAGCAGGTGCAGCAGTTGATCGCCGGTCCCGGCGTCTACATCTGCGACGAATGCGTCGAGCTCTGCAACGAGATCATCGAAGAGCGTCTCGCTGAAGCGAGCGACGAGACCGGCAGCGGCGAGTTCGAGCTCCCAAAGCCGCGCGAGATCTTCGACTTCCTGCAGGAGTACGTCATCGGGCAGGACCCGGCGAAGCGTGCCCTGGCGGTCGCCGTCTACAACCACTACAAGCGCATCCGTGCGCAGGGACAGATCACCGCCGCCGAAGACCGCGACGACGTCGAGATCGCCAAGTCCAACATCCTGCTGATCGGCCCCACGGGCTGCGGCAAGACGTACCTGGCGCAGACGCTGGCCAAGCGGCTCAACGTGCCGTTCGCCGTCGCGGACGCCACCGCACTGACCGAGGCGGGCTACGTCGGCGAAGATGTCGAGAACATCCTGCTCAAGCTCATCCAGGCCGCCGACTACGACGTCAAGCGCGCCGAGACCGGGATCATCTACATCGACGAGGTCGACAAGATCGCCCGCAAGGCCGAGAACCCGTCGATCACGCGCGACGTGTCCGGCGAAGGCGTGCAGCAGGCACTGCTCAAGATCCTCGAGGGGACGGTCGCGTCCGTCCCGCCGCAGGGTGGTCGGAAGCACCCGCATCAGGAGTTCATCCAGATCGACACGACGAACGTGCTGTTCATCGTCGCCGGTGCGTTCGCGGGTCTCGAAGAGATCGTGTCCTCTCGGGTCGGCAAGCGGGGGATCGGCTTCGGCGCTCCGCTGCACAGCCCGCTCGACCAGCAGGACCTCTTCGCCGACGTCCTGCCGGAAGACCTGCACAAGTTCGGGCTCATCCCGGAGTTCATCGGCCGTCTGCCCGTCGTCACCACGGTGTCGCAGCTGGACCAGTCGGCGCTCATGCAGATCCTGACGGAGCCGAAGAACGCGCTCGTCCGGCAGTACCAGCGGATGTTCCAGATCGACGGGGTCGAGCTCGAGTTCGACCAGGGTGCGCTCGAGGCCATCGCGGACCTCGCGGTGCTCCGCCAGACCGGTGCGCGTGGGCTCCGAGCGATCATGGAAGAGGTGCTCGGGCCGATCATGTTCGATGTGCCCTCCGACGACGACGTCGCACGCGTGGTCGTCACGCGCGAGTCGGTGCTCGAGAACGCGGCGCCGACGATCGTCCCGCGGCCGAGGACCAAGCGCGTCGAGAAGTCCGCGTAGCGACAGCACGTCAGAAGGGCCCGCATCGTCATCGACGGTGCGGGCCCTTCATCCGTGTGGTCGTGGGGTGCGTTCGGACCCATCACGCGTGCTCTGGAAAGCCGAATCGAGCGTAGGGGGTCGGAACGACGTGCCTCCTACGCGCGAAACGACTCCCTACGCGCGAAACGACTCCCTACGCGCGAAACGACTCCCTACGCGCGAAACGACTCCCTACGCGCGAACGGCCGACCGGACCGGGCCCGGCGCACCGGGCCTACTCCAGGCCGCGGCGGCGCAGCAGGGGGCCGACCTCGGCGTCGCGGCCGCGGAACTCGCGGAAGGCCTCGATCGGGTCCTTCGACCCACCGACGCCGAGCAGCAGCGTGGCGAAGCGGCGCCCGGCAGCGCGGTCGAGCCCGCCGTGGTCGCGGAACCACTCCACGGTGTCCGCGTCGAGCACCTCGCTCCAGATGTAGCCGTAGTAGCCGGCGTCGTACCCACCAGAGAACGTGTGCGCGAAGTACGTCGAGGAGTACCGCGGCGGAACGGCGGCGACGTCGACCCCGGCGTCCGCCAGGGCCTGTCGTTCGAAGGCCTCGACGTCCGTGACGGCGTCGGCCTCGGCCTTCGACAGGCGGTGCCACGCCTGGTCCAGGAGTGCGGCGGCGAGGTACTCGGTCGTCCCGAATCCCTCGTTGAAGCCGGCGGAGTCGCTCAGCCCGAGAACGAGCTCCGGCGGCATCGGCTCGCCGGTCTCGTGGTGCTTCGCGTAGTTCGCGAGGACCTCGGGCCAGGACACCCACATCTCGTTCACCTGGCTCGGGAACTCCACGAAGTCCCGCTCGACGTTCGTGCCGGAGAACCGCGGGTACGTCGTCCGCGCGATCAACCCGTGCAACGCGTGCCCGAACTCGTGGAACAGTGTCTCGACCTCGTCCTGGATGAGGAGCGTCGGGGACCCGGCGGCGGGCTTCGCGACGTTGAGGTTGTTCACGACGACGGGCAGGGTGCCCATCAGCGCCGACTGCTCGACGACGGGGTTCATCCACGCGCCACCCCGCTTGCCGTCCCGCGTGTAGAGGTCGAGCAGGTACAGGCCCACGGGAGTGTCCTGCTCGTCGGTGACCTCGAACACGCGGACGTCGTCGTTGTAGCCGTGCAGGTCGGGGCGCTCGGCGAACTTCAGGCCGTACAGCGCGTTGGCGGCGAAGAACACGCCGTCGTGCAGCACCCGGTCGGCCTCGAGGTACGGGCGCATCGCGGAGCTGTCCGCGGCGAACTGCTCGCCGCGGAGGATCTCGGTCGCGTACGCCCAGTCCCAGGACTCGACGTCGAACCCGACGGTGCGGGACCGGACCGCGCGCTCGTCCTCGGCGTTGCGCGCGGCCGCCGGTGTGAGCGAGGACAGCAGCCCGGCGACGGCGGCGGGATCGCCGGCGGTCTCGTCTGCCGTGACGACCGACGCGTGGTCGGGGAAGCCGAGGAGTTCGGCGCGTTCGGCCCGGAGCCGGACGATGCGGAGCAGGACCTCGCGGTTGTCGTGCTCGTTCCCGCGGCGACCTCGGGCGAGGGATGCGCGCATGATGCGCTCGCGCAGCCCGCGGTCGGTGAGCGACGCGAGCCACGGGTGCCCGGTGTAGAGCGGCAGGGTGATGAGCCAGCCGTCGAGCCCGCGGTCGGCTGCTGCACCGGCGGCAGCGGACTTCGCGCCGTCGTCGAGTCCCGCGAGGTCGTCCTCGGCGGTGACGTGGACCGCGGAGTCGTTGGTGTCCTCGAGGAGGTTCCGCTCGAACGTCGTGGTGAGCGTCGAGAGCTCCTGGTTGATCGCGGTCAGGCGTTCCTTGCCCGCGTCGTCGAGCCCGGCGCCAGCGAGGGTCATCTCGGTGAAGGTGCGCTCCACGAGCCGGAGGTCCTCGCCGGTGAGGCCCCCGGCAGCGGCGGTGTCCCGGACAGCCCGCACCCGCTCGTACAGCCGCGAGTCGAGCGTGATGGCGTCACGGTGCGCTGCGAGCAACGGGGAGACCTCGGCCTCGATGTCGTGCAGCTCCGGGGTGGAGTCGGCGGACGACAGCGTGAAGAACACCATGCTGACACGGGACAGCAGCTGACCGGTGCGCTCGAGCGCCACCAGGGTGTTGTCGAACGTCGCAGGCTCCGGATTCGCAGCGATCGCCTCGACCTCCGCGCGCTGCTCGGCCATGCCGGCCTCGAACGCGGGGCGGTGGTGCTCCAGCCGGACGTCGTCGAACGGGGGGAGTGCGTACGGCAGTGAACTCGGTTCGTCGAACGGCGTCGTCATCACCCCACCCTAGCGACGGGTCGCGGCGTCGATCAGGGTGGCGGCGGCGCGACGGGCGTGCCGCGCGGGTGCGGTGTCGCCGGCGATCGCCGCGGTGGTCTGGGCGCCTTCCGCGAGCAACGCCAGCTGGGCTGCGAGCTCGTCGGCGGCAGCCGCGTCGGCGACGGCCCGAGTGGTGAGTGCCGCGACGAAGGCCTGGAAGGACTCCTTGTGCCGTCGGGCGATCGAGGCGACGGCTGGGGAGGTCGCACCGAGCTCGCCGAACGCGTTGATGAACCCGCAGCCGCGGAAGCTGTCGTCCCCGAACCACGACTCGAGGAAGTCGTACATCGCCAGGAGCTTGTCGCGGGGCGAGTCGGCGGCGTCCACCGCCTGCTCGATGCCGTGCTCCCAGATCTCGTGGCGTCCCGCGAGGACGGCGGCGATGAGCTGGTCCTTGCCGGGGAACGCCGCGTAGAGCTTCTTCAGGGAGACGCCGGCGCCCGTGCGGATCTCGTCCATGCCGACGGACTGGATGCCGCGGGCGTAGAAGAGTGCATCGGCGACGTCGACGATGTGGGCCTTCGTGTCGGCCTCGATCGTGTTCGCGCTCATGTCGTACCCCGTTCGCTGTGTGTTCACCGTCTCCGAGTTGCATGGGGAACGGTCGTTCTCTACTGTAAGACACATCGACGGAGAACGACCGTTCTCTGATCGGAGTGAAGTCTGTCACGGAAGGAACGACCATGGGTGAGATCACCGTCGGGACCGAGAACAGCGCCGACATCCGGCTGCACTACGAGGACAAGGGGACCGGGCAGCCGATCGTGCTGATCCACGGCTTCCCGCTCGACGGCAACTCCTGGGAAGGGCAGATCCCGCCGCTCCTCGACGCCGGGTACCGCGTCGTGACGTACGACCGTCGCGGCTTCGGCCAGTCGTCGCAGCCGAGCACCGGGTACGACTACGACACGTTCGCGGACGACCTGCACACCGTGCTCGAGACGCTCGACCTGCGCGACGTCATCCTCGTCGGCTTCTCGATGGGCACCGGCGAGATCGCCCGTTACATCGGCCGTCACGGTGAAGAGCGGATCGCGAAGGTCGCGTTCCTCGCCTCGCTCGAGCCGTTCCTCGCGATCACCGACGACAACCCAGACGGCGCCGGCCCGATGTCGTTCTTCGAGGGCATCGCTGCCGACGTGAAGAAGGACCGGTACGCGTACTTCACGAACTTCTACCAGGACTTCTTCAACCTGTCGGAGAACCTCGGCTCGCGCATCTCCGAAGAGGCCGTCCGCAACGCCTGGAACGTCGCCGCCGGATCCGGTTCGATCGCCAGCGCCGCTGCTCCGCTGACCTGGCCGACCGACTTCCGTCAGGACATCCCGAAGGTCACCGTCCCGGCACTCATCGTGCACGGCACGGCGGACAACATCCTGCCGATCGATGCGACGGGCCGTCGCTTCACCAAGGCGCTCCCGCACGCGGAGTACGTCGAGATCGAGGGCGCCCCGCACGGCCTGCTCACCACGCACACCGCCGAGGTGAACGAGGTCCTGCTCGGCTGGCTCGCCAAGGCCTGACCCCCCCCGCACAACCGAGAGCACCCCGAACCGCGGAAGGCCGTGGTGCGGGGTGCTTTCGGTTGTGCGAACGCGGGCGAACGCCGGCGCGCGGGGCGGGCGCTCAGTCCTCTTCGGGAGCGTCGTCCGGGTTCGTGACCTGGGGGCGCCCGGCGTCGTCGAGGTGGATCGACGTGCCGTCGTCGAGCTCGACACGCGGCTTGCCCTCCAGGAAGGTCAGCGTCCACCCCCAGCCCGTGGTGTCGACCGCCTCCGCGGCCAGCTCGTCCTCGACGGTCCGGACCGCCACGACCAGCGCTTCCACGAGCCGTGCAGGTGGTTCCCCACCCACGTTCCAGCGCGTACCCAACTGCATCAGGGCCTCCTGTCCGTCTCCGACGCGACCCTACGCGGGCTGCTCGGCCAGCTCGATCTCGGTGACCGCGAGTTCCGGACCGTCGACGAACGACAGGTCCTGGATGCGGCCGACGGCCGCCAGGTCGACCGCTGCGCGCTCGACGAGCTCCCGCGTCTCGGCCGGGGCCGCGACCACCGCGCGCGTCACCGGCGTCTTCTGGGACGCCTTGGCAGCCGTCTTCGCACCGCGGATCCCGATGAGCGCCTGCCCGACGGCGGCGAGGAGACCGGTCTCGGCCGCGTCGACCGGCAGGTCGGCGGCGGTCGGCCAGGAGGCTCGGTGCACGCTGGTGTCGTGGGTCCAGGCCCACACTTCCTCCGTCGCGAACGGCAGGAACGGTGCGAGCAGCCGGAGCTGCACGTCGATGGCGGCGCGGAGCGCCAGGACGGCGCTCGCCTGGGTCTCGTGCGTCGCGTCCGGCGCGGTGCCGTACGCGCGCTCCTTGACGAGCTCGAGGTAGTCGTCGCAGAACGTCCAGAAGAAGCGCTCGGTGACCTCGAGGGCGCGGGCGTGGTCGAAGCCGTCGAACGCCGTGGTCGCCTGCTCGAGCGTGGTGCGCAGGGCGGCGAGCATGTCGATGTCGAGCGCCTCGGTCACCTGGTGCGCGCCGGTCGGCAGCTCGAAGCCGTAGACGAACTTCGCCGCGTTGAGCACCTTGATCGCCAGACGCCGGCCGACCTTGATCTGCTTCGGGTTCTGCGCGTCGAACGCCGCGTCGGTGCCGAGCTTCGACGAGGCCGCCCAGTAGCGGACCGCGTCGGCGCCGTGCTGCTCGAGGATCGAGAGCGGGGTGACCACGTTGCCCTTGGACTTCGACATCTTCTTGCGGTCGGGGTCCACGATGAAGCCGGAGATCGACGCGTTCTTCCACGGCACGACATCGGCTTCGAGCTGGCTGCGGAGCACCGTCGTGAACAGCCACGTGCGGATGATGTCCTGCGCCTGCGGGCGGACGTCGTACGGGTAGACGAGGTCGTAGAGCGCCGGGTCGGTCTCCCACTTGCCCGCGAGCTGCGGGGTCAGCGACGAGGTCGCCCAGGTGTCCATGACGTCGAGCTCACCCTGGAACCCGCCGGCGACGCCGCGCTGGTCCTCGGTGTAGCCGGGAGCCGGTTCGGACGCCGGGTCGACGGGCAGCTGCGCCTCGGTCGGGACGATCGGCTGGTCGAACACCGGGTTGCCGTCGGCGTCGAGCGGGTACCAGACGGGCAGCGGCACGCCGAAGAAGCGCTGGCGCGAGATGAGCCAGTCACCGGAGAGGCCGCCGACCCAGTTGTCGTAGCGGACGCGCATGAAGTCCGGGTGGAAGGCGATCTCCTCGCCGCGCTTCCGGAGCGTGGCCTTGAGGTCCTCGTCGCGAGCGCCGTTGACGATGTACCACTGGCGCGTGGAGACGATCTCGAGGGGCTTGTCGCCCTTCTCGAAGAACTTCACCGGGTGCTGGATGGTCTTGATGTCCCCGACCAGGTCGCCGGACTCGGTCAGGGCGTCCACGACGACCTTCTTCGCCGAGAACACGGTCTTGCCCGCCATCTCGGCGTAGAGGGCCTTGCCGCCTTCCGACTCGATCCAGGCCGGCTCGTCGGAACGCACGCGGCCGTCGAAGCCGATGATCGCGCGGTTCGGCAGCTGCAGCTCGCGCCACCACACGACGTCCGTGGTGTCACCGAAGGTGCAGACCATGGCGATGCCGGCGCCCTTGTCCTTCTGCGCGAGGTGGTGTGCGAGCACCGGGACCTCGACGTCGAACAGGGGGGAGCGGACCGTCGTGCCGAAGAGGTCCTGGAACCGCTCGTCGTCCGGGTGCGCGACGAGGGCGACGCACGCCGGCAGGAGCTCCGGGCGGGTGGTCTGGATGACGATGTCGCCCTGGCCGTCCGTGCGGTGGAAGGCGATGCCGTGGTACGCGCCTGGCATCTCCTTGTCCTCGAGTTCGGCCTGTGCGACCGCGGTGCGGAAGGTGACGTCCCAGAGCGTCGGGGCGTCGGCCTGGTAGGCCTCGCCGCGCTCGAGGTTCCTGAGGAACGCACGCTGCGCGCTCGCGCGGGAGGTGTCGTCGATGGTGCGGTACGACTGCGTCCAGTCCACGGACAGGCCGAGCGTGCGGAAGAGGTGCTCGAACTGCTGCTCGTCCTGCACGGTGAGGCGCTCGCACAGCTCGATGAAGTTGCGGCGCGACACCGGGATCTGATCGGCGGCCTTCGACGACTTGTTGTCCCCGCCCTCGAACGGCGGGACGAACATCGGGTCGTAGGGGAGCTGCGGGTCGCAGCGGACGCCGTAGTAGTTCTGCACGCGACGCTCGGTGGGGAGACCGTTGTCGTCCCAGCCCATCGGGTAGAAGACGTGCTTGCCGCGCATGCGCTCGAACCGGGCCTTGAGGTCGGTGTGCGTGTACGAGAACACGTGGCCGATGTGCAGCGAGCCGGAGGCGGTCGGCGGCGGGGTGTCGATCGAGTAGACGTTGCTGCGGTCTCCGGCGGCGTCGCGGTCGAACCGGTACGTGCCCTGGTCGTCCCAGACCGGTCCCCAGACCTGCTCGAGTCCGTCCACCGTGGGCTTGTCGGGCATGGGCTTGGTCATGGCTGCGCCTTTCGATCGGTATGTGCGGCACCGAGTCCGTGATGAGGTGCCTGAGTGTCCACGCGTGACACGTGGTTCCCTCGATCGTACCGGGAGCGGCGGGCGGGCAGCACGCTTACCACGCGGCCCCCTCGCGGACAAGTCCCGAAGCTGTTAGTCTGTCGGGGTTTGTCCGGCGAGCGCGAGCTCGTAGGAGCTGCAACGTCGCCGTCCCGTCGGACCCCCGAAGGACGCTCAGCACACCGGAGGAACACACTTGACACCGAACAACGCACCCCAGTCGCACGGCGATCGGCCGCTGCGGACGAAGGGCGCTGCGAAGCGCGCTCGCCGGAAGCTGACCACGGACGACGTCACCGTCGTCGAGGAGTCGCTCCTCAAGCGCGCCGTCGCCGCAGCCGCACTCGGCAACGCGATGGAGTGGTTCGACTTCGGCATCTTCGCCTACCTCACCGTCACCATCTCGAAGGTCTTCCTGCCGCAGGGTGACCCCGCCGCGAACATCGTCGCCACCTTCGGGTTCTTTGCCGCCGCGTTCATCGTCCGCCCGATCGGTGGTGCCGTCTTCGGCCCGATCGGCGACAAGATCGGCCGGCAGAAGGTCCTCGCCCTGACGATGATCCTGATGGCCGCCGGCACGCTCATGATCGGCCTGATCCCGTCGTACGACACGATCGGCTTCTGGGCGCCCGTGCTGCTGCTCGTCGCGCGCTTCGTGCAGGGCTTCTCGACCGGTGGCGAGTACGGCGGCGCCGCGACGTTCATCGCCGAGTACTCCCCGGACAAGCGCCGAGGGTTCATGGGTTCGTGGCTCGAGTTCGGCACCCTGGCCGGGTACGTGCTCGGCGCTTCGATCGTCACCGGCCTGCAGTTCGGCCTGTCCGAGGACGCCCTGCTCAGCTGGGGCTGGCGCATCCCGTTCATCGTCGCCGGCCCGCTCGGCCTGATCGGGCTGTACCTGCGCCTGAAGCTCGAGGAGACCCCGGCCTTCCAGAAGCAGCAGGAGCAGGCCGCCGAGCGCGAGTCGCAGAAGACGCCGTTCCTCAAGCTCTTCGCCACCAACTGGCGCGCGCTCATCGTCTGCATCGGCCTGGTGCTGGTCTTCAACGTGTCCGACTACATGCTCCTGTCGTACATGCCGACCTACCTCGAGCAGAACCTCGGCCAGAACGCCACCTTCGGTCTGATCCTCATCGTCATCGTGATGATCCTGATGATGGTCGTCATCACGTTCGGTGGTCGCCTGTCCGACCGGTTCGGCCGTCGTCCCGTGCTCGCCGCGGGCTGCATCGGGTTCTTCCTGTTCTCGTGGCCCGCGCTGCAGCTCGTGCAGTCCGGCACCGGCGTCGGCGTGTTCTTCGGGCTGCTCATCCTCGGTGTGGTGCTCGTCACCTTCACCTCGACGATGCCCTCGACGCTCCCCGCGCTCTTCCCGACGATCATCCGCTACGGCGCGCTGGCGATCGCGTTCAACGTGTCCGTCTCGCTCTTCGGTGGCACCACACCGCTCGCGACCGCCGCGCTCATCAACAGCGCGAAGGACGCCGGCTTCGGTTGGGCCGAGGACATCCCGGCGTTCTACCTGATGGCCGCGGCCGTGATCGGGCTCGTGGCGGTGTACTTCACCAAAGAGACCGCGTCGACGCCGCTCATGGGCTCCGGCCCGACGGTGGCCTCGGAGGAAGAGGTCGCGCAGGTCATCGACGAGTACAACGACCCGTCGTCCGACTTCGCGCAGTCCGACTGGGCGAAGGAGTTCTCGACCAGCGAGATCCCGATCATCTCGGCCGACTCGGACAAGGCGCCGTCCGGCTCCTGATCCGCGTGGGCGGCTCTCCGCCCCTGCGCCAAAGCGACAGTGTCCCTGCGGTTTTCGCCGGGACACTCTCGCTTTCGCGGTAGTGGCTGTGGCGCGATCCGGGACACTGTCGCTTTCGCGGGACCGACCGACGCGCGGGACCGACCGGCGCGCGGGACAGACCGGCGCGCGGGACCGACCGACGCGCGGGACAGACTGGCCGGCGCTACGCGGCGGCGGACCTCGGGCCGGCCGACAGCCGCTCGGCGGCGCGGACGAGCCCCGCGGTCACGGCGTGCGTCGGGCGTGCGAACAGCTCGGCGGCCGGGCCGTGTTCCACCGCGGCACCGTCGTGCATCACCAGGACGTCGTCCGCGATACGCCGGACCGCACGGAGGTCGTGCGACACGAACACCATCGCGACACCGGTCTCGTCGCGGAGCCGTTCCAGGAGGCCCATCACGGCGTCCTGCACCGTGGCGTCGAGCGCCGTGACGGGTTCGTCGAGCACGAGCACGTCCGGCCCCGTCGCCAGCGCACGGGCGATCGCCAGCCGCTGCCGTTGCCCGCCGGACAGCGTCAGCGGCGACCGGCCGCGGATCGCGGGGTCGAGGTCGACCTGCCGCAGGGCCTCGTCGACGCGAGCGTCGAGCGACCCGGTCGCCCGTCGTGCGTCGCCGCCGGACATCGCGTCCGCCAGCACCCGCTCGACGCTCCACCGCTCGTCGAAGGTCGCGCCGGGGTCCTGCACGACGGCGGACACCCGGCGGCGGCGTGCCCGTCGGTCCCGCTCGGGGAGCGGAGACCAGGGGTCCCCGTCGAGCGTCACCGTGCCGGTGTCCGGCGCCTCGAGCCCGAGCAGCATGCGCACGAGCGTCGTCTTGCCGGACCCGGACGCCCCGACGACACCGAGTGTCCGCCCACGCCGCAGTCGGAACGACACCCCCGTGACGGCGTCCACCCGGTCGTACGACTTCCGGAGGTCCGTCGTCTCGAGCACGGCGGCAGCAGCGCCGACGACCGGCCGCGGCGACGCGGTCCGCCCGGCGGCCGAAGCGGCGACGAGCGCCCGGGTGACCGGGTGGGTGGGGGATCGGAGCACCTGCGTCACCGGCCCCTGCTCGACGATCCGCCCGCCGTCCATCACCACGACGCGGTCGGCCCACCCGGCGACGAGCCCCAGGTCGTGCGTCACGACGAGCAGCCCCGCGCCCTGCTGTTGCGCTGTCCGGAGCTGTTCCATCACGCGGACGGCAACACCCGCGTCGAGCGCCGTGGTCGGTTCGTCCGCCACGACGAGCACCGGTGAGCCGATGGTCGCGGCGGCGATGAGCGCGCGCTGCCGCATCCCGCCGGACAGGGTCCCCGCGAGCCGGCCGTCCGCCGCGATCGCCGGGTCGAGCCCGACCGCGTCGAGCGCGGAGCGCACGGCGTCCACCCGCTCGCGAGCGCTCATCTCCGTGTGCAGCCGCAGGGCGTCGCCGACCTCGCGCCCGACGGGACGCAGCGGGTCCAACGCACCGAGTGCCTCCTGGCCGACGTAGCCGACCTGTGACCCACGGACCGCTCGCCACCGTCGTTCCGAGAACGCGCGGGTGTCGAACCCGGCGACCTCGAGTCGGTCCGCGCGGACGGCGGAGCCGGGCGCCGACAGGCCGAGCAGGGCCCGGACGGTGACGGTCTTGCCGGAGCCGGACGCGCCGACCAGCGCGATGCACTCGCCGGGGTCCACGTGCAGCGTGACGTCGTGGACGACCGTTGCGCCGCCGATCGCGACGGACAGCCCGTCGACACCCAGCACGTTCATCGCACCACTCCCGTTCGTCGGATGGCCCGGCCGAGCACCGTCACCGCGGTCGCGAGCACGACGATCGCGAGGCCGGGGAAGGTGCTCATCCAGGGCGCTGTCTGCAGGTAGGTCCGGCCGTCGGCGAGCATCGCGCCCCACTCCGGAGCGGGCGGTGGCGTGCCGACGCCGAGGTAGCTGAGTGCCGAAGCCCACACGATCGCCTGCCCGATGCCGAGCGTCCCGACCGCGACGACCGGCCAGAGTGCCGCCGGCAGCACGTGCCGCACGACGATGCGCGCGGGGGAACGCCCGAGCAGCACGGCGGTCTCGACGACCTGGGAGGACCGAGCCGATCGGACCAGGCCACGGACGATGCGCGCGTACCCGGGTGCCGTGGCGAACCCGACGGCGAGCATCGCGGGCACCGGGCCGGGGCCGGTCACGGCGATGACGACCAGTGCGACGAGGAGCAGCGGGAGCGCGAACGCGACCTCGGTGATCCGCCCGATGACGGCGTCGACGGCCCGGCCGCCGAGGCCGGCCGCGACGCCGAGCACCACCCCGAGGCCACCGCCGACCAGCGTGGCGACGACCCCGACCACGAGGCTCGCCCTCGTGCCGGCGACGACCCGCGCCAGGACGTCCCGCCCGGACTCGTCGGTGCCGAACGGACTCGACCAACTCGGGGCTTGCAGCGCCTGCGCGGGGTGCACGGCGAGCGGGTCACCGCCTCCGAGCAGCGCCGGCCACACCGCAGCGACGACGGCGAGCGCCACCACGGCCGCCGCCAGGATCCCTGCCGGCCCGAGCGTCCCCCCACGGACTCGCTCGGACCGTCGGGCCCCGTCTCCCGGTTGCGCGCCGGCCTGGAGGCTCGGTTCGGCGATCCCGCTCATCGCGCCCCCGCCTCGGGGTGCTTCCGCACGCGCGGCGGCCCCGACTGTCGGCCGCGGGGATCGACGATGCGCTCGAGGACATCGGCGACGGCGAGCACGACGACGTACGCGAGCGCCGACACCATCGCGATGCCGACGACGAGGGGCATGTCGCGCTGGGTGACCGCGGTGACCAGGGCTCGCCCGATGCCGGGCAGCGCGAACACCGACTCGACGACGACTGCCCCGGACACGAGCGACCCGAACGCCCAGGCGGACAGGGCGATCCCCGGGAGTGCGGCGTGCCGGAGCAGGTGCCGACCGAACACACCCGCGCGGGTCTCGCCGCGCCCGCGTGCGGCGAGCGCGAAGGCCGACCGCTGGGCGTCGACGACCCCGTCGCGGATGGTCTCGGCGAGGTACCCGGCGACGGGGACGGCCACCGTGACGACGGGCAGGACCCACCCGCGCGCGGTGCCGTCGCTCACCGCCGGGAACCACCCGAGGCTGCTGGCGAAGACGACGATGAGCACGCTGCCGAGCCAGAAGTGCGGGGTCACGCTGGCGGTGACGCTCAGGGCCGAGGTCAGCCCCGCGGCGAACCGGCCGCGCTGGGTCGACCACCACGCGGCGACGATCGCGAGCGCCCATGCGACGACGAGCCCGGCGACCGCCAGGGTGAGCGTCACGGGGAGCTGCTGTCCGAGCAGCGTGGCCACCGGCGTGCGGAACGCGTACGAGTCGCCGAGCTGCCCGGTCGCCAGGCGTCCGAGGAACACCGCGTACTGGACGACGACGGGGCGGTCGAAGCCGTAGTCGTGGCGGACCTGGTCGACCGCGGCGGCCGATGCCTGCGACCCGGGGCCACCGAGGATCGCGAGTGCGGGGTCGCCCGGGATGAGCCGGATCGCGACGAAGACGATCGTCGCGACCGCCCAGAGCACGCCGATGCCGCCCAGCGCACGGCGGAGCACCCAGCGCGACCACTGCGCCGGTGCCGAGCCGCCGCCGGGCCGGGTCAGGCCTGCGCGACGCATCCCGTGCCTCCTGTCCGGATCAGTCCGCGATCCAGGCCGAGCCGAACCACGGGGTCGACACCGGGGTGGTGCGGATGCCGTGCACGCTCGAGCGGTACAGGAAGTGGTTCTGCTGGTCGTAGAGGGGCAGCACCGTCCGGCTCTCGAGGATGCGCTTCTGGGCCTGCTCGTACAGGTCCGCGCGGGTGCTCTGGTCCGAGGTCTCGGCTGCCCGCTGGAGCAGCGAGTCGAGCTCCGGCTCGTCGAGCTGCGCGAGGTTCGCGAAGTAGCCCGACGGAGCGGGCGTGATGCTCGCGGAGTCGTAGAGGATCCGCAGGACGTCCGGCCCGACCTTCGTGTACGGGGCGCTGACCACGTCGTACTGGTTCTTCGCGAGGGCCGCGTACCAGCTCGACAGGTCGAGTTCCTGCAGCTGCACCTTGATGCCGACCTTCGCTTCGGATGCCTGGATCTGCTGGAACAGGCTGCGCTCGGCCGGGACCGACTGGTTCGTCGACACCGGGAACGTCACGGTCAGCTGCTTGCCGTCCTTCTCGCGGATGCCGTCCGAGCCGACCTTCCAGCCGGCGTCGTCGAGGAGCCGCTTCGCCGTCGCCGGCTGGTACCGGAACAGGCTCTTGTCGGAGTAGGCGAACGGTTCGACGCTCGACAGCACCGAGTACGAGCGCTTCGCGGTGCCGAGGAACAGGCTCTGGATGCCCGGGTCGATCTCGGCACCGGCGATGAACGCCTTGCGCACGGCTTCGTCCTGGAAGACGCCGTGGCCGGAGTTCAGCTCGAGTCGGTTCGAGGCGCCGGGTCGGGGCGCGTCGAGGTCGCGGATGGTGCCCTTCGAGGACGCGGCCTTGAGCTGGTCGGGCTGCGCGTTGTCGATGACGTCGACCTGGCCGGACTGCAGCGCCGCGTAGCGCGAGGTGGAGTCCGGGATGAAGCGCCAGGAGATGCCGTCGAGGCGCGGCTTCGTCTTCCCCCAGTAGTCCTTGTTCTGGACAAGCGTCACGCGGTCGCCGTGCTTCCAGTCCGTGATCTCGAACGGGCCGGTGCCGACGGGGGACTCGCAGTTCTCCTTCTGGGAGCGGTCGAGTGCCTTCGGGGACTCCATGCCGACCCACGCCTGCGAGAACGACTCGAGCAGTGCGCTGTCCGGACGGCTGAGCGACAGCGTCACGGTGTGGTCGTCGGTTGCCGTTGCCTTCTGGATGGACTGCAGCGCGAGGTAGCCCGTGCTCGACGCCGTCGTCGGGTCCTGCACGTGCTCGATGTTCCGCACCACGGCGGCCGCGTCGAACGGGGTGCCGTCGGTGAACGACACGCCCTGACGCAGCGTGAACGTCAGTGTCTTGCCGTCGTCGCTCGTGGTCCACTTCGTCGCGAGGGCCGGCGTGGGCTTGCCGTCGTCGAGCCCGACGAGCTCCTCGATGTACTGGCTCGCCAGCAGCGCCTGCGGGTAGTTGCCGCCGACGTGCGGGTCGAGGCAGGTGGGTTCGGCGTCGCCGGAAGCGTAGGTCAGCGTGCCGCCGTTCTCCGGCGTGGCGTCGGCGGAGCTCGTGCCGGACCCCGTGCAGGCGGTCAGCGCGAGGAGGACGGCGACGGCACCGGCGAGGGCACCGATCCTTCGGGTTTTCTGTACTGGGTCCAAGATCATGGCTCGACGAGTCTAGTTGTTTACTGGACCCCATGGACGAACCGATCCGCCGTGGGGGACGGCCGCGACGATCGAGCGCCGAGGTGCTCGCGGACGCAGCCGCCGAGCTGTTCCTGGAGCAGGGCTACGGCCGGACCACGGTCGACCAGATCGCCGCACGCGCCGGCGTGAGCCGCGCGACGTTCTTCAACTACTTCCCGGCGAAGTCCGACGTGATGTGGCTCGAGCTCGACGCCGCGGTCGGAGCGCTGCCCGCGTTGCTGGCGGCGTCGGACGACCCGTCCGCGGTGCGAGCGGTGGAGAGCGCGTTGCTCGCCGCCGCCCGGGCGCACGACCCCGAGCGGGTCCCGTGGGCGATCGCGCAGGCCGAGGTGATGGGGATCGGGCCGGAGCTCGTGGGCAGCGTCGCGGCCCGGGTGATGGCGCAGCACGGGGCCGTCGCGGCGTTCGTCGCCCGGCGGACGGGGGAGTACGCGGGGTCGCTCTGGCCCCAGACCGTCGCCGGCGCGATGCTCGGCGCCGCTGCCGCTGCCTTCGGGGTGTGGGTCGCGGACGGGGTGGCTCGGCGTCCCCTCGTGGAGTACGTCGGCGCGGCGCTGACGCCGGTTGCCGCTGGCCTCGACGCGCGCTGACGCCGGTCGCCGCTGGCATCGACGCGCACTGACACCGCGGCGCCGTCAGTCGGTGCGGGGCAGTCAGTCGGTGCGGAGCGTGCCCGCCCCGCCCGACGCGACGTCCTCCGCGGTCCCGTCGCGCACGACGTCGGGGACCTCGGCGTCGGTCGGCACCAGGGACTCGTCGCCGGGCAGGCTCAGGGTGAGGACCGCTTCCTCGATGTACTGGCTGTCCTCGAGTGACTTCTCGACGTCGCGCAGCCGGACGGCCACGTGCGACTCGTCCTCGTTGCCGGTCAGGTCGATCGCGGCGACGAGGTAGACCCGCGACGGCCCGACGAACTCCAGGTGCAGGTACGTCACGCGTTCGATCTGCTCGCGGGAGAGCAGCTCGACCAGCACCGCGTTCTCCAGCTCCGGCGAGGTGCTCTCCCCGAGCAGGAACCGGCGGTTGCGGTCGATGAGGACGATCGCGACGACGCCGAGCAGGATGCCGACCGCGATCGAGCCGATCGCGTCGAAGACCGCCAACCCGGTGACCTGGTGCAGGAACACCCCGAGGAAGGCGATGACGAGGCCGACGAGGGCGGCCGCGTCCTCGGCGAACACCGCGCGGAGCGTCGGGTTCGAGGACTGCAGCACGTGCCGCAGTACCGGCACCTGACGCTTCGTCGCGGCACCGTGCGCCTGCCGGTACGCCTGCAGGAAGCTCGTGCCCTCGAGGCAGAACGACAGCGCGAGCACGATGTAGTTCAGGGTGACGTCCTCGGCCGGCCCGGTCTCGCCCAGCTCGGAGATGCCGTGGTAGATCGACACGATCGCGCCCGCGGTGAACAGCCCGAACGCGGCGAACATCGACCAGATGTAGGTCTCGCGGCCGTAGCCGAGCGGGTGCGCCACGTCACGCTTCTTCGCGCCCCGCCGCTCGGCGATGAGCAGGAAGATCTCGTTCCCGGTGTCGGCCCACGAGTGCGCCGCCTCGGCCACCATCGACGCGGACCCGGACAGGAGTGCGGCGATCGACTTGGCGATGGCGACGAGCAGGTTCGCGCCGAACGCGATGACGACGGTGAGCAGGGATTCGGGACGATCCTGCTGCTGATCAGACGAGGGCATCCCTCAAGCATGCTCCCGTCCGGTAAACTCCCGTACCAAGAGCACTGATCCGGCCATCACCGGGGAGCTCCCGGAAGAACGCGGGACGCACACGAAGCGGTCCGTCAGTAGAGCCGGGCGGGTTCGGGACCGTCACCATCCCCGACGACGAGCGGCCGTTCCGGTGTCCCGGACGGCAAGCGAGGTGGTACCGCGGAGTGCATGCTCCGTCCTCGTGGTCCTGAACCGGCAACCCACAGGAGCCCCGCGGTGCGCTACCCCCTCAATCGTGCTGACACGACCGGCCGTGCTGACGCGACCGACGCCGCTGCCGGCGTCACCCCGTCCCCGAGCTTCCCCGCCGTCGAGCAGGGCATCCTCGCCTTCTGGAAGGGCGACGACACCTTCCAGGCCTCGATCGACCAGCGAGACGGCTGCGACGAGTGGGTCTTCTACGACGGCCCGCCGTTCGCCAACGGCCTGCCGCACTACGGCCACCTGCTGACCGGGTACGCCAAGGACGTCTTCCCGCGCTACCAGACGATGCGCGGCAAGCAGGTGCACCGCCGCTTCGGCTGGGACACCCACGGGCTCCCCGCCGAGCTCGAGGCGATGCGCCAGCTCGGCATCACCGAGAAGCACGAGATCGACGAGATGGGCGTCGACGTCTTCAACGCCGCCGCGAAGAAGTCCGTGCTGCAGTACACCGACGAGTGGCAGGAGTACGTCACCCGTCAGGCGCGCTGGGTCGACTTCGAGAACGACTACAAGACGCTCGACGTCACGTACATGGAGAGCGTCCTCTGGGCGTGGAAGCAGCTCTGGGACAAGGGGCTGGCGTACGAGGGCTTCCGGGTCCTGCCGTACTGCTGGAACGACCAGACGCCGCTGTCGAACCACGAGCTGCGCATGGACGACGACGTCTACCAGATGCGCCAGGACCAGTCGGTCACGGTGTCGTTCCCGTTGCAGGGCGCCCGCGCCTCCGAACTCGGACTCGACGGCGTCCGTGCCCTCGCCTGGACGACGACCCCGTGGACGCTGCCGACGAACGCCGCGCTGGCAGTCGGACCGGCGGTCACGTACGTGGTGCTGCCGGCAGGGCCGGGAGGCTCGGCTGACGGCAGCGACGCGGGTTCCGTCCAGTACATGCTGGCGTCGGACACCGTGGCCGCCTACGCGAAGGACCTCGGGTACGAGTCGCCGGAGGCCGCTGTCGCGGCCGTCATGCGCGAGCTGCAGGGCTCCGAGCTCGACGGCGTCCGGTACGAGCGCCTCTTCGACGACCTCGCCGACACCGAGGGCATGGAGCACGCCTGGCAGGTCCTCGTCGCCGACTACGTCGAGACCGGCGAGGGCACCGGCATCGTGCACCAGGCTCCCGCGTACGGCGCCGACGACCAGGTGGTCTGCGCCGCCGCCGGCATCCCCGTCGTGCTGTCCCTCGACGAGGGCGGCGTCTTCACGTCCCAGTTCCCGCTCGTCGCCGGCCACCTCTGGTCGGACGCGAACAAGCCGCTGACGAAGGCCGTGCGCGATGCCGGACGGCTGCTGCGCCAGGCGTCCTACGAGCACAGCTACCCGCACTGCTGGCGCTGCCGCAAGCCCCTCATCTACAAGGCCGTCTCGTCGTGGTTCGTCCGCGTCACCGAGTTCCGCGACCGGATGGGCGAGCTCAACCAGGACATCACCTGGGTCCCGGAGAACATCAAGGACGGCCAGTTCGGCAAGTGGGTCGGCAACGCCATCGACTGGTCGGTGTCCCGCAACCGCTACTTCGGCACGCCGATCCCGGTGTGGGTCTCCGACGACCCGGCGTACCCGCGGCAGGACGTCTACGGCTCGCTCGAGGAGATCGAGCGCGACTTCGGCCGGCTGCCGCTGAACGGCGACGGCGAGGTCGACCTGCACCGCCCGTTCATCGACGACCTCACCCGGCCGAACCCGGACGACCCCACGGGTGCGTCCACGATGCGCCGCATCACCGACGTGTTCGACGTGTGGTTCGACTCCGGGTCGATGCCGTACGCCCAGGTGCACTACCCGTTCGAGAACCGCGAGTGGTTCGACACCCACAACCCGGCGGACTTCATCGTCGAGTACATCGGGCAGACCCGCGGCTGGTTCTACGTCATGCACGCGCTGTCGACGGCGCTGTTCGACCGTCCGGCGTTCCGCAACGTGGTCAGCCACGGCATCGTGCTCGGCTCCGACGGGCAGAAGATGTCGAAGTCGCTCCGGAACTACCCGGACGTCTCCGAGGTGTTCGACCGCGACGGCGCCGACGCGATGCGCTGGTTCCTGATGTCGTCGTCGGTGATCCGTGGTGGCAACCTCGTCGTCACCGAGGAGGGCATCCGCCAGGGCGTCCGCGAGTTCCTGCTGCCGTTCTGGTCGACGTACTACTTCTTCACGCTGTACGCGAACGCGTCGGGCGACGACGGCGCAGCGACATCCGAGGGGTACGGGGCCTCGCGCAGCACCACGAGCACCGACGTGCTCGACCGGTACCTCCTCGCGAAGACCCGCGTGCTCGTCGAGGACGTCACGAAGCACCTCGACGCGCTCGACACCCCGCTCGCCGCGCAGGCCATCCGCGACTTCGCCGACGTGCTGACGAACTGGTACGTCCGGCGCTCGCGGGACAAGTTCTGGCTCGGCGCCGGATCGTCGGAGTCCGCGAAGGCCGCGTTCGACACGCTGTACACCGTGCTCGAGACGCTCGCCCGGGTCGCCGCCCCGCTCGCACCCCTCGTCACCGAGGAGGTCTGGAAGGGCCTGACCGGTGGTCGCAGCGTGCACCTGGAGGACTTCCCGGACGCGTCCGAGTTCCCCGCGGACGACGCCCTCGTGGCCGCGATGGACCGCGTCCGCGACGTCGCCTCGAAGGGGCTCGCGCTCCGCAAGGCCACCGGCAAGCGCGTCCGGCTGCCGCTCGCGACGCTGACGCTCGTGGTGCCGGACACCGCCGCCGTCGAGCCGTTCGTGGACATCCTCCGCGACGAGCTCAACGTCAAGCGGGTCGTCCTCGAGCCCCAGGCGGAGGAGTCCCTCGCGCAGTACGGCATCGAGCGGAAGCTCACCGTCAACGCCCGCGCCGCCGGTCCCCGCATCGGCAAGCAGGTGCAGCAGGTCATCCCGGCCGCCAAGAAGGGCGACTGGGTCGCGACCGAGTCCGGCGTCACCGTCGGCGGGATCGACCTGGTCGAGGGCGAGTACACGCTCGACCTCACCGTGGCCGACGAGGCGACCGTGGTGGCCTTCCTCGACGAGGGCGGATTCGTGGTGCTCGACACCGTGACCACCCCGGAGCTCGAGGCCGAGGGCCTCGCCCGCGACGTCGTCCGTGCCGTGCAGCAGGCCCGGCGCGAGGCCGACCTCGACGTCAGCGACCGCATCGTCCTGACGCTCCGTGCGGACGAGACGGCCGAGGCAGCGGTGCAGGCGCACCAGGAGCTGATCGCGAACGAGACCCTGACGACGACGCTGCAGCTGGTGGCCGCCGTGTTCGCGGAGGACGACCCGGCCACCGAGGTCGGTGACGGGGCGAAGGTGACCGTGGAGGTGGAGCGCGCATGAGCGACGACGACGAGAACGGCTTCGAGGACCAGACACCGGACGGCATCGAGATCCCGGTGGGTCCGGCCGGCGACGCCGACCCCACCGAGGTGGTGCCGTACGGGGGTGACGACGACGAGGTCAAGCGCGTCGAGGCCGCCCTGTACGCCCGGATCGGCGAGCAGTCGCCCGAGCACCGACTCACCGCGACCCGTCGCGCCGTCGAGCTCCTCGGCGACCCGCACCTCGCGTACCCGGTCATCCACATCACGGGCACGAACGGCAAGACGTCGACCGCGCGGATGACGGAGAGCATCGTCCGCGCGCACGGACTCCGCACCGGACTCATGACGAGCCCGCACCTGGTCTCGATCCGCGAGCGCATCGTCATCGACGGCGCCCCCATCGCCGCCGACCGGTTCGTGGAGAACTGGGACGACATCGTGCCGATCCTCGAGATGACCGACAAGGAGCTCACCGACAAGGGCGAGCTCCCGCTGACGTTCTTCGAGGCGCTGACGGTGCTCGCGCTGGCGTGCTTCGCGGAGGCGCCGGTCGACGTCGCCGTGATCGAGGTCGGCATGGGCGGCGAGTGGGACTCCACGAACGTCGTGCAGAGCCAGGTCGCGGTGTTCACCCCGATCGCGATCGACCACGCCAAGCAGCTCGGCAACACCGTCGCCGAGATCGCCCGCACGAAGTCGGGGATCGTCAAGCCGTCCTCCGCCGTCGTGTCGAGCGCGCAGGTGCCGGAGGCGCTCGCCGAACTCGAGCGCGCAGCCGAGCTCACCGAGTCCACGCTCGCCGTCGAGGGTGCAGGGTTCAGTGTCGTCGACGTGACCCCGGCGGTCGGCGGCCAGCTCATCACGGTGCAGGGCATCGCCGGGCGCTACGACGACCTGTTCGTGCCGCTCTTCGGCGGGTACCAGGCGCACAACGCCGCCGTGGCGATCGCCGCGGTCGAGTCGTTCATCGGCCGCGGTTCGCAGCCGCTCGACGAGGACGTCCTCAGCGAGGGGCTCGCCGGCGCCACGAGCCCGGGCCGGCTGCAGCCGATCGCCCAGGACCCGACCGTGGTCGTCGACGCAGCGCACAACCCGCACGGTGCCAAAGCGCTGGCCGAGGCACTGCCCGTCGCGTTCCCGTCCGGCCACGTCGTCGGCGTCGTCGGCATCCTCGCCGACAAGGACGCCCGCGGCTTCGTCCGGGCGCTCAAGGACACGATCCAGACCTTCGTCGTCACGCAGCCGCCGGGGGAGCGCGCGCTCGACGCCGACGAGTTCGCCCGGGTCGTCGTGGACGAGGTCGGTGGTGAACGTGTGGTCGTCGAGCCCACCCTCGCCCAGGCCCTGCAGGAAGCGCGCGACCTGGCGGACGAGGCGGAGGCCGAGGACGCCATGGTGCTCGTCGCCGGCTCCATCGTGATGGTGGGCGCGGTCATGGACCTGGTGCACCAGGAAAGCGGGGCGAAGTGACGGACGCACCACGAGCCTCCCGGCCGGCCAGGCGACCGCGTCGGGAACGCGGCGCGCAGGAGAGCCTCACCTCGATCGCGCTGATCCTCGAGGCGATCATGTTCTTCTTCCCGATGCTCGTCGTCTTCGGCAAGCACACCCTGCCCGCCGGATGGGCCTTCGGTGGCGGCATCGGCGCGATGATCGTCCTGGCGCTCGCGTCGCGGATGATGGGCACCCGTGCCGGTGTATGGTTCGGGTGGCTGCTCCAGGCGGCCATCCTCGCCACCGGCTTCATCGAACCGTTCATGTTCGTCGTGGGCCTGGTGTTCCTGGTCCTGTGGGTGTTCTGCTTCGTCAAGGGCGGACAGCTCGACCGGATGAACGCCGCCCGGCGCGCCGCTGCCGAGGACTGACCACATCCACCCCCGAACCCCAGGGAGTACTGCGTGTCCGACTTCGAAGAGACCCTCGTCCTCGTCAAGCCCGACGGCGTCGCCCGCCAGCTCACCGGTGAGATCCTCCGCCGGATCGAAGCCAAGGGCTACGAGATCGTCGACCTGAAGATGCTGACGGCGCCGCGTGACCTGCTCGACGCGCACTACGAGGAGCACCAGGGCAAGCCGTTCTTCGAGCCGCTCGTGGAGTTCATGCAGTCCGGACCCGTCGTCGCCGTGCGCGTCGCCGGCAACGGTGCGATCGCGGGCTTCCGCTCGCTCGCCGGCACCACCGACCCCACGAGTGCCGCACCCGGGACGATCCGTGGTGACCTCGGTCGTGACTGGGGTCTCAAGGTGCAGCAGAACCTCGTGCACGGCTCGGACAGCACCGAGTCCGCCGCGCGCGAGCTCGGCCTCTGGTTCGCCTGACGCCGGCGCAGCCTGAGCCCGGCGCAGCTCGCACAACGAAAAGCACACCGCACCACGGAGACCCGTGGTGCGGTGTGCTTTTGGTTGTGCGGGGGAGCGGGACGCATCCGCGCCGAGCCGCAGACCGCCTAGTTCTTGACGGCCCCGCCGTTCTGCTCGACGAACGCGGCGAACGCGTCGGCGTCGGTCCAGGCGTTCGTACCGGTCGCGTTGTACTGCTTGCCGTTGACGATCACCGTCGGGGTGCCGGTCAGCTTGTCGAGGCTCGAGTTCGCGAGCGGCTGGGTCAGCGCACGGTTGGTGGCGTCCGCGACCCACCCGGCGAACTTCTGGTCGGTGATGCACGAGGCGACGTTCTTGTTCGTGGCCCCGGCGTCCTTGGCGATCGAAGCCAGCTTGGCGTTCGTCAGGCCGCGGGTGCCCTCTGACGGCTGGTTCTCGTAGAACGCGGTGTTCACGTCGAGGAAGGCGTCGGGGTCGTAGTTCGCGACGCAGGCGGCCGCTGCTGCCGAGCGCGTGGAGTACTTGGAGCCGAGCGAGGACCGGTCGAGCAGGTTGAACGGGTGCACCTCGAGCGTGGCGGAACCGCTCTGCACCCACTGCTTGATCTGGCTCATGTTGCCGGTCTCGAACTGGTTGCAGATCGGGCACATGTAGTCCTCGTACACGGTGATGTTCGCGACCGAGTCGTCCTGCTTGGTGGCCGTCGGCTTGCCGCCCTCGGGGATGCCCTTGGTCTCCACCGGCACGATCTTGCCGTTCTGCCCCTGCAGCACGATGCCGTCGCTCGCCATGTTCTTGGGCCCGGGGCCCGCTGGCTGGATCGAGTTCGCGATGACCAGCACGACGACGGCGATGACGGCGAGGGAGCCGACGATGATGCCGCTGATCGTCAGCGTCTTGTTGCGGCGCTTGCGGGCCTTCTCCTTCGCGCGCTGGGCGGCGGCGCGCTCCCGGGCCGCGTTCCTGCGAGCCTTCTTGCTCTCGTTGTCGCTCATCGAGAACGAGCGTAACGGGTGGCGACGCGCCCGAGGGTCGCCCTGGCTGAGAAGAGTCCAGGAATCAGGTGACGTGTCACCGAGTGCGATGGGATCAGAGGGTCGACAGCACCGTCGGGAAGACGATGAGGATCGACACGGCGATCACCAGGTAGTTCGCCAGCGGGAACGCCCAGCAGAACGGCAGCAGCGTCTTCCCGATGCGCTGTGCTCCGGGGCCGAAGGTTCCGCGCGCCATGTTCCAGATCGTGAAGACCCAGAACAGCGGGATCGTCATCGACCACACGAGCATGCACCACGGGCACAGGTACCCGATGAACCAGACGGTCTGCGAGAACAGCCACGTCACGAACACCCACGCCAGGAAGAGACCGGCGTTGAACGCGATCCAGAACCACTTGGCCCCGCGGATGCCGGCGAGCAGCGCCACGCCGACCGCGATCGGCGCGACGAAGCCCATCAGGCCGAGCAAGGGGTTCGGGAACCCGAAGAGGTGACCCTGCGCGCTCGCCATCACGTTCGAGCAGTTGACGAACGGGCTGACGTCGCAGGACAGCACCGCCTGCGGGTTCTCGTACTTCTGGAACTCGTCGAGCACGAGCCGGAACGAGGCGTACAGACCCACCGCCCCCGTGACGAGCAGCAGGATCGCGATCGCGACCGGACGACGGGTGGTGGGTGCAGTCGTACTCACGCCGACATCATGACATGGCGGTCTGCGCCTACCCGGGCCTCGCGTGCGATGATGGGGAGGTCACGCGGCCGATCCGTGTGACGACGAGAGCTTTCCGGGCGCATGCCCGGACGATCAGGCGCGGTGAGAGCGTGCCGTGACCGGACGACGCGTCACTCCGACGCCGAGCCGAGCGGAGCCGGGTGCTCCGCACGGATCGTGCGCGGACCGCATGAAGATGTCGACGCCGGACGGTCACGAACCCAGCGAGTGCGGGCGGCGGGGTCGCCGCCCGCCACAACAACAGAGTTCCCGCCGCCCCTCGGGGTGAGGGCGGGGTCGAGGAGTGCACCAGCACATGGTGGAGCAGAACGAGAACAACACGAACAACGACGAGAGCGCACCGAAGCGACGGGGCCGCCTGTTCGGCGGCCGCCGCGCACGGTCGGCCGGCAGCCTGGAGGCCCGTGGTGGCGCCCAGCCGTCGACCGACGCGGTCGAGACGGTCGCCGTCTCGGGCACCGAACCGGTCGCGCAGACCGGCACCGGTTCCGGGACGGACGCCGCGGCGGACGCGACGCCCGTGACGGACGCGAGCACCGCCTCCCGTCCGGAGGCGACCGACGCTGCGACGGACGCGACCAGCGAGGTCTCGGTCGAGGTCTCGGTCGTCACCGGCACGACGGACGCGCACGACGTCAGCACGCTCACCGGCGACCTGCCGGTGGTCGCGGCGGAGGCCGAGGCGTCCGCGGTCGCTGAGTCCGGCGCCGACGACACGGACGCGTCCGCGGTCGTCGCCGAGCAGCCGGAGGAACCGGTGGCCGAGCCGGCCGCTGAGCCCGTCGTGCCGAAGGCGACGTCGACGCTCAGCCTGATCTTCCACGCCCCGGTCCTGCCGGAGCTCCCGCAGCGTGCGGCGCGCCCCGAGCGGGACGACCGCTGGGACGACGAGGACGACCGCGACGAGCAGGGCGGTGGCAGCCGCCGCCGCACCCGTCGTCGTGGCTCGAGTGCCGACCGCGAGCCGCGTGAGCCGCGCGACCACCAGGAGCCCCGCCGCCGCGAGGTCGAGTACATCACCGAACCGCAGAAGGTGAAGGGCTCCACCCGTCTCGAGGCGAAGAAGCAGCGCCGCCGCGACGGCCGTGACGCCGGACGTCGTCGTCAGGTCGTGACCGAGGACGAGTTCCTCGCCCGTCGCGAGAGCGTCGACCGCCAGATGATCGTGCGCTCCTCCGCGCAGAAGATCGAGATCGGCGTCATCGAGGACAACGTCCTCGCCGAGCACTACGTCACCAAGTCGCACAACGTGTCGCTCATCGGCAACGTGTACCTCGGCAAGGTCCAGAACGTGCTGCCCTCGATGGAGGCCGCGTTCGTGGACATCGGCCGCGGGCGCAACGCCGTGCTCTACGCCGGCGAGGTCGACTGGAACTCCGTCGAGACCGGCAACCACGGCCGACGCATCGAGGCCGCCCTGAAGCCGGGCGACAAGGTCCTCGTGCAGGTCACGAAGGACCCCGTCGGCCACAAGGGTGCCCGTCTGACGAGCCAGGTCTCGCTGCCCGGCCGCTACCTCGTGTACGTGCCGAACGGTTCGATGAACGGCATTTCGCGCAAGCTCCCGGACACCGAGCGTGCACGTCTCAAGAAGATCCTCAAGGAGGTGCTGCCGGAGCACGCGGGCGTCATCGTCCGCACCGCTGCGGAGGGCGCCACCGAGGAGCAGCTCACCCGCGACGTGCAGCGCCTCACCGCGCAGTGGGAGGCCATCCAGAAGAAGGTGGCGAACGGGCACGCCCCGGTCATGCTGCACTCAGAGCCGGACCTGCTCGTCAAGATCGTGCGTGACGTCTTCAACGAGGACTTCACGAAGCTGATCATCGACGGCGACTCGGCGCGCGAGACCATCGAGGAGTACCTCGACGCCGTGGCGCCGGACCTCAAGGATCGCGTCGAGCTCTACGACGGCCCCGACTCCTTCGAGGAGCACCGTCTCAACGAGCAGATCGAGAAGGCGCTCGACCGCAAGGTCTGGCTGCCGTCGGGTGGTTCGCTCGTCATCGACCGCACCGAGGCCATGACGGTCGTCGACGTCAACACGGGCAAGTTCGTGGGCTCGGGGGGCAACCTCGAGGAGACCGTCACGAAGAACAACCTCGAGGCCGCCGAGGAGATCGTCCGCCAGCTCCGCCTGCGCGACATCGGCGGCATCATCGTCGTCGACTTCATCGACATGGTGCTCGAGTCGAACCGCGACCTCGTGCTGCGCCGACTCATCGAGTGCCTCAGCCGCGACCGCACGAAGCACCAGGTCGCGGAGGTCACCTCGCTCGGCCTCGTGCAGATGACCCGCAAGAAGATCGGCGTCGGGCTCCGCGAGTCCCTCGCCGAGGTCAACGCGCAGGTGAACGACAACAACGCGGACCCCGGTCCCTCCAAGGGCCGGCGCAAGGGTCGTGGCGGTTCGGGTGGCACGTCGGGCAACGGCGGGTCGAACGGCAGCAACGGCGGGTCGGGCAACGGCTCGGGCAACGGGTCGAACGGCAACGGGTCGCACGACCAGAAGTCGTCGCAGGCGCACCAGATCACCGACGACGTCAAGAACGCGCTGTCACGGATCGCCGCGTCGACCATCCCGCACGACGAGCCCGCCGTCACCGGCGTGGCCTCGCCCGCGTCGTCGGCCTCGGCTCCTTCCGAGTCACCGGTGTCGCCCGTCGTCGCTCCGGCGGCCGAGTCGACCGAGGGCGAGTCCTCTGGTGGCGCGAAGCGTCGTCGCCGTCGTGGTGGTCGCGCGAGCTCCGAGCAGACCGCCCCGGCGTCCACCGACGGCGTGCTGACGATCCCGGCCGCCGCCTCGGCTGGTTCGACTGATTCGGCCGATTCGTCCGCTTCGGCCGATTCGTCCGCTTCGGCTGATTCGTCCGCTTCCGTCGCCGATGCGCCGGTCGCTCCCGCGGCGCCCGTCGTCGAGGCCCCGAAGGAGAGCGCGCCGACCCGTCGACGGGTGTCGTCCTCGACGCCCGTGACGCCGGCGGACACCACCGTCGCGATCCTCGACATCCCCGTCGCGGTCACCAAGCGCGAGCCGCGCAAGGCCCCCGACGCCGACTCCCTGCTCGACTCGGTGCTGCAGGCGCTGCCCGAGCCGAAGCAGCCGGGTCAGGGACGCGCTCGCTCTCGTCGGGTGTCGTCGGGCAGCATCAGCGCGCCGGCCACCGCCGACGAGGGCACGACCGACGACGGCACCGTGATCCTGGGGAACTGACGGTGACGAACCCCGAGCAGCGTCCGCAGCACGACCGCGGGTATTACGGCGCCGGGTGGCAGCAGCAGCACCAGCCGCCGCTGCCACCCCAGCAGCCCGCTGGTGCCCAGGCTCTCGGTACCGGGCCCTCCGCACCGCCGCGTCCGCCGCGGCGTGCGGGGGACCCGACCAGGGCCTTCGCGCCCGGTGCATCGGCGGCCACCGTCGCCGGTGCGGCCATCGCGGTGGTCGGGCTCATCGCGATCCAGGCGGTTTCGGGGCTCGTCGGCCTGCTCGGTACGAGCATCACCGTGAGCCCGTTCCAGTCGTACGGCGGGCAGAGCGTCATCCTGAGCTTCGCGACGGGGGTGTTCCTCAGTCCGTTCCCGTTCTACGCGGGGGCGTTCCTCGGGTTCGCGTTCCTCACGCCGATCACCCGCCGGAGTCCGTTGCCGGTGGTGCTCCTCCGTGCCGTGCTCGGCGGGGCGGCCGGCACGGTGGCGCTCGCGCTCGTCGGCGTCTTCACGGGCGCGTACGGGACGATCGCCGCCGGTCCCGGACGTCTGGTCATCGACGTCGTCACGGCGCCGTTGCAGCGTGGTGTGCCCCTCACGGCGATGCTCCTCGCGACGGCGACCGTGGCGTGGCTCTGGCTCGGGCGTCCCCGCGGGGCGCGGCCTGGGCCGCACGCGGGCATGCCCGGCACGGTGCGCCCTGCCGACGCGGTGCCGCCCGCGACGGTGCAGCCCCAGCAGCCGTCGTCGTTCGCCCCGCAGCCCCCGCAGCAGGCGGCCCCGCAGCAGGGTCAGCCGTACCCGCAGCAGCAGCCGTACGGCCAGCGGCCCCCGGCGAACCCGTGGGGCCCACCGCCCGCACGCTGACGGGCTCCCGGCGCGACCACGGGACGGACGCGACCGATCCGGCGGACGCGCACCGAGCCTCCAGGCCGGCGCGCCGGCGCGGTCTAGAAGACGCGCTTGTCCCGCTGCGCGACCCGCAGCCCGCTCGCGATGAGCCGCAGCACCAGCTCGCGGCCGGTGACCGGCGTCGCACCGAGCGCCACGAGCTCGTCGTACCGCGCGAGCGGCACGTCGTAGTGGTCGTGGTCGAACGCGCGCCGGGGAACACCGGCCCGTGCAGCGAACTCGTGGAGTTCCGCGTACGATAGGTCACTGACGAGGTGCGACCACACGGTTTCGTGTGCGGGCCACGTCGGTGGGTCGATCAACACGGTCACTCCGACAGACTACGTGTGTCGCCGTTTGACCGGACCCATGGGCATCGAGTATTCTCGATCCCTGGTGTCAACGGGCGGTTCTGCCTGTGTCGTCGATCCCCAGTCCGACTGGGCAGATCGCGCCTAGGCACCCGAGACTTCCCTCAAGCAGAGTTACGTAAGGATTTCCACGTGGTTTACGCAGTAGTGCGCGCCGGCGGCCGTCAGGAGAAGGTCGAGGTCGGCACGATCCTCACCATCGATCGCGCCAAGGCCGATGACAAGGGCAACATCGAGCTCGCGCCCGTGCTCCTCGTGGACGGTGACAACATCACCTCCGCCGCGACCGACCTGGCCAAGGTGACCGTGACCGCCGAGGTGCTCGAGGACCTCCGCGGCAAGAAGGTCGTCATCCAGAAGTTCAAGAACAAGACCGGGTACAAGAAGCGCCAGGGTTTCCGCGCTGAGCTGACCCGCGTCAAGATCACCAAGATCGCGTAAGGGAGTCTCCTCATGGCACACAAGAAGGGTGCGAGTTCCACTCGCAACGGTCGCGACTCGAACGCACAGCGCCTCGGCGTGAAGCGCTTCGGTGGCGAGGTCGTCAACGCCGGTGAGATCATCGTCCGCCAGCGTGGCACGCACTTCCACCCGGGCGCCAACGTCGGCCGCGGTGGCGACGACACGCTGTTCGCCCTGGCCGCCGGCTCGGTCGAGTTCGGCACCAAGGGTGGCCGCAAGGTCATCAACATCGTCAACGCGTAGTACCCACTACAAGCACCGCTGACGACATCGCCGCCGCGTGAGCGGACGGCGACGCAAGTCTCAGGAGGAGGGGCAGGCCGAGTGCCTGCCCCTCCTTCCCATTTCTACGAAAGTGTGAACAACCGATGGCGACGTTCGTCGACGACGTGATCCTGCACCTCAGCGCGGGGAACGGCGGCAACGGCTGCGTGTCCGTTCGTCGCGAGAAGTTCAAGCCACTGGCCGGCCCGGACGGCGGGAACGGTGGCGACGGTGGCGACATCGTCCTCGTGGCCGACCCGCAGGTGACGACGCTGCTCGGGTACCACCGCTCACCGCACCGCTCCAGCCGCAACGGCCAGCCGGGCATGGGCGACATGCGCAGCGGCATCTCCGGGGAGGTCCTCGAGCTGCCCGTGCCCGTCGGCACCGTGGTCTTCGAGGAGAACGGCGATCTGCTCGCCGACATGACCGAGCCCGGGATGCGCGTCGTCGTGGCCCAGGGCGGTCAGGGCGGCCTCGGCAACGCCGCACTCGCGACAACGAAGCGCAAGGCGCCGGGGTTCGCACTCCTCGGGACCGAGGGGGAGTCCGGCGACGTCCGGCTCGAGCTGAAGACCATCGCCGACGTCGCACTCGTCGGGTACCCGAGCGCCGGAAAGTCCTCGCTCATCGCCGCGGTGTCCGCCGCGAAGCCGAAGATCGCGGACTACCCGTTCACGACCCTCACCCCGAACCTCGGCGTCGTCGAGTCCGGTGAGGTCCGCTTCACCGTCGCCGACGTCCCCGGCCTGATCGAGGGCGCATCGGAGGGCAAGGGCCTCGGCCTGGAGTTCCTCCGCCACGTGGAGCGCTGCGAGGTGCTCCTGCACGTCATCGACTGCGCCACGCTCGACCCCGGTCGCGACCCGATCAGCGACCTCGACGTGCTCCTCGGCGAGCTCGAGCGCTACCCGGTTCCCGAGGGACAGGTCCCGCTCGCCGAGCGCCCCCAGCTCATCGCGCTCAACAAGGTCGACGTGCCCGACGCCGCGGAACTCGCGGCCTTCGTCACGCCCGAACTCGAAGCGCGCGGCTACCGGGTCTTCTCGATCTCGACCGCGTCGCACCAGGGCCTCCGCGAGCTGACGTTCGCCCTCGCCGACATCGTCGAGCAGGCCAGGGCCACCGCTTCGGCCGAGCCGGTCCAGGAGCGCATCGTCATCCGCCCGAAGGCCGTCGACGCCAAGGGTGGCTTCACCGTCCGTGCCGAGGGCGGCGAGGAGCACCGCTTCTACCGCGTGCGCGGCACGAAGCCGGAGCGCTGGATCCAGCAGACCGACTTCACCAACGAGGAGGCGATCGGCTACCTGGCCGACCGGCTCGCGAAGCTCGGTGTCGAGGACGGGCTCTTCAAGGCCGGGGCCGTCGCCGGGTCGACCGTCGTCATCGGCGGCGAGGGCGGCATGGTCTTCGACTGGGAGCCGACGCTCACGTCGACCGCCGAACTCATCACGAGCGCCCGCGGGACGGACGCCCGCGTCGACATGAACATGCGTCCGACCCGCAACCAGCGGCGCGAGGAGTACTTCGAGCGCATGGACGCCAAGGCCGCCGCGCGCGCCGAACTCGAGTCGGAGCGCAAGTCCGGGCTGTGGGCGGACGAGGACCCCGCGGAAGAGGACTGACCAGCACATGACCGACACGACCGACCAGACCGCACTCGGCCCCGTCACGACGCGCGAGGACATCCCGCGCGCTCGACGGATCGTGGTCAAGGTCGGGTCGTCGTCGGTCAGCGGTCCGAACACCGGGCAGATCGGTGCGCTCGTCGACGCCCTCGCCGCGGCGTACGGACGGGGCACCGAAGTCGTCCTGGTGTCGTCGGGTGCGATCGCGACGGGGTTCCCGTTCCTCGGGCTCGAGGGGCGTCCCGACGACCTCGCCACCCAGCAGGCGGCGGCGGCGACCGGGCAGAACGTGCTCATGTTCCGGTACCAGCAGCAGCTCGACCGGCACGGTGTCGTCGCGGCGCAGATCCTCCTCACCGCCGGTGACCTGCAGAACCCGACCCACCGTGTGAACGCGCAGCGCGCCATCGACCGGTTGCTGGCGCTCCGGGTGCTGCCCATCGTCAACGAGAACGACACCGTGGCCACCCACGAGATCCGCTTCGGCGACAACGACCGGCTCGCGGCCCTCGTCGCACGACTGCTCGGCGCAGACGCCCTCGTGCTGCTCTCCGACATCGAGGCGCTGTACACGCGGCCCCCTGAGCAGCCCGGTGCCGAGCGGATCGACGAGGTACCGTTCGGCGACGAGCTCGCCGGGGTCACGTTCGGGTCCGTCGGCGCAGCGGGCGTCGGCACCGGGGGAGCGGGGACGAAGGTCGCTGCCGCCCGGCTCGCTGCGGAGGCCGGGACGTCCGTCCTGGTCACCGACACGGCGCTGGTCGCGCAGGCGCTGGCCGGCGAGCACGTGGGCACCTGGTTCCACGCGGCGCCGCGTTCCTGAGCCGGTCCGGACGCCCGGACTGGAGGCCCTGGTCGACCGGCCCCGTCGGCTCGCGTCCGCCGTCATCCGGACCCGGGCAGACCTACAATCGAGCCATGTCGCTGACCGCTCCCGCACCGACCCTCTCGGACAAGCTCGTCGCGTCCCGCGCGGCGGCGGCGTCGCTGGCGACCGCCACCACTGCGGCGAAGGACGCGGCGCTCCGCGCGATCGCCGTGGCGGTCCGTGCCGCGACCGACGAGATCGTCGCGGCGAACCACGGCGACCTGGTCGCCGGTGAGGAATCCGGCCTGACCGGCGGGCTGCTCGACCGGCTGCGACTCGACCCGGCCCGCATCGAGGCCCTCGCGGCGGCGGTCGAACACGTCGTCGGACTCACCGACCCGGTCGGGCAGTCGGTCCGCGGCTCGGTCCTGCCGAACGGACTGCAGCTGTCACAGGTCCGCGTGCCGTTCGGCGTCGTCGGCGCGATCTACGAAGCACGTCCCAACGTCACCGTGGACATCGCGAGCCTGGCGCTGAAGAGCGGCAACGCCGTCGTCCTGCGGGGTGGATCAGCGGCGCAGCGCACCAACGCCGTGCTCGTCGCGCGCATCCAGGACGCCGTGGAGTCGGTCGGACTGCCACGCGACCTCGTGCAGACCATCGACGAGTTCGGACGGCAGGGCGCCACGGAGCTGATGCGCGCCCGTGGCCTCGTCGACGTCCTCATCCCGCGGGGGAGCGCCTCGCTCATCCAGACGGTCGTGACCGAGTCGCAGGTACCGGTGATCGAGACCGGTGCCGGCGTCGTGCACGTGTACCTGGACGAGTCAGCGCCGCTCGAACGGTCGGTGGACATCGTCCTCAACAGCAAGGTGCAGCGTCCGAGCGTGTGCAACGCGCTCGAGACCCTGCTCGTCCACCGCGGTGCGGCGGAACGACTCCTGCCGACCCTCGCGAGCCGGCTGCGCGCGGCGGGGGTCACCCTGCGCGGCGACGAGGAGACCCGTGCGATCGTGCCGGGTGTGCTCCGTGCGACGGATGTCGACTGGGCGACCGAGTCGATGGACCTCGACCTCTCGATCCGGGTCGTGCCCGACGTCGACGGCGCGATGGCGCACATCGCGAAGTGGTCGACGCACCACACCGAGTCGATCGTGACGAACGACGTCGACACCGCCGAGCGGTTCATCGCGGCCGTCGACTCCGCCGTGGTGATGGTGAACGCGTCGACGCGGTTCACCGACGGCGGGGAGTTCGGCTTCGGCGCCGAGGTGGGCATCTCGACCCAGAAGCTGCACGCACGCGGGCCGATGGGGCTGCCGGAACTGACCAGCACGAAGTGGGTCGTGCGCGGACAGGGTCAGATCCGCGGCTAGACTGGTCCGCAGTCTTCCTCGACCGATCGGAGCACCGCAGCATGACCCTCCTCGCAGAAGCCGCCGAGCACGCCTCGGGGGTCCCCGCGTTCATCTTCCCGGTCGTGGCCGCAGCGTTCTTCACGCTCCTCGGGTTCGTCACGTGGTCCTTCCGTGACGTCGCGTACCGTCACTCGAACAAGTTCGAGGCCACCCGCACGCACGAGACCGGTGTGGACGAGTTCGGCCACACGAAGATCTGACGCGCTGCTCGATGCTCGAGAGCTCGGGGCGGCCCCGCATCGGCGTGATGGGTGGCACGTTCGACCCCATCCACCACGGCCACCTCGTGGCCGCGTCGGAGGTCGCCAAGTCGTTCGACCTCGACGAGGTCGTCTTCGTCCCCACCGGACAGCCCTACATGAAGTCGGGCGTCACCGACGCCGAACACCGGTACCTGATGACGGTCATCGCGACCGCATCCAACCCGATGTTCACGGTGAGCCGCGTGGACATCGACCGGCCGGGCCCGACCTACACGGTCGACACGCTCCGCGACCTGCACGACCAGCGGCCCGATGCGCAGCTCGTCTTCATCTCCGGCGCAGACGCCGTCCAGCAGATTGTCGACTGGAAAGACCATGATGGCCTCTGGGACCTCGCGCACTTCGTCGCCGTGACCCGCCCAGGGCACAACCTGAGCATCACCGGTCTGCCCGAACGCGACGTAAGCTTGCTCGAAGTCCCCGCGCTGGCCATATCGTCGACCGACTGCCGCGACCGGGTGAGACGCGGAAACCCCGTGTGGTACTTGGTCCCCGACGGTGTCGTCCAGTACATCACCAAGCACCACCTGTATCGGAGCGTTGCATGAGTCCGTCCGACGCGCAGCCGCCACTGTCGCGGCGCCAGGCGCGCGAGCGTGAGCGCGCGGCGAACGCCGGCGCGCAGCCCGTGACCCCGCCGCCGACCGTGGCTTCGGAGCCCGTCTCCTCGGAGACCGCCTCCTCGGGGACCGTCTCCTCGGACACGCCGACGTCGGCCGACGCCGGGCGTCGTCGCCCGGGGTCGCACGTCGCACCCGCGGCCGCCGCACCCGTGCAGGCGCCCTCCTCTTCCGCGGTCCCGCCGCAGGCGTCGGCCGGGGTCCCGTCGCCGCCACCGGCGTCCGCGACCGAGATCGTGCCGGGTACCGGCGGACTGACCCGTCGGCAGATCCGCCAGATGCGTGCGGCCGAAGGGCAGGGCGTCCGTCCCGTCCCGCTGCAGAACCCCACGCCACAGTCCTCCGACCGCACCGTGCAGGACGTCATCGGGACCGTCGGTTCCCTGTCGCCCGACGAGCGTGCGGCAGCGCCGACCGCTCCGTCCGGGTTCGCCGGGTCGAGCGCGCCGGTCGCACCCGTCCCGGACATCGAGCCCGAGGTCGTCCCGGAGTCGTCCGGTCCGACCCAGCTCGACCCGGCCGCCGTCGAGCAGGCCACCTCCGCCGACGGCTCGCCCGACGACCTCGAACCCCTGGACGAAGCCGCGGCGCACGCCGAGGAGCCGCGCCGCCACCGCTCGACGTGGGCACCGCAGGCGGACGCCGACGACGTCCCAGAGGCGCAGCTGGTCGACGACATCGTCGCTCCGGCGGACGAGCAGCCGGCTGCCTCGGCCCCCGGCGTCTTCCCGCTCTCGCTCGACGCCGACGACGACGACACGAACGAGGTCCCGATCCAGTCGCCCGAGGCGCAGGACGGATCGACCTCGCAGGACGAGCCCACGCCGGCGCCCGCCGGCTCCGCCTTCCGTCGCCCGGTCGAACCGAAGCCCGTCACCACCGCGTTCGAGGCGCCGACGGGGCACTGGTCCACCCAGGCACACGACTCGCACGACGCCGAGGTGCACGACGAGGAGACCGGCACCCGCCGTGTCGCCGAGACGCGCACCAACGCGCTGATCCTGCCGAACTCCGCCCTCGCGGACCCGACCGGAGCGCTGAACGCCACCGGCGAGGTCATCCTCACCGGCTCGATCGACCTGCCGGCGTCCCTGTCCTCGACCGGGTCGCACCGGCCGATCGACGGCGCCGAGGTCGACCGCCTGCTCGACCAGCACGACGAGCAGCCCGAGACCGACGCCAGCCCCGTCCGGGCGAGCCGTGCGGTGTCGAGCCACACCTCGACCCGCCAGGTGGTGCTCGCCGCCGCGAAGCCGAAGGAGTCGCGCACGCCGCTCATCCTCGGCATCACCGTGAGTGCTGTCGGCGTCGCTGCGGCAGCCGTGATCATCGTGGCCCTCGTGACGACGAACTTCTTCGGGTCCTGACGTCCACCGTCGGGTACCCACCCCTCGCCGCCGTCGGTGGTGTGACCTATGATCGTGTCCCATCCGGCGGAAGTGTCGGATGACAACCGGAAGGACTCCGTGACCGCCTCTCCTCGCGCACTGGAACTCGTACAGATCGCCGCCGGCGCCGCTGACGCCAAGCAGGCAGACGACCTCGTCGCGCTCGACGTGACCGGGCCCCTGCAGCTCACCGACGTGTTCCTCCTGGCCACCGGGCGCAACGAGCGCAACGTGATGGCCATCGCGGACGAGGTCGAGGACCGGATGCTCCAGGCCGGCGCGAAGACCCTGCGTCGGGAAGGCCGGAGCGAGGGCCGCTGGGTCCTCATCGACTTCGGCGACGTCGTCGTGCACGTCTTCCACGAAGAAGACCGCCAGTACTACTCGCTCGAGCGCCTCTGGTCGGACTGCCCGACCATCCCGCTCGAGATCCCGGCCGAGCACACCGCGTAGTCCTGCCGACGCGCCCGGGGTCCCGCCTCGATTTCGTTCCCCGGGGCGCGCATGGTGTACGCTTCACTGGTGCCTCCGGGAAGTCGGAGAAACGAAATGGGTCTGTGGCGCAGCTGGTAGCGCACCTGCATGGCATGCAGGGGGTCAGGGGTTCGAGTCCCCTCAGATCCACCATCGAAGCCCCGTTCTCCACAGGAGAGCGGGGCTTCTTCGTTGTGTTCTGCGCTCCCACTACGCTGATCGCATGAGCAACGACGCCCCGCTGTCCGGTTCGCAGCTGACCATCTCGGCCGCCGGTTACACCGCCGAGATCGCGACGGTGGGGGCGACCCTCCGCTCGCTCCAGCACCGCGGCCGCGACCTGGTCGTGCCGTTCGCCGCTGACGAGGTCCGCCCGGTGTTCCGTGGCGCCGTCCTCGCACCGTGGCCGAACCGGGTCGTCGACGGCCGCTACACCTTCGACGGGCAAGAGCACGAGCTGGCCCTGTCCGAACCCGCACGCGGGCACGCGCTGCACGGCCTCGTCGGGTGGACCGACTTCGCCGTCGCGCTCCACGAACCGGACCGCGTCGTCCTGATGACGACGATCGCGCCGCAGGCCGGGTACCCGTTCCGCGTCGTGGTCCACGTCGAGTACCGGCTCGACGCCGGGGGACTCCGCACGACGATCACGGGGAAGAACACCGGGGACGATCGCGCACCGTGGGGGACCGGGCCGCACCCGTACCTCCGCGCGGGCGAGGGGACCGTGGACGACTGGACGCTGACGCTGCCGGCGACCGAGGTCCTCGAGGTCACCGCGGACCGGCTGATCCCGACGGCGCTCGTCCCCGTGCACGACGAGTTCGACCTCAGGACCCCGACCGCGATCGGCCCGCGGTTCGTCGACCACGCCTTCACCGGCTTCGACCGCGACGCCGACGGCACCGCGACGATCGCGCTGACCGCCCGCGACGGACACGGCGTCCGGGTGACGTTCGGGCCGGAGTGCCCGTGGGTCCAGGTGCACACCGCCGACCACGTCGTCCCCGAGTACCACCGTGCCGGTCTCGCCGTCGAGCCGATGACCGGTGCGCCCGACGCCTTCAACGCGGGCACCGAGCGCGGGCTCGTCGTGCTCGACCCAGGGGCCGCACACTCCGCCGCATGGACGATCGCCGCGATCTGACCTCGGGGGCCGGTTCCCCGCGCATCGAGATCCGGCAGCTCGACGGCGTCGACCCGGTGTCGTTCGCCGGCACGCTCGGGGGCGACGTCGTCTGGCTGGACTCCTCGCTGCCCGCCGGTGCGCCGGACAGCGCGCGGGACCGGGCACGCTGGTCGGTCCTCGCGCCGTGTGACGGCGCGTTCACCGCCCGGTTCCGGCACCAGGACCGGCGTGCACACCTCGACGTGTCCATGCCGCTCCTGGCATGGTTCGGCGTGTCCCGCTCCGAGGACCGTCCGGCCTTCGACGTCCTCGCGGACCTGCTCGCGCTGACGCCCCGACTCGCCGAGCCGATCCCGGGGCTGGGGTTCGCGCTCGGGTGGGTCGGGTTCCTCGGCTACGAGCTCGGTCGTGAGTCGGGCGGTCCCGACCGCACCGCGGACGGACACGCGGACGCGGACCTGCGGTTCGTCGACCGCGCCGTCGTCGTCCGCGACGACGGTGCGGCATGGGCGCTCGCGCTCGTCGACGACGCGGAACCGGACGCGTCGGCGGCGAACCGGGCATGGCTCGAGACGGTGGCGGACGGCGGACCGGCGGCCGACGTCGGGGACGTGCCCCCGAGCCTCCCGTCCGGTCCGGCGAGCGGCCGCGTGTCGCGCGCCGTCTACGAGACCGCGGTCGACGCGTGCCGCGCCGAGATCCGCGACGGCAACGCGTTCCAGGTCTGCCTCACCACCGCCTTCTCGGTACCGGGCACCGGACGGGAGGCCCTGGCTGGTCCCGGTACGGACCCGCACCTGGTCGAGTACCTGCGGATGCGCGCGGCGGACCCCGTCCCGTTCGGCGCCTACCTGCGGCTCGGCCCGCTGCGCGTGGCCAGCAGGTCGCCGGAGCGGTTCCTGCGGATCGGCGCGGACGGCAGGGTGCTCGCCGAGCCGATCAAGGGGACCAGGCGGCGGCTCACGGACCCCGATGCGGACCCCGCGGCAGATCTCGCGGTGCGGGACGAGCTCGCGGCGAGCGTCAAGGACCGCGCGGAGAACGTGATGATCGTCGACCTGCTGCGGAACGACCTGCTCCGCACGGCGGTGCCCGGTTCGGTGCACGTCGACCGGCTGTGCGCGGTCGAGACGTACGCGAGCGTCCACCAGATGGTCTCGACGATCGGTGCCGTGTTGCCGGAGGGCGTGTCGCGGGCGGACGTGGTCCGTGCGGCCTTCCCGCCGGGTTCGATGACCGGTGCGCCGAAGACCAGCGCGATGGCGATCGCATCGCGGCTCGAAGGCGGGCCACGCGGGGTGTACTCCGGGGCGATCGGGTACTTCTCGGCGAGCGGGGCGGTGGATCTGTCGGTGGTGATCCGCACACTGGTGACGGTGCTCGACGACTGTGGTGCTGCCGGGTCGCGGACTGCGGTCCGGTCGCGGACGCTCGGCGCCGGGGGAGCGGTGACGTGGTCCTCGGTCGCCGGTGACGAGGCGGACGAGGCCCTGACGAAGACCCGGTCGGTGCTCGGCAGCATGGGGGTCGTCGCCGACTGGTAGCCGCCCGAGTGTGTTCGAAGACGTGTTCGAATCGTTGTCCACAGAATGTCGGTCCCGATTGACATCATCGAACACGTGTTCGAACATGATGTGATGCAGACGGCGGCGGCACTCCGGTCGCCCGGGGCTCGCGCACCGCGCCCCGGGCGGGACGGTGCTGTGCGGGACGGTGCTGTGCGGGACGGTGCTGCGCGGGACGGTGCTGCGCGGGACGGTGCTGTGCGAGACGGTGCTGCGCGTGGGGCTGACCACATCGCTGATGCGCGGGCGGCGCTCGACCGGATCACGTCCCTGCGGTCGCGGGTCGCCGACATGGAAGCCACGCGTGTCGACACCGCGGGGCTCCCCACCGCCCCGGCGCTCGAGCCGCTGCTGCCCGGCGGGGCGATCCGTGTGGGCGGGACCTACGCCGTGCCGGAGTCCGTCCTGCTCGCGATGACCATGCTGCAGGCGGCTTCGGCGGCGGGGGCGTGGTGCGCCGTCGTGGGCGTGCCGTCCTTCGGCGTCGAGGCAGCAGCTGCCGCCGGCATCGACCTCGAACGGCTCGTGCTCGTGCCGGACCCCGGCGACCAGTGGCTCGCGGTGACCTCCGCGATGGCCGACGTCGCGCAGATCGTGCTCACCCGCCCGCTCGGGCGGGTGGTGCCAGGTGACGTCGCGCGGCTCTCCGCGCGGCTGCGGCAGCGCGGTGCGGCACTGGTCGCGCTCGGTTCCTGGCCGGGCGCCGACGTCACGCTCCGGGTGACGTCGTCGTCGTGGAGCGGTATCGGGCAGGGACACGGGCACCTGACGGAGCGACGTGCGACCGTGACCGCGACCGGTCGTGCCGGTGCGGTGCGTCCGGTCAGCGCCGAGCTGCTGCTCCCGGCGGCGGACGGCGTCGTGCGGGCAGCGGTCCAGGCGCCGGTGGCGCTCCCCGGCGACACGCGTGGCTTCCGCCCCGTGGCGGTGGCGTCGTGATCGGGCGCGGTCGGATCCGTGCCGACGCACTCGTCCGGGGCGCCGCGATGCCGGAGCCCCCACCCACCAGGACGATCGTGCTCTGGTGCCCCGACTGGCCGGTCATCGCCGCGGCCCGTGCAGCAGGGGTGCCGCCGGAACAGCCCTTCGCCGTGGTGTCGAAGGGGCAGGTCTTCGCGAGTTCTGCCTCGGCCAGGCAATCAGGCGTCGTGCGCGGACTCCGCGTGCGCGAAGCTCAGGCGCGCTGCCCGGAGCTCGTCGTGCAGCCGTACGACGAGGGCCTCGACCACCGCGCGTTCGAACCGGTCATCCGCGCGGTCGAAGCGGCGGTCCCCGGGGTCGAGGTCCTGCGACCGGGCACCGTCGCGCTGCGCTCCCGTGGCCCGGCGCGCTACTACGGCGGCGAGCGGGCAGCGGCGGCGACGCTCGCGGGCATCGCGGCGGACCACGGTGCCCCCGCGGTGCGTGCCGGAGTGGCGGACACGCCGTTCGCGGCGGACCAGGCGGCACGTGCCCGGCCGGTCCGCCCGGGGGAGCGCGTCCGGATCGTACCCGTCGACGGCTCGGCGGAGTTCCTCGCCGACCTGCCGCTCGGTGTCCTCGGCGACGCCGACCTCGCGATGGTGCTCGGACGGCTCGGCATCGCCACCCTCGGGGAGTTCGCCGCGTTCACCGACGAGCAGGTCCGCGACCGGTTCGGGGTCGCCGGCGCGTTCCTGCACCGGCTCGCGGGCGGACGCGACCCGCGGGAGATCTCGTCGCGGCCGGTCCCGCCCGAACTCCGGGTGGAAGCAGCGTTCGAGCCGCCGCTCGACCGTGCCGACCAGATCGCGTTCGCGTTCCGGCGGACGGCAGACGACTTCGCCGCCCGGCTCCGTGCCGCCGGGCTCGTCGCGACGACCATCCGCGTCGGCATCGTCGACGAGCGGGACATCCTGCTCGAACGCACGTGGGCGCACCCGCGCTGGTTCGACGCCGCCGACGTGGTCGACCGGGTGCGCTGGCAGCTCGCCGGCGGCGTCGACCCGACCGGGCTCGAAGCCCCCGTGACCTCGGTCGTGCTCGAGCCGGTCGCGGTCGACGACATGGCGAACCACGAGCGCGGGCTGTGGGGGTCCGGGCCGGACGAACGCGTGCACCACGGTCTCGCCCGCGTGCAGGGCATGGTCGGTCACGACGGGGTGGTGACGCCGCGGGTCGGTGGTGGTCGCACCCTGTCCGAGCGGGTCGTGCTCGTGCCGTGGGGCGATGCTCCCGCCGCCGACCTCGCGTCCGTCGCCGACCGTCCCTGGCCGGGCAAGCTGCCGGGGCCACCGCCGGCGACGGTGCTCGAACGGCCGCGCCCGGTGGACGTGGTGGCGTCGGACGGCGGCAGCGTCGACGTCGACGACCGCGGGGTGCTCTCCGGAGCGCCGGAGCGCTTCCGCGCCGAGGCCGACCGCGGTGGCCGGTTCGCCCCGGTCACGGCGTGGGCGGGACCGTGGCCGCTCGTCGTGCGCTGGTGGGACGCCGGCGGACGACGCCTGCACCGGCTGCAGCTCGTCGACGCCGAGGGGCGCGCCTGGTACCTCGTGCTGGCGGACCACCGGTGGTGGGCGGAAGCGGTGGCGACGTGAGCGAGGGATCCTGATGGGCTACAGCAACCCACCGATCCCGTGGTCGGAGTTCGAGCGCGCCCTGTCCGACAAGCGGAGCCCCGGTTCCACGAACGCCGGCGACGGCGGGGACAGCCCGGCGTGGTCCAGGAAGCGTGCGCCGTACGTCCCCGCGGAGCCGACGCAGTCCGACGGGCCGCCCGCCGTGCCCTACGCCGAACTGCACGCGCACTCGACCTTCAGCTTCCTCGACGGTGCGAGCCAGCCGGAGCACCTCTTCGAAGAGGCCGCCCGGCTGCGCCTGCACGCCCTCGCGCTCACCGACCACGACGGCTTCTACGGCGCCGCCCGGATGGCAGAGGTGGCAGAGGCCTACCCGGCCGTCGGCACCGTGTACGGCACCGAGCTGTCCCTCGGGCTCACCGAACCGCAGAACGGCGTCCCCGACCCCGAGGGCTCCCACCTGCTGCTGCTCGCCGACGGCCAGGACGGCTACCACCGGCTCGCCGGCGCCGTGACAAGCGCGCACCTCGCGGCCGGCTCCGAGAAGGGGCGCCCGCGGTACGACCTCGACGACCTCGCGTCCCGCGCGGACGGACACTGGCGGGTGCTCACCGGCTGCCGGAAGGGCAGCGTGCGCCAGGCACTCGAGCAGGGCGGGGAGTCGTCGGCGGAGACGGCGCTCCGCGTGCTCCTCGACCGCTTCGGGACCGGCAACGTCGTGGTGGAGCTGCTCGACCACGGCGACCCGCTCGACAGCGCCCGCAACGACGTCCTCGCCGCCCTCGCCGCCCGGCACGCGCTGCCGGTCGTGGCCACCGGCAACGTGCACTACGCCACCCCCGACCGCTTCCCGGTGGCCACCGCCCTCGCCGCGGTCCGGGCCCGGCGCAGTCTCGACGAGATCGACGGCTGGCTGCCGGCAGCCGACTCGGCACACCTGCGATCCGGCGCCGAGATGGCCAGGCGGTTCGCCCGCTACCCCGGCGCCGTCGAGTACAGCGTGACGCTCGCCGACGAGCTCGGGTTCCGGCTGAAGACCGTCAAACCGGGGCTGCCCGACCTCGACGTGCCGGACGGCCACACGGCGATGTCGTGGCTTCGGGAACTCACGTGGGCCGGGGCACGACGGCTGTACCCGGGCAGTGCGGACGGGGTCGACCCGCACAAGCGGCAGCGCATCGAACGCGAGCTGTCCGTGATCGAGGACAAGAACTTCCCCGGGTACTTCCTCATCGTCCGCGACATGGTGCAGTACGCCCGCGGGCGGGGGATCCTCTGCCAGGGACGCGGCTCGGCGGCGAACTCGGCGGTCTGCTACCTGCTCGAGATCACCGCGGTCGACTCCATCCGGTACGGACTGCCGTTCGAGCGGTTCCTGTCGGCGATGCGCGACGAGGAACCCGACATCGACGTCGACTTCGACTCGGACCGCCGCGAAGAGGTGATCCAGTACGTCTACGAGAAGTACGGCAGGTACAACGCCGCACAGGTGGCGAACGTGATCACCTACCGGCCGAAGGGCGCCGTGCGGGACATGGCGAAGGCGCTCGGGCACAGCCCCGGCCAGCAGGACGCCTGGTCGAAGCAGGTCGAGCGGTGGGGCTCGGTCACCGAGAGCGAGGACCACGACATCCCCCCGGCGGTCGTCGGGCTGGCGAGCGAGGTCCTGGGGTTCCCGCGGCACCTCGGCATCCACTCGGGCGGGATGGTGCTCACCGACCGTCCCGTTGGTGAGGTGGTGCCGATCGAGCACGCCAGGATGGACGGCCGCACGGTCCTGCAGTGGGACAAGGACGACTGCGCGTACATGGGCCTCGTGAAGTTCGACATGCTCGGGCTCGGCATGCTCGCGGCGCTGCAGTACTCGTTCGACCTGGCTGCCGAGCACTGCGGGGAACGCTGGGAGATGCACTCCATCCCGAAGGAGGAGCAGGGCGTCTACGACCAGCTCTGCCGCGCGGACACGATCGGGGTGTTCCAGGTGGAGTCACGTGCGCAGATGGGCACGCTGCCCCGGCTGCTCCCGAGACGCTTCTACGACCTCGTGATCGAGGTCGCGCTGGTCCGCCCCGGGCCGATCCAGGGCGGTGCGGTGCACCCCTACATCCGTCGGCGCACCGGTGAGGAACCGATCACCTATCTGCATCCGGCACTCGAACCCGTGCTCGAACGCACCCTCGGCGTACCGCTGTTCCAGGAGCAGCTCATGCAGATGGCGATCGCGGTCGGCAACTGCTCCGGAGACGACGCCGACCTGCTGCGCCGGGCGATGGGGTCCAAGCGCGGGCATGAGAAGATCGACCGGCTCCGCGACAAGCTCTACGCAGGGATGGCCGACAACGGCATCCACGGCGCCGACGCCGATGCGATCTACGCGAAGATCCAGGCGTTCGCGAACTTCGGGTTCGCGGAGAGCCACTCGATCAGCTTCGCGCTCATCGTCTACGCCAGTGCGTGGATGCGGCTGCACTACCCAGGGGCGTTCCTGGCGGCACTCCTCCGGGCGCAGCCGATGGGGTTCTACTCGCCGCAGACCCTCGTCGCGGACGCCAGGCGGCACGGGGTGACGGTGCTCCGGCCGGACATCCTGCGCTCGGGCGTCGACGCGACGCTCGAGCCGACGGGGGAGCCGGCGCCGGAGACCGACGACGCGTGCCTCGATCCGGAGCAGGCACCCGTGCTGCCGTTCGACAAGGCGCTTCCCGACGACACGGCGAGACACCGCCGCGACGGTGCGTTCGCCGTGCGCCTCGGACTCGCCGAGGTCGCGTCGCTCGGACGGAAGAGCGCCGAGCGGATCGTCGCCGAGCGCGATGCACACGGACCGTTCGCCGACATGTCCGACCTCGCCCGCCGGGTCGGGCTGACCACCGCGCAGCTCGAGGCACTCGCCGCTGCCGACGCGTTCGCACCGTTCGGGGTCGACCGCCGGGGTGGGATGTGGTCGGCGGCGCAGGCCGCTGCCGAGCGTGCCGACCAGCTGCCGGACACGCAGGTCGTCGTGCAGCCGCCGCTGTTCGGGCAGATGACCAGCGGGGACGTCCTCATCGCGGACATGTGGTCCACGGGCATGACGACGGACGACCACCCGGTCCGGCACGTCCGCGACCGGCTGCGTGCGAAACGGGTGCTCAGCGTCGGGGACCTCGCCGCTGCGGAGACCGGGCGGCGGATCGAGGTGGGCGGGATCGTCACGCACCGGCAGCGACCGGCGACCGCATCCGGCATCACGTTCATGAACGTCGAGGACGAGACCGGGCTGGTGAACGTGATCTGCAGCGTCGGGGTGTGGGGACGCTACCGACGAGTCGCCCGTGAGTCGCCGGCGGTGATCGTGCGGGGCATCCTCGAGCGGTCCCAGGACGGCGTGGTCAACGTGGTCGCGGACCGCATCGAGCACCTGCCGCTCGCGGTGCGCACCCGCTCGCGGGACTTCCAGTGAGCGCGGCGCTGCCGCGGGCGCGCCCGACTGGTCAGCGCACCTCGGGGACGCGGATGGTGACCTCGAGACCACCGGAACGGACGTTGCGGAGGGATGCCGTGCCTCCCGCCTGTTCCGCGATCGCGCGCACGATCGCGAGCCCGAGACCGGAGCCACCGGGCAGCGGGATGCCGCCGGTCGCCGGGTCCGGGTTCGGGCGGGACTTCCTGGCCTCGTCCGGCCGGGTGAAGCGGTCGAAGGCGACGGCGACGAACGACTCGGGGACCCCTGGCCCGTCGTCGGTGACCTGGAGCTCGCCGAAGCCGGGCGTGCTCCGCCACGTCACCAGGATGCCGCCGCCGCGGGGCAGCGCCGCGACCGCGTTGCCGGCGATGTTCGTCACGAGCTGCGCCATCGCGCCGGTGTCGAGCCGGTACCGGGGCTCCACCGTGCCGCCGCCGATACCGGGGCCGGAGCCGCCGACGGAGACCGGGGCCTCGAGGTCGAAGTCGACGGTGATGTCCTTCGTGCCCGCGATCAGTCGGACACGGTCGACGGCGGCCATCACCTCGTCGCCGAGGTCCGACCACGCGGTCAGCGTCTGGCGGTCCCCGTCCTCGGAACGACGCTCGGACTCCTCGATGCGCGACAGCGTCAAGAGGTCGTTCGCCAGGCGGGACAGTCGTGCGACGTTGTTCTTCGCCCGCTCGATGTGCTCGGCGAGCGCCCGGGCGTCGTCGGCGTCGAGCGAGGCGAGGTCGAGCTGGGTGGTGAGGATCGCGAGGGGTGTCCGGAGTTCGTGGCTGGCGTCGGAGACCATCTGGCGCTCGCGCTCGGTCGCCTGCCTGGTCCGCGCGAGGAACGCGTTCAGGGTCGTCGCGAGCGACGCCAGTTCGTCCTGCGCCGGGCCGACCGGCAGCTCCGCGCGCTCGGGGGCGACGGAGAGGCGCTCGGCCTCGCGGCGCATCCGGTTCACCGGGCGGAGAGCCGCCGTGGCGAGCGCCCACGACGCGACACCGAACGCGACGAGGATCGCCAGGCCGGTGATCGAAAGGGTGGTGGTGAGGTCGTCGACGACGATCGACTCGGCCTGCGAGTTGCGCGCTGCGACGACGGTCCAGCGTCCGGCCTGGTTCACCGGGTGCTCGACGACGGCGCGGTACTCGGAGCCACCGACGTCGATGACCGTCGTGCCGGCGCGCGTCGCGGTCAGGCTGCCGAGCGCCCGCTCGACGCGGGTCGGCATCGTGGAGAGCACGATGTCACCGGAGGGGGAGACGACGGCGACCAGCTGGAGGTTGCCCGGTGGGGACAGGTCGGGGCTGCTGTCGACCTCGAGCGTCGCCACGTACGGATCGGCGTCGGCGTCGAGCAGCGTCCTGGTCGCGGAGGCGACCACGCTGACGACCTGGAAGCGCATGACCAGGACGAGCAGCACGATGACGACCGCGGCGATCGCCGTCGAGCCGATCGTGATCCGCGACCGGAGCGAGAGCAGCCGGAGCGGCCTGACGAAGCGCATCGGCGTGACGGGCCTGCCCGTCAGGAACCGAGCAGGTCGAGCCGGTAGCCGCGGCCACGCACGGTGGAGATCGCGACCGTCGCTTCATGCGACGTGAGCTTCTTCCTGAGGTACGAGATGTACTGCTCGACGACGTTCGGGTCGACGTGCTGCGACCCGTCCCAGACCTCTTCGAGGATCTTGGGGCGGTCGACCACGGTGCCGACGGAACGGGCGAGCAGCCGCAGGAGCGCGAACTCCGTCGGGCTGACGGCGACGCGCTGGCCCTGGATGGAGACGCGTCGGGCCTCGGAATCGATCGAGACGTCGCCGACCTCGATCGTCCGCGGTGCTCCGGCCGCCTCGCGCCGGCCGAGTGCTCGCAGTCGGGCGGTGAGCTCGGCGAAGGCGAACGGCTTCGTGAGGTAGTCGTCGGCACCGGCGTCGAGACCGAACACCCGGTCGTCGACGGCGTCGCGGGCGGTGACGAGCAGGATGCGGACGGGGTCCTCGCGTTCCCGGATCCGTCGAGCGAGCTCGAACCCGGACATGCCTGGCATCATCACGTCGACGACCGCGAGCTCGAATGCCTGCTCACCGAGCGCGATGAGCGCCTCGACACCGTTCTCGACCGCGGTGACGCGGTACCCCTCGGCAGCGAGACCGCGTTCCATGAGGGCGCGCATCTCGTCGTCGTCCTCGACCACCAACAACCGCATAGTGGACCTCCTGGGACCCATCGTGGCATCGAACCGTCGTTCACGGGCGGACCGACGTGCATCCCGACTGAATCTCGTCACAGTGAACACGGGGCGTGGCCCACGATCGAGGGACGTGAGGACTGCTTGCGTCCTTGCTAGGCTCCCCGACCGGACGTCTGTACCCGACAGAACGTCCTGTCTCTGGGGGAGCCATGAACGACGAGCCGGACCACCCGGCCATCATCCGCCTGCGCACCGAGCTCGATGCCGCGTGGAAGGGGGTCGGGGCGCTGGGGCAGATGGACGACGGTCGTCGTGAGCGCATCGTCGCCGAGCTGCGCGCCTCCGTGCCCGACGTCGCCAGTCGCGCGGCGCGCGAGGCCGGTCAGGAGGCGGTGTTCGCCGAGATCCGTCGGTTCGCGGACGCCGAGGTGGTGGTGTCCGATCCCTCGGTCCCGACGCGGACGATCTGGGGACAGATCGTCCACACCGCGGCAGAGGCGGCGATCGCGGCTCGCTGACGGTGGGGCGTTCCGCGCGTAGGAAGCTGAATCGCGCGTAGGAAGCCGGAATTTCCGACCTCCTACGCGCGAAACGACCTCCGACGCGCGAAGACGCCCACCCCCGAAACGCCCCCGTGCCGCCCCCGCGCCCCCCGACCGGTCAGTCGTCCTCGCCGAGGAGCTCCTCGCGGACGCGGCGGATGTCCTCGAGCAACGCCCCGATGAGGATCCAGTGCCGGGAGTTCGGCCGCACGACCTCGAGCGGTGCCGTCAGCGCGGGCTCCGCAGGGTCGTCGAACCCGTCCGCGGCGGACGCGGAGACCGACGACGAGGTCGCCGACGCCACGACGGCCGACTCGACCTGGGCGCCGAGCGCCCGGACGTCGGCACCGATCCGGGCGACCTCGGTGGCGATCCGCCCGACCATCGGGTCGGCACGGAGGTCCGGCGCGGTGTTGTCCTGGATCGCGCGGGTCATCCCGGTCACGCGGGTGACGAGCACACGCAGGTGCTCGGTGACGACGACGTCGCGCTCGAGGATGGTGCGGTGCCGCCCACCGCGGGGGTTCATCGTGAGGGACTCCTGCGCGGAGGTCAGGGCCGCCTCGGCCTTGGCGTGCTGCTGTCGCAGGGATCGTGCACGGAGGAGGGCGTCGTGCCAACGGTCGCGGTCCCAGCCCTCGGTGAGTCCGATCGCCACCCGCTCGAACGCCACCGCGGTGTCGCGGGCGAGCCGGGCGACGGCCAGGTGTGCGGGGCCGAGCAGGACCGGCGGCACGATGACGGCGTTCACGACGAGCGCGACGGCGGCGCCGAGCACGGTCTCGAGGATCCGGTCGGCGGAGTAGTTCGGCGTGACGATCCCTGCGGTGAGCACGAGCATGCCGCTGATCGCGACCTGCGTGGCCGAGGTCGGGGTCAGCCGCAGGGCCCACGCGATGAGGATCGCGACCACGATGACGAGCAGCACGACCCACACGGAGTCACCGAGCGCGAAGTGCAGCCCCGTGGCGAGCAGCACCCCGAGCACGACACCGGCGCTCCGCTCGAGGCCCTTCACGAAGGACTGGTTGATGCTCGGCTGCACGACGAGGAGCGCCGCGATCGCCGCGAAGGTCGGGAACGGGCCGTTGATGACGACCTGGCACAGCAACACCGCCGCGACGACCGCGACCGCCGTCTTGACGACCTGCAGGAACGGCGTGCGACTCGAGCTGCGGAGGCGCGCGACGGGGTTCACGACGACCACGGTAGCCACGCGCACGACGCCGAGCCGTGCACGAACGCGACGAATCCGCGTGGACCCTGTTGACTGATGTCGTGTGGCCCAATCACGAGCGAGTCATCCCGGAGGCATTCGTCGGCTCCGGAACCACCGTCGTGGCCGCACGCGCCCACTCGGTGGAGCCATCCGGGAACGGGTACCTGTACGGCTACGAGGTCGACACGGTCGACCGGAACGGCCAGCGCGGGACCGTCCTGACGTACGTGGACACCGGTGGGACGCACGACCAGAACAGCGCGCTCGTCACGGATCCGTCGACGGGTGAACCGGTCTCGGTGTGGGCGTACCCGAACGACCCCGGTCTCCCCGTCCTGCCGCAGGTGACCTACCGCGACGCCGTCGCCGAGCTCCTGACCACGCTCGGGATGCCGGTGACCAACCCGACCCTGACGGTGGCGGCCTACCGTCCGGGCAAGCGCGCCGTGGTCCGGGTCGACGCGCCGGAGGGCACGCTCTTCCTCAAGGTCGTCCGGCCGCACCGCGTCGCGCCGATCGTGAAGACCCACGAGCAGTTCGTGGCGGCGGGGCTCCCGGTGCCCCGCGTCCTCTCGAGTCGCGGTGACGGTCTGCTCGTGCTCGAGCGGATCCGCGGCGTGCCGGCGGGCAGCAGGATCCTCGACATCGCCGACGACCCGCGCTTCGTCGCGTCGCTCGCCGCGCTCACCGGACGCATCGCGACGGTGCCGATGACCCAGCAGGCCCGCGCCGACGCCATGGACCACGCGGACTGGCACCGGAGGACCCTGGTCTCGGCGCTGCCGCAGGACGCGCTGCAGATCGACGAGCTCTACGACGCGATCGGCCGCCGTTCGATCGGGTGGAACAACTCCGACAAGCAGGTCGTGCACGGCGACCTGCACCTCGAGCAGGTCTTCGTGGACGACGCCGAACCGTGGCGGATCTCCGGACTGCTCGACATCGACACGGCGGGATGGGGCTACCCCGTCCGCGACATCGGCGCCGTGGTGGCGCACCTCGTCGTCACCGGGCTCTGGCACCGCTCCCGCGGCGACGCCGACCGCGGTGCCGCCGCTGAACGGCTCGCCGACGCGATCGCGCGTGACTGGGCAACCCGCAACCCCGCCGGGGCCGAGCGGCTGGGACCGGCCATCGGTGCCCAGCTGCTGGCACACGCCGGAGGGCAGGCGACCACGGGCTCCGCGAACGGCATCGCCACCGCGGAACAGCTGCTGGCGGCGACACGTGCCGCGCTCGCGGAACCGGCCCCGGTCCTCCCGGCCGAGCCCACGGCCCGCCCGCGGTCCGCACCGCGCGTCTGAGACGCGCGTTTCGACCCATCGCGCCCGGAGTAGGAGGTCGAATCGCGCGTCGGCAGCCGGAAAGAACCGCCACCGACGCGCGATTCGGCCACCGACGCGCGTTCCGTCCCACGGTGGGCTGGGCGGGGCGGACGGGAGGCACGACTCGCGCGGGGTGCGCCGACTCGCCTCCGTCGGTGGTCCGGGAGTAAACTGAACGCGCACGCACCGCGTGCCCGCGCGTCGGGTCGATTCCGGACACGACGAGTCGGTCACTTGACCGACGTGGGCACCGGATCCGCGACCGCCCTGGGACGACCCAGTCCTGCAGCGTCGCGTGCGTGCGACGGCGCCGGATCTCCGCGCAGACCGTCCCATCGACGAGGACTCCCACCCGGGTGTCCTCGACGGGAACGGTCGCACACACGTCGCGGGGATCGGCGGGCCACGGTGGCCCGTTGCCGGCATCGGTGCGACGGACGCACCGAGGAGACTTCCGCCCGCACGGGCGGCTCGCCCCGGTCTCGGGGTGGAACAGGAGGAGCCTTGGCTCGATCAGGCACGCGGCGTGCAGCCGGTGGGACGCGGACCGCGTCGCGCCGGACCCGGCCGCTCGACAACGACGGTGTCATCCCGGTGCTCGCCCGCGCCGTGCGCGAGGTCGAGGCGGCCGCGCAGCGCGGACCGTTGAAGACGTCGAACCGCACGAAGTTCCAGGCGGTCGCGCTGCTCATGCGCGAGGAACGCGCCCGGGTGAAGGCGGACACGACCCTCACCGACGCGCAGCGCGCCGAGCAGATGAAGCGGCTCGACGGTGTCGCGCAGATCCTCGCGAAGACCGCAGCGCGGGACACCAGCGTGATCCAGCTGCTCGCCGAAGAGGCATCGGTGTCGGAAGCGACGCGCACCGTGAAGCGGGACATGATGATCGCCGGTGGCGTCGAGATGCAGCCGGAGGACCTCGTCATCGCGGCGGAGCCCGCCCCGGTCGCGGTCGCGCAGGAACGCGCCGTCGTCCCGCAGGCGGTCGTGCAGCGCCAGCTCGCGAACCCGTTCCTGCCGCCGGACTTCGCCCTCGCGGACCAGCCCGTCGCGCACCCGCGTCGTCTGGCGAACTGGGAGCTGTTCGGCCCGCTGTTCAAGTCGTTCGAGTACGGCGCAGGCGGGGGAGCGGCGACGATGCCGCTCCCAGAGCCGCCGACGCAGCACTCCGCGTCGGGCACCACGCTCATGAAGCACCAGGCCGAGCTCATCGCCGCAGCCGCCGACGGGCACCGCACGTTCCTGCTCGCCGACGAGCCGGGTCTCGGCAAGACGGCGCAGTCGCTCCTCGCAGCCGAGGCCGCGAACGCGTTCCCGCTCCTCGTCGTGGTGCCGAACGTCGTCAAGACCAACTGGGCCCGCGAAGCCGAACGCTGGGTGCCGAACCGCCGCGCCACGGTGATCCACGGTGACGGCGACGACCTCGACGGGTTCGCGGACATCGTCATCGTGAACTACGAGATCCTCGACCGGCACGTCGGCTGGCTCGGCGCCTTCGGGTTCAAGGGCATGGTCGTCGACGAGGCGCACTTCATCAAGAACAAGGACTCGCAGCGGTCGAAGTTCGTGCTGCAGCTCGCCGAGAAGATCCGCTCCAGGACCTTGTCGCCGCTGCTCATGGCCCTGACGGGGACGCCGCTCATCAACTCCGTCGAGGACTTCCGCACCATCTGGGAGTACCTCGGCTGGATCGACGACAAGAAGCCCCGCGCGAAGCTCATGAACGAGCTCGAAGAGATCGGGCTCACCCCGGCCGACCCCGGCTTCTTCAGCGAGGCCCGTCGCGCCGTGATCGACATGGGCATCGTCCGACGCCGCAAGGTCGACGTGGCGGCGGACATCCCCGCCCGGCGCATCGCGGACATCCCGGTCGAGCTCGACGGCGAAGAGGGTCGATCGATCCGCGACGCCGAGCGCGAGCTCACCGCGAAGCTCGTCCGCCGGTACCACCAGGCGCTCGACGCCCGCACCGGTCAGGACCCGGTCGTCGGCATCGACCACAAGCTCGTGCGGCAGGTCGCCCGCTGGGAGCTCGAGGACCAGGACGCCTCGTCGACCGGCGAGAACGTGTTCTCGATGGTCCGGCGGATCGGCCGCGCGAAGGCGCAGCTGGCGGCGGACTACGCGGCGCAGCTGGCGTCGAACGTCGGCAAGGTCGTGTTCTTCGCGAAGCACCTCGACGTCATGGACCAGGCCGAGGAGGTCTTCGCACGCCGGGGCCTGCGGACCGCCACCGTCCGCGGCGACCAGACGCCGGCCCAGCGCACGGCGGAGATCGACTCGTTCGTGAACGACCCCGACGTCGCCGTGATCGTCTGCTCGCTCACCGCGGCGGGCGTGGGGCTCAACCTGCAGGTCGCGTCGAACGTCGTCCTCGCCGAGCTCTCGTGGACCTCTGCCGAACAGACCCAGGCGATCGACCGCGTGCACCGCATCGGGCAAGAGGAACCGGTCACCGCGTGGCGCATCATCGCGGCGCAGACCATCGACACCAAGATCGCTGACCTCATCGACAGCAAGGCGGGGCTGGCAGCGCGCGCGCTCGACGGCTCCGACGAAGAGGTCGTCGACTCCGGCGACATCCAGCTCGACGCGATGGCAGCGCTGCTGACCGAGGCGCTCGGCGGCTAGGGCGTGGCTCCCGCTCAGATGCGGGACTGCACCTCGGCCAGGGAGGGGTTCGTCGCGGTGCTGCCGTCGGGGAACACCAGCGTCGGCACGGTCTGATTGCCGCCGTTCACCTCGGCGACGAGCTCGGCGGTGCCAGGGGTGGCCTCGATGTCGACCTCGCGGAACGGCACACCGGCCTTCGACATCTGGTTCTTCAGCCGTGCGCAGTAACCGCACCAGGTCGTGGTGAACATGGTGACCGCGCCGGCTTCGGGCACGAACGCGTCGCGGGTGATCGTCTCGCTCATGTCCACAGGCTAACCCGCGTGGTCCTCCGCACCCTGGACGGGCTGGTAGACAAGAGCGTGTGACGGACACGCACCTCGAGATCGAGCGCACGTACGACCTTCCAGACGGAGCCGAGCTCCCCGACCTCATCGGGGCAGGAGGGATCCTGCAGGTCGACCACCAGGACCCGTTCGAACTCGACGCCACGTACTGGGACACCGAGCGCTACGACCTCGTCGCCTCCCGCGTGACGGTCCGCCGTCGCACCGGGGGACCCGATGCCGGCTGGCACATCAAGCGCGCCGAGTCCGACACGGTCCGACACGAGCAGCACTTCCCCCTCACCGACGACGCCGACACCGTTCCCGAAGCCGTCCTCGCCGCGCTCTTCACCGAGCGCCGGGGCCGCGGACTGCACCCCGTCGTGCGCATCACCACCACCCGGACCGTCACCCGCCTCCTCGACGAGGACGGTGACCAGGTCGCCGAACTCGCTGACGACCGCGTCAGCGCCCAGCGCCTCGACGCGGACGCCCCCGCGGACCCGCGCACCTGGCGCGAGGTCGAGGTGGAGACCGTCGAGGGCGTCGACCCGCAGATCGCCCACGAGTTCCTCGGGTCGCTCGACGGCCGCTTCGCCGCCGTCGGAGCCGGCCCTGCCGCCGTCGCGTCCAAGCTGGCACGTGGGCTGGCAGGTGCACCGGCACCGCGCCTCCAGTCCGCGGAGAAGCCCGAGAAGGGCACGACCGCACGGATCCTCACCAAGCGACTCCGCAAGCTGCGTTCCGCACTGCTCAGCCAGGAGGCCCGGCTCCGCTCCGGCGACACGGCCGACCTCCGCCACGCCGCCGGGACGGCACTCGAGATCGCCGCGATCCTGGAGACGTACCGGTCGGCGTTCGCGTCGGGCGACGCGGGTGACCGTGCCGCCTCGGCGGCCGACGGCCTGGCGAACGTCACGGCGCGTGCGGCGCTCGCGGAGTACCTCATCGACCGGCTGCCCAGGGCGTCGACGCCGGCGCAGGACGACCTCGTCGACGCGATGACGCGCGAGCGGATCCTCGCGTCGACGCGGGAGCGGCGCGACCACGCGGTGCGCGACGTCGTGGCGTTCCTGCACGGTGAGCCGTTCCTCGAGCTCCTCGACGCCCTCGACGACGCCGTGGAGCGTCCGGCGCCGACGCCGTGGGCGCTCCGCTCCCCGAAGCACGTCGCGCAGGACGTCACCGCCGTCGTGAAGCCCGAGGTCCGGGAGCTCGTGCGCGCGGCGGTCGCCGACGACGAGTCCGAGACCGCCGCCGAGCGTGAAGCAGCCGACCGTGCGACGACCGAGCGGGCGTGGCAGGGCACGATGCGCGCCCGGATGGCGATGGACGTGCTCGGGGACGACGCGTTCCCGCACGCACTCTGGAAGCGCATCGGCACCGCAGCGGACGTCCTCACCGAGCGCGTGCGGTCACTGCACGCACTCGACGCGCTGCGCACGAACGCCGGCATCGCCGAGCGCGGTGGCGAGGGGACGTTCGGGTACGGCGTGCTCGCGGGGGACCGGGTCCGCCTGGCCGAGGAGTCCTACGACGAGGCGGTGCACGCGCTCAACCGCGTGTGAGCGCGTGCGCCGCCGGTGTCGCTCCGGGCGACGGTGCGGTGCGGTGCGGTGCGGTGCGGTCGGCTGACGCGCGCTCTGCGGGATCGAGTGCGCAGCAATGCCGTCCTGGGGCACCCCGGTGCCGCCGTTTCTGCGCACTCGGCCGCTCGCCGTGCTGCGACCGACCGACCGGCGGGCGGACGGGCCCCCTGCGGGATCGAGTGCGCAGCAATGCCGTCCTGCGGCGCCTGCGCGTCGCCGTTTCTGCGCACTCGGTCGCTCACTGTGCTGCGACCAACCGGCGGACAGGCCCTCGGCGCGATCGAGTGCGCAGCAATGCCGTCCTGGGGCGCCCGCGCGTCGCCGTTTCTGCGCACTCGTTCGCTGGCCGTGCTACGACCGACCGGCGGCAGGTCGACCGACCGGACGTCAGGACGCGATCGGTGCTGCGGTCGCTGCCGCGGGCGAGACCTCGGCGAGACCGAGCGTGTCGAGGAGCCAAGCGAGCTCGAACGCTCGCTCCTTCCAGGACGCGTACCGCCCGCTCACCCCGCCGTGGCCCGCCGCCATCTCGGTCTTGAGGAGCACCGGAGCACCGACCTCCCGCAGCTTGGCCGTCCACTTCGCCGGCTCGACGTAGAGCACCCGGGTGTCGTTGATCGACGTCACCGCGAGGATCGCCGGGTACTGCACGTCGTCGCGGACGTTCTCGTACGGGGTGTACTCGCTCATGTAGCGGTAGACCTCGGCATCGTGCAGCGGGTCGCCCCACTCGTCCCACTCGATGACGGTGAGCGGCAGGTCGGGGTCGAGGATGCTCGTCAGGGCGTCGACGAACGGCACCGCGGCGAGGATGCCGGCGAAGCGATCGGGGGCGATGTTCGCGACGGCGCCCATCAGGAGTCCGCCCGCGCTGCCGCCCTCGGCGACGAGCTGTCCCGCCGTGGTGCGACCGGTCTCGATGAGGTGGTCGGCGACCGCGACGAAGTCGGTGAAGGTGTTCTTCTTCGTGAGGGTCTTGCCGTTCTCGTACCAGTGGCGTCCCATCTCGCCGCCACCGCGCACGTGCGCCACCGCGAACACGACGCCCCGGTCGAGCATCGACAGCCGCATCACGCTGAACCCGGGGTCGATGGAGTGCTCGTACGAGCCGTACCCGTAGAGGTGCAGCGGGCTCGGCGTCCCAGCGTCGACGGCGTCACGACGCCACACGAGGGAGATCGGCACGCGCGTGCCATCGGGAGCCGTTGCCCAGTCGCGCTCCTGCACGTAGTCGGCGGGGTCGTAGCCGCCGAGGACCGGCTGGCGCTTCAGCACCGTCACCTGCCCGGTCGCGAGGTCCAGGTCGCTCACCTCTGACGGGGTGACGAACGACGTGAACCCGATGCGGAGCGTCGGTTGGTCCCACTCCGGGTTGCCGCCGAGGCCGGCGGAGAAGAGCGCCTCGTCGAAGGGGACCTCGTGCGCATCGCCGAACCCGTCGCCCTCGATCGGGATGATCGCGACACGGGGCAGCGCTTCGGCACGGTACTCGAGCGCGAGGTGCCCGGCGAAGGCGTCGACGGACTCGATGCGGCGTTCCGCATGGTGCGCCACGACGACACGGCGGTCGGTCTCGGAGGTGGGGTCGTCGGCGGGGACGTCCACGAGCTCGAAGTTCTCAGCGCCGTCGTTGTGCAGGACGAGGAGCCGGTCGCTGCCGCCGACGATGGCGTGCTCGATCTCGTACTCCACGCCGTCCCGACGCGGCCACACCACGTGGAAGTCGCCAGTCGGGTCGGCAGCGTCGAGGATCCAGGCTTCCGAGGTGATCTTCGACCCGAGCTCGATCACGATGTACTGCGAGGACCGGGTGACCCCGACGCCCACCCAGTACCGGTCGTCGGGCTCTTCGAAGACGACGACGTCGTCCGTCGCGGCGGTGCCGACGGTGTGGCGCCAGATCCGGTCGGGACGCCAGGAATCGTCCACCGTGGGGTAGAAGACGTAGCGGCCGGACGGGTCGAACGTCGCACCGGACCCGGTGTTCTCGACGACGTCGTCGAGGTCCTGCCCGGTCGTCAGGTCCCGCACGTGCAGGGTGTAGCGCTCGTCGCCCTCGACGTCGACGCCGTACACCAGCCGGGTGCCGTCGTCGGAGATGTCGTACGAGCCGAGCGAGAAGAAGTCGTGGCCGTCGGCGAGGACGTTTCCGTCGAGGACGACCTCTTCCCCGGGGAGGGCATCGGCGCCACCGTCGAGTGACGGCGGCGTCCAGTCGTCCGGATCGCTGATCGGCGCCCGGCACTGCACGCCGTACTGGCTGCCCTCACTGGTGCGGGTGAAGTACCACCACCCGCCCGTGCGCACCGGCACCGAAAGGTCGGTCTCCTGCACACGGCCCTTGACCTCGCCGAAGATGCGGTCGCGCAGCGGGGCCAGGTGGTCCGTCGCGGCCGCGGTGTAGGCGTTCTCGGCTTCGAGGTACGCGACGGTGTCCGGGGACTCCTTGTCACGCAGCCACTCGTAGTCGTCGACGAAGTCGATGCCGTGGTGCGACCGGGTGACCGGGCGCTTGTCGGCGGTGGGCGGGGTGGTCGCTCCGTGCTCGCTGCTCACCGCACCAGCCTAGGCCGCAGCGACGTCGAGACGCCTGCGCAGGTGGTCCATGTCGACGGTGGATCGAACGCGCTCGGCGAACGCGTCGACCTCCGTCGCGACGTCCCGCACGAGCCAGGCCCGTCGGCGGCGGCGGGACGTCACGGACCGGATGATGCCGGCCCGCTCGAGATCGATCGCCAGGTCGTCCGGCGACCTGCCCGACTCCGCTGCGAGGGCGGTGAGGTCGTCCTCGGTCATGACGGGGTCGTGGAACAGCGCGCCGACGTCCCACGGCAGACGTCGTGCCGCATCCGCAGCGTGCTCGTCGAGCACCAGCGCCGTGAGTGCCGCTTCGTCGCAGGCGGTCCCGATCGCGATCGCCAGGTCGGCGACGAAGTCGTGGACGGACCCGAACCGGTAGCGCACCAGGTGGTCGAAGTACCGGGAACGGTCGGCGACGAGCGCGGTCGCGATCGGCACGGTCGTGCTGCTGACACCCCGGCGTCGCAGGACCGCGCCGATCAGCGCCCGCCCGATGCGCCCGTTGCCGTCGGTGAACGGGTGGATCGACTCGAACTGGGCGTGGGCGATCGCGGCCTGGGCGACGGGGTGCAGGTCGTCGCGGGCGAGGAACACCAGGAGGTCCGCCATCGCCTCCGGGACCAGGTCCGGTGGTGGCGGGACGTACGTCGCGAGCCGCGGGCTGCTGCCACCGCCGATCCAGTTCTGGACGGTCCGGTACCGGCCGGCGTCGCGTCCGTCCAGGGGGTCGTCCCGCATCAGGTCGAGGTGCGCGGCACGGACGGAGTCCGCCGTGATCGTGCCGGACGCCGCGTCCGTGACGAGGCGGCCCGACGCCCTGGTCGCGGCCACCATCACGGTCGCGCTGTCGTTCGCACGGACACCGACGACGGCGCGGGCGTAGTCGTCGAGGCCGGCGTGCTCGTCCTCGATGCGGGAGGACGCCACTGCCTCGGTCCGGGCGAGGACACCGCCGAGTGCGCCGATCCGCGTGCCGTGCTCGCGATCGAGCCGTCGGAGCGCGGCGACCGCCCGGTCGAGCAGCGCGTCGTCGCCGGGTGCCGCACGGTACCGGGCGGTCGCGATGCGTGGTGGGATCCACGTGGTCACCGCGGTGCAGAGCCGGTCGGCGCGCGGTCCACGCACCCCGCTCCGCCACGGCCGCTCGGCTCGCTCGTGGCGCGGCCAGTCGGTGATCCGTGTCGTCGTGTCCTGGTGCACTGCGGTCTCCGTCCGTCCCGACGACGGTAGACACGGTCGGCCGGCGAGCGCCAGGAATCGGTATGTCGTACTTCGCCGGTCGTGTCGGCGGCGACGGCTACCGTGGACCGCATGACCAACTCCTTCGCCATCACCGGTGCCCACGTCGTCCCCGTCACGGCGGACGAGTTCGACGGGGGAGCGGTCGTCGTCGAGGACGGACGCATCACGGCACTCGGCCCCGACGTCACACCCCCGCCGGGGATGCCCGTCGTCGATGCTGCGGGTGCATGGCTCGTCCCGGGGTTCGTCGAGGCGCACGGCCACGTTGGCATCCACGAAGAGGCGAACGGCCCGGCCGGCAACGACACGAACGAGCTGACCGGTCCGAACATGGCAGCGGTCCGCGCGATCGACGCCGTCGACATCGACGACGAGGGCTTCCGCGACGCCCTGTCCGGCGGCATCACCTCGATCGTCGTCAAGCCCGGCTCCGGCAACCCGATCGGTGGTCAGTCCGTCGCCATCAAGACCTGGGGCGGCCGGACCATCGACGAACAGCTCATCTCCGACGCCGTGAGCGTGAAGAGCGCCCTCGGCGAGAACCCGAAGCGCGTGTACGGCGACAAGGGCCAGACCCCGTCCACCCGACTCGGGGTCGCCAAGGTGATCAGGGAGGCGTTCGTCGCGGCCCAGGACTACCGCGCCGCCCGTGACGCCGCCGCTGCGAAGGACGAGCCCTTCACGCGCGACCTCACCAAGGAGACCCTCGTCCGCGTGCTCGACGGCGAGCTCGCCTGGGACCAGCACACCCACCGCCACGACGACATCGCGACCGCCGTCCGACTCGCCGAGGAGTTCGGGTACCGGCTCGTCGTGAACCACGGCACCGAGGCGCACAAGATCGCCGACGTCCTCGCCGAGAAGGACATCCCGGTCATCTACGGCCCGCTCTTCACGAGCCGGTCCAAGGTCGAGCTCCGTGACCGGGGCATCCCGCACCTGGCCGCGCTCGCCGCGGCGGGCGTCCGGGTCGCGATCACGACCGACGCCCCCGTCGTGCCGATCAACATGCTCGTCACGCAGGCGACGATGGCCGTCCGGGACGGACTCCCACGCCAGACGGCACTCGAAGCGCTCACCACGAACCCGGCGACGTTCCTCGGTTTCGGTGACCGCGTCGGGCGGATCGAGCCCGGCTACGACGCCGACCTCGTGCTCTGGTCAGGCGACCCGCTCGATGCGACGAGCCGCGCGACGCGCGTCTGGATCGAGGGCCGACAGGTCTTCGAGTGGGCGGACGGCGTCGGCGTCACCACACCACGCTGGTAGCGCTCTGGACGGACGGGAGGCCCGGATCGCGACGTGCGCGCACGTCGCGATCCGAGCCTCCCGTCCGACCGCCGGCGGTGCGGCGTCAGGACTCGCGCGCCAGCAGGAAGTCGTTGATGCGGGTCGTGAGCTCGGCGTCCACGGGGACCTCATCGCCGTTCACCAGCCGGATCGGCGCCGCCTGCCGGACGCTCGACACGAGCCAGAGCGCATCGGCCGCGCGCAGGTCGTCCATGGTGACGAGTTCGTAGGCGGTCTCGATCCCGGCCTGCTCGGCGAAGCGGAACACGTCCGCCTGCGTCGTGCCGGCGAGGATCCCGATGTCCGTGCGCGGTGTGACGAGCCGACCACCCACGGACATGATCAGGTTCGCGCGCGTGCCCTCGAGCACGTAGCCGTCCGTCGACACGAACAGTGCGTCGTCGGCCCCGCGGCGGGCGGCTTCGCGGAGCGCCGCCATGTTCACCGCGTAGGACAGCGTCTTCGCGCCCTGCAGCAGCCACGGCGAGGTGCGCTCCACGTCGTGGCGGTACCCGCGGTCGAGCGTGACGACCGCGATGCCCTCGGTCCGGTCGGCGGTCGAGTCCGGCGACGCCGCGGCGTACACCCACCCGGTCGGACGCCCGGACCCCTCGACGCCGCGGGTGAGGACGGTCTTCGCGAACGCCTCGTGCACGGGGTCGAGCTCGGCGCACACGGCCTCGATCGCGCGGCGCCACGCGTCGAGGTCCGGAAGCGGCAGGTCCAGCATGCGGGCGGACCGCTCGAAGCGGGCGAGGTGCGGCTCGAGGGCCTGCGGGCGACCGTCGACGACAGTGATCGTCTCGAAGACGCCGTCGCCCCGGATGATGCCGAGGTCCTGCACCTGGAGGTGTTCCTCGAGCGGGGCCGCGAACGTGAAGGCGTCGGCGGACGGATCGTGCGGCGCGGCGTCGCGGGAGGGCTGGTTGAGGACGGCGAGCACGGTGTCGGTCATGCAGCCATCCAACCCCACGTCAGCGCTGCTCCGGTAGGGCGCCCATCAGCTTCCAGACCGCCTCGGTCAGTTCGGGGTGCTGCAGCGCGATGCGACGCAGGCGGTGGTACTCCTCACCGAGCTGGGTGCCGTGGCCGGACGCCGGGTGCATCGACCACTGCGCACTCCGCTGCCCGATCGCGGCGTCGAGTTCGAGGGCCTCTTCGCGGAGGATGAGCACGACCTGCTCGTCGACGGTGGGGAGCATCGGCATGAACTCCCACGGGTCGTCGCCCTGCCGCGAGCGGTGCTCGACGATCATCGAGATCTCTTCCGCCGCCTCGGCACGCAGCACTTCGAGGCTGCGCCCGAATCTCCGGTGCTCAGCCATGGTGCCCCCGCAGCACACCTGCCATGGAACGAGCGTACGCCAGATCATCGGCCACACTGGACACGTGACCGAGCGCGACGAGACGAAGAACCAGCACCCCCGCGTCGTCGTCGTGTACCTGCTCCGGGACGACGGTCCCGGGCCGTCGGTGCTGCTCGGCGAGAAGCGCCGCGGGCTCGGGAGCGGCCGCGTGGTCGGCCCTGGTGGCAAGCGCGAGCCGGGGGAGACGGCGGTCGAGACCGCCGTCCGCGAGGTCGCCGAGGAGGTCGGCTTGCGGCTCGACCCGGCCGACCTGGAGGCTCGTGGCACGTTGGACTACCGGTTCCCGTTCCGGCCGTCCTGGTCCCAGGTCTCCGACGTGTTCGTCTGTCGGGTCTGGTCCGGCACGCCGGTCGCCAGCGACGAGCTCGAACCGCGGTGGATCCCGCTCGACGACGTTCCCTACGACGCGATGTGGGACGACGCGAAGTACTGGCTCCCCGAGGTGCTGCGTGGTGGCACCGTCGCGGCACGGTTCACGTTCGCCGAGGACAACGCCACGGTCGCCGGGTTCACCGGGGTCGGTGTCGACGCGCCGAACGCCTAGCGCTGCGTGCGGGTGCTGCCGGTCCTGGCTTCCTCGGCCGCGGCCATCACGTCGGCGTCACCGCTGCGGCCGCCGAGCGGACGGACGAAGAAGTCGATGATCCCGAACACGATCGCGCCGACCATCGAGAACATCGCCCAGCCGACGAAGAGCCCTGCGGTGTTCCGGCCGTCCGCGGGGGCGAGGATGACGCTCGCTGCGTAGAACACCACGGTCAGCGCCAGGAAGACGACGACGAGCGTGATGAGGAGTCGGTGCCAGGCGCTACGGGTCATGATGCCTCAGGATACCGCTCAGCGCGCGGCGTGCCGGCTGTGCTGCCGCTCGCCCTCGTCGTCCCGGACCTGCTGTCGCACGACGGGGATGGTCCTGGTCGTCAGCGGCTCGTTCTCGAGACCGTCGCGGCCACCCGTGAAGACGTCCCCCGCGGCGCGTTCGTCCTCCCAGAACTCGTCGTCCCGGAGGACCTTGAGGGTCCCCGTCTCGGTCGAGGTCAGCCCGTGGCGCTCGAGCTCGACGTCGCGCTGCTTGCCGAGGAACTCGCGGTTGGCGGTCTGGGCGTCCATGAACATCGTCGTGCGCCCGGTGACGATCGCGCGGATGCGGCGGTGCTCCCACCACTTCTTGCCGAAGTACATGAGCACGAGACCGGCCGCTGCGTAGCAGCCCATCGTGATGAGCCCACGCGCCGGACCCGGGCCGACGCCGTAGATCTGGTGCTTGATCATGTCGACCATGCTCGAGCCGACCACGACGTGGTTGAGCCACGCGAAGGGCTCCGGCATGAACCACTTCGGGTAGGCGCCACCGGATGACGGCATCGACAGGAAGACGAAGCAGATCATCGCGGGGGCGGCGATGAACCGGCCGACGAAGTAGCTCAGGCCGTTCACGGCGAGGCCGATCGCCACGATCCAGCCCCACGCGATGAGCACGAGCTCGATCCAGTGGCCGTGGATGGCGCCGACGACGGGCCCGGCGAGCGTGTTCGTGATGAGCGAGATGACGAGCCCGCCGATGACGATGACGGCCATCCTGGTGCGGTGGCGCAGCGGGCCGCCCATGATGCCGATGAACATCGACACCATGTAGCCGCCGATGCACCACGCGAGCATGACGTACATCGCGACGGTGCCGTACTCGTCGTAGGCGGGGAGCGCGGCGAGCTCGGTGATCTTCGGCGTGGCCACCCCGGTCGCCGTCAGCACGGCCGACAGCGTCGCGGGGACGAGGCTCGCGACCTGGAACTGGTGCGCGCTCGCCTTGAAGAACTCGTTCGTCGCGGGGTCGTACGCCACGGCCATCGACCCGGCGATCACGTCCCGCTTGGCGGCGACGAGGGAGTCGTACGTGTGGAAGGCGTACTCGCCCGGCAGCGCCTTCTGCACCGCGGCGACGAAGCCGGGGTCGCTGCCGACGAGGGCGATCGGCACGTCGTGCGGGTGCGGTGCGTGGAACGCGAAGACGTAGCACAGGCAGAAGCCGACGATGAAGAACAGCGGCATCCAGAGCTGCAGGCCGATGAGCTGGAGCGACGGGTGCAGCGTGCCGTACCAGCGGCGGTACGCGCTGATCTTCTGCGGTGCCGGGACGGGCGCCTGACGACGCTGCTTCGGACGCGAGGACCCGGCGACCTTCGAACCCCGACGCGGCTTGGTGCCTCGGGCGGAGGGGCGGGTGGTCCGCTGCTTCGGAACGGACTTCTGCTGCGCCCCACCGGAACGGTCCGGGGTGTCGGTGTTCTTCGGGACGTCGTTCCGCGGCGTGCTCACTCGGCGCTGTGCTCCTGGTTCTCGTGTCGGGTCCGGCCAGGATACGCCGCACGGCTGACCGCGTCCCGGACAGAGCGGCCGCCTACGAGCGGCTGCGGGACGCCTGGGCCGAGTCCATCGCGAGCTCCTCCGCGTCGAGCGTCACGAGCACCCGGCGCATCACCTCTTCGTCGAGGTTGCCGCGCTCGCGTTCCTCGAGCACGATCTCGCGACGGCGGTCGAGCAGCTCGCGCCGGATGTCCTGGATCTGCGCGCCGCTGAGCCGGACCGGTGCGTTCCGTTCCTCGGACTCCTCTTCCTCGGCGTCGCGTCGGAAGGTCTCCGCCTGACGCTCGAGACGGGCCTTGAGCCGGGAGACGACGGCCTCCACCGCGTCGGTGCCGAACTGCGCGGACCACTCGGGCTTCCGGTCGTCCAGGAGCTGGATCGCCGCCTCGGTCGTGCGCTGGTTGAGCCGCATCTCGCTGCGGATGTCCTCCTCGCCCTCCGCCGGGTCCTGCACCTTGAGCCGTCGGATCACGAACGGCAGCGACAGCCCCTGCAACAGGAGTGTGCCGACCGTCACGAAGAACGCGATCACGAAGATGGTGTCCTGTGCCTTGATGTCGACCGGGTTCGCGACGACGGAGACCGCGGCGGCGAGCGTGACCACGCCGCGCATGCCGGTCCACGAGATGACGGTGAGCTCACGCCAGTTCAGCTTCGGCTCGGCGGAACCGCGCAACCACCGCAACGAGGGATGGCCGCGGGACAGCCGGATCCGCAGCGGTCGCAGCCATCGGCCGTTGAAGCGGTTGCGGACGTAGGACTCGAAGACGAAGAGGGGCCTGACGACGATCACGACGGCGAGGACCACGGCGGCCGCGGTGATCGTCTGCCCGAGACTCCGCTCGCTCTTGATGAGGTCCTGCACGACGGTGTTGAGCTGCAGGCCGATGAGCGCGAAGACGAAGCCCTCGAGGATGACGTCGATGCTCGTCCAGAGGGGGCGTTCCTGCAGGCGGGTGGCGTAGCCCTCCTTCGGCGAGTTGTACCCGATGTACAGGCCGGCGGTGACGACCGCGATGACGCCGGACCCGGAGAGGTCCTCGGCCAGGATGTACGCGACGAACGGCAGCAGGATGCTCATGATCGTCTCGACCACCGGGTCGTTGATGCGCTGCCGGATCCAGTGCACGAGCACGCCGAGGACCCCACCGACGGCGAGTCCCACGCCGATGGCGAGCCCGAAGATGCCGAGGTCCTGCCAGATGGTGAGCGACGTCCCCGCGGCGATGAGGGTGAACACCCGCACCAGGGTCAGCGACGCCGCGTCGTTGATGAGGCTCTCGCCGGACAGCACCGTCATGACGCGACGGGGGAGTCCGAGCTTCCGGCCGATCGCCGCCGCGGACACCGCGTCCGGCGGCGCCACGATCGCCCCGAGCAGGATCGCCGCCGGCCAGTCCATGTCCGGGATGATGATGTACGCGGCCAGGCCGACGGCGAGGGCGGTGACGATGACCAGGAAGATGCCGAGACGACGGATCTGCTTGATCGACGTCCGGAAGCTCTGCCACGAGACGTCGAGCGCCGCCGAGTAGAGCAGCGGCGGCAGGATCAGCGTGAGGATGACCTCGGAGTCGATCTCGATCGGGGGCAGCCCCGGCAGGAACGACGCCGCGAGCGCCACCGCTGTGACGAGGAGCGGAGCGGGGAGCCCCTTCGCCCGTGCGAAGCCGGTCACCGCGAGCGATCCGACCAGCAGGATGAGGAGCTCGACGGTGTCCATGGACCCATTCTTCCATCGGAATGCTTCCGAACCTGAACGAGTTTGCAGTCGACATGAACGGCCGGTGACCGATCGGGGTTTGCTCGGAACGCTCCGGACTGGGACACTTGCCCGCGGTGGACATCACACTCATAGTCGTCCTGGTCATCGCGTTGGCCCTCTTCTTCGACTTCACAAACGGTTTTCACGACACCGCCAACGCGATGGCGACACCGATCGCCACCGGGGCCATGAAGCCCAAGGTGGCGGTCACGGTCGCCGCGGTGCTCAACCTCGTCGGTGCGTTCCTGAGCACCGCCGTCGCCACGTCGATCTCGCACGGCCTCATCAACGAGGGTCCCGGCGGCGTCGCGATCTCGCCGGAGATGATCTTCGCCGGGCTCATCGGCGCGGTGGTCTGGAACATGATCACGTGGCTGCGCGGCCTGCCGTCGTCGTCCTCGCACGCGCTGTTCGGCGGGCTCATCGGCGCCGCGATCGTCGGCGCCGGGTTCCAGTCCGTCAACTACCTCGCGCTGATGACCGTCGTGATCATCCCCGCGTTCCTGTCGCCGGTGATCGCTGCGCTGGTCTCGTACCTGTCGACGCGCATCGCCTACCGGATCACCCGACGACCGGTCTTCCCGAACGAGCGCGGCGGCTTCCGGATCGGGCAGATCTTCACCTCGTCGATGGTGTCGCTCGCGCACGGGACGAACGACGCGCAGAAGACCATGGGTGTCATCACACTCACGCTCATCGCGTCCGGCGCGCAGTCGTCGAACAGCGGCGTGCAGCTCTGGGTCGTCGTCGCCTGTGCCCTCGCAATCGCCCTCGGGACCTACACCGGCGGCTGGCGGATCATCCGCACGCTCGGCTCCGGCATCACGGAGATCCGCGCGACGCAGGGCTTCGCAGCAGAGGCCTCGACCGCTGCCACGATCCTCGCCTCCAGCCACCTCGGCTTCGCGCTGTCGACGACGCAGGTGTCCTCCGGCTCGATCATCGGTGCCGGGCTCGGTCGCCGCGGCTCGAAGATCCAGTGGTCCACGGCCGGCAAGATCGTGATCGCCTGGTTCATCACGCTGCCCGCGTCGGCAGCGGTCGGCGCGGTCGCGTCCGGGATCGCCCGGTTCGGCGTCGTCGGGCTCGTCATCGACGCGCTGGTCGGTGCCGCGGTCATCCTCGGCCTGTACCTGTGGTCGCTCCGGAAGCCGCACGGCTCCGCCTCCGCGATCGAGGTCGACGTCGCCGCCAACGCCGTCTTCACCCGCAAGGAGCTCCGCGACCTGCAGCGCAAGAAGCGCGCGGAGAACGTGGCCGCTCGTCGCGAGGAACTGAGCCGCGAGCGCACGCTCCGCCGCATGGCCGCACGCAAGGGAGGGCGTCGCTGATGGGTATCGACTGGTTTGCCTTCCTGACGGTGGCGCTCGTCGCCGTCGTGTCCTCCTGCTTCGTCGTCGCCGTGTACTCGGTCGGCCTCCGCTTCTGGAGCGCCGCCGACACCCGCGAGGGCAAGTTCACCGTGAAGGACGACGGGACGATCGGCCCAGCGACCGCAGGGTTCCCGAACCCGCAGGGCGCCACCGCCGCCGTGCGCGGGTTGCGCGCGGCGGCCATCGCCTGTTTCGTCGTCTGCGGCGCCGTGGTGCTCTACGGCATCTACCTGATCGTCCCGCAGTTCCACTGACCGATCGCGTCCATCGGTGGGTCGCGCCCACTGACCGGTCGCGCTCACTGACGGACGGGAGGCTCGTGGCGGCGCCGCCACGAGCCTCCCGTCCGCCGTCTGGTCGCCGCGCGCCCACCGGACCGGCTGGACGGGACGGACTACCCTCGTGACGTGATCCACGACGAGGAGGCGCACGTGAGCGTTGGTACCCGCACCGAGACCGATTCCCTGGGGTCGAGGGAGGTGCCGGCCGATGCGTACTGGGGTGTCAACACGCTGCGGGCGCTGGAGAACTTCCCGATCACGAGCGTGCCCATCGCGGTGTACCCGGACCTCATCGAGGCGCTCGCGACGGTGAAGCAGGCCGCGGCCCGTGCGAACAAGGCGATCGGCGTGCTCGACGACGAGCGTGCCGACGCGATCGACCGTGCCGCGCAGGAGGTCCGCGACGGCGCCCTCCGCGACCAGTTCGTCGTCGACGTCGTGCAGGGCGGTGCCGGCACGTCGACGAACATGAACACGAACGAGGTGCTCGCGAACCGGGCGCTCGAACTCCTGGGGCGCGAGAAGGGCGACTACGCCTACCTGCACCCGATCGACCACGTGAACCGCAGCCAGTCGACGAACGACACGTACCCGACGAGCGTGAAGATCGCGATGATCTTCGGCGTGCGACGGCTCGTCGAGCAGCTCGAGCAGCTCTCCGAGGCCTTCGCCGAACGCGGAGCGGCGTTCGCGGACGTGCTCAAGGTCGGACGGACGCAGCTGCAGGACGCGGTGCCGATGACCCTGGGCCAGGAGTTCACCGGCTTCTCGCACACCATCCAGGAGGACGTGCTCCTGCTCCGCCGGGTCACGCCGTTGCTCGCGGAGATGAACCTCGGCGCGACCGCGATCGGCACGGGGATCACCGCCGACCCGCTGTACCGCGACGAGGTGCGCCGCCAGCTGCAGGAAGCGAGCGGCATCGACGTGGTGACCGCCCCGGACCTCATCGAGGCGACGAGCGACGCCGGTGCCTTCATGACGCTCTCCGGCACGGTCAAGCGGAGCGCGATCAAGCTCTCGAAGATCTGCAACGACCTGCGGCTGCTGGCGTCGGGACCGCAGGCCGGGTTCGGGGAGATCACGCTGCCGGCTCGACAGGCGGGGTCGTCGATCATGCCGGGCAAGGTGAACCCCGTGATCCCCGAGGTCGTCAACCAGATCGCGTTCGCGGTCGCCGGTGCGGACGCCACCGTGACGATGGCCGCGGAGGGCGGGCAGCTGCAGCTCAACGCCTTCGAGCCGATCATCGCGCACTCGATCATGCAGTCGCTGCAGTGGATGACCCGCGGGTGCGCGACGCTCCGCGAGCACTGCGTCACGGGCATCGAGGCGAACGAGGCGAAGCTCGCGGCCCAGGTGGACACGAACGTCGGCGTCGTCACGGCGCTGACGCCGTACATCGGCTACGCGGCGGCGGCGTCGATCGCGCACACCGCGCTGACCACGTCGACGCCGATCTCCACCCTCGTCGTCGCGGCGGGGCTCATGGAGCCGGACCAGGTGCAGCGTGTCCTCAGCCCGGCGCGGCTGTCGGGCATCGAACTCGCCACCGGCGCGATCCCGGTCATCACTGAGGCCATGCTCGACGCGGAGGCGGCCCGGAAGCAGTAGCGGTCAGGACAGGGGGAGCGGCGGCTCGCCGACCCTGACCTGGTCGGAGACCGTGCGGAGGCGCTCCTGCTCCTCGTCGTGCGGTTCGGCCTGGGGGAGGCGTGCCGCCGCGGTCCTGACCTCGTGCGCCGCTGCGACGTCGGCGTCACGCCAGCGAGCGAGTGTGAAGTTGCGCGTGACGTCGCGGAGCGGGAGCCGGATGGCCTCGTCGGCCTCGATCCCGGCGAGGAGCTGCCGCATCCGGATCACCTCGGAGTCGAGCTCGCCGCCGACGACGAGCACGAAGTTCGAGATGTACAGGTAGACGAGCAGCAGGATCGCGCCGCCGAGCCAGCCGTACGCCCGGTTGCCGCCGCCGACGGTCTCGACGTAGAGGGAGAACCCGAACGTGGCGATCGCCCACGCCACGATGGCGAACGCGGCACCGGCGGACACCCACCGCAGCTGCGGCGTCTTCACGTTCGGCGTCGCGTAGTAGAGCACGGCGACCATCACGACGAGGTCCACCGCCAGGATCGGCCACTTCACGACGTTCCAGAGGTCGTCGATCCACGTCGCCCAGCCCAGCTGGTGGACGATCGCGGCCGAGATGGTCGGGGTCCCGAGCAGGATGACGATGGCGATCGCGCCGCCGCCCATGACGAGCAGCGTGACGAGGAGCATCATGCTGCGGAACTTCCAGATCCGGCGGCCCTCCTCGACCTCGTACGCGGTGTTCATGGCGCGGCCGAACGCGGTCGCGTACCCGGACAGCGACCACAGCGTCAGCACGACGCCGGTCGAGAACCCCAGCCACGGGTTGTCGAGGGTCAGGAGCTGGCGCAGTGGCTGTTCGAGGTGCTCGGCGGTCTCCGGCCGCACGATGAAGCCGATGATCTCGATGATGTCCGCCAGGCTGTCCCCGGCCCGGTCCACGATCGCGAGCGCCGACACCACGGTGAGCGTCGTCGGGAACACGGTCAGCAGGGCGAAGAACGTCAGGGAGGCTGCTGCGTCGACGACACGGTGCCGGATCACCGAGTGGTAGGTGCGGCGCACGACGGCGCGGACCCCGGTCCGCTGGAGCTCGCGCGCAGTCGGGTCCGGCATGTGGACGAATCTACCCGTCCGCGAAAGCGACACCGTCCCGGAACTGCCGGACGGTTGTTCCGCGAAAGCGACACTCTGCTGCGGAACTTCCGTCGCAGACTGTCGCTTTCGCGGGGCCCGGGCGGAGGCCGGGCGAGACGCGCGGGTCAGTTGGCGTGGGGGTGCAGGGCGTCGTAGCGGCGGAACGACGGGACGAGGCGCAGGAGCAGCGCGACAAGACCGATGATCGCGACGCCGCCGAGGATCGGCGGGACGGCGATGCCCGCGGCGACGACCAGACCGGCGTACAGGTCGCCGAGCCGAGGGCCGCCGGTGACGACGACGATGAAGATGCCCTGCAGCCGTCCACGCATGCCGTCGGGCGACGCGGACTGCAGGATCGTGTTCCGGAACACCGAGCTGACGTTGTCCGCGCCGCCGGCCAGGGCGAGGAAGAGCGCGGCGAACCCGAGCGCCGGCAGGATCCCGGTGCTGAACGCGTCGCCGGCACGACCTCCGAGCACGTGCGCGAGGGCGACGACCACGCCGAACGCGGCGATCGCGGCGCCGTAGGCCGTGATCGCCCACCCGACGGCCTCGCCCTGACGGCGGACGTGGCCGAGCGGGCCGGAGAACACGCTCGAGAGCAGCGCACCGACGGCGTAGGCGGCGGTGAGCGTCCCGACCGTGACGGCGCCGCCGCCGATCACCAGGGCGCCGATCGCAGGGAAGAGCACGCGGGGCTGCCCGAAGGTCATCGCGACGATGTCGAGGACGAACGTCATCGTGATGTTGCGGGACTTCCGGAGGAACCTGGCGCCCTCGACGAGGGATCCGAGCCCGGGCTTCAGGGCACCGTGGTCGGCGGCCATCCTCGGCAGCGTGAACACGCCGGCGAACGCGAACGTGAACAGCACGACGTCGATCGTGTAGGTCGGCGCGAACCCGACCGACGCGATGAGGACACCGGCGATCGCGGGGCCCACCGTGACCTGGAAGCCCGAGGCGATGCCACCGAGGGCGCTCGCCGCCGGGAGCAGGTCGGTACCGACGAGCCTCGGCACGATCGCGGAGCGGGAGGCGTTGCTGACGGTCGCCGCGACGGCGTTCACGGTCGCGAGGACGTAGAGCAGCGCGACGCTGTGCAGACCGAGCCACGAGTGCGTCGCGATGAGGGCGACCGCGGCCCAGGCCACGATGCTCGACACCAGTGCCACGGTGCGCCGGTCGAACGCGTCGGCGAGCATCCCGCCGTAGAGGCCCGCGACGATCATGGGCAGGAGCGCGATCACGCCGACGAGTGCGACGGCGAAGGTCGAGTGCGTGATGTCGTACACCTCGAGGCCGACGGCGACGGTCGTCATCTGCGTCCCGATGCCGGCGATCGCGGTGCCCGCCCAGAGTCGGGCGAACGCGGGGGACCGGCGGAGCGGGGTGAGGTCGGCGAAGACGCGGCGGCGCGGCGGTGCTGGGGTCGGTTGTGTCACGGTGGAACCATTCTGGGGGCTGTCCGCCGTCTCTGGTTGACTTGCGGCATGACTGACCTGAACAGCAAGCCCGAGTTCGACGCCCCCGAGGGCCCGGCCCCCACCGACCTCGTCATCACCGACATCGTCGAGGGCACCGGGGACGAAGCGTCCGCCGGCTCGACCGTGAAGGTGCACTACGCCGGCGTCGAGTACGAGTCCGGCGAGGAGTTCGACAGCTCGTGGAACCGCGGCGAGCCGATCGACTTCCCGCTCGCGGCGCTCGTCCGCGGCTGGCAGGAGGGCATCCCCGGCATGAAGGTCGGCGGGCGTCGCAAGCTCGTCGTCCCGCCGGAGCTCGCCTACGGGCCGGCCGGCGGCGGACACTTCCTGTCCGGCAAGACCCTGATCTTCGTGATCGATCTGCTCGGGGTGCGCTGATGGCGGCGGCCGTCCCACTCGCCCCGACGGTCGAGCTCAACGACGGGCACCAGATGCCCGTGCTGGGCCTCGGCACGTACTCGCTCGACGGCGACGAGGGTGCTGCCGCGATCGGCACCGGCATCGCGAGCGGGTACCGCCTGCTCGACACCGCGCTGAACTACGGCAACGAAGACGCCGTCGGTCGTGCGGTGCGCGAGTCGGACGTCCCTCGCGACGAGCTCTTCGTCACGTCGAAGCTCCCCGGTCGCCACCACGGCTGGGACGAAGCGCACAAGTCGATCGACGAGACTCTGGGGAACCTCGGCCTCGAGTACGTCGACCTCTACCTGATCCACTGGCCGAATCCGTCCGTGGACAAGTTCGTGGACACGTGGAAGGCGTTCGTCGACCTCCGCGACAGCGGCAAGGTCCGCTCGATCGGCGTCTCGAACTTCACGCCCGCGCACCTCGCACGCATCATCGACGCGACCGGGGTCGCCCCCGCGGTGAACCAGGTCGAGCTGCACCCGTACTTCCCCCAGGCGGACCTGCGAGCGGTGCACGCCGACCTCGGGATCGTCACCGAGAGCTGGAGCCCGCTCGCCAAGCGGTCCGAGCTCCTCACCGAGGAACCGATCACCGCTGCGGCTGCCGCACACGGGGTCACCCCCGGGCAGGTCGTGCTGCGCTGGCACACCCAGCTCGGCGCGATCCCGGTGCCGAAGTCCGGCGATGCCGACCGGCAGCGCGAGAACCTCGACGTGTTCGGGTTCACGCTCTCCGACGACGAGGTCTCGGCGATCTCCGGTCTCGAGCGTGGCCGGCTCTGGGACGGCGACCCGGACACCCACGAAGAGATGTAGCGCTGACGCGCTGATGGACGGGAGGCGCGGTGCCAGCTGGCACCGCGCCTCCCGTGCGTCCCGTGGGACTACACTGGATACCCCTGTCCCGAAGGGTGGCGTGTGTCCGAACCGACCGAGATCGACCGTGAGCGTACGTACGTCGACGGGCTCTTCGCCCGACTCGACGAACTGACCGCCGAGGCCGGACAACGCCTCACCGAGACCCGCCGTCAGGCGGTCGGTGGGAACCACCAGAGCCGCAGCGAGCGTGACGCGTTCGCCAAGCTCTACGAGGACACCATCCAGACGCTCGAGCGCGTCGGGGACCGGCTCGTCTTCGGTCGGCTCGAGGTCGCCGATCCCCCCGCTGGCGAGGACGCCTTCCGGTACATCGGCCGCGTGGGGCTCCGCGACCGGGACCACCGCCCGCTCCTGCTCGACTGGCGCGTCCCCGGTGCCAGCGCCTTCTACCAGGCCACTGCCGCGCACCCGATGGGCATGCGTGCCCGTCGGCACCTCTCGCTCGAGGGCCGATCGGTCGTCGGCGTCGAGGACGAGGTCTTCGACGCCACGCTCTACGACGACGAGCGCACGCACCTGCAGGGCGAGGGTGCACTGCTCGCCGCGGTCACCGCCGAGCGCACCGGCCGGATGACCGACATCGTCGCGACCATCCAGGGCGAGCAGGACCGCATCATCCGCTCACCGCTCGAGGGCGTCCTCATCGTGCAGGGCGGACCCGGCACGGGCAAGACCGCCGTCGCGCTGCACCGCGCCGCGTACCTGCTGTACTCCTACCGCGAGCGGCTCCGGGGCTCCGGCGTGCTCGTCGTCGGGCCGTCCCCGGCGTTCCTGACCTACATCGAGCAGGTGCTGCCGTCCCTCGGCGAGACCGGCGTCGTGATGGCCTCGCTCGGGTCGCTCTACCCCGGTGTGCACGCGACGACCCACGACCGCCGGGACACCGCCGCGGTGAAGGGCTCGGCGGAGATCGCCGACCTGCTCCGTCGCGCGGTCCGCTCGCGGCAGGTCGTGCCCGCGGAATCGGTGACCCTCGACGTCGAGGGTGAACGGCTCGTCGTCCCGCCGCAGCTCGTCGCGGACGCGATGCGCCGCGCCCAGGACCGTGGGAAGCCCCACAACGTCGCCAGGGTCACGTTCAACAAGATCGCGCTCGACGCCATGACGAAGCTCCTGGCCGACCAGCTCCGCGAGCGCGGTACCACCGTCGACGACGCGGACATCAAGGTCCTGCGCGAGGACATCCGCTCGTCGTACGACGCCCGCGTGCTGCTCAACACCGCGTGGCTGCCGCTGCCGGCGGAGAAGCTGCTCGAGGACCTGTACGCCCGGCCGAACTGGCTCGCGTCGCTCACCCCGAACTGGACTCCCCAGCGCCGTGCCCTGCTGGCGCGCGAGCGCGGGGCGACGTTCACAGTCGAGGACGTCCCGCTCCTCGACGAGGCCGCCGAGCTCCTCGGCACGTTCGACCCGACGGGCGGTGCCGCGAAGCGCCAGGCGAAGGCGAGTCGCAACCGGGACATCGAGAACGCCAGGCAGGCCATCGAGAACATGGGCGTCGAGGGCATCGTCACCGCCGAGCAGGTCGCCGGCGCCTTCGCCGAGGGCGGCGACCCCCGGAGCACCGCGGAACGCGCGGCCGAGGACCGGGAGTGGACGTACGGCCACATCGTCGTCGACGAGGCGCAGGAGCTCTCCCCGATGCAGTGGCGCGTGCTCGCGCGCCGCAACCCGCTCCGCTCGTTCACGATCGTCGGCGACATGGCGCAGGGGTCCTCGCCGGGAGCCGCCCGCACCTGGGACGACGTCATCGGCGCGCTCGCCCGACGCCGTCGTGGTCGTGCCCCGCAGGTGCCCCTCGACCACCGTGTCGAGGAACTCACTGTCAACTACCGCACGCCGCGGTCCATCGTCGAGGCAGCGGGTGCGTTCGCCGCGTCCGCCGGGCTCACGGTCACCGCGAACCAGGCGGTCCGGGACGGCGACCCCGTCGTGCGGCTCCGAGCGTCCCGCGCCGAGGTCCTCGACACCATCGCCACGACGGTGGCGTCCGAGCGCGAGCACATCGGCTCGGGGACGATGGGCGTGATCGTGCCGGACGCCCAGGTCGACGTCGTGCGACAGCGTCTGGCGCAGGGCGACCTCGACGTCCGGAGCCTCGGGTCACCGCGTTCGGGATCGGTCACGGTGCTCACCGGTGCGGACGCCAAGGGGTTGGAGTTCGACGGCGTGCTGCTCGTGGACCCGGACGGCGTCGGGGACGACGCGGCCCGTGCGGCCGCCGCGGTCTACGTCGCGATGACGCGTCCGACGCGTCGCCTGACGGTCGTCGACGTCGCCTGACCAGTCCGGGCGCAGGCGTCCCTGGTCGTTCGCCGATTGCGCCCCCGCACGAAGATCGCGCCCCGTCACGACGGGGCGCGATGTTCGCAACGGGGCGCGAACGGGCTGAAGCATGGGCGAGGCGGGGCGGGGTGCGAACGGGTCGCAGACGCCGGACGGGAGGCCACGGTCGGGTCCGTCAGGTCGGGTCGCCCTCGGCACGCACCCGGTCCACGAGCGCGGCCCACTGGCCGTCGAGCTGGCTGCCCGGCATCCGCACGGTGGTCCTGGCGACGGTGATCGTCCACTCGAAGTCGTCCGGTACCCGTCCACGGCGTCGGACCGGCGGCTCGCGGGGGAGGGCGTCGACGAGGTCGTACCAGCCGTCCGGGTCGTCGCAGGACTCCGTGTCCACGCGCCACCCACGCGTGAGGCCGGCGACCCCACCACTCCGGCGGACGACGATGTGCATGCCCCGAAAATACCCCCGCGCGGCGCGGTCCGGCCGGGAGATCAGGGGAGCACGCCGACCGTGCGCCACGCATCGGTGACGGCGGACGACTCGCGGGAGCCTGCCCCGAACCGGGCGTCGGCAGCCGACACCGTGACGCGGGCGAAGCCGGCGAAGTCGATCGAGGCCGTCACCTCCGCCGAGGTGAGCGCGTCCCACCACACCGCGCCGGCGCCTTCCCACGCACGACCGCCGATCGCCGTCGCCGCGAGGAAGAACGCGTGGTTCGGGATGCCGGAGTTCGTGTGGACGCCGCCCGAGTCGTCCTCGGTGTCGACGTACCCGGCCATGGTCGCCGGCTGCGGGTCCTTGCCGAGCACCGGGTCGTCGTACGCGGTACCCGGTGCCTTCATGGACCGGAGCGCCACCCCGTGCACGGCCGGCGTGAAGAGGCCCTCGCCGATGAGCCAGCTCGCCTGGTCGGCGGTCTGACCAGCGGCGTACTGCGCGACGAGGGAGCCGAAGACGTCGCTCACCGACTCGTTGAGCGCCCCGGACTGCCCCTGGTAGGTCAGGTCGGCCGTGTACTGGGTGACCCCGTGTGCGAGCTCGTGCCCGATGACGTCGAGGGCGATCGTGAAGCGCTCGAAGACCTCGCCGTCCCCGTCGCCGAACACCATCTGCGTGCCGTCCCAGTAGGCGTTGTCGTAGTCGTTCCCGTAGTGCACGCTCGCGTCGAGGGGGAGCCCGGCGCCGTCGATCGACACCCGCCCGAACACGTCGAGCCAGAAGGCGTGGGTCGCACCGAGGCCCGCGTACGCCTCGTCCACGGCCGCGTCACCGGTGTCCGGGGCTCCTTCGCTGCGGACGAGGGTGCCGGGGAGCGAGGTCGACCCGTGCGCGTCGAAGATGCTCCGCTGTGGCGACCGGTCGGGGGCAGCGGCGGCGTGCCTGATGCCGAGCCGTGCTTCGCGCTTGGGTGCCTCGACGACGGCGAGCGAGGCCAACGCCGTGCGTGCGGCGGGGGTCGCGCGGGGGAAGGCGTCCGACGGTGCGTCCGCGATGGCGCGCAGCAGGTACGGCGGGACGACGGATCGGCGGCCGACGGATCGGGGCTGGGCGGAGGTCATGGTGACCATGGAACCCCCGACAGCCGACAATCGGGGCCGAGCCGGGCCTCCTGTCAGTCGCCCTTGCGGTTCTCGACCAGGGCGAGCGCGTACGACTCCCACCACTGGCCGGCTGCCGGGCCGCCGTTGCAGGTGCCGTCGCTGAGCCCCGGCGTCTTCACCCAGAGCAGCGCGTCCAGCCGGCTCGACCCCGCGGTCACGTGCGGGTCCTGCCCGAGCCCTGCGCCCTTCGGGTTGCACCAGTCGCCACGCCAGCCCTGACCGTTCCGGGAGACGTCGATGACGAAGTGCGGGTCACCACCGACGGCATCGGCCAGTCGGTCGGCGTACGCGCGCTCCTGGTCGACGCGGTAGAAGTTCGACACGTTCGTGAAGAAGCCCTGCGTCTCATCGATCCCGGCTTCGCGGAGCCACTTCGCCATCGACGCCGTCGGCACGCGGTTCTCGTTGCCGCCGTCGAGGTAGACCGTCAGCCCGTGGCCGGTGAGTGCGTCCACCGCCTTCCTGAGCAGGGGGAGCCGGGAGTCCTGGAGCCGCTTGCACACCTGGATCTGCGCGATGGCGTCGGGTTCGACCAGCACGACGGCTTTGGACCCGGCCATCGCCCGCACCGCGGAGCGCACCCACGGGACGTACTCGGACGCGGTCGTGCCGCCCTTCGAGTAGTGACCGCAGTCCCGGTCGGGCACGTTGTAGAGGACGAACACCGGCGTCCGGTCCTGCTTCCTGGCGTTCGAGACGACGTCGCGGACGGTCTCCCGGGTCTGGGTGACCGAGGGGTTCGTCAACCACGTGGCGATCGGCTGGTCCGCGATGACGGCGATGCGGTCGGCGGTGTCCTGCTCGCCGTCCTGCCGGGCGGCTGACTCCCGCATCCCGGGCTGGTTCTCGTTCGCGGGCTGTCGTGCGAGACCACCGGGGAACGCCTGGGCGGCGCTCTTCCGCTCGACGATGTGTCGGCCGTCCGGGCCGTTCGGCCGGTTCGGGAGCCAGAGCGCGACGGCCGCGACGACGGCGATCACCACGACGGCGGCACCGCCGATCCACAGCCACTGGCGGGCAGCACTCGGCACGCGGGTCCGGCGCGGGCGATTCGTCTCGTGGTCCGGCATCGGCGGTCCTCCCTGGTCTGACCGTTGTCCGTCGGGCGCTGCGTTCGTGCGGTTCCGGGCGGCCCTGTTCCACCCGTGGTCCCATGCTTCCACCCCGAGGACCCGCCTGGCCACCACGGGCAGGCGTTCCCTCAGCATCGGCGGTGCTCCTGCCCAGGAGCGCTCCAGGTGTCGCGCAGGCCGGTGACCCACACTGTCCGGATGCTCCGGAAACTCCTCCTGCTCGCCCTCACGGCGGCCTACGCCTGGGTGATCTGGCGGATGACGTTGACCCCGCACGTCTTCTCCGACGCGCAGCAGTCCTTCGTCTCGCACGCGATCGTCTGGGCGCAGCAGCTCCCGGGGGGCGCGTGGCTCACCTACGACCGGACGGAGTTCCTCGCGAACATCGCCATGTTCGTGCCCGTCGGGATGATCGCCGCGATGTGGTTGCCGCGCCGTTGGTGGTTCGTCGCCGCGGTGCTGGCGGTCGGCCTCTCCGCCGGGATCGAGATCGCGCAGGGCGCACTGCTGCCGTACCGCGTGGCCGACCCGCACGACGTGCTGTCGAACGGCATGGGCGGGTTGCTCGGAGCGACGCTCGTCGGGCTCGCGCGCAGTCTGATGCCGGCCCCGCGTCGTCGTCGACTCCGGGCCAGGACCGCGTAGCCCGTCTGGTAGTCTTGTGCGGTTGCCGTCGAACGGCCGCGGACAAAGAGCGCTCACGCATCCGGTGTGGGCACCGCGCAACGGACAGAAGGGGATCACCATGGCACTTGACGCGAAGGTCAAGCAGGAGATCATCGAAGAGTACGCGACCCACCCGGGCGACACCGGATCCCCCGAGGTCCAGGTCGCAGTTCTGACGCGTCGTATCAACGACCTGAACGAGCACCTCAAGGAGCACAAGCACGACCACCACTCGCGTCGTGGTCTGCTGCTCATGGTCGGTCAGCGTCGCCGTCTCCTCGGCTACCTCTCCGACGTCGACATCGCCCGCTACCGTGCGCTCATCGAGCGCCTCGGCCTGCGCCGATAAGGTCAGCGCCGCTAGTCGACCGACACACGCTTGACCGAACGCCCCGGTCCTCCTCGTGAGGCCCGGGGCGTTCTCCGTGTGCCCGGAGGCCATCGATTCCGCCCGGAAGGGAGCACGAGGGGAATGGTTGCGAGGGAAGCCCTGTTGGGTACGATGTTCATGCAAACGCATCGAAGATCGGGAGTCACCATGACCACCATCGCCGTCGTCTCCGCCGGGCTCTCCGAGCCGTCGTCGACCCGCCTGCTCGCCGACCGCCTGGCGGCGTCCGCCGTCGCCGCCATCGAGCAGGGCCGGACTGGAGGCTCGCCCCGCGTCGTGCACGTCGACCTGCGTCCGCTGGCCCACGAGATCATCGACGCGATGCTCACCGGCTTCCAGGCCCCCGCCCTGGCAGCGGCGACCGCTGCGGTCGTCGAGGCCGACGCACTCGTCTTCGTCTCGCCGATCTTCACCGCAGGCATGAGCGGCCTGGCGAAGTCCTTCCTCGACGTGATGGACAAGGACGCCCTCGCCGACATGCCCGTCCTGCTCGGCGCGACCGGCGGCACGGCACGGCACTCCCTGGCACTCGAGCACGCGATGCGCCCGGTGTTCGCGTACCTCCGCGCGGCCGTCGTGCCGACCGGGGTGTTCGCCGCGACCGACGATTGGGGCACCCAGGGTGACCAGGCAGCCCTGGACGGTCGCATCCGCCGGGCCGGGACCGACCTCGCCTGGGCGATCGGAGCCTCCCGTCGGTCACCGCAGGAGGCGGACGCCCTGCCGGAGGTGCAGGACTTCGCGAGCCTGCTCGGCGGGCTCGGTCACTAGAGCGGGCGGACGAACAGCCGGAACCGGACCGGACGGCCGTCCGCGTCGGTGTCGGTCGTGCTCGCGAACTCGCGGACGAAGGTGAAGCCGGCACGCTCGGCGACCTTCGCGGAGGCGGTGTTGCGGACGTCGGCGCGGATCGCGGCACGGGCCCCGACACCTCCGGAGCGGATGCGGTCGCAGATCTGCGCGACGGCGATCGCCGTCACGCCACGGCCGCGCATCCACGGCGCGATGCCGTAGGCGATGTTGACGTCGCCCGGATCGAGGCCGTCGCGGACGTCGGGGTCGTAGTCGATGGTGCCGACGCAGTCACCGTCGACGAGGACCGCGAACGCGCGTTTGCCCGCGCCGGCCGCTGCCTCGCGGGCGAGTCGGTCCACGTAGGCCTCGGTGCCGACGACCGTGCTGCGTCCGCCGCTCAGCCAGCGGATCGTCTCGTCGTCCTCCGCCGCGACGATCGCCGCGGCGTGCTCGTGCCGCAGCGGCTCGACGGTGACGTCCACTCGTCCACCGTACCGGGCTCTTAGGCGGACCACAGGGTTCCTCGGGGAGCGGCGCAGCTGACGCCCGGTGTCCTCATCGTCACGGCCGCGAGCCTCGTGGTGACGGCGAGGAGGAACGATGGACACCAGGGGCAGTGGGAAGCGGTCCGCACGGATCACGAGCGCGCTGGTCGGTGCCGGAGGGCTCGTGGTGGCGCTGGTCACCGGCGGCGGGCTGTGGCTCGGGCACACCGAGGCCGCGACGACCGGTGACACGAGCACGTCGACGTCGACCTCCACGGACACGGACACCGGGACGTCCACGGACACCGGGACGTCCGCCGGCACCGGGACGTCGTCCGACACGGGCGTCAGCCAGGGCACCACCGGCGGCACCGACGCGACGACGACGGGATCGTGACCGTGCGCGCCGTCACCTCGTGGGACGTCTGGACCACGACCGCCCGGGTCGTGCTCGACCACCGCGACCGCCGTCACCTCGCCGCAGCGGAGTCGTGCGTGCGCGAGGTCCTCGCCGCCGTCGACGACGCGTGCAGCCGCTTCCGATCCGACTCCGAGCTGCGCTCCCGTGCCGCGGAACTCGAACGCGGCGCCGTCGTCTCACCCCTGCTCGCGAGTCTCGTCCACCAGGCACTCGACGCCGCCGAGACCACGGGCGGCGACGTCGACCCGACGCTCGGGGCGCGCATGGTCGCACTCGGGTACGACGCAGCCTTCGCCGACGCCCCGCCGACCGACACCCCGACGGAGCTCGCCGCGGCGCTCGACGGGCGGCCGGCCTGGAAGCGCGTCCTGCTGTCCGGCACCTTCCTCCGGGTCCCGCACGGGGTGGTCCTCGACCTCGGCGCCACCGCGAAGGCCGCTGCTGCCGACATGGCCGCCGCGAGCGTCACCGCCCGGTTCGGCATCGGCGTGCTCGTCTCCCTCGGCGGGGACGTCGCCACCGCGGGTCCGGAACCGCACGGCGGATGGCAGGTGCTGGTGCAGGACCTCGACGACGACCCGACCGAACGGGTCACCCTGTCGCCCGGGTGGTCGATCGCGACGTCGAGCACCCAGAAGCGCCGATGGGAGCAGGACGGGGACGCACGGCACCACATCCTGGACCCGCGGTGGGGGCTGCCGGCTGACCCGGTCTGGCGGAGCGTGACGGTCGTCGCACCGTCGTGCGTCCTCGCGAACACGTTCACCACCGCAGCGGTCGTCCGCGGTCACCGTGCTCCCGCGATGCTCCGGGCGCACGGCGTCGCAGCGAGACTGGTGGGGGCGAACGGAGACGTCGTGCGCCTCGGGGGATGGCCGGACGAACGGCAGGTCGCCTGATGGACACCGCGCTGTGGGTCCTCGGGCGAGGGATGGGCGTGGCGGCCGTCGTGCTGCTCTCCCTGACGGTCGTGCTCGGCATCGTCACGCGTGGCGGCCGTCCGCTCCGGGGCCTCCCGCGCTTCGCCGTCCAGCTCGTGCACCGGGACGTCGCCCTCGCCGCGACGCTCTTCGTCGTCGTGCACGTGGTGACGCTGCTCCTCGACACCGAGGCCGAACTGCGGCTGGTCGACACGGTCGTGCCGTTCGTCGGCACCTACCGCTGGTTCTGGCTCGGGCTCGGCACGCTCGCGGTGGACCTGCTCGTCGTCCTCGTCGTCACCGCGTTGCTCCGGCGGGTGATCGGCCCGCGGGTGTTCCGCGTCGTGCACTGGACGGCGTACGCGATGTGGCCGGTCGCGATGGCACACGCGATCGGCACCGGGACGGACGGGACCTCGGCGTGGTTCCTGGTCGTCGCCGGGGTCTGTGCGGCAGCAGTCACCGGTGCCGTCGTGTGGCGCTGCTCCGACCGGGTCACCGAACACCGCACGTTCCACCTCGAGAGGACGGCCCGACCATGATGACCACCACCGCGATCGCTCCACCACTCGGCGTCCGAAGGCTCCTCGCAGCGCCAGGCCCCGCACTCGCCGACCACGTGCGGACACACGGCCCGATGCCGTCCGTGCGACCGGGCATCATCGACGAGCTCGGGCTCGCCGGCATCGACGGCCGTGGCGGAGCCGGGTTCCCGCTCGCGCGCAAGCTCGCTGCGAGTGTCGCCGCCGCGCGCACCGAGACGGCGGCCTCGGTCCACTCGCGCAGGCGCACACCCCTCGTGATCGGGAACGCCGCCGAGGGTGAGCCCGCGAGCCGGAAGGACGCCGTCCTGCTCGCGACGAGCCCGCACCTCGTGCTGGACGGACTCGTCGTCGCGGCGCTCGCCGTGGGGGCGACCGACGCGGTCCTGGCGACCGGCGCGGCGAACGCCGACGTCGTGCAGCGAGCACTCGCCGAGCGGCACGACGCAGTCGCGATCACGCTCCGGGTGCTCCCGCACACGTCGTTCGTGTCAGGCGAGGCCGCAGCGCTCGCGTCCGCCGTGGCCGGCGGTCCGGGGAAGCCGACCGACCGGGTCGTCCGGCTCGCCGAACGCGGCCCGAGCGGACGCCCGACGATCGTCTCGAACGTCGAGACCCTCGCGCAGGCCGCACTCGTCGCACGCTGGGGCGCGGCGTGGAACCGCTCGATCGGGACCGCGTCGGCACCCGGGACCCGTCTCGTGACCGTCAGCGACGTCCGCGACCCGGCCACGGCGGTGGTGCTCGAGGTGGCGGGCGGGACGGTGCTCGGGGAGGTGATCCGGGCCTCCAGGGCGGTTCCCGACCCCGCGCGGACGCGAGCCGTGCTGGTCGGCGGATGGGGCGGGACGTGGGTGCCGGCGGCCGCGCTCGACGCGACGCTCGATGCGGACGGACTGGGGCCGTGGGGTGCCTCGCCGGGTGCCGGCGTGGTGGCGGTGCTCGACGACGAGACATGCCCGGTTTCGGTCACGGCCCGCATCGCGGCGGCGCTCGCCGGGGCGTCTGCGGGACGGTGCGGGCCGTGCGTGAACGGGCTGCCGCGTCTGGCCGACGTGCTCGGGGCGCTGACCGCCGGTGCGCGTGGCGCTGACCTGGCGGGCGAGGTGCGTCGCCTGACCGGGCTCGTCGACGGGCGGGGTGCGTGTCACCACCCGGACGGTGTCGCACGGATGGTGCGGAGTGCGCTCAGCGTGTTCCATCAGGACGTGCAGGCACACCTCGGCGGCACCTGCGCGGTGCGGCGATGAACGGCCGCGCCGGGGCGAGCCCCCGCGCCGGGGCGACGGCGCTGCACGTGGACTGGACGCGGTGCCGTGGGCGCGGGCTCTGCACGGAGCTCCTCACCGAGCGGTTGGACCGCGACGAGTGGGGCTTCCCGATCGCCCGTGACGGGGGTCAGACCCGCGACGTGCCGCTCGCCCCGTCGGACGTCGCTGCGGCACAGGACGCCGTGGCGATGTGCCCGGTGCAGGCGCTCCGACTCGTCAGTACCAGTGCGGGTTGACGCTCATCTCGTGGTTCCACGCGCCGCACGGGGTGCCGTAGCGACCCTTGATGTACGCCAGACCCCAGTTGATCTGCGTGTTCGCGTTGGTCCGCCAGTCGGCACCGGCGGCACCGAGCTTCGATGCGGGGAGTGCCTGGGGGATGCCGTACGCACCGCTCGAGGAGTTCAGGGCGTTCGCGCGCCAGCCGGACTCCTGCGTCCACAGGGAGACGAGGCAGCCGTACTGGTCGTCGCCCCAGCCGTAGTTGCCGAGGACGCTCCTGGCGTAGGCCTTCGCGGCTGCCGGGTCGACCGTGACGCCGGAGGTGCTCGGGTACGAGGTGCCGGTCGACGGGGTGGTGGTGGCGGCCTCGGCGGCGGCCTGCGCTGCTGCCGCCTGCGCCGCTGCCTGGGCGGCGACGGCCTGGCCGACCTCGTACTGCTGCTCGGTGGCGGCGGTCGTGTCGTTCAGCGACGCGAGCTGCGCGTAGAGCTCGTTGCTGTGGTCCTTCGTTGAGGCGACGGCGGCGTCCGCCTTCTGCTCGGCGGTCTTCGCCGCGGCGGAGCGTTCCTCGGCCGCCTGTGCGAGCGACGCGCGCTCGTCCTCGGCCCGCTTCGCCTGGTCGTGCAGGGACGACGCGGTCTTCGCCGCGACCGATGCCTCGTCCATCACACCGGCCCATGTGCTCGACAGCTGGTCCATCGCGCCGAGCTGGTAGAGCAGCTGGTCCGGGTTCTTCGCGGTCGCGATGCGCGTGGTCATCTGGTTCGTGGAACCGTCGCGGTACAGGTTCGCGGCGAGCTGGCCGGCCCGCGTCTGCGCGCGCGTCGCGGTCGCCGACGCTTCGTCGGCCTGGGACTGGAGGCTCGTGGCGGTCTGGGTGGCTTCGCTCAGGTCCGCCTCGGCCTTCGTCGCCTTCGCAGACGCGTCGAGCGCGGTCTGCGACTTGGCAGCGGCGTCCGCCTGCGCGGACTGCAGAGCTGCCTGGACCTTCTCGACCTCGGCCGCCTTGGCGTCCGCGTTCCCCTTCGCCTTCTGCACGTCCTGCCAGGTCGGGTAGTCCGTCGCGCTCGCGGGTGCAGCGGTCACGACGGGGGCGACGAGCGCACCGACGACCACGGCGGCCGCGACGAGTACGCGTCTGGCAGGGGATCGACGCATGGACGCAGGCTATCGGGGACACGCCCGTTCGCCACGAGCCTCGCCGTCGATTCACCGCCGACTGCTAAAGTCGAGGCGTCCGGGGACCGTTTCCCGTGACGACACACAACATCGCACGCAGACCGGCACGAAGCTGGTCATCGGTGGTGGCATGCGGGCCGACTCCGTCCCGACTGCTTCTACTGCTGGCCAGGCATGCGTTCCGCGTCGTGGAGCGCACGTGCACGCGTGTGCCCGAGGCCGGGTCTGCTGCATCACAGACGCAAGGAGGCATCCTCTTGGAGGGTCCCGAAATCAAGTTCGCTGAAGCGATCATCGACAATGGTCGCTACGGCACCAGGACGGTCCGGTTCGAGACCGGCCGTCTCGCGCAGCAGGCACAGGGTGCCGTCGCCGCGTACCTGGACGAAGAGACCATGCTGCTCTCGGCCACCAGCGCCGGCAAGCACCCGCGCGAGGGCTTCGACTTCTTCCCGCTGACGGTCGACGTCGAAGAGCGCTCGTACGCCGCCGGCAAGATCCCCGGCTCGTTCTTCCGCCGCGAGGGCCGCCCCTCGACCGAGGCGATCCTGGTCTGCCGGCTCATCGACCGGCCGCTGCGCCCGTCGTTCGTCGACGGCCTCCGCAACGAGGTCCAGATCGTCATCACCGTCCTGAGCATCGCTCCTGACGAGTTCTACGACGCGCTCGCGATCAACGCGGCATCGGCGTCGACGCAGATCTCCGGTCTGCCGTTCTCCGGCCCCATCGCGGGTGTGCGCCTGGCGCTCATCGGCGACCAGTGGGTCGCGTTCCCGAAGGCGTCGCAGCTCGCCGAGGCCGTCTTCGACCTCACCGTCGCCGGCCGTGTCGTCACGGACGAGGCGGGCAACGAGGACGTCGCGATCATGATGGTCGAGGCCGAGGCCACCGAGCACAGCTGGGACCTCATCCAGGGCGGCGCCACCAAGCCCGACGAGGCCGTCGTCGCGCAGGGCCTCGAGGCGGCGAAGCCGTTCCTCAAGGTCCTGGTCGAGGCGCAGGCGAAGATGGCCGCGCAGTCGGCCAAGGAGATCCAGGACTACCCGGTCTTCCCGCCGTACGCCCCCGAGGTCTACGACGCGGTCGAGGCCATCGCCCTCTCCGAGCTCGGCGACGTCTACAAGATCGCCGGCAAGCTCGAGCGCCAGGACGCGGACGACGCCCTCAAGGCCCGCGTCAAGGAGGCCATCGCCGCCAAGGTGACGGCCGGTGAGCTCCCGGAGTCGGCCAACGGCCAGGTCAGCGGTGCCTACAAGTCGGTCACGAAGAAGGTCGTCCGCGGCCGCATCCTGACCGAGCAGGTCCGCATGGACGGTCGCGGCCTCGCCGACATCCGTCCGCTCGACGCCGAGGTCGCCGTGATCCCACGCGTCCACGGCTCGGCGATCTTCCAGCGCGGCGAGACGCAGATCCTCGGCGTCACCACGCTGAACATGCTCAAGATGGAGCAGCAGATCGACTCGCTGTCGCCCGTCACGAAGAAGCGCTACCTGCACCACTACAACTTCCCGCCCTACTCGACCGGTGAGACGGGCCGCGTGGGTTCGCCGAAGCGTCGCGAGATCGGGCACGGCTTCCTCGCCGAGCGCGCCCTCGTGCCGGTGCTGCCGTCGCGCGAGGAGTTCCCCTACGCGATCCGTCAGGTGTCCGAGGCCCTCGGCTCCAACGGCTCGACGTCGATGGGCTCCGTTTGCGCCTCGACCCTGTCGCTCCTCAACGCCGGTGTGCCGCTCAAGGCCCCGGTCGCGGGCATCGCGATGGGCCTCGTCTCCGACACCGTCGACGGCCAGACCCGCTACGCGGCGCTGACCGACATCCTCGGTGCCGAGGACGCCCTCGGTGACATGGACTTCAAGGTCGCCGGCACCTCGGAGTTCGTCACCGCGATCCAGCTCGACACCAAGCTCGACGGCATCCCGTCGTCGGTGCTCGACGCCGCGCTGAAGCAGGCCAAGGAGGCCCGCTCGGCCATCCTCGGTGTCCTCACCGAGGCGATCGACGCCCCCGACGAGATGGCGGACACCGCGCCGCGTGTCATCTCCGTGCAGATCCCCGTCGACAAGATCGGCGAGCTGATCGGCCCGAAGGGCAAGACGATCAACGGGATCCAGGACGAGACCGGCGCCGACATCTCGATCGAGGACGACGGCACCGTGTACATCGGCGCCGTCGACGGTCCGTCGGCCGAGGCCGCTCGCGCCCAGGTCAACGCGATCGCGAACCCGACCAACCCGGAGATCGGGGACCAGTTCCTCGGCACCGTCGTGAAGATCGCCACGTTCGGCGCTTTCGTGTCGCTGCTCCCGGGCCGCGACGGTCTGCTCCACGTCTCCGAGGTGCGCAAGCTCGCCGGTGGCAAGCGTGTCGAGAACGTCGAGGATGTCCTCGGCGTCGGCCAGAAGATCCTGGTCGAGGTCACCAAGGTCGACGACCGCGGCAAGCTCTCGCTCGCGCCGGTCGTCGCCGAGGAGTCGGACACCGACAGCAGTGGTGCGCGCGAGGAGTCCACGGACGCCACCGTCTGATCCACTCCTGCACGCAGAACGGCCGTCGTCCTTCGGGACGGCGGCCGTTCCGCGTGTGCGGGGTGCGGCGGGCGGGGCACCGGCTGCCGACTCGGAACGACGAACTCGCTGTCGTACGACAGCGATCTTGTCGCTCCCGCGCGTCCGCAACAGTCCGCTGCCGCAACGAACGACAGAGTCGTTGTCGTACGACAGCGACGCTGTCGTTTCGAGTCGGGACGGGCGGGGACGGGGACGGGACGGGCGCGGGGACGGAGCCCGAGTCGGCGCTACTCCGCGGGGGTCTCCTGCGTGCCCATCAGCACGGCACGCGCGAGCAGGTGCTCCCGCAGCATGAACCCGACGACCGCGGGGGTCGCATCGACGGGGACCTCGAGCAGCGGGACGTCGAGCGCACTCAGCGTGAAGAAGTACCGGTGGGACCCGTGCCCGGCGGGAGGCGCGGCACCGAGGAACGTGTCCGACCCGAACTCGTTGTGCCGACGGAGTGCCGCAGCGGGCAACAGCGCGTCGTCCGTGCCGGCACCGGCAGGGAGCGACGTGACATCGGCCGGGATGTCCGACACACACCAGTGCCAGAAGCCCGAGCCCGTCGGCGCATCGGGGTCGTACACGGTGAGCACGTAGCTCTGCGTGTCCTCGGGGGCTCCCGACCACTCGAGGGCGGGGGAACGGTCCTCGCCACCGACGTCGCCGCCGCGCGCGGACGTCGGCAGCTCGTCACCGTCGGTGAAGTCGGGGCTGGTGAGGGTGAAGGTGGGCACCTCGGGGAGGCGCCAGAGCGGGTCGTTTGCCATGCACCCAGGCAACCACCCGTGCCATGGAGGCGACCGGAGACGGACGGAAGGCACGGTGCGAGCGGGCACCGTGCCTCCCGTCCGGGTCGTGGTCGCGTCCACGGCGACCAGACGGATCAGGCCGGGCCGGTCGCGCTCCCCGGGTTGCCGCTGGCGACGATCGCTCCGTTGACGCCCTCGGGGAAGAAGCCGCCCCTGTCGATCTGGTTCGGCGTCAGGAACACCACGTTGAGCACCCGTTCGGCGGTGCGACCGTAGGCGAGGGAGTTCGCGTCGGTCGGCACGAGGTTCACCGCGCCGCTCGACGTCGTGATGCCCTGGTCGTCGTCCGTGGGGCCGTCGAGCGAGTCCCGGGCGTCCGAGATCTTGTTCGCCGGCACCTGCAGGCCCTTGTCGTACAGCTTCGACCGGATGGTGCCGGCGTGGTAGGCCTCGACGGCGAGGATGCCGGCGGCGGCGCTGAGGTACGTCTTGCTGGAGATCAGGGGAGCAGCGCCCTTGTAGGCGGTGACCCCCACGTCCTCGAAGACGTACGCCCCGAGCAGGAAGTTCTCCTCGCTCGCGAACGGGTCGAACGTGCCGGTGGGCCCGACGACCCCCGCGGCTCGGGCGGCGGCCGTGAAGCTGCTCACCAGGTCGATCTTGGGACGGGACACCTTCGCGTCCCCGAGCGCGCTCCGGAGGAACGCGACGTGCGCGCGTTCGTCGTTCGCGATCTCGGTGGCGATCCCGCGGATGGCTGCGGTCTTGAACGGCACCTTCTTGCCACCGATGACCGGCCCCTGGGGGTCGATGCCGGTGATCATGCTGTCGGTCAGGCCCGTGCCGAACACGGCGCGGAGGTAGAACTCGGCCTCGAGGTACTCGAGGTTGAGCGCGAAGTTGAGGATCGCGGCGTCGGAGACGGCGGCGTCCTCCTCGGGGGTGGCGGAGGCGGGGGCGGCGGTGAGCACCGACGAGCCGAGCGCGGCGATGCCGGCTGAGGCGCCGGCGACACCGGCGGCTGCGAAGAAGCGTCGTCGGTCGAGCGCGTTCTCGGCGCTGCGGTCGATGGCGTGACGGATGAAACGGTTGTCGAACATCGTTGTCCTCGAGACGTGCGGGCAGCACGGGGCCCTGGCCGACGCTGCAGGGAAACGGGTCGACCGGGGCACGATCGGCGGGTTGGTCGACCGTGCGGTCAAGGTACCCCCGAACAGGGGTCGTCACCAGGGGTGCGCGGAAACCGGCGGACGCCGTCAGCCGGCGAGGACGCGTTCGGCGACACGACGGAGTGCCGCTGTCGCCGCGATGGCGTCGCCGGCGTAGGCACCCGACATGGCGCCGTCCCGCGCGAGCATGAGCTCGTCGGCGCCGTCGCCCGGGAGCGGGTGGCCGGCGGCCTGCAGGAGTTCCGCGAGACGTTCCGTGTACCAGTCGCGGTGACTCGCGACCACCTGGCGGACGGGGTCGCGCGGGTCGTGGTACTCGGCAGCTGCGTTGAGGAACGCGCAGCCGCGGAACTCGGCCTCGTTCACCTCGTCCGAGACGGCGTCGACCCAAGCGCGGACGGCCCGGGGCGCTTCGCCTGCGTCGGTGACGAGGCGCTCGAACCGGTCCTGCACGCGCTCGTGCTGCGTCCGGATGTAGGCCAGGATCAGGTTGTCCTTTGACCCGTAGTGCTTGTAGAACGTCGCCTTCGTGACGCTCGCCTCGGAGATGAGGCGGTCGACGCCGACGCTGTGGATCCCCTCTTCGTAGAAGAGTCGCGTCGCGGTCTCGAGGATGCGGACCTTCGCGCCGCCGGAGCGGGGAGCCGGGGGGACGCTCGACCCGTCCGACGACGCGAGGTTCGGATTGCTCGGCCCAAGGAGACGCTGGACGGCCGGTTGGGGGGAATCGACCGTCACAGCGTGGCTCCTTGGGACTCATCGGCTCCGCGGCTGAGTGGGGGGACTCGTGCCGCCGAGGACTGATGTCCCGAGCCACCGGATCGGAATCTAGGGGGGGCTACCGATCCGGCGTCTGCAACTGTAGCACATGGAGGACAGACAGACGTGTCGGTCTGTCCTCACTTTGTGTACCCCATTTCGAGGCACACGCCGACTTCGGCCCGGCGCCCGGGGAACGTCAGTAGGCTCGACCGCGATGAACCACCCAGTGCCGTTGCCCCTCGAGGCCCCGGACACGTCGTTCCTGACGTCCGGGGGATCCTTCGTCCGCCGCACCGTCCTCCCCTCGGGCGTGCGCGTGCTGACCGAGGCCGTTCCGGCGTCCCACTCGACGAGCATCGGGTACTGGGTCGGGGTCGGGTCCCGAGACGAACGAGCCGGCCAGTACGGCTCCACGCACTTCCTCGAACACCTGCTGTTCAAGGGCACCACGACCCGCAGCGCGCTCGACATCGCCGTGGCGTTCGACTCCGTCGGTGGCGAGCACAACGCCGCGACCGCCAAGGAGTACACGTGCTACTACGCCCGTGTCCGTGATGCCGACGTGCCGATGGCCGTCCGGGTGATCGGTGACATGGTCACGAACTCGGTGCTCGAAGCGGATGCGTTCGACGTCGAGCGCGGCGTCATCCTCGAAGAGCTCGCGATGGCCGCCGACGACCCGGCCGACGTCGCCGGCGAGGCGTTCTTCGCCGCGGCCTTCGAGGGGCACGCGCTCGGCCGACCGATCGGCGGGACGCCGGAGAGCATCCGCGCGGTGCAGCGTGACGAGGTCCTGTCCCACTACGCGGAGCACTACGCGCCGAACGGGCTCGTCATCACCGCGGCCGGAGCCGTCGACCACGACCGCTTCTGCGCCCTCGTCGAAGAGGTCTTCCAGAGCGCCGGTCGCGCCCGTCCGGTCGCCAGGCGCACGGCGCAGCCCGTGGCGGACCCCGCCGTCGAGAAGCTCACGGTGGTGCACCGTCCCACCGAGCAGGTGAGCATGCTCCGCGGCTCGCAGGGCCTGGACCTCCGTGACGACCGTCGTCCGGTGTTGAGCGTGCTGAACGCCGTCCTCGGTGGGGGCATGAGCTCCCGGCTCTTCCAGGAGGTCCGTGAACGCCGAGGTCTCGCCTACGCGGTGTCCTCCTTCGCGCCCGCCTACCTCGACAACGGTGCGTTCGGTGTGTACGCGGGCTGTGCTCCCGACAAGGTCGGCGGCGTGATCGAGATCGTCGACGCCGAGTTCGCGCGGATGGCCGACGACGGCATCACCGACGACGAACTCCGTCGCGCGAAGGGGCAGATCGAGGGAGCGGTGACGCTCTCCCTCGAGGACTCCGACGCGCGGATGACCCGGCTCGGCCGCGCCGAACTCGGCACCGGCGAGTTCACCGACCTCGACACCGCACTCGAACGGGTCGACCGGGTCACCACGGACGACGTGCTCGAACTCGCCCGAGACCTGCTGACCCGTCCGAAGATCACGTCGGTGGTCGGCGACGTCGAGCGCTCGGCACTCGAGTCCGCGATCGGCATCGGCGGTCGATGACGGAGATGTCGCACTACCTCTACCTCGTCCGGCACGGCGAGCACCAGGACGCCGAGCACGGACTCCGCGACGGCAAGCTCTCCGAGCGCGGCAAGCGCCAGTCGATGCTCGTCGCCGACCGGCTCGGCGGCGTGCCGTTCGACGGCGTCTGGCACTCGCCGCTCGAAGCGCCGAGCGAGACTGCGTCGTTCCTCGCGCAGCGGTTGCCCGCGATCCAGCCGGAGCCGTCGACGCTGCTGTTCGACTGCATCCCCTCTGGACCGACACCGGACATGCCCGCGGCGTACAAGAAGTTCTACGGCGGCATCACCGAGGAGGAGATCATCGCCGGGCAGGCCCAGATGGGCGATGCGGTGGCGGAGTGGTTCACGCCGGCGATGCAGGACCGGCACGACCTGATCATCACGCACAACGCCGTGATCGGTTGGTTCGTGCGCGAGGTCTTCCAAGCGCCCGAGTGGCGCTGGATGGGGACGAACGTCGCCCACACGGCACTGACGATCATCCGCATCCGGTCGGCGAAGCCCGCCGAGCTCGTGACCCTCAACGACACGGCGCACCTGCCGGTCGAGCTCCGGACCGGCCTGCCGGTCGACCAGCCGCTCTAGTCGCGACCGCGATCCGGGCTGGAGGCTCGTGGCGGCCCCGCCACGAGCCTCCCGTCCGCCGTCAGCGCGCGTCCGAGACCCTGCAGCCCTGAGCCGCGCCCGCCCCCATCGAGTGCGCAGAAACGGCGCTCCGCCGCCGCCGCGCGCCGCCGTATCCGCGCACTCGTCCCGCCGCCGGCACCGGACTGGAGGCACGGTGCGGGGCCGCCACGAGCCTCCCGTCCGACGGCTCACCGGCCCGCCCGCATCGAGTGCGCAGGAACGGCGCTCCTCCGCCGCCGCGCGTCGCCACATCCGCGCACTCGTCCCGCCGCCGGCACCGGACTGGAGGCACGGTGCGGGGCCGCCACGGACCTCCCGTCCGGCGGCTCACCTGCCCGGCCACCCCATCGAGTGCGCAGAAGCGGCGCTCCGCCGCCGCCGCGCGCCGCCGTATCCGCGCACTCGTCCCGCCCCGCCACCGGACCGCAGGCGTGATCCGGACGGGAGGCTCCTGGCGGCCCCGCCACGAGCCTCCCGTCGGGCGTCAGCGCGCGTCAGGGGCCACCGGCTTGCGGTACCAGGCGGTCGCGTTCGGGTTGTCGTTGAACGGCTCGACGCGCGCGTAGCCCCGCGAGCGGTACATCGCACCGGCTGCGACGAGCGAGTCGTTCGTGTCGAGCACGATCGACGTCGCGCCGAGTCCGGCGGCCGCGCGCTCCAGCTCGTCCATGATCGCCGTGGCCACGCCCCGCCCGCGGCCCTCGGGCGTGACGAACACGTGCTTCACCTCGAACCGCACGTCGTCGCCGTCGTCCGCGATGCGCCGGAGCCCGCCGCAGCCGAGCGCCCGTCCCACGTCGTCCGAGGCGACCGCGAACACGCCGTTCGGCGGGGTGAACTCCGCGGCGGGCGTCCGCTTCCGCGAGTAGCTGCCCTGCGCGCTCGGGAACGTCGCCTCGCGCTCGTCGAGGTAGGCGTCGAGCAGCACGTCGACCTCCGGCAGGTCGGCCGGGACGATGCGGACGGTGACCCGGGTGCGCTCGGTGGTCATGCGTCGATCCTAGGATGGGGCGCATGGTCACTCCCGTCGCCGTCGTCGGCGCCACCGGTCGTCTCGGGGGCCTCGTGGCCGCCGTCGTCGAGGAACTCCCCGGGTTCGAGCTCGTCGCCAGCCTGTCGTCGAAGGACGGCGCGCACGAAGCCGGGCCGTCGGTCTTCAACGGTGCCGGGATCGTCGTCGACGTCACCGTCCCGGCGCTCAGCCCCGCGATCGTGGCGAACGCGCTGGAGAGCGGTGCGAACGTGCTCGTCGGCACGTCCGGCTGGTCAGCAGACCGTCTCGCGAAGCTCCGGTCGTCGCTCGATGCACGTCCGGAGCAGGGCACGCTCGTGGTGCCGAACTTCTCGATCGGATCGGTCCTCGGCACCCACCTGGCGACGATCGCCGCGCCGTGGTTCCCGGCGATCGAGATCGTCGAGACCCACCACGCGGGCAAGATCGACTCCCCGTCCGGCACCGCCGTGCGCACCGCCGAGCTCATCTCCGACGCCCGGCGGGCGGTCGGCCCGGTCGACGCCCCGCACGTCGACCAGCGTGCCCGCGGGCAGCAGGTCGCGAGCGTGCCGATCCACTCGCTGCGGCTGCCGGGAGTCAAAGCCGTGCAGGACGTGGTGCTCAGCGGCCCGGGGGAGACCCTGACGATCCGGCACGACACGAACGACGACGTGGCCTACGCACCAGGCATCCGCGCCGCCCTCGCCGCGGTCGGCGACCTCCGCGGGCTGTCGGTCGGGCTCGGCACCGTGCTCGGCATCGGCTAGGAGCACCGCGTGAAGCCATGTGCCAGGAGCGTCGCGTGAAGCTCCGCTCGCCGTTCTGGGGCGCCGCCCTGATGACGGTGCTCCTCGCGCTCTACATCGTGCTCGTCGGGCAGCGCGCCGTGGCGTTCATCGCGACGGGCCTCGCCGTGGGCATCGCGATCGGCGTCGCGCTCTTCGTCGTCGCGGCCATCGGTGCGCTCCTGCTCGTGCTCGAGTTCCGGTTCGGGCTGCGCATCACGCGGCTCGGTGCCCGCCTCGAACGCGAGCACGGCACCCCGGCCGACGTCGTCCCGCTGCGTCCGTCCGGCCGACCCGACCGTACGGCGGCAGACGAGCTCTTCCCGCAGTACAAGGCCGCGGTCGAGGCCGCTCCGGACGACTGGCGTGCCTGGTTCCGACTCGGGGTCGTCTACGACGCCGCAGGCGATCGGAAGCGAGCCAGGGCAGCGATGCGGACCGCCCTGGCCCACTCCCGCTAGAACGCCGCGTCGACCGCGGCTTCTGCCCGGGTGTACCGGAAGGCGTAGCCGGACTCGAGCAGCTTCGTCGGGACCATCTGCTGGCTCGACAGCAGCATCTCGTCCGCGGCGTCCCGCAGCAGCGCCTTCAGCGCGAACTCCGGGATCCGGAAGAGGTACGGGCGGTGCAGGTCCTCGGCGACGCGCTTCGTGATCCGGTCGGCGACGGCCGGTTCCGGACCGGCGAGGTTCACGGGGCCGGACACCTCGGCTGCGGAGGACACGGTGGCGAGGTGCACGATCGCACCGACCTCGTCCTCGAGCGCGATCCACGGCCAGTGCTGGCCGCCGGTGCCGAGTCGTCCGCCCAGTCCGGCCTTCGTGAGCGGCACGAGCGGTGCGAGCGCGCCCCCGCCCTTCCCGACGACGATGCCGGTCCGCAACGTGACCACCCTGACCCCGTCCGGCGCCCGGTTCGCGGCGGCTTCCCATGCGGTGCACACCTCGGCGAGGAAGCCCGTCCCGGCATCGGCGTCGTCCCCGAGCACGTCGGAGGGGCGGTCGCCGTAGACGCCGGACGCGGACCCGGACAGGAACAGGCGCGGCGGGGTCGTCGCGTGCCGCATCGCCTCGACGAGCGTGTCCGTCGCGTCGACCCGGGAGCGCAGGATCTCCTGCTTGTACGTGTCCGTCCACGGCAGCTTGCCGATGTTCGCCCCGGCGAGGTTGACGACCACGTCCGCGCCGTCGAGGACCGCGGGGTCGAGCGGTCGGCTGCCGGGGGCCCACCGGAACTCCGTCGGGGTGTGCGGCTCGCGCCGCACCAGGGTCGAGACGTGGTGCCCGGCGTCGCGCAGGGCACGCACCAGCGGGGTCCCGATGAACCCGGACGCGCCGGCCACCAGGATCGAGAGCGGTTCGGTCATGGAGACCACGCTACGCAGTCGGTCTGGAGGCTCGGGGGACGTCTCGCACGTCGACTCGCCAGTGTGGGTGGTCACGTTTAGGCTTCGGGTGTGACCGACACCGCGACCGTCCTGCCCGACGCCACCGTTGCCACCCCGTACGAAGACCTCCTCCGGCGCGTCCTCGACGACGGCGCTCCCAAGGGCGACCGCACCGGGACCGGCACACGCAGCATCTTCGGCGCGCAGCTCCGGTTCGACCTGTCGAAGGGCTTCCCCCTCGTCACGACCAAGCGCGTCCACTTCAAGTCGATCGCGTACGAACTCCTCTGGTTCCTCCGCGGCGACGGCAACGCGACCTGGCTGCAGGAGCACGGCGTGCGGATCTGGAACGAGTGGGCGGACGAGTCCGGCGACCTCGGCCCGGTCTACGGCGTGCAGTGGCGCTCGTGGCCGACGCCGTCCGGGGAGCACATCGACCAGATCGCCCAGGTCATCGAGCAGATCCGGACGAACCCCGACTCGCGCCGGCTCATCGTGTCGGCGTGGAACGTGTCGGACATCCCGGACATGGCGCTCGCACCGTGCCACGCCTTCTTCCAGTTCTTCGTCAACGACGGCAAGCTCTCGTGCCAGCTCTACCAGCGGAGCGCCGACATGTTCCTCGGCGTGCCGTTCAACATCGCCTCGTACGCACTCCTGACGCACATGATCGCGGCGCAGACCGGGCTCGAGGTCGGTGACTTCGTGTGGACGGGCGGCGACTGCCACATCTACGACAACCACATCGAGCAGGTCCGCGAGCAGCTCTCCCGCACGCCGTACGCGCCGCCGACGCTCGAGATCGCACACCGCGACTCGATCGACGACTACGAGTACGAGGACTTCCAGGTCCTCGGCTACCACCACCACCCGGCGATCAAGGGCGCGGTCGCCGTCTGATGCCGACGGAGCAGTGGGTCGAACCCGTCCGGGGCGTCGGCCTGGTCTGGGCGCGGTCGCTCGACGGGGTCATCGGCGCGGACGGCGGGATGCCGTGGCACGTGCCGGAGGACCTCGCGCACTTCCGGCAGGTGACGGGGGACGCCACCGTCGTGATGGGTCGGCGCACCTGGGACTCGCTGCCGGAGCGCTTCCGACCGCTCCCGGGTCGCCGCAACGTCGTGCTCACCCGCGACGCGTCGTGGTCGGCCGACGGTGCCGAGGCCGTGCACGACCTGGCGACGGCGCTCGACACCGACGAGCCCGTCTGGGTCATCGGCGGGGGACAGGTCTACGAGGCGGCGGTGCGCTTCGCGGACCGGGTCTCCGAGACCGTGATCGACACCGAGGTCGCCGGCGACACCGTCGCGCCGACGCTGGACGACGCGTGGTCGCTCGTCGACGAGGGCCCGTGGCAGACCTCCCGCACGGGCGTCCGCTACCGCTTCCTGGAGTGGCGCCGCCGCTCGTAGCGCGCGCCGCGCGCCTCCCTCGATCTGGTGGGTGGCGTGTGTGGGGCGGGACCGGCGTGACGGTGCCGCGCCGAGCCTCCCGGCCGGCCGCTGGTGCCGCACCGTCCGGGCGGACGGCCTCGCCCGCGCGCATCCCCGGTACGCTGGTGGCCGTGTCCCCGCGTGAGAATCCCTTCGGTCAGGTCCTCGTCGCCCTCGTGACCCCCTTCACCGCCGACGGTGAAGTGGACTGGCCGGGCGTCGAGCAGCACATCGACGACTGCATCACCGCCGGTGCCGACGGCATCGTCGTGACCGGCACCACCGGTGAGACGTCCACGCTCACCGACCCGGAGAAGCTCCGGCTGGTCGAGGTCGGGAAGTCCGTCGCGAACGGCCGCGCGAAGATCATCACGGGCGGCGGCTCCAACGAGACCGCACACGCGATCCACCTCTACAAGCAGAGCGAGCAGGCCGGCGCCGACGGCGTCATGATCGTCACGCCGTACTACAACAAGCCGACGCAGTCCGGCGTGCTGACGCACTTCCGGATGATCGCGGACGCCACCGACCTGCCGGTGATCCTGTACGACATCCCGGGCCGCACGGGCATCCCGATCACGTACGAGACGATCGTGCGGGCCTCGCACCACCCGAACATCATGGCCGTCAAGGACGCCAAGGGCGACTTCGCCGAGGTGTCCCGCGTGCTCAACAACACCGACCTGATGTACTTCTCCGGCGACGACACGAACGTGCTCCCGCACCTGTCGATCGGCGCGACCGGACTCATCGGCGTGACGGCGAACATCACGTCCACGCCGTACCGGACCATCATCGACGCGGTGAACGCCGGTGACCTCGCCACCGCGACGCGCGAGCACCAGCGCATCGAGCCGCTGGTCCGCGCCGTGATGACGCACGTCCCCGGCACCGTCGCGGCGAAGTACATCCTGCACGGGCTCGGCCGAATCGGCAGCCCCCGTGTCCGTCTGCCGCTCGTCGGCCCCGAGGACTCGGAGGCGTACGCCATCGAGACCTCCCTCGAAGCCGTGCACGGGATCCCCGGCGCCGACTTCTCCAACTTCCGCCCGGACCGCAACGCGGCCGCGGGAGGAGCGCTTCCGAAGGTGCCAGGCACCACCCGTTGATCGACCGCGGCGCGCAGGACGCGCGCCGCCGAAGCAGTCAGGACCGAATGCCCACGCAAGTCTCCGAACCCCAGCCCCTCGAGCCGGGCACCCTCCGGGTCATCCCCGTCGGTGGCCTCGGCGAGATCGGTCGCAACATGACCGTCTACGAGTACGAGGGCAAGCTGCTCATCGTCGACGCCGGCGTGCTGTTCCCCGAGGAGCACCAGCCGGGCGTCGACCTGATCCTGCCCGACTTCGCGCCGATCCGGGACCGCCTCGACGACGTCCTCGGCGTCGTGCTCACGCACGGTCACGAGGACCACATCGGCGCCGTGCCGTACCTGCTGAAGCTCCGCCAGGACATCCCGCTGATCGGGTCCACGCTGACCCTGGCGCTCGTCGAGGCGAAGCTCAAGGAACACCGGATCAAGCCCTATACGCTCGTCGTGCAGGAGGACCAGACCGAGCAGCTCGGCCCGTTCCACCTCGAGTTCGTCGCGGTGAACCACTCCATCCCCGACGCCCTCGCCGTCGCCATCACGACCCCGGCAGGGCGCGTGCTGCACACCGGCGACTTCAAGATGGACCAGCTGCCGCTCGACGACCGCATCACCGACCTCCGTGCGTTCGCGCGACTCGGCGAGGCCGGCGTCGACCTGTTCCTGCCGGACTCCACCAACGCCGACGTCCCCGGGTTCACCGCTCCGGAGCGCGACATCGGTCCGGTGCTCGAGAACATCATCATGCGGGCGCGCAAGAAGGTCGTCGTCGCGAGCTTCTCCTCGCACGTGCACCGCGTGCAGCAGGTGCTCGACGCCGCGGCCGCCGCGAACCGCCGTGTCGCGTTCATGGGTCGCTCGATGATCCGCAACATGACGATCGCCGCCGACCTCGGGTACCTGCGGGTGCCGGAGAACGTGCTGATCGACACGAAGAAGGCCAAGGACGTCCCGGACGACCAGATCGTCTACATGTCGACCGGGTCCCAGGGTGAGCCGATGGCCGTCCTCGCCCGGATGGCGAACCTCGAGCACCAGATCGAGATCGGCGACGGCGACACCGTCATCCTCGCGTCGTCGCTCATCCCGGGCAACGAGAACGCCGTCTACCGCGTGATCGACGGCCTGACGAAGCTCGGTGCGAAGGTCGTGCACAAGGGCAACGCGAAGGTGCACGTCTCGGGCCACGCGTCCGCCGGCGAGCTGCTGTACTGCTACAACATCCTGCGTCCGCGCAACGTCCTGCCCGTGCACGGCGAGCACCGGCACCTCTACGCGAACGCCGACCTGGCGATCCAGACGGGTGTCCCGCCGCGCAACGTCATCCTCGGACAGGACGGCATCGTCGTCGACCTGAAGGACGGCGTCGCGAACGTCGTCGGACAGCTCGACATCGGGTACGTCTACGTGGACGGTTCGACCGTCGGCGAGATCACCGACGCCGACCTCAAGGACCGTCGGGTCCTGGCGGAAGAGGGCTTCATCTCCGTGTTCTGCGCGGTCGACTTCGCAACCGGACAGTGCGTCATCGGCCCGGAGATCCAGTCGCGCGGCTTCGCCGAGGACGACTCCGTCTTCGACGACGTCCGCCCGCAGATCGCCCGTGCACTGGCCGACGCGGCCGGCAACGGTACGCGGGACCAGCACGCGTTCAGCCAGGTGGTCCGCCGGACCGTCGGCCGCTGGGTGAACACGAAGCACCGCCGCCGTCCGATGATCGTCCCGGTGATCATCGAGGCGTAGGGCCCCGCGCGCGGTCCGACCGGAGGCCCGCCGCACGTCCGTCCCGGACGCTGCGGCGGGCCTTCATCTCATCCCAGAGCATGATCTTTCGTCGGCATGCCGGTCACTAGTATTCCTGTGTGATCGTTCTGCGTCGCTGGGTGTGGCCCGGCCTCAAGTTCCTGGTGTTCGCCGCCATCGCAGTGGCACTCGTCCGGCTCGCGTTCTTCGCCGCCCAGCCGCCGGAGGCCGACAAGGTCCCGACCGGCAAGATCGACGACCCGGTCGTCACGGTGGAGAAGGGTGACATCAGCAACGACGTCGAGGCGAAGGGTACGATCCGCTCCGTCGCGTCCACCCCGGTGCGCGCGACGGCAGCCGGCACCGTGAACCGCCTCTTCGTGGCGAACGGCGACCACGTCGAGCAGGGTGCGGCGATCCTCGACGTCCGTGTCGAGACCCCGGTCGACGGTGTCACGGCCGACGGCAGCCCGCTCCCGCCCAAGGTCACCTTCTCGACCGTCGCCGCTCCGGCCGCCGGCACCGTGTCCGGGCTCGACCTGGTGTCGAAGCAACCGGTCGACATCGGCACGACCGTGGCCCGCGTCGCCCCCGAGTCGTACCGCGCGAGCGCCACGCTCGAGGCCGCGCAGCTCTACCGCCTGGTCAACCGCCCGTCCGAGGCGACGGTGACGGTGACGGACGGCCCGGCGCCGTTCACCTGCACCAACCTGTCGTTGACGAGCGCGGCCGCGTCCGACTCCTCCTCGTCGGACACCGACGCCGCGGATGGGTCAGGATCGGAGTCGTCGTCCGGCGGGACGCAGCTGGAGTGCGACGTCCCGGGCGACGTCACGGTGTTCCCGGGGCTCGAGGTCACCGTGGCCGTGCCCGCCGGCAAGGCCGAGGGCGTCCTGACCCTCCCGACCACGGCCGTCCAGGGCACCGCGCAGAAGGGTGTCGTCACCGTCGTCACCGACGAGGGGAAGCACGAGACGCGCGACGTCGAGCTCGGCATCAACGACGGTGAACTGGTCGAGGTGAAGTCCGGGGTGGCCGAGGGTGACCAGGTCCTGCAGTTCGTCCCGGGCAAGGAGCAGTCCGAGGACGACTCCACCGAGGGTGGCGCGGTGATGGTCGGATGAGTCTGGTCTCCGTCCGCGGGCTGCAGAAGTCCGTCACGCTGCCGGACGGCTCGACGCTCGAGATCCTCCGCGGGATCGACCTCGACGTCGAAGCCGGCAGCACCACCGCGATCGTCGGCCGCTCGGGCTCCGGCAAGTCGACGCTGCTCAACGTCCTCGGGCTGCTCGACACCCCGACCGACGGCACGCACGAGTTCGGCGGGGTCGACGTCGGCCGGGCCGGGTCGCTCCGTCGCGACCGGATCCGCGGGGCCGACGTCGGCTTCGTGTTCCAGCAGTTCAACCTGCTGCAGGGTCGCACCGCGGTCGAGAACGTCGAGATCCCGCTCCTCTACGCGACCGGGAAGGACTTCTGGCGTCGTCGTCGTCTCGCCATCGAGATGCTCGACCGTGTGGGGCTGGCCGACCGGGCCGACACGCAGCCGCACCGGCTCTCCGGCGGCGAGCAGCAGCGCGTCGCGATCGCCAGGGCGCTCGTCCGCTCGCCCCGGCTCATCCTGGCCGACGAGCCGACCGGAGCGCTCGACGTCGACACCGGTCGCATCGTGATGGAGCTGCTCGAGACCGTCGCCGCCGAGACCGGTGCCGCGCTCATGACGATCACGCACGACGCCGCCGTCGCGGCCCGAGCGGACACCGTCCACCGGATCGACCACGGCCTCGTGGTCGACGCGTTCGAGGAGGCCGCCGCGTGAACGGCGTGTTCAGCACCGTCGTCGGGACCTTCGTCGAGTCCTGGCAGGAGCTCCGCGTGCACCGGGGCCGTGTCGTCCTCAGCCTGGTCGGTGTGACCATCGCCGTCGCGTCGCTCGCCGTCGTGGTCGGGTTCGGATCGCTCGCCGAGAAGGCGACGGAGGCGTTCAACGAGCAGTACGGTGGCCGGCCGGCGACGTTCCAGCTCACCGCTTCGACGAAGTCGGGGGACGCCCTGCCCGACGAGGACGCGGTGTTCGACCAGCTCCGTGCCGGGGCTGCTCGCTACGACGTGTCGTACGCGAGCGAGGCGGCGGAAGGGCCGCGGAAGGTCCAGTTCCCGGACGGCGTCGGCGACGTGTGGACGAAGACCGTCGATCCCGGGTACGCCGAGATGCACCGGGTCCGGATGGCCGACGGATCATGGTTCACCGAGTCCGACCGTGACCGGCTCGCGCCGGCGATCATCGTGAACCGGGCCTTCCTCGACCGCCTGGGTGACCCCGACCTCGTGACGCACCCGACCGTCCGACTGCCCGGGACGCCCGCGGTCACCGCGGTCGTCGTCGGGGAGTACAAGACGTCCGAGTACGACACCGAGCCTGGCATGTTCCAGCTCGCGCGCACGACGGCCGCCGCCGGGACCGTCGTCGACCCGGAGATGGGCGGCAGTCGCACGTTCGAGGTCTGGATCCCCGCGTCGGGTGGCAAGCAGCTCGCGAAGCGGATCGCGAGCGACACCGAGCGGACCCTCGGCGGCGGCGTCGAGGTCACCGCGAGCCGCATGGACGCCGGTGCCACGGTGGACGGTGACCCGCTCGGGCCGCTGCGCTGCGTCATCGCCGCGGTGTCCGTGCTCGTCCTGGTGCTCGGCGGGCTCGGGCTGCTCAACGTGTCGCTCGTGAGCGTCCGGCAGCGGATCCGCGAGATCGGCATCCGGCGCGGTGTCGGTGCCTCCGCCGGCCGGATCTTCGTGGCCGTACTGCTCGAGAACGTCCTCGGGACCGCCGTCGCCGGGGGCATCGGCGTGATGCTCGGGGCGGCGGTGCTCAGCAACGAGACCGTGCGGACCGCGATCACGAGCGGCGCCGACATCGGGGGAGCACCGTTCCCGCTCGAGGCCGCGTTCGTCGGGATCGGCGCCGCGGTCTTCGTCGGGGCGCTCGCCGGACTGCTCCCTGCGCTCGTCGCGGTGCGCGTCAAGGTCATCGACGCGATCCGGTACTGACCCGTCGGGTGCCCCGCCGCCTCGTGCGGCGGGGCTCCGTCGGTTTGTCCCCAGGTGGCGTTAGGGTCTACCCCATGGCCGGAGGCACCAAGTCGACCACGCGCTCACGCGCGTCATCGTCGTACCGTGGAAGCGGGTCGCGCGGGACGTCGCGCACGCAGGCCACCACGAAGAAGCTGCCGCAGGCGAAGCCGTCGGTCGAGTTCACCGGGCAGAACCCGCTCGTGACCGCCTGGATGGGCATGGCCCACGGCGTCGGTGCGATGTTCCGGCTGCTCGGGTCCGAGACCCTCGAGAAGGACCAGCGTCGCGACGGGTTCCCGTTCTTCCTGTTCGTGCTCGCCATCGCCGGCGCGGTCGTCGAGTGGCTCAACCCGAGCAACGGCGTCTCGGTGGCGCTCGATGCGTACACGTTCGGCGGGCTGTTCGGCCGGCTGGCGTTCGCGCTCCCCGTCATCATGATCGTGTTCGCCGGCTGGCTGTTCCGGCATCCGGCGTCCGTCCACGACAACACCCGGATCGGGATCGGCCTCGGGCTGCTGCTCGTGTCGATCTCCTCCCTGTGCCACGTCTTCGGTGGCCAGCCGAGCGCGTCCGACGGCATGCCGGCGCTCGCCACGGCTGGTGGTGTGATCGGCTGGGTCGTGATCGGCTGGCTGGTCGCGGTCGCCACCGTCTGGATCGCCGTCCCGGTGGCGATCGTCCTGCTGGTGCTCTCCCTCTTCATCATCACCAAGACGCCGCCGAACAAGGTCGGGCGTCGACTCCACGAGCTGTACGCGTACCTGTTCGGCGCCCCGGCCCCTGCCGCTGAGGAAGATGTCCCCGCGGAACCGGCGAAGGCGCCGCGCAAGGGCGTCGCGGGCAAGATGGACTCGCAGGGCCTGCAGCTGTTCGACGACCTCGGGTTCGGCGACGGCGAGCAGCCGGACGACGACGCCGAGGCGCACATCCCGTGGTGGCGCCGCAACAAGTCCGGTCGCGAAGAAGACCCGGCGTACGACAGCCCGGTCATCCCGGCCTCGACCGCCGCGGTCGCAGCGGCACCGAGCCCGAACGCCGGTGCCGCTGCCGGTCTCGTCGACCACACGCCGGCCGAGCCCGCGTCGGTGAACCTCAACGACTCCCTCGAGCAGGACGTCGCCGCTGACCTCGACCGTGCCGAGCAGGCGCTCCGTGACTTCGGCGCCCCCGTGCCGGACGACCGCACCGAGGTGATCCGTCCGGAACGGGACCTGCCCGCGGCGGCCGCACCGAGCCTCCCGTCTGCTCCGGCCGACCCCGTCGACGACGCGACCGGCCAGGCGGACGACGCGATGGCGGCGGCATCGGCGGACGACCCGTCGAAGCCGTACCGGCTCCCTGCGGCCACGACGCTGAGCGCCGGGACGCCGTCGGTGGCGCGCAGTCAGGCGAACGACGACATCGTCGCGGCCATCACCGGTGTGCTCACCGAGTTCAAGGTCGACGCGAAGGTGACCGGCTTCTCCCGCGGCCCGACGGTGACCCGGTACGAGATCGAGCTCGGGCCCGGCGTCAAGGTCGAGCGCGTCACGGCGCTGTCGAAGAACCTGTCGTACGCGGTCGCCTCGAACGAGGTCCGCATCCTGTCCCCGATCCCGGGCAAGAGCGCCATCGGTGTCGAGATCCCGAACTCGGACCGCGAGATCGTGTCGCTCGGCGATGTCCTGCGCTCGAGCGCCGCGACCAAGTCGAAGCACCCGATGACGATCGGTGTCGGCAAGGACGTCGAGGGCGGCTTCGTCGTCGCGAACCTCGCGAAGATGCCGCACCTGCTCGTCGCCGGCTCCACGGGGTCCGGCAAGTCGGTGTTCATCAACTCGATGATCACCTCGCTGCTGATGCGCGCGAAGCCGTCCGAGGTCCGCATGGTCCTCGTCGACCCGAAGCGCGTCGAGCTCTCGATCTACGCCGGGGTGCCGCACCTCATCACGCCCATCATCACGAACCCGAAGAAGGCAGCGGAGGCGCTGCAGTGGGTCGTGAAGGAGATGGACATGCGGTACGACGACCTCGCGTCGTTCGGGTTCCGGCACGTCGACGACTTCAACAAGGCGATCGAGAACGACGAGATCGTCCTGCCCGCCGGCAGCGAACGGAAGCTCAAGCCGTACCCGTACCTGCTCGTCGTCGTCGACGAGCTCGCCGACCTCATGCTCGTCGCCCCGCGCGACGTCGAGGAGTCGATCGTCCGCATCACCCAGCTCGCACGTGCCGCCGGCATCCACCTGGTGCTCGCGACGCAGCGGCCGTCGGTGGACGTCATCACGGGCCTCATCAAGGCGAACGTCCCGTCGCGGATCGCCTTCGCCGTGACGAGCGTCACCGACTCGAGGGTGATCCTCGACCAGCCCGGCGCCGACAAGCTCATCGGGCAGGGCGACGCGCTCTTCCTACCGATGGGGTCCTCGAAGGCCGTCCGCGTGCAGGGCGCATGGGTGCAGGAGAGCGAGGTCGCCGAGGTCGTCCAGCACGTCACCCGGCAGGCCCAGCCCGAGTACCGCCAGGACGTCCAGGCCGTGGTCGAGCGCAAGGAGATCGACGCCGACATCGGCGACGACCTCGAGCTGCTCCTCGCCGCGGTCGAACAGGTCGTCTCCACGCAGTTCGGGTCGACCTCGATGCTCCAGCGGAAGCTCCGCGTCGGGTTCGCGAAGGCCGGGCGGCTGATGGACCTCATGGAGTCGCGAGACATCGTCGGGCCGTCCGAGGGGTCGAAGGCGCGGGACGTCCTCGTCACCGGCGACCAGCTGCCGGCGGTGCTCGCAAAGCTCCGCGGCGAGGAGCCGCCGGAGCCAGCCGCGGCAGCGCCGGCGCCGGCGTCGCCGCCGGTTTCGTCGCCGTCCGACGACGGGGACCGGTACAGCGCTGACCCGGTCGGAGACATGACGCGCGGGTACGATCGAGTCGAGGAAGAACCGGACGAGGACGCCTGGGGCCTCACGGGCAGGGAGTGAAGACGATGACCGCCTCGGAAGGCACCAACACGAAGCGGTTCCCCTGGCGGGGACGTCTCGTCCGCAAGGGACCGGGTCCCGCGTCGACGGCGAACGTCGCGAACATCATCACCGTCATCCGGATCCTGATGGCGCCGCTGTTCTTCGTCCTGCTGCTGGCCGATGCCGGGCAGGACGGCCCGACGCGCATCTGGGCGGCTGTGCTCTTCGTCGTGGCCATCGTCACCGACAGTGCGGACGGCATCATCGCGCGGCGTCAGGGCCTCGTCACGGACTTCGGCAAGCTCGTCGACCCGATCGCCGACAAGGTGCTCATCGGGGGAGCGCTCGTCGCCCTGTCCATCCTCGGGGAGCTGCCCTGGTACGTGACGGTCCTGATCATGGTGCGCGAGATCGGCATCACGGTGTTCCGGTTCGCCGTCCTGTCCGACCGGGTGATCCCGGCGAGCCGCGGCGGCAAGATCAAGACCGTGCTGCAGGCGGTCGCCATCACGCTCGCGCTCTTCCCGTGGTGGAACATCGCCGGCGACTTCGCCCACTGGACGAACGGGATCCTGATGACAGCCGCGTTCATCGCCACGGTGTGGAGCGGGCTGGACTACCTCTGGCAGGCGTGGAAGCACAACCGGACCGCAGCGTGACCCTCGCGTCATCGGTCGTCGCCGCGCTGACCGCGCGGGGTGAGACCGTCGCGGTGGCGGAGTCGCTCACCGGCGGGCTCGTCGTGTCGGAACTCGTGGGCGTCCCCGGAGCGAGCGCCGTCGTCCGCGGGGGAGTCGTGGCCTACGCGACGCCCGTCAAGGCGTCCGTCCTCGGCGTCTCCGCGGCGCTCCTCGCCCGGAACGGTGCTGTGGACCCGACCGTGGCGGCGCAGATGGCCACCGGCGTGCGGACCGCCCTGGCGGTCGACGGCGAACCCGCGACGTGGGGGATCTCGACGACGGGTGTCGCCGGGCCCGACCCGCAGGACGGCCAGCCCGTCGGCACGGTGTTCGTCGGCATCGCATCAGCGGCGGGCGCGGAGGCATTCGAGTTGCACCTCGACGGGGACCGTCAGGCAATCCGACAGGCTGCTGTCTCCGAACTCCTGACACGACTGCACGTCACGCTCGAGACCGGGGAATAGCCCGCGTTACCGCTGGGTTACATCTCACGCAATCTCCAGCAGGACGGCAGCCCAGGTGGCTAGCATGCTGCAACCGGCAACGCTAGTGTTGCTGAACCCGAACCCGGTCACCCTGGCCGGTCGGGCGCGGAGACGACAGAGAGGAGGAGTTCTCATGGTTCTCGTTCGTCAGGAAATCGGCGACGTTCTGCGGGACTTCCGCTTGCAGAAGGGCCGGACCCTCCGTCAGGTCGCGTCCAAGGCCAGCGTTGCTCTCGGGTACCTCAGTGAGGTGGAGCGCGGTCAGAAAGAGGCCAGCTCGGAGATCCTCGCGTCCGTCGCGGATGCGTTGGACACCCCGATCTCCACGATCATGCGCGAGGTTGGAGACCGCCTCGCCGTGGTGGAAGGTCTCACCCCGGTCCCGGACACGCTCCCGGACGAACTCGTCGCCGAGTTCGACAACGACCTCGCGGTGCGCTGAGACGCACTGCACACGAACGCCCCCGTCGGTCCGCCGGCGGGGGCGTTCGCCGTTCGTGCTGACGCTTAGGGTGGTCTGATGCGTGTGAGTGAGTTCTGGCGAGCCGTCGACCAGGTCTTCGGGGAGGCCTACGGCGCGGTCGTCGCCCGTGACGTGGTGCTCGAGGAGCTCGGCGGGCGCTCCGCTGCCGATGCCATCGCCGCCGGGATCGACACCCGGAAGGTGTGGGACGCACTGTGTGACTCGCAGGACGTCCCGCAGGATCGGCGGCACGGCAAGGGGTTGTTGGAGCCGCGCGACTAGCGTTCTGCGACCGAACATCTGTTCGGCGTGTCGCTCGAACGCGTGTTCGATGGGTGATAGCTTCCTGCACAGCGGCGTGATCGGCGGATTCATCCACAGTCAGCGCGGTGACCGGCATCGATGTCGGTGGCCCGCCCTAGGTTCGAAGCCATCGGGAACGTCCGAAGCCTTGTCGAAGAACCAGGGGCCTTGCACCACCGGCCCCGGGGGACGGGACAGCCTACAGGCGGCCGACATCGAGCACGAAGGAGCACACCATGCCATCACCCGCAGACCGCGAGAAGTCCCTCGAGACCGCACTCGCCCAGATCGACCGGCAGTTCGGCAAGGGCGCGGTGATGCGCCTCGGCTCCGACGAGCGTGCACCGGTCGCGACCATCCCGACCGGCTCCGTCGCCCTCGATGTCGCGCTCGGGATCGGTGGGCTGCCGCGTGGCCGCATCATCGAGATCTACGGCCCGGAGTCCTCGGGTAAGACCACCCTGACGATCCACGCCATCGCGAACGCGCAGCGCAACGGTGGCATCGCCGCCTTCATCGACGCCGAGCACGCGCTCGACCCCGAGTACGCCAAGAAGCTCGGCGTGGACATCGACGCGTTGCTCGTGTCGCAGCCCGACACCGCCGAGCAGGCACTCGAGATCGCCGACATGCTCGTCCGCTCCGGCTCGATCGACCTGATCGTCATCGACTCCGTCGCGGCGCTCGTGCCCCGCGCCGAGATCGAAGGCGAGATGGGTGACTCCCACGTGGGCCTCCAGGCACGACTCATGTCGCAGGCGCTCCGCAAGCTCGCCGGTGGGCTGAACCAGACGCAGACCACGATGATCTTCATCAACCAGCTGCGCGAGAAGATCGGTGTGTTCTTCGGCTCCCCGGAGACCACGTCCGGCGGTAAGGCGCTGAAGTTCTACGCGTCGGTCCGCCTCGACATCCGTCGCATCGAGACGCTGAAGAGCGGCACCGACGCCGTCGGCAACCGCACCCGCGTGAAGGTCGTCAAGAACAAGATGGCGCCGCCCTTCAAGCAGGCGGAGTTCGACATCCTCTACGGCACGGGCATCTCGCGTGAAGGCTCGCTGCTGGACTTCGGCGTGGACCACGGCATCGTCAAGAAGTCCGGTGCCTGGTACACCTACGACGGCGACCAGCTCGGGCAGGGCAAGGAGAACTCGCGTTCCTTCCTGATCCAGAACCCGGAGATCGCTGCGGAGATCGAAGGCAAGATCCTCGCCAAGCTCGGCATCGGTGGCGCCAAGGCCACCGAAGAAGCAACGGCACCGGTCGAGTCGCTCGAAGCCAAGCTCACCGCACGCAAGGGCGCGTGACCGGGCACGACGACGGCAGCGACGACCTCGCACCGGTCACCGACCTGTTCGGTGCGAGGTCCCGCCGCCGTCGGACACCGCCGCTGCCCGAGCCCGAGAGCGAAGCGGACACCCCCGGCGTCGAGAGGACGCGCGATGCCGATGCCGATGCGAGCGCGCCGGTTCCGCTCCGTGCACACCGTGCGCAGTCCGAGTGGGTCTCACCGGTCGTGGGGGACGGTTCCGGTCGCAGCGCCCGCGCCGAGCAGGACGGCTACGCCACCGACGTGGCCGATGCCACGACGGCGTCGGTGTTCTCGATCGCCGGCGGTGACGAGATCGACCCCGCTGATGCGCCCCGGCCGCTGGACGAACAACGCGCGGACGCCGAGGGGCTCAGCATGCGCGCCCTCGGCCGGAAGGGCGTGAGCGAGTCCGAGCTCCGGACGATGCTCCGGGGCAACGACCTCGACCCGGACGTGGTCGAGCACGAGGTCGAGCGGCTCACCCGTGTGGGGCTGCTCGACGACGTCGCCCTCGCGACCGACCTCGTGGACCGGCTCCACGATCGCAAGGGACTCGGGCGCCAGGGTGTCGTCGCCGAACTCCGCCGGCGTGGCATCGACCAGGCGGCGATCGACGCGGCCCTCGACGCTGCGGCGGACGACGAGGACGACGAGTTCATCCGTGCGATCGAGCTCGCCGAGAAGCGCGCCGGTCAGCTCAGGGGACTGGATCGTGCGACCGCAGAGCGCCGGCTCTCCGGATTCCTGATGCGCAAGGGCTACAACGGCGGCGTCGTCCGCATCGCGGTGGAGCGAGCGCTCGACGGCGGCGGGTCACGGAAGGGCGGGCCGCGCGGCACGGTCCGGTTCGAGTAGGCGCCGATCCACCACGCGCCGATTTCCCACGCGCCGATTTACCCCACGTGCCGATTTACACTGGGACGACCATGGCCACCGTCGCAGCGCAGCCCCGCACCTACGAAGTCCGCACCTACGGGTGCCAGATGAACGTGCACGACTCCGAGCGCCTCAGCGGGTCGCTGCAGGCCGCCGGGTACGTCGCGGCGGACGGCACCCAGGCGGACGTCGTGGTGATCAACACGTGCGCTGTGCGTGAGAACGCCGACAACCGGCTCTACGGCAACCTCGGGCAGCTCGCGGGCATCAAGCGGGACCACCCCGGCATGCAGATCGCGGTGGGTGGCTGCCTGGCGCAGAAGGACAAGAACGTCATCCTCGAGAAGGCGCCGTGGGTCGACGTCGTCTTCGGCACGCACAACATGGGGTCGCTGCCGACGCTGTTGGAGCGCGCCCGGCACAACGGTGAGGCGCAGCTCGAGATCCTCGAGTCCCTGGACGTCTTCCCGTCGACGCTGCCGACCAAGCGCGACTCGACGCACAGCGGGTGGGTGTCGATCTCCGTCGGCTGCAACAACACCTGCACGTTCTGCATCGTCCCGTCGCTCCGTGGCAAGGAGAAGGACCGTCGTCCCGGCGACGTCCTCGCGGAGATCCAGGCGCTCGTCGACGACGGCGCGATCGAGGTCACGCTGCTCGGCCAGAACGTGAACTCCTACGGCGTCGAGTTCGGGGACCGGCAGGCGTTCGGCAAGCTGCTGCGCGCCGCCGGACAGATCGAGGGCCTCGAGCGCGTGCGGTTCACGAGCCCGCACCCGGCGGCCTTCACCGACGACGTCATCGACGCGATGGCCGAGACCCCGAACGTGATGCCGCAGCTGCACATGCCGCTGCAGTCCGGCTCGGACCGAGTCCTCAAGGCGATGCGCCGCAGCTACCGGAGCGAGCGGTTCCTCGGGATCCTGGACCGCGTGCGCGCCAAGATCCCGAACGCGGCGATCTCCACCGACATCATCGTGGGGTTCCCCGGCGAGACCGAGGCCGACTTCGAGGACACGATGCGCGTCGTCGAACAGGCCCGGTTCGCGTCGGCGTTCACGTTCCAGTACTCGATCCGCCCCGGGACCCCGGCGGCCACGATGGACGACCAGCTCCCCAAGGAGGTCGTCCAGGCACGCTACGAGCGGCTCACCGCGCTGCAGGATCGCATCACCGCGGAGGAGAACCAGCGGCAGGTCGGCCGTACGGTCGACGTCCTGGTGGCGACCGGTGAGGGCAAGAAGGACGGTGCCACGCACCGGCTGTCCGGCCGCGCCGAGGACTCCCGTCTCGTGCACTTCTCGGTGCCGGCCGGCTCCGACGTCCCGCGCCCCGGCGACGTCGTCACGGTCGAGGTGACCCGTGCTGCACCGCACTTCCTGATCGCGGACACCGACCAGCCGCTCCGCATCCGGCGCACCCGTGCCGGCGAGGCGTGGGACCGTGCGCAGGCCGAGTCCTGCGGTGTCCCGGCCCCGGCGGCACCTGGTGACGGGCCGAAGCCGGTGTCGCTCGGTCTGCCGACGATCCGTGTCGGCCGCTGAGCCCGCACCGGGACTGCACGGCGAGCCGGGCGAGCCCGCGGCCGGCACCGTCTCGCTGATCGCCGTCGTCGGCGCGACCGGCACCGGCAAGTCCGACCTGGCGATCGCGATCGCCGATCGACACCGTGCGCACGGCCGGAACGCCGAGATCGTCAACGCTGACGCGATGCAGTTCTACCGCGGCATGGACATCGGCACCGCGAAGGTCCCGCTCGCCGAACGACACGGCATCCCGCACCACCAGCTGGACGTGCTCGACGTCACCGACGAGGCGAGCGTCGCCGCGTACCAGCGCGACGCACGAGCGATCATCGGTCGGATCGTCGACGACGGCGGGGTCGCGGTCCTCGTGGGGGGCAGCGGCCTCTACGTGTCGTCCGTCCTGCACGACCTCGAGTTCCCCGGCACCGACCCGGAACTCCGCGCCGCGCTGGAACGCGAGCACGCGGACGACGGACCGAACGCACTGCTCGCGCGGCTGCGCGAACTCGACCCGGCGGCCGCCGAGACGATCGACGTCCGCAACCCACGGCGGTTGATCCGCGCCGTGGAGATCGCGAGCCGATCCGACCGGGTCACCCCGAGCCTCCCGTCCGCGCCGCGCGCGTGGCGACCCGCCCGTGTCCTGCACCTGCGTCGTGATCGTGCGCAGCTCGTCGCCGCGCTCCACGACCGCGCAGCGGGCATGTTCCGTGACGGACTCGTCGACGAGGTCGCCGCGCTGCGGACGCGCGGGCTCGAGCAGGGACGCACGGCGCGTGCCGCGATCGGGTACTCCCAGGCGCTCGGCGTCCTGCGCGGCGACGCGACGGTCGCCGACGCCGTCGAGGCGACCGCGGTGGCGACGCGGAAGTACGCCAGGCGACAGGTCTCCTGGTTCAAGCGGTACGCCGACGCCGAGGACCTCGACGTGACCGGTGCCGACCGGCAGGAGCTCTCGGACGTGGCCCGTAGGATCGTCCCGTGACCGAGCTGCACTTCACCAAGGGCCAGGGGACCGGCAACGACTTCGTCCTGTTCGCCGACCCGGACGCGACGGTCGACCTGACGCCGGACCGGATCCGCGCGATCGCCGACCGACGGTTCGGTGTGGGGGCCGACGGCGTGATCCGGGCGGTGCGGGCTGATGCCCTCCCCGAGGGGCGCGCCATCGCTGCGTCCGCTCCCGAGGTCACGTGGTTCATGGACTACCACAACGCCGACGGCACGGTCGCGGAGATGTGCGGGAACGGCATCCGTGTCTTCGCGCGCTACCTGACCGAGTCCGGGCTCGTGGACCTCGAACCCGGCGAGACCCTGTCCGTGGGGAGCCGCAAGGGCATCGTCGACATCCAGCGGCAGGCGAACGGGTTCGCAGCCGACCTCGGGCGGTGGGACCTCGGCATCGAGGGCGGTGGGTCTTCCGACGTGCTCGTCCGCGCGAAGAACCTCGACCGTGCCCGCCCGGGCCTCGGTATCGACGTCGGCAACCCGCACGTCGTGGTCGCCGTCGCGACGGAGGACGAGCTCGCCGACCTCGACCTGACCTACGTCCCTGTGCTCGACCCGGCACCGGCGGCCGGTGCGAACGTCGAGTTCGTGCTGCCGGGGGAGCCGCTCGTGCAGGACGGCGTCGGGCAGATCACGATGCGGGTGCACGAGCGGGGGAGCGGCGAGACGCTGTCCTGCGGCACCGGTGCGGTCGCCGCAGCGCTCGCGACGCGGTACTGGGCGGGGGCCAGCGCGCCGGACACCTGGCGTGTGCGGGTCCCTGGTGGCGTCGTGACCGTACGGATGTTCGCGGCCGAGGACGGCGAGCACGTGTCGCTCGCCGGTCCGGCCGAGCTGGTCTTCTCCGGCGACCTGACCGTCTGACGCGGGGCGCGCGGCGGTGCGCTTGAGACGCCCGACCGGCCGCCGATGCAGCCGAGAGGTCACGAAACCCCGCTCACTGCCGTTGAGCGGTCGCGAGCTGTCGCCTGTGCCCGTCGCGAACGACGATCGGTGACCACTCGGCGACCCTAAGCGGGGTGTCGTGACCACTCGACGGCGACCGCGGACGCAGGCACCCGCGCGGGCACGGGCGCATGGGCAGGCACGGGCACGCGCGCGGGCGCACGGGCGCTCGCACGGGCAGACGAACGCGTCGGCCGAGGTGCGCGCGCACCGCGTGCCCCACCTCGCTGGTCCGTGACGCGGCTACTCCGCCGTGCGGTGCACGCGCAGCACGCGGAACCCCTTGTCCGTCGACGCCCGCGAGACGTGGAACGACGCCCCGAGCGTGTCGTGGAGCCATCGCTGCAAGGAGTCACCACCGAGGTCCTTCGACACGACGAGCCAGGCGTCGCCGGACACCTCGAGCCGGGGGAGCCAGGTCATCAGGATGTCGTGGAGTTCGTCCTTGCCGACCCGGATCGGTGGGTTCGACCAGATCGTCCGGAAGCGCAGGTCCGCCGGGACGTCGGAGGGGACCCCGATCGACACGTTCGTGACCCCGGCGGCTTCGGCGTTGGCGCGCGCGAGGTCGAGCACGCGCTCGTTCACGTCGACGCCCCAGACCTGTGCGTCCGGGGAGTGGAGCGCCATCGTGATCGCGATCGGCCCCCACCCGCAACCGACGTCGAGGAGTGCGCCGTCGTGCGCGGGCGGCGGAACGGAGCCCAGCAGCACCCGGGTCCCGCGGTCGATGCCGTCCGGGCTGAAGACCCCGGACGCAGTGGTCAGCGCCAGGGAACGACCCGCCAGCGTCACGTGGATCTGGCGCGGTCGCGCCTGGCTCTCCGGGGTGGCCGAGAAGTAGTGGTCGTTCGCCATGGATGAACCGTACCGGCAACCCCGTGTGTCCTGGAGCCCGCAGAGGTACCCTGTGGACAGCATGACGGATACCCACAACCAAGCTGAAGGCGACGGCGTCGTCGAGCGCGTGCTGCGCAACGCCGACTCGCGAGCCAGCTCGTCCATCTTCGCGCCGGCACAGGCGATCCAGACCCGCTCGGTCGACGAGCACGGCTGGGCCGGTGACGGCGACCAGTACGACCGCGACGACCGCGCAGCGCTGCGCCGCGTGGCCGGTCTCTCCACCGAGCTCGAGGACGTCACCGAGGTCGAGTACCGGCAACTCCGGCTCGAGCAGGTCGTCCTCATCGGCGTGTACGCCCAGGGCGACGCGGCCGACGCCGAGAACTCGCTCCGTGAGCTGTCGGCACTCGCCGAGACCGCGGGTGCCGTGGTCCTCGACGGGCTGCTGCAGCGACGGCCCCACCCTGACCCCTCGACCTACCTCGGCAAGGGCAAGGCCGAAGAACTCGCGATGGTGGTCAAGGCCACCGGGGCCGACACCGTGATCGCCGACACCGAGCTCGCCCCGTCCCAGCGCCGTGCGCTCGAGGACGTCGTCAAGGTGAAGGTCATCGACCGGACCGCCGTGATCCTCGACATCTTCAGCCAGCACGCGAAGAGCCGCGAGGGCAAGGCGCAGGTCGAACTCGCGCAGCTCGAGTACCTCCTGCCGCGACTGCGCGGTTGGGGTGAGTCGATGTCCCGCCAGGCCGGTGGTCAGGTCTCCGGCGGTGCCGGCATGGGGTCGCGTGGTCCTGGTGAGACGAAGATCGAGCTGGACCGTCGCCGCATCCACACGCGGATGTCGAAGCTGCGTCGGCAGATCGCGTCGTTCCGTCCCGCGCGAGAGGCCAAGCGCGCCGACCGTCACCGCAACGAGGTGCCGAGCGTCGCGATCGCCGGGTACACGAACGCGGGCAAGTCGTCCCTCCTCAACCGGCTGACGAGCGCCGGCGTGCTCGTGCAGAACCAGCTCTTCGCGACGCTGGACTCCACGATCCGCCGGACGAACACCGGCAAGGGCCGCGAGTACACCTTCGCGGACACGGTCGGCTTCGTGCGCAACCTGCCGCACCAGCTCGTCGAGGCCTTCCGCTCCACGCTCGAAGAGGTGGGCGAGGCCGACGTCATCGTGCACGTCGTCGACGGCTCGCACCCGGACCCCGCAGCCCAGCTCGCGACGGTCCGGGACGTCATCGGCGACGTCGGCGCCCGGGACATCCCCGAGATCGTCGCGTTCAACAAGTCGGACCTCATCGACGACGCCCAGCGGCTCGTGCTCGTAGGTCTCGCCCCGGACGCCGTGTTCGTCTCGGCGCGCACCGGCGAGGGCATCCCGGAGCTCCTCCGGGCGATCGAGGCACGGCTCCCCGAGCCCGACGTCGAGCTCACCGTGGTGATCCCGTACGAGCGTGGCGACCTGGTGTCGTCCCTGCACGACGCGGGTGCGGTCGAGTCCGTGGACTATGTCGAGGCGGGGACGCGACTGCGCGTGCGCGTCTTCCAGCGCCAGGTCGCCGAGCTCGACCCGTTCGTGGTCGCGCCCGTCACGACGGCCTAGGACCCCGCAGGCTCGCCTCCGCCAGACACGGCTCGGTCCCTGAGACACCCCAGAACACACGAAACGCCGCCGAATCCGGCGGCGTTTCGTCGTTCCCGAGGTGTCTCGCGCGTCAGATGCTGCGGAGGACGGCGACCACCTTGCCGAGCACCGTCGCGGCGTCGCCGAGGATCGGTTCGAACGCGGAGTTGCGGGGGAGCAGCCACGTGTGGCCGTCCCGCTGTCGGAAGACCTTGACCGTGGCTTCCTCGTCGAGCATCGCCGCGACGACGTCGCCGTTCTCGGCGGTCTGCTGCGACCGGACGACGACCCAGTCGCCGTCACAGATCGCCGCGTCGATCATCGACTCGCCGACGACCTTCAGCATGAAGAGGTCCCCGGTGCCGACGAGCTGACGGGGGAGCGGGATGATCTCGTCGACGTGCTGCTCTGCGGTGATCGGAACACCCGCGGCGATGCGGCCGACGAGCGGGACGAGGGTCGTGGCGTCGACATCGGGGCCGTCCGCGTCCGGCGCCGGCTCGTCGACCAGGACCTCGAGCGCTCGCGGGCGGTTGGGGTCACGGCGGATCCAGCCGCCGAGCTCCAACTGGCCGAGCTGGTGCGACACGCTCGACAGTGACGAGAGGCCCGCAGCGTCGCCGATCTCGCGCATGCTCGGCGGGTACCCCCGGCTGGCGATCGACGCACGGATCGCGTCGAGGATCGCCTGCTGCTTCGCCGTCAGCGGTTTCTGTCCCCGCAGTTCGTCCGCCACGTCGTCTCGCCTTCTGGTCGGACCGGAGACGGCCTCTGCGGGAATGTCGGTGGTCCCCGTCAGGCTTGTCCCAGTCAGTCGAAACAGTATCCGACCGCATGCTGCCGGACAAACACCTGTTCGAGCGTGTCGCACGAAAACTCCCCAGAAATGTGTCCAGGGGACTTGTGCGGCTGCCTGTTCGAACGTATGTTCGGTACATCGCTTCGGTTCACCAGAGCAGGAAGGCACAACGACATGAGCACCATCGCACTCGCAGACATGCAGGGCACGGCCGTCCGTACCCGGCTCCGCATCACGCGCCGCGGCCGTGTGGTCTTCACGACGCTCGCCGCCCTGCCGGTCATGATCGTCGTCGGTCTGTTCGCGTTGAACGGTGGCCAGGCCGCCGCCGGCAACACCTCGGCGGACGTGCACTTCCAGACGGTGACGATCGAACCCGGGGAGACGCTCTGGCAGCTCGCCGAGCAGACCGCACCCAACGCCGACCCGCGTGACTTCATCGCGGACGTCGTGAGCCTCAACGCGCTCGACGGTTCCGGTGTCCAGGCCGGCGAGCAGATCGCCATCCCGGCCAAGTACGCCCCGGCGAAGTGAGCGGAGCGCACGGAGTCGACGGCCCGGCGTCCTGATCGCGTCGGCGGGTGCACAGGGCATGACCGTCCGGACGGCCGGTCACCGTGCAGCCCGACCGCTCTACGATGGATCGGTGGCATTCACGCTCGAAGACCTCCCGATCCGAGACGACCTCCGCGGTCAGAGTCCCTACGGGGCACCGCAGAAGCACGTCCGCGTGCAGCTCAACGTCAACGAGAACACGCATCCGGTGCCGCAGGACGTCGCGGACGACATCGTCGAGTCGGTCCGTCGGGCGCTCGGGACGGTGAACCGGTACCCGGACCGCGAGTTCACCGAGTTGCGCGAGTCGCTCGCGGGGTACCTCGGGCACGACCTCGCGGCCGAGCAGATCTGGGCGGCGAACGGCTCGAACGAGGTCATCCAGCAGCTCCTCCAGGCGTTCGGCGGTCCCGGGCGCAGTGTGCTCGGTTTCCCGCCCACCTACTCGATGCACTCGATCATCGCGTCCGGCACCGGCACGCAGTGGATCGCTGCCGAGCGCGACGCCGAGTTCCGCATCTCGCCCGAGACCGCGGTCGCAGCCGTGCGTGCGCACCGCCCGGACGTCGTGTTCCTCTGCGGACCGAACAACCCGACGGGCACCCCGCTGGACCTCGCGACGATCGAAGCGGTCTACGACGCCACGGACGGCATCGTCATGGTCGACGAGGCGTACGCCGAGTTCATGCCGGTGGGGCAGCCGACCGCGCTGACACTGCTGCCCGGTCGCGAACGACTCGTCGTGTCCCGCACGATGAGCAAGGCGTTCGCGTTCGCGGGCGCCCGCGTCGGGTACCTCGCGGCACACCCCGCCGTGATCGACGCCCTCCGTCTCGTCCGCTTGCCGTACCACCTGTCCGCGCTCACGCAGGCGGCGGCGGTCGCGGCGCTCCGGCACGCACCCGAGATGCTCGCGATGGTCGACGACATCCGGGGCCAGCGAGACCGCATGGTCGACGGGCTCCGCGCGATGGGCTACTCGCCGTACGAGACGTGGTCGAACTTCGTCCTCTTCGGCGGTGTGGCCGACCCGCGCGCGGCGTTCGAGTCGCTGCTCGAACAGGACGTGATCGTCCGGGACCTCGGGATCCCGAACCACCTCCGGGTGAGTGCCGGCACCGAGGAGGAGACCACCGCGTTCCTCGACGCCATGCGCCGGGTGGCCGCCGAACAGCCGCCGGTTAGGGTTGCAGCATGACCGCCCGTACCGCCGAGACCACCCGCTCGACGAGTGAATCGACCGTTTCCCTGTCGCTCGACCTCGACGGCACCGGCAAGTCCGAGATCGCGACGAGCGTGCCGTTCTTCGACCACATGCTGACCGCGTTCAGCAAGCACTCCCTCATCGACCTCCGGGTGCAGTCCTCCGGGGACACCGACATCGACGTGCACCACACGGTCGAGGACACCGGGATCGTGCTCGGCCAGGCCCTCAAGCAGGCGCTCGGCAACCGTGCCGGCATCGGTCGCTACGGCGACGCGCTCGTCCCGCTCGACGAAGCGCTGGCGCAGGCGGTCGTCGACGTGTCCGGCCGTCCGTTCCTCGTGCACTCCGGCGAACCCGCCGGCTTCGAGTTCCACCGGATCGGTGGCCACTTCACCGGGTCGATGGTCCGCCACGTCTTCGAGGCGATCACGTTCAACGCGGGCATCACCGTGCACGTCCGCCTGCTCGAGGGTCGCGATCCGCACCACATCGCGGAAGCGGAGTTCAAGGCGTTCGCGCGGGCGATGCGCCGTGCGGTCGAGCTCGACCCGCGCGTCGACGGCATCCCCTCGACCAAGGGCGCGCTGTGACCGCGAAGCCGAACGTCGTCGTCCTCGACTACGGGTCGGGGAACGTGCACTCCGCGGCGAAGGCGCTCGAGCGTGCCGGCGCCGAGGTCACGCTGACGGCCGACAAGCGCACGGCGCTCGACGCCGACGGACTGCTCGTCCCCGGCGTGGGCGCGTTCGCGGCCGTCATCGACCAGCTCGAAGGCGTCCAGGGCGGCGAGATCGTCGACCACCGGCTCGCGGGTGGCCGTCCGGTCCTCGGGATCTGCGTCGGCATGCAGGTGCTCTTCTCCCGAGGGGTCGAGCGCGGGGCAGACGTCGAGGGGCTCGCGCAGTGGCCCGGCACCGTCGAGCAGCTCGACGCCGAGGTCCTGCCGCACATGGGCTGGAACACGATCGACGCCCCGGCGGATTCCGTGCTGTTCGACGGCCTCCGCGACGAGCGGTTCTACTTCGTGCACTCGTACGGCGTCACCGACTTCCCGCTCGAGGCGTACGGTCCGTTCCGCGCGCCGAAGCTCACGTGGGCCGAGCACGGTCAGCGCTTCATCGCCGCCGTCGAGAACGGACCCCTCACCGCGACCCAGTTCCACCCCGAGAAGTCCGGCGAGCCGGGCATCCAGATGCTCCGCAACTGGGTGAACTCGCTCTGACCCACGCCGCGCCGTGGGCCGACCACGGTCCAGGTGACGAGCGTGCCGGACCCGCACCGAGCCTCCCGTCCGGCCACGTACCGGCACCGCACCCCGCAACGAAACCGACAGGACCATGACCGACCTGACCTCGACCCCGCCCCTCGTCCTGCTGCCCGCCGTCGACGTCGTCGACGGCCAGGCGGTCCGCCTGACCCAGGGCGAGGCCGGCAGTGAGACCTCGTACGGCGACCCGGTGACCGCTGCCCGGACGTGGCGCGACCAGGGTGCCGAGTGGATCCATCTGGTGGACCTCGACGCGGCGTTCGGTCGCGGCGACAACCGCAAGGTGATCGCGCACGCGATCAAGGAGGTCCACGGCGTCTCGGTCGAGCTCTCCGGTGGCATCCGCGACGATGCGTCGCTCGAAGCCGCGCTCGCGACCGGCGCTGCACGCGTCAACCTCGGGACCGCCGCGCTCGAGAACCCGGCGTGGGCCGCGCGGGTGATCGGGGAGTACGGCGAGCAGATCGCCGTCGGGCTCGACGTCCGCGGCACCACCCTGGCCAGCCGCGGTTGGACCGAGGACGCCGGCGACCTCTGGGAGGTCCTCGACCGACTCGAGGACGCCGGGTGTGCCCGCTACGTCGTGACGGACGTCACGAAGGACGGCACGCTGCAGGGGCCGAACGTCGAGCTGCTGCGCCAGGTCTGCGACCGCACCGACCAGCCCGTCGTGGCGTCCGGCGGCATCTCGACCCTCGACGACCTCGTCGCGCTGCGGGAGCTCGTGCCGCACGGACTCGAGGGCGCGATCATCGGCAAGGCCCTGTACTCCGGCGCGTTCACGCTGCCGGCCGCGCTCGACATCGCGTCGGAGTAGCGGATGGTGGGCATCTCGAACGGGCGCGGCGGCGGACCGGAGGACGGGGCGACGCGCCACGACCACGCGGCGGACTCCGCCGGGTTCCCGTGGGCGGGTCGGACGTTCGACAGCCACGACGACGCGTTCGCCGACGACGACGGACTCGCCGACCCGGCCGTGCTCTCCGCGATCGCCGCGCTGCCCGCAGGCTCGTCGCAGGCCGACGTCGTCTCCGCGTTGCGAACGGCTCGCCTGCTGATCCCGCTGGTCGCCGAGGCCGGCGAGATCGGGGAGACCCCGGACGGCCGGCTCGTCGACAAGACGCAGGAGCTCTCGATCGTCACCGTCGCCGGGCCGGACGGCCGAACCGTCATGCCCGCGTTCACCTCGGTGGCGGCGATGCAGGCCTGGGACGCCACGGCACGGCCGATCCCGGTCGAGTCCCGCCGGGTCGCGATGGCCGCCGCGAGCGAGGACACGCAGCTCGTGGTGCTCGACCCGACGTCAGCGAGCGAGTTCGTCCTCCGTCGGCCGGCGGTCTGGGCGATCGGGCAGGACCTGCCGTGGACGCCGTGCTTCGAGGACCCGGGCGTCGCGGCCGCCTTCGCCGCCTCGGTGGACGGCGAGCGCAGCGTCGCCCGTGTCGAGCTCGAGCCGGGCGACCCGCTCGGCCGCTTCGCCGGCCCGGAACTGACCGTGGGGCTGGCACTGCACCCGGGGCTCGACCGCGCGCAGGTCGGTGAGCTCGTCGGGCGTCTGCAGCAGCGGTGGGCGGGCGATCCCGTCATCGCGGAGCGGGTCGACAGCATGCGGGTCGCGTTGCGGGCGGCCTGAGCCCGGCGGTGCGGCCCGGCTCCGGTCGGCTGCGCTTGTACGATGGCCCGGTGAGCACCAACCCGACGACACAGCCCGGCACCGGCGAGACCACGTACGGTCCGACCGGCCGGCCCGTTCGGGAGTTCCCCGTTCCGGAGGAACTCGACGGTCACGGGCCCGCACGCATCATCGCCCTCTGCAACCAGAAGGGCGGCGTCGGCAAGACCACGACCTCGATCAACCTCGGTGCCGCGCTGGCGGAGTACGGCCGCAAGGTCCTCGCCGTCGACTTCGACCCGCAGGGTGCCCTGTCCGCAGGGCTCGGTGTCCGCACGCACGACATCCCCACCGTGTACGACCTGCTGATGGGCTCCATCAAGGACCCGAACCAGGTCATCCAGCCGACGAACACGCCGTACCTCGACGTCATCCCGGCGAACATCGACCTGTCCGCGGCCGAGGTCCACCTCGTCAACGAGGTCGCCCGGGAGCAGATCCTCGCGAGCGTCCTGCGCAAGGTCGCGGGGGACTACGACGTCATCCTCGTCGACTGCCAGCCCTCGCTCGGCCTGCTCACCGTCAACGCCCTCACCGCCGCGCACGGCGTGCTGATCCCGCTGGAGTGCGAGTTCTTCGCCCTCCGTGGTGTCGCGCTGCTCATCGAGACGATCGACAAGGTGCGCGACCGGCTGAACCCCGCCCTGAAGCTCGACGGCATCCTCGCCACGATGTACGACTCGCGGACGCTGCACTCGCGCGAGGTCATGGAACGCGTCGTCGACACCTTCGACGAGAGCGTGCTCGACACCGTGATCGGCCGCACCGTGAAGTTCCCGGACGCCACGGTGTCGGCCCGCCCGATCACCCAGACCGCTCCGGACCACGCTGCGGCGCACGCCTACCGGCAGCTCGCACGAGAGCTCGTCCAGCGTGGCGCCGTCGCCTGACGCCACCGACGGGTCGGGCTTCCGCGTCCGGCTGCGGAACTTCGACGGCCCGTTCGACCTGCTGCTGTCGCTCATCACGAAGCACGAGCTGGACATCACCGAGGTGTCCCTCGGCGTCGTCACGGGGGAGTTCATCGCCTACGTCCGGCTGGCGGAGTCCGCGGACGAGCTCGACGAGGCGAGCGAGTTCCTCGTCGTCGCCGCGACCCTGCTCGACCTGAAGATCGCCGGGCTGCTGCCCCAGGGCGAGCTCGTCGACGCCGAGGACGTCGCACTCCTCGAAGCGCGTGACCTCCTCTTCGCCCGACTCCTGCAGTACCGGGCGTTCAAGCAGGCCGCCGACTGGTTCGGTGCGCGCTGGAACACCGAGTCGCGCCGGCACGTCCGCAGCGTCCGGCTCGAGGAGCGGTTCCGCGCCCGCACGCCGGAACTCGTCTGGACGCTGTCCGTGCAGGACTTCGCGGCCCTCGCCGCGCTGGCGTTCGCTCCGCGGGAGATCCCGACCGTCGGCCTCGACCACCTGCACGCCCCGCTGGTCAGCATCCGGGAGCAGGCAGCCGTCGTCGTCTCGATCCTCCGCACGCGCGCCGGATCGGGCGATCCGGACGTCTCGTTCCGGGAACTGGTCGCCGGCGTCGACATGACGGGTATCGTGGTGGCTCGCTTCCTCGCGATCCTCGAGCTCTACCGGAACGCGTCGATCACCTTCGAGCAGGACGAGCCGCTCGGGGAGCTCACCCTGCGGTGGACCGCGGAGCACTGGACCGACGAGAGCCTCGCCAATCTTGGAGCCGACTATGACGGATGACGTCCACGACGTCTCGAGTGCCGAACCCGGCGGTGCGGACGAGGTCGCCGACGCCCGGGCGATCGAGCAGTCGATCCGTTCCGGTGCCGCCGGTGCGCCCGTATCGGACGCGCCGGTCGGGTCCGGTGCATCGGTGCGGTCCGACGCGCCGGTCGACCGGCAGCTCGAGGCGATCCTGATGATCGCGGACGAACCACAGTCCCTCGTGTCCCTCGGTGCGGCCGTCGGTGCGCCCGTCCCCGTCGTCCGCCAGGCCATCGAGCGCCTCGTCGCGGACTTCGACGGCGTCGACGGCACCGTCCGCCGCGGCTTCGAGCTGCGCGAGGTCGGCGGTGGATGGCGCTTCTACGTCCGAGCCGACCTGGACGCCGTCGTCGAACAGTTCGTCGAGGCCGAGCGCCCATCGCGGTTGTCGCAGGCCGCGCTCGAGACGCTGGCCGTCGTCGCCTACAAGCAACCGATCACCCGCTCCCAGATCGCTTCGATCCGGGCCGTCAACGTCGACGGGGTCGTCAGGACGCTGGTGGCCCGCGGGCTCATCGAGGAGTCGTTCACCGACTCCGAGACCGGTGCCATCAACTACGTCACGTCCGGGTTGCTCCTGCAGCAGCTCGGCATCAACTCGCTCGACGAACTCCCGCTCATCTCGCCCCTCCTGGAGGACGGCGCCGACGGCTTCGAGCAGAACGAAGGGATCCCCGATGGCCGCGTATGAGGACGGACGACACGGCGGCGCCGGTCGCGGGGGTGCGGGTCGCGGAGACGCCGGCCGCTCCGGCGGTGGACGCACTGGAGGCTCGGGTCGCCCGGGCGGGTCGGGTCGCGACGGGGACCGGTACCCCGGTCGTCCCGGTGGTGCGGACCGCGGCTACGGCGACCGTTCCGGCGGTCGCTCGGGTGCCCCGGGCCAGCGCGACGACCGTGGGTACGGCCGCCGCGACGACGACCGCGGAGCGCCTCGCCGGGACGACCGTGCTGGTGACCGTGGGTACGGTCGCCGTGATGACGATCGTGGGTACCGTCCGCGTCAGGATGACCGTGGTGGTCCCCGTCGGGACGACCGTGGTGGTCCGCGTCGCGATGACCGTGGCGCTGCGAGCGGTGGGTACGGCCGTCGTGACGACGATCGTGGGTACCGTCCGCGTCAGGACGACCGTGGTGGTCCGCGCCGCGATGACCGTGGCGCCGGTGACCGTGCGTACGGCCGCCGTGACGACGATCGTGGGTACCGTCCGCGTCAGGATGACCGTGGTGGTCCCCGTCGGGATGACCGTGGTGGTCCCCGTCGGGATGACCGTGGTGGTCCGCGTCGCGATGACCGTGGCGCTGCGGGCGGTGGGTACGGCCGCCGTGACGACGATCGTGGGTACCGTCCGCGCCAGGACGACCGTGGTGGACCCGGTCGTGACGACCGCGGTGCCCCCCGTCGTGACGACCGCGGGTACGGCCGCCGAGACGACCGGCCCCAGGGCGTTCGTGACGATCGACCGCAGGGTGGCCGCGACGACCGCGGGTACGGCCGTCGCGACGACGACCGCCGCGGCGCGCCGACCGGAGACCGTCGGACGGATCGCCCCCGGTGGAGCAACGCCGACCGCGACCAGCGCGACCAGCGCAACCGCCGGGACGACCGCGGCCGCGATCGCCGCGAGGACGACGGGCAGGCCAGCCGCGTCTGGCACAACGGTCGACGCTACGTCGGCGGGACCGCGACCGTCCGGAACCGTGCGACGACGCCACGACCAGCGGGGGAGCGCGACGCCGCGGGGACCCCGGTGGAGGGCACGCCGGAACGCCCGATCATCCCCGAGTGGGACGCAGCAGATGGTGCGTCGACACCGGCCGACCTGCAGCCGGACGGTGAGCGCCTCCAGAAGGTCATCGCTGCGGCCGGTGTCGCGTCGCGACGGGTCGCCGAGAACCTGATCGCCGAGGGGCGTGTCACCGTGAACGGTGCCGTCGTCGAGGCCCTCGGGCGTCGGGTCGACCCGGAGACGGACGCGATCGCGGTCGACGGTGTGCCCGTGCAGGTCGACACCTCGCGCCGCTACGTCCTGCTGAACAAGCCGACGGGCGTCGTGTCGAGCATGCTCGACGAACGCGGCCGTGCCGACCTGTCGCAGTTCGTCGAGAAGTTCGAGGAGCGCCTGTTCAACGTCGGGCGACTCGACGCCGAGACCTCGGGCCTGCTGCTGCTCACGAACGACGGTGCACTCGCCCATGTGCTCGCGCACCCGTCGTTCGGCGTGACCAAGACCTACATCGCGAAGGTCGCCGGCAACGTCAACCCCGCCACGGTCCAGCTGCTGCTCGACGGCATCGACCTGGAGGACGGCCCGATCGCCGCCGACAAGGTCCGCCTGCTCGAGTCGTCGCGGGGGGAGTCCCTGGTCGAACTGACGCTGCACTCGGGCCGCAACCGCATCGTCCGCCGCATGTTCGATGCGGTCGGTCACCCGGTCAACGAGCTGGTCCGCCGGTCGTTCGGGCCGTTGCACCTCGGGAGCCTGCCGAGTGGCCGGACCCGCGAGCTGAGCAACGTCGAGCTCGGCAAGTTGCTCGGCATCGCGCGCGGTGCGAGTGCGCCGACGGGACCGGACTCCGCGGAGACCAGCGACTGATCGCCGGGGCTCAGGAACGCTGCGCCGCACGGTAGGCCTCGGCCCCCGTGCGCCAGCGTTCCGCCTCGACGTCGAAGTCCGGCACGTCGTCGAGATCAGGGCCGCCGGCGGCGAAGTGCTCGACGATCGCCTCGTTCGCACTCCGTCCGATCGATGCACCGCGGTCGATCACGACGCGCTCGGCGGAACGGATCGCCCGGTCCGCGTCGGTGCCGTCCCGGAGCGCACCGACGATCGCCCGAGCCAGCTCGGCCGCGTCGAGCAGTGCGAGGTTCACCCCGTTGCCCCCGAACGGCGACATGACGTGGGCGGCGTCGCCGAGCAGGGTCACCCCGGCCACGTGGCGCCACTCCATCGGCGTCGGGAGCGCCATGATCGGGCGGTTCGCGAGCGAGCCCTCGCTGTCGGCGACCACGCGGAGCAGCTCGGGGGAGAAGTCCCGGAACCGCACCAGCAGCTCGTCACGCACCCGCTCGGTGTCCGTCGCCTGCGTGGCGTTCGCGTCGAGCGCCGGGCTCTCGGCCAGTACGCCGCCGCGCCCGTCCGCCGTGCCGAGGCCGGCAGCGGCGAGCCAGTCGAGGTCCACGCGCATCCCCAGGTAGCCCCGGACCACGTCGTCGCTGTTGCGCTGCAGGACCATCGTCCGACCGTCGCCGTTCGCCCAGAGGTGCCCGTCGCCGACGAGTCGGGCGATCTCCGGGTGTGCCGTGGAGACCGCCGTGAAGAGGACCTCGACGAAGCTGACGCCGGTGTAGTGGGGGAGCGTGTCGGTCAGTGCCGCCCGGACCCGTGACCACGCGCCGTCGGCGCCGATGACGAGGTCCGCGCGGTCGACGGCGCCGTCCGCGAAGACGAGCTCGTGCGGAGTACCCGGCACGACCTCGGTCAGCTTCCGGCCCCACCGGATGGTCCCGGGCGCCAGCGACCCGGCGAGCATCGAACGGAGCTGGGCGCGGTCGATCTCGGGCGCAGCGAACTCGTCCGGTGACGCGACGTGCTCCATCAGCAGGGTGCCGTCCGGGCCGACCATGCGCTTCGACTGCCCTTCAGGCCGTGCGAGGGCGGCGAACTCGTCGACGAGGCCGGCGTCCTCGATCGCGATCTGACCGCTGTCGGCGTGCAGGTCGAGCGTGCCGCCCTGGTTCCTGGACGCGAGCGACAAGTCGGCGTCGTACACGGTGAGCCGCAGCCCCGCGCGCTGCAGCACCCGGGCGCAGAGCAGTCCACCCGGTCCGGCTCCGATGATCGCGATGCTCGGTTGGTCGTCCATGGTCCATCCTTTCCTCGTTGCCGAACGATCGTTCGGTCAGCATGACGATAACCACCGAACGATCGTTCGGCAAGTAGGATGGCGACCATGAGCAACGCGACCTCGACCCGCCGACCCGGCAGCGAGACCCGCGCGGAGATCCTCCGCGTCGCGCTGGAGCTCTTCACCAGCCGCGGGTACGAAGGCACCTCCATCCGAGACATCGCCGAGGCGCTCGGCGTCACGAAGTCGTCGCTCTACTACCACTTCGCCAGCAAGGAGGCGATCATCCGTGCGCTGCTGGACGATCGCCGCGGAGAGCTCGACGCCCTGCTCGCCTGGATCGACGAGCAGCCGCCGGGCCCGGACCTGCTGCGCCGGACCGCCCTGCGCTGGGTCGACTCGACCTCGCCCGGCCGGATCCGCGGGATGCGGTTCGCGCACGCCAACCGGCCGATGATGCAGAAGTTCGCCGACGAGGGCGGCGACATCCGTTCGTGGTTCGACGAGGTCGTCGATCGGCTCGTCCCGGCGGACGCCCCATGGACCGAGCGACTCCGCGCGCGCATGGCGTTCGACACCGTGAGTGCGGCACTGTTCGCCGCGCTGGGAACCCGCGCGTCCGAGGAAGAGGTCCTCGCGACCGCCCGTGCCGCGACGATCGCACTCACCGATCCGGAACGACCGGGACCGGTCGGTAGGGTTGCCAGGTGACCCAGACGCCCCATCCCGGCACGACACCGGAGCCCGACCGCCGGCTCCGCGGACCCGTGCGCGTGGTCGGCGCCGGCCTGCTCGGCGCGTCGATCGGCCTCGGTCTCCGGCAGAAGGGCGTGGAGGTCATCCTCGACGACGTCTCACCAGCAGCGCTCGCGCTCGCCGTGGACTACGGCGCCGGCCGTCGTCCAGCCGACGGGGACGCTCCCGAACTCGTCGTCGTCGCGGTCCCGCCGGACGTCACCGCGCAGGTCGTCGAGCGGGAGCTCACCGCCTACCCCGACGCGGTCGTCACCGACGTGGCGAGCGTGAAGTCGGTACCGCTCGAGCGTCTCCGTGCCGCCGGCGCCGACGTCACGCGGTACGTCGGTTCGCACCCGATGGCCGGTCGCGAGCGCAGCGGCCCGACCGCGGCGCGCGCCGACCTGTTCATCGGTCGCCCGTGGGTGATCGCCGGTCACGACGACATCACGCACCGCCGGGCGGCCGTGGTCGAAGCCCTCGCCCTCGACCTCGAGGCGACGGTCGTCCCGATGGAGCCCGAACCGCACGACCAGGCCGTGGCGATCATGTCGCACGTCCCGCAACTCGTCTCGACGCTGATGGCCTCCCGGCTCCGCAGCGCTCCCGAGTCGGCGCTCGGACTGGCCGGCGGGGGCGTCCGCGACGTCACCCGGGTCGCGGCGAGCGATCCAGGGCTCTGGGTCCAGATCATCGGGGCGAACGCCGCGCACATCCGGCCGGTCCTGAGCGACCTGCGGGACGAGCTGACGAAGGTCATCGACGCCCTCGCCGACCCCGACGCACCCGGTGCTCCGCGGACGATTGCCGAGACCATGGCATCGGGGAACCGCGGCGTCGAGCGACTCCCGGGCAAGCACGGCACCACCAAGCGCTTCGCCCAGGTCGTCGTCCTCGTGGACGACCGACCCGGGCAGATCGCCGAACTCCTCACGACCATCGGCGAGATCGGCATCAACCTCGAGGACATGCGCCTCGAGCACTCACCCGGAGCACCGATCGGCATCGTCGAAGTGTCGGTCGTACCCGAGCAGGAACAGCGACTCGTCGACGAACTCGAGAGCCGCGGATGGAGGATCGCAGCAGCATGGGCCTGAACGACCAGAACGAGTCCGGCGTGACCGGTGGGCCCGACGGCCCCGACACCGGGCTCCCCACGCCCGTCGACCAGCCCGGCCCGGTGACCGGTGGCGACATCGGCGGCGCCGACGGCCAGGGCAGTGGCGAACCGGGCCTGACCCGCGACCCGATGCCGGCCGGTCTCGCGGACGGCGCGTACGTGGCGAAGTTCGTGATCGCGGTGGACGGCCCGGCCGGCAGCGGCAAGTCCAGCGTCTCGCGGGCGGCCGCTCGCGCGCTCGGGTTCGGCTACCAGGACACCGGCGCCGCCTACCGCGCGCTGGCGTGGCACGCCCTGCAGCAGGAGGTCGACCTCGACGACGCCGCGGCGATCCTGGCGAGCTGGGACACGTTCGACTACGAGATCGGCACCGACCCGGACGCGTACTTCGTCCGCGTGGCGGGCACCGACGTGACCGATGCGATCCGGACCCCGGAGGTGACGGCGGCGGTGGCGCACATCGCGAAGCTCCCCGACGTCCGGAAGCGCCTCGTGCAGCTGTTCCGGAACGTGATGCGCAAGACCGATGCGAAGGGGATCATCACCGAGGGCCGGGACATCACGACGGTGGTCGCGCCCGACGCCGACGTCCGGATCCTCCTGACCGCCGACGAGCAGGTTAGAATGGCCCGACGCTCGGCGGAGGTCACGACCCAGTCGGCCGCCGAGACCTCGGCTGCACTCGCCCGACGTGACGCAGCCGATGCGAAGGTCGTCGACTTCATGAACGCCGCGGACGGCGTGACGACGCTCGACTCCACCGATCTCGACTTCGACCAGACCGTGCAGGCGGTCGTCGACCTGGCCCGCGCGGCCGGACACTGACACCGGCCCGACGGGCCCGAACACACGCGGCCGACCGGCCGCCGGCAAGGAACCCACCATGGCGCAGCTGGACAACGGACCAGAGCACGACGACTTCCCGGAGTACGACGACGCCCTCGGCGAGCGTCTCGCGGGCCTCGACGAGTCGGAAGCGGAGCAGCGGGCGACCGCACTCCGCGCCGGCCTCGAGGACTACGACCTCGACGAGGAAGACGTCGCGCTCCTCGACTCCGCGCAGTTCGGCGAGGACGGCGTCGCGTACCTGCCGGCACTCCCGGTCCTCGCGATCGTCGGTCGTCCGAACGTCGGCAAGTCCGCGCTCGTGAACCGCATCATCGGTCGCCGCGAAGCCGTCGTGCAGGACGTCCCCGGCGTCACGCGTGACCGTGTGAGCTACAAGGCCGAGTGGAACGACAAGCGCTTCACCCTGGTGGACACCGGCGGGTGGGAGCCCGATGCGAAGGGCATCAACGCCTCGGTCGCGCTCCAGGCAGAGGTCGCGATCGACCTCGCCGACGCCGTGCTGTTCGTCGTCGACGTCACGGTCGGCATCACCGCGACCGACGAGCACGTCGTGAAGATGCTGCGCGGCACCGACAAGCCGGTGATCGTCGTGGCGAACAAGTCCGACGACGACCGCCGCGACCTCGACGCCTACGAGCTCTGGAACCTCGGGCTCGGCGAGCCACACCCGGTCTCCGCCCTCCACGGTCGTGGCGTCGCGGACCTCCTCGACCTCATCATCACGACCCTCCCCGACGTCTCGGCGGTCGCGAAGCAGGAGATCGGCGGCCCTCGTCGCGTGGCGATCCTCGGACGCCCGAACGTCGGCAAGAGCTCGCTGCTCAACAAGGCGGCCGGCGAAGAACGCGTCGTCGTGAACGAGCTCGCCGGCACCACCCGCGACCCCGTGGACGAGCAGGTCGAGCTCGGTGGCCGTGTCTGGCGCTTCGTCGACACCGCCGGCATCCGCAAGCGGGTGCACCTCCAGCAGGGCGCGGACTTCTACGCCTCGCTCCGTACGACGGCCGCGCTCGAGAAGGCCGAGGTCGCCGTGGTCGTCCTCGACGTCACCGAGCCCGTGTCCGTCCAGGACCTCCGCATCATCGACCTCGTGCTCGAGTCCGGTCGCGCACTGGTCCTCGCGTACAACAAGTGGGACCTGCTCGACGACGAGCGTCGTCGGTACCTCGAGCGTGAGATCGAACAGGACCTCGCGCACGTGGCGTGGGCGCCGCGCGTGAACATCTCGGCCCGCACCGGCCGGCACCTCGAGAAGCTCGTCCCGGCCCTCGAGACCGCGCTCGAGTCGTGGGACACCCGCATCCCGACGGGCAAGGTCAACGCCTTCATCGCCGAGCTCGTGCAGGAGCACCCGCACCCGGTCCGTGGCGGCCGCCAGCCGCGCATCCTGTTCGGCACCCAGGCCGCGAGCCAGCCGCCGACGTTCGTGCTCTTCACGACCCAGTTCCTCGACCCGCAGTACCGCCGGTTCATCACCAGGCGTCTGCGCGAGGTCTGGGGCTTCGCTGGAACGCCGATCACCGTGAACATGCGCGTCCGCGAGCGCCGGAAGCGCACCTGATCCCTCCCCGGAACGGCATGCACGGGCGTACGCTCCGTGCATGTCACCCGGGCACGGGCCCACGCCGAACGGCTGGGCAGCGATCGGTGCGGCCGGCGTGATCGTCGCTGCGGCGGTCTTCTTCTGGCTGCTCGCTCCGGCCCCGACTGCGCACACGGCCGTCGAGCGTGCGCCGACGAACGCCGTCGCGACCGTGCCACCGCACCCGGAGCCCTGGTACCGCACGGGGCTGCCGGTGGACGGAGACATCATCCCGATCGGCGTCAACACGACGGGCCACGTCACGGTGACGAGGTCGGGCGAGCGTGCGCTGCGGGTCACGATCACGGACTTCCGGACCGACCTCGCGACCGCGGACGTCCGGGTGCAGCTGACCGGCGGCGACGTGGTGGGCACCGGGCAGGAAGCACGGTGGGTCCCGGACGGCGACCCCGTCGAGGTCGGCACGATCCCGCACGGCGCGACGTCCGCGGTCATCGACCTGCGCGTCCCGCAGATCCTGCCGCCCCAGGTGCACTCGCTCGTGATCCTCGACTGGAACACGACCACCATCCTGGGTGGTGCCGAGCTGCTGCCAGCCGGCTGACGCCGTCGACCCGGCCACGCCGGTCGCGCGGGGTGCGCGCCGGTCGCGATCCGAGCCTCCCGGCTGGTCGGACGGGAGGCTCGTGGCACGTGATCCGCGCCGGATACGGCACCATGGACGGGTGACGCTGCAATCCATCGCGGACCGGGCCGACCGGCTGTGGTGCCGACTCCGGCTCGACCGCCTGGCCGGCGGCCGACAGGCCGACTACGTGATCCGTGAGGACATGCTCGCGCACCCCGCGACCGTGCGGTCGTTCCGGTGGATCCGCTGGTTGCTCGTCGCCGAGACGTTGGTGGGTCTCGCCGCGATCGTCGTGGCGATCCTGCTCACGCGGGCCGGCGAGACGATCCCGTGGGCCGTGTGGTTCCGGGCGACCGTGGTGCTCCTCATCACGCTGACGCTGTACGTGTTCGCCTGGCGTGCGCAGCTCGGGTACTACTGGGCGTACCAGCGGCTGCGGTTGTTCAGCAGGATCTTCCCGATCGTGACGCTCATCATCGCGGCGATCCCCGGGCTCTACCCGTTCTGGATGGTGATCGAGCAGATCGTCTTCTCGGTGTTCATGATCGGCATCGGTGACGTGCTCACATCCGACCACATGCGCTCGGCCTTCCCGAAGCCCGCGAAGCGTGCGGCTCCGTAGGATCGCGTCATGACGATGTTCGGCGGGGTGCGGTTCGACCCGGAGGACCTGCCCCGGTTCGCCGGTGACCTGTTCGACCACGTGGCTACGGGCGGGACGGCCCCCGATGCGGACGGCGCACCGTTCGCCGATGCAGTCGGGGTCCTCGCCGGGTCCGGTGGCGGCGCGGTCGACACCGACGTGTTCGACGCGGCGGAGTTGCTCGGGTACCTGCTCGCCGTGGTCCACGCGGAGACGTCGTTGCCCGACGCCGTGTTCGTCGAGCCTGTGGACGCCCGCGAGCGGCGTTCTCGTGTGGAGGAAGCGGTTCGCCGGATCGTCGGGTACCGCTCCTAGGACCCCGGGTCCCAGGGACCATCGGGGCCTGTCACCGATCCCGGAGCCGGAGGATCGTGGACGACATGACGAACACGACGCTCCCCGGCGGCACCTACCGTCTCGCCGACGACCTCGAACTCACCCGTGTCGGGTACGGCGCGATGCAGCTGGCCGGACCGGGGGCGTTCGGCCCGCCCGCCGACCACGACGAGGCGATCCGCGTGCTCCGCGAGGTCGTCGACCTCGGCATCACGCACATCGACACCTCGGACTACTACGGCCCGTTCGTGACGAACGCCCTCATCCGCGAGGCGCTCGCGCCCTACCCGGACGACCTGCGCATCGTGACGAAGGTCGGCGCTCGACGCGACGAGCAGGGTGGGTGGCCCGAGGCGCGGGAACCGCACGAGCTCATCGAGCAGGTGCACGACAACCTCCGGAACCTCGGCGTCGAGCGACTCGACGTGGTGAACCTGCGCATGGGTGGCATGGAAGGCCCACAGCCCGGATCGATCGCTCCCCAGTTCGAGGCGCTCGCCGAGCTCCAGCAGCAGGGGCTCATCAACCACCTGGGGCTCTCGACGGTGGACGCCGAACAGCTCGCGGAGGCGCAGGGCATCGCACCGGTCGTGTGCGTGCAGAACCTGTACAACGTCGCGCACCGTGAGGACGACCCCTTCGTCGACCTCACCGCTGCGCAGGGGATCGCCTTCGTGCCCTACTTCCCGCTCGGCGGCTTCTCGCCGATCCAGTCAGGGGCGCTCGATGCGGTCGCCGCCCGTCTCGAGGTGTCGCGCCTGACCGTCGCGCTGTCGTGGCTGCTGCAGCGGTCGCCGAACATGCTCCTGATCCCGGGGACGTCGTCGGTCGCGCATCTGCGCGACAACGTCGCGTCGGCGGGCTTCGCGCTGCCGGCCGACGCGGTGGCTGAGCTGGACGCGATCGGCACCGCCGCGTAGACAGGCCGTTGCGTCCGTCCTGTGGACACGTTGACGGGCTGTCGCGGCACGTCCATAAGATGGTCGCGGGGGTGACGTGTGAAACTCAAGATGACCATCGGCGGCACGGCAGGGGGCGATCGCGACGTCGTCGTGACGGCGGACGTGACCGCGACGATCGGGAGCCTCGCGAACCGGTTGGCGACCGGCAGTCCGGCCGGGGTGCACCCGCTCACGCTGCGCGTGCAGTTCCCGGACCGCCCGCAGGCCCGGCTGCTCAACCCGTCGGCGACGGTGCACGAGTCCTCGCTGCGGTCCGGCTGCCGGGTGGAGGTCGTGCCGGTCACCGAGCGGCGGCGTGGGGACGACGTGGAGGACGCACCCGCCGCCGTCGTGCAGGTCCTCGCCGGTCCGGAGGCGGGACACGAGTACACGCTCTCGCGCGGCGTGAACCTCATTGGACGCGATGCGATGGCGCAGGTGTACCTCGCTGGTGACGACGAGGTCTCGCGCCGCCACGCGTCGGTCACGGTCGGCGAGACGATCGAGGTCGTCGACCTCAACTCGGCGAACGGCGTCTCCGTCGACGGTCGGCTCGTCGCACGGGCCTTCGTCGAGCCGTCGTCCGAGGTGCAGGTGGGGGAGTCCCGGCTCCGCATCGTGCCACTCGCGTCCAGTGGACTCCCGACGCTCCCCGGTGCCGCCGAGACGCCGTCGGAGTTCTCGCGGTCCCCGCGGGTGGATCCCGCGTACCGGGGCCGGTCGTTCACGCTGCCGGAGATCCCCGTCCCCGGCGAGAAGCCACGGCTCCCGATCATCGCGATCATCGCGCCGATCGTGCTGGGCGCCGTGCTGTTCCTCGTCACGAAGCAGCCGTACACGCTCATCTTCATCGCGCTGTCCCCGGTGATCATGATCGGGACGTGGATCGACCAGCGCGTGCAGGTCAAGCGGCGGAAGCGCGACGAACGGCAGCGCTTCGAGGACTCGCTCGCGGACGTCCGCACGCGGCTCGCGGCGGAGCGGGCGCGCGAGATCGACGCCCGGGTGGCCGAATCGCCAGCTCCCGCCGTCGTGACGGCGGCGATGCGGACGGGGTCAGAGCTGCTCTGGACGCGCAAACCCGAGCACACCACGTTCCTCGAGGTCCGGTTCGGCGCAGGGACCCAGCCGTCGCACGCATCGATCACGCTGCCGTCGAAGAACACCGGCAGCGTCGACGACTGGAACCGCGCAGAAGCACTCGCCGACGAGTACGCCACCGTCGGTCCCGTCCCGGTCATCGAGACGTTCGAACGAGCCGGTGCGATCGGCGTCGCCGGGACCGGACTCGCTGCCGACGACGTCGCTCGGTCGCTCGTCGTGCAGCTCGTCGGACTGCACAGCCCGGCCGACCTCGTCGTCACGGCCTTCGCCGGCGGCACCACGACCGAACAGTGGGGGTGGTTGAAGTGGCTGCCGCACGTCGACTCCGCGTACAGCCCGCTCCGCTCCGGCGGGCTCGTCAGCGACTTCGCGGGCGCGTCGACGCTGCTCGCCGAACTCGAGGGGCTCGTCGCCACCCGCCGTGACGCCGGCGCGGGTCGCGGCGAGCAGGTGCGGTCGCGTCTGGACGAGGGGCACGCGCTCGACGAGGAGCACGGCGAATCCGTCGACCGGCTGCCGGCGACCCCCGCGGTGCTCGTCATCGTCACCGCGGAGGCCCCGGCCGACCGCGCTCGGCTGGTGGCGCTCGCCGAGGAGGGCGCGGACTTCGGCGTCTTCGTGCTGTGGCTCGCCCCGACGCAGCAGGCGCTGCCGGTGGTGTGCCGGACGTACATCTCCCTCGACCGCTCCACCGGGACCGCGACCGTCGGGTTCGTGCGGTCCGGCCAGGCGGTCGTGCTCGACGAGCTCGACCGCGTCGACGTGATCGAGGCCGCGACCGTCGCCAGGGCCATCGCACCCGTCCAGGACACCGGCGCCCGTGTGCTCGACGAGACCGACCTGCCGCACAGCGTCGCGTTCGTCGACCTGTACGAGGGCGACCTCGCCGGCGACCCGGTGGCCGTCGTCAGCCGCTGGGCGAAGAACGACAGCATCACCGCGGACTGGGTGCCCGGAGCCGGTCGCGAAGCCGGCGGGATCCGGGCGGTCATCGGGCAGGGACCGAGCGAGCCGCTCGCGCTCGACCTCAGGACCCAGGGTCCGCACGCACTCGTCGGCGGGACCACGGGTTCCGGCAAGAGCGAGTTCCTGCAGACGTGGATCATGGGGATCGCGGCCGAGTACGCCCCGGACCGCGTGACGTTCCTGCTCGTCGACTACAAGGGCGGTGCGGCGTTCGCCGAGTGCGTCGGGCTGCCGCACACGGTCGGACTCGTCACCGACCTCAACCCGCACCTGGTCCGCCGCGCCCTGACGTCGTTGCGGGCGGAACTGCGGTACCGCGAGCACCTCCTCAACGAGCGGGGTGCGAAGGACCTCGTCACGCTCGAGCAGCGCGGTGATCCGGCGGCGCCGCCGTCGCTCGTGATCGTCATCGACGAGTTCGCCGCCCTCGCCTCCGAGATCCCCGAGTTCATCGACGGGGTCATCGACGTCGCACAGCGTGGTCGTTCGCTGGGGCTCCACCTCGTGATGGCGACGCAGCGGCCGAGCGGGGTCATCAAGGACTCCCTGCGCGCGAACACGAACCTCCGCATCGCCCTGCGCGTCGCCGACGAGGTGGACAGCGCCGACGTCCTCGGTGTGCCCGACGCGGCGTGGTTCGATCCGGGCACCCCCGGACGCGCTGCGGCGAAGACGGGACCGGGGCGCGTCCTGGACTTCCAGACGGCGTACCTCGGTGGACGGTCGGACGACGTCGTGCACGAGCCCGACATCGACGTGCAGGACTTCCCGTTCGGGCCGGGCACGATGTGGCCGAGTGCCGCACGGGCTCCGCGGGACACCGCTCGCGCGAAGGACATCGAGCGGCTCGCCGGCACCATCGCGGCCGCGGCGGATCGACGCTCGCTCGCGATCCCGCGGAAGCCGTGGCTCGACCAGCTCGGCGAGAGCGTCGACCTCGGCGCGGTCGGGCGATCCGACGGAGCGTCGCTCGTCATCGGCACGCTCGACGTCCCGGAACACCAGCAGCAGACCGCCTACGCCGTCGACCTCGACGTCGTCGGCAACGTCGCCGTGCTCGGGACCGGTGGCTCCGGCAAGTCCACGGTGCTCCGCGCCGTCGCCATCGCGGCGTCCTCGGTGGCCGACGACCACCCCGTGCAGGTCTACGGACTCGACTTCGGCGGCGGCGGACTCTCGATGCTCGATGCACTGCCCACCGTCGGGTCCGTGATCAGCGGGCCGGATGACGAACGCATCACGCGCCTCCTGGTCGATCTGGAGGCGACCATCTCGGACCGTTCGCAGCGGTTCGCGGCGGCCCGATCCTCCTCGCTGACCGAGTACCGGACCGTCACCGGCGAGGCGGAGCCGCGCATCCTGGTGCTCGTCGACGGGATGGGCGCGTTCCGGAACGAGTACGAGTTCCGGCCCGGCACGCTGCAGCTGTTCGACCAGGTGCTCGCGATCGCCTCCACCGGGCGGGCGCTCGGCGTGCACCTCGTGATGTCGGCCGACCGTGTCGGGGCCTTCCCGACGAACCTGCAGGCGAACATCGGCGAACGGATCGTGCTGCGGCTCGCGAGCGACATCGAGTACAACGCGGCCGACGTGGCCGCGGACGTGCTCGAAGACGCCGTCCCCGGGCGTGGACTCGTGGGATCGCACGAGGTGCAGATCGCCGTCCCGGCCGGGAGTGCCGACCTCGTCGTGCAGGCCGGGGCGGTGGAGGCGCTGTCTCGTTCCCTGGTGGCGCATGGGGTACCGGCGACGCCAGCGGTCCGCCGGCTGCCGTCGTCCGTCCCGGTTTCGTCGTTGCCGGTCGCGGTCGACGGCCGGCCCGTGATCGGCCTGGCCGACGACACGTTGGCCGCCGTCGGCATCCCGACCGATGGTCTCTTCGTCGTCACCGGGCCGTTCGGGTCCGGACGGAGCACGACGATGCGGACGCTCATCGGGTCCGTCACGGCGACGTACCCGGACCGTCCCGCGTACCTCGTCGTCGGGCGTCGGAGCGCGCTCCGGGACGCCACTGACTGGGCCGCGGTCGCGAGTGACTCCGACTCGGCCGACGCGCTTGCCAGCCAGCTGGCGTCGTCGCTCGAAGCAGGAGGGACGATCGACCCGTCGCCGTTCATCGTGATCGAGAACGTCGGCGACTTCGAGGGGCTGCCAGCCGAGTCGCAGGTCGCGCGGCTGATCAAAGCCGCTCGACGCGCAGGGGTGTTCGTCCTCGCCGAGGCCGACACCGTCACCGCGCCGAGCGCCTGGCAGCTCTTCGGGGAGCTCAAGACCGCCCGCGCGGGCATCGCGCTGCAGCCGGAGGAGACCGACGGGCTGACGCTGTTCCGGACGGCGTTCCCGCGCTGTACGCGGTCGGACTTCCCGCTCGGGCGGGGGTTCATGGTCGACTCCGGACGGGTCACCCGGGTGCAGGTCGCGTTGCCGGGTTCTGGTTCCGGTTCTGATTCGGGTTCTGGTTCTGGTTCTGGTTCGGGTTCCGGTTCTGGTTCGGGTTCTGGTTCCCATCGCATGGGTGAGGAATTCTCCTCCTCTGGTAGCGTGCCAGATGTCGCCGGAGGGGCTGGCGACGAGAACCGAACGAGGGGATGACCATGCCGAACATCAACGTGTCCTACCAGGAGCTCAACGGCAACGCGGACCGGCTGCTTGCTGGTCGTGACGAGATCAACGCGACGCTGTCGAAGCTGCAGGCACAGATCGCATCGCTGACGCAGGCGGGGTTCCAGACGGACCGGTCGTCGGGGGCGTACAACGACGCGTACCAGCGCTTCACCTCCGGTGCGCAGAACACCATCGGTGGGCTGAACGACCTGGCGCAGTTCCTGCGCACCACGGCGACCACGCTGGGCGACGTGGACCAGCAGCTGGCGTCGAAGCTGGGTCGCTGAGCCGGTCCGATCACAACGACACGGTCGGTACCGCTGGGGCGGTGCCGGCCGTGGATTCGTCACGGGGGTGACAAGTGGGCGGAGAGCTCAAGGTCGTCTACGCCGCACTCGATGCGGCGTCGGCGAAGGTGACGGCTGCGGCCGATGACATCCAGATCGGCTCACGAATCCGGCAGGGGGCCGGAGATGCCGAACTGGGATCGGATGCCGTGGCGTCGGCGCTGTCGAACGCGACGGCGCAGCAGGTGCAGCGGTCGGATCTCGTCGCGGAGAACGTGCGAGTTGCGGCAAAGTTCCCGCTGCAGGCCAAGCGGTCGTACCAGGAACAGGACTCTGCGCTGGCCGGAGCGGCGGCGAAGCAGTGAGCTGGACACACGATGATCCGAGCCAGGGCAGTCCGGCCGCGATCCAGGGGCTGGCGCAGCTCCGGAGTGCGCGTGCAGGCAAGATCCGTGACGCCCAGCAGTCGTTGCAGGGTGCGGGATCGGGTTCTGGGGCAGAGTGGAAGGCGATGAGCCAGACCGCGTTCGCCTCGAAGCTGTCCGCGGATGCGGCGGACATCGAGTTGCTCGCGACGGGACTCGAGGCGCAGGCGTCCGCTCTGAAGACGTATGCCGGGCAACTGTCCCAGTTGCAGGACCGGCAGCGGGTGCTTGAGCAGCAGCGGTCCAGCGTGCAGATGGACCTTGGTCTCGCGAAGCTGAAGCTCAGCACGTCGAGCGCCGAGCTGCCGGCACTGCTCAAGGCGGAGACTCCCGATCCCGATGCGACGGCAGCTGCGAAACGGAAGTCCGCCGCTGCGCAGACTGCGGTCGATGATGCGCAGGCAAAGACCCGCGCGATCGACGCGCAGTGGGACCAGCTGGTTTCTGATCGGCGGTCGATGGACTCGACCTGTGTTGCTGCGTTGCAGGGCGAGGGCGTCCTCGGCAGCCTCGCCGGCGTCACGACCGCTGGCGTCGCTGGCAGTACCCCGGCAGCGCTTCTCGCCATGATCGGCAACCTGAGCGCAATCGACCTCAAGATCCTGCTGAAGCAGCATCCGGAGCTCGCGGCAGCGCTTGACAAAGCTGCGCCGTCCGAAGTGTCGACGTGGTGGAGTTCGCTTCCGGCCGGGCAGCAGGCCGCACTCGTGGCGGGGCTCCCAGCGGTGATCGGCGCGCTCAACGGTGTGCCGGCGCTCGCGCGGGTGGCGGCGAACAAGATCAATGCGGCGGAGCGACTCGGCGTTGTGCGAGACGAGATCGCCCGCCTGCGGAAGCTCGCGTCCGACGCGGGGACTCCCCAGCGTTTCGATGATCAGATCGCAGCGCTGGAGGACGAGCGTGACTACCTGAAGCGTGCGACGGGTGATCATCCCACGGTCCAGCTCTACTTGTACGATCACGCGAAGGACCGGATCATCGAGATGATCGGAACTCCGACGGATGCCACGAGAAACGTGATCACCTACGTTCCCGGAACGTTTGCAGACATGGGCGGGTTCTTCAGCGGTGAAACACAAAAAGTGGCGAGGTATATGCAGCAGCAAGGTGGAGTCGGCACCGTGGCGTTCGTGTACAAGGATGGAACCTTCCCGCAAAGCATCCCCGAAGCCAATTCCGAGGCTTTTGGGCTCGCGTCGGGCAAGCGTCTTGCGAACTTTGACTTCGGACTTCGAAGCCAACCCGATCTGCGATCCGCGCAACAGATCGCTATGGGTCATAGTTGGGGCACTGCGAATGTGACTTCGTCGGAGGTGGCAGGTGCTCATTACGACAAAGTGCTGTCACTTGCGGGTGCTGGCGTGCCCTCCGGTTGGGAAAAGCGTGACGGAACCCGTTACGCGGACTTCTCCTACGATGACATCCTCCAGGATGCTCAGCATATCTCTGGCGGGTTGGTTTGGGATGGCCGAAACCCGCGCGAGGTGGGCTTTGATCACGGCTCCTACTATTCCCCTCCGGATAAATACAAGGACTTCCCCTTGAATGGCGTGTATGACTCGCTACGAAACGGGATGGGGCTTCACAATTTGATCGCGGGGACGGATGTCGAGAATCAGGGAGCGCTTCGCGACATGAAACAATTCATCTACGGAGGACGCCCGTGAAGTGGCCTCAGGTCCTCGTCGTAGTTTTGGGAACTTCGCTTCTGACGGGATGTGTCATGAATACGAACGAAGATGCGGTAAGTCCGGAGAAGCGGATTTCGGAGGCGAAGTCGCGCACCCAGCAACTCGAACTGCGGATCGCGAAATTCATTCCTGACCGGGACGTGCGTGAGATCAATCAGCTCCCGAAGGGCTCGCTGCAGTCGTGTGATTCAGGCGATATGTGGGCAGGCGGGATCACGATCAGCCTGCGAGCCGATGTGAGGCCGATTGCTGCGCTCGGCGAGCTTCGTCAGAAAGCTGAGACGGCTGGGTTCGAGGTGGACCAGAGTAAATCCTTCAACGGTACTGAGCGTGTTACCGTCTCGGAAAAAAACGGAGCCTCAGTATTGCTCGACGTCACAACGCACGGCATCGAGGGTGGGTCGTTCTCGGAGTGCTTCTCGCTGCCCGACGACTTTTACCGTGGGGGAGAGTACTGAGGTAAATGATGCGTCAGTGCAGAGCCGAACGAGTAGGGTCGCTGTCAATGGGGAAAATGAGGCGGAAGCATTGAAGCTACCTCGCACCGCGATGGTGGCTGTCGCGAGCGTCGGTTTTCTTTCTGTGATCTCGACCGCCGGGTGCAGCGGGGCTAACACCGGAGAACAATCGAACGTGAGTACGTCCCGGATTGCTCATGCAGGTGAAGCCCTCGACGTCGCCCGAGCACAGCTCTCCAAGATGCCTGGCATCTCCGAGTCCTCCATCAAAGTCGACAGGACGGTAACCGGACTGCAGACAAATCGTCGCATCTGGATCGAGGCGACGAGCGACTCGACGTCACGAGACGAACAGGCAAGGCAGGTGGAGCAACTTTTCCGACTTGGTTGGTCCGTCAACGACGTCGATGCGAACAAGGGGGTCAGTGTGCGGATGCACACCTCACCGCAGGTGATCGTCGGTGACCTTCTTGACAGTTCGTGGACTGACCGCGAGTTCCGTTCCTCACCGGGGAGCTTCAGAGCGCTCGTCGTCGTCCCGCGATCGTCCTTGGAATCCAAGCTGGGGAAGTGGCCGGGTGATGTGCCCGACCTCGAGTCGTGAAAGTCGGGGATCGACGACGCCCACGACCGGTCATTCAGATCGGTCGTGCAAGACAAGACAAGGCGACTGCGACGGTCGACCACTGCGGCCACGATTGCCACAACAAGGGAGCGACTTGATAGGCCGACGTCGACGCCTCGCGTGCATCGGTGCGGCCATCGTCATCGTGGGGTCGGGCGGAGGGTGCAGCGCAATGGGTCCCCGAGATCAGGCACCGACAAGCTCGATTGAGACGGCGCACCCACACGCGGGGCAGTCTCTCGAAGCCGCGCGTGGACAGCTTCGAGCCATGTCTGGCCTGACTGACACATCCGTCGACATCGATGAGACGGTGTCGGGGCTGAACACGCACCACCAGGTGCTCGTGACTGCGACGGTCGACGATCCCGCACGGCTCCCGACGGTGATCAACACGTTGGCGCAACTCGGCTGGTCGGTGAACGACCACGAGCCGGACGCCGGCATCTTCGTCGGGATGCGACTCTCGCCACAGCCCGTGATCGGAGATATTGCAAAGGAGGAAGGGTGGACCGATGCTGCCTATGCCACGTCGACGGATCGGTTGAAGCAACTGGTGCTCCTGCCGGAAAGCGCGGTCGAGAAGCGCTTCGGAGAATGGCCGGGCTCCGCACCAGACGCTTCCGGCTGACAGTCTCGACCGTGCAACCGAGTCGGTGCGCACCGTGAGGCTGGCTGCGCTCGTCGTGGTGGCCGTTCTGCTGCTGACGGGATGTGGTCGGACGGAGGCGGATGACACCAGCACACCTTCTGCGACGTCCGGTGCCGGGACCGCCGACACCGAAAAGCTGATCCACGCACAGAAGATCCGCACGCAGGCGATCGAACTCCAGATCGCGGAGAGCATCCCTGGTCACGGCGAGGTTCGCCAGTCGAAGAACGGAGCGCTGTTCGCCTGCGCTGGGGGTGGTCGCCAGTGGGTGGGCGGTGCGGATGTCGTGATGGACGGTCGAACCGACATCGATTCGATCGTGGAGTCGCTCCTGCAGCGATGGGACGGTCATGACGGGTACATCGCGAACCGAACCTCCGATTCGGCGGGCCGCCCGACCGCCGAGATCGTCGGCGCTGACGGCGAGGGCTACCTCGTCGCGCAGGGAACGACCGACAACGATGTCACGCTCACCTCGTCCTCGCGTTGCTTCGCAGTGCCGGATGGGTTCAGCGGGGCTGGGTCCTGGTAGCCGTAGTCCTCACAACGAGCGTCGTGACCGGCGCGCTCGTCATCGTGGTCAACACTCCCTGAGCGCGGCGCCGCAAGCGACCGTCGATAGCATCGACTGATGACCTCGCAGCGACCGCCGTACCGTGCCGACATCGTCGGCAGCTTCCTCCGCCCCGCCAGCGTGAAGGACGCCCGTCAGCGTGCTGCCGCGGGCACGATCGACCCGATCGAGCTGCAGTCGGTGGAGGACGAGGCAATTCGCGGCCTGATCGACTCCGAGGTCGAGGCCGGGCTCCAGCTCGCGACCGATGGTGAGTTCCGCCGTGCCTGGTGGCACCTCGACTTCTGGGGCGGCCTGAACGGCGTCGAGGTCGTCGAGCTGGATCACGGCATCGCGTTCCAGGGGGTCGAGACCACCCCGAAGGGCATGCGGGTCACCGGCCCGGTGTCGTTCCCAGCCGATCACCCGTTCCTCGCGCACGCCGCGTTCGTGCTCGCCGAGGCAGCGCGGCGCAGTGTGACGGCGAAGATGACGATCCCGTCGCCGACCGTGTTCGACTTCCGGCTCGACGCCGACCAGATCCGCACGGACCACTACGCCGACCGCGATGCGATCACCGACGACCTCGTGCAGGCCTACCGCGACGCGATCGCCGCGTTCTACGACGCGGGCGTCCGTTACCTGCAGCTCGACGACACGGCGTGGGCGTACGCCTGCTCCGATGTGGAGATGGAGAAGGCACGAGCTCGGGGGATCGAGACCGACGGCATCGCGGAGCGGTTCGCCACGATCATCCGCCGGGTCCTCGACGGTCGGCCCGACGACCTGGTCGTGACGACGCACGTGTGTCGCGGGAACTTCCGGTCGACGTGGATCGCGTCGGGCGGGTACGAGCCGGTGGCGGAGCAGATGCTCGGGCACACGGGTTACGACGGATTCTTCCTGGAGTACGACAGCGACCGTGCGGGTGGATTCGAGCCGCTGCGATTCCTGCCGAAGGGCGACCAGGTGGTGGTCCTCGGGCTGATCACGTCGAAGTCGGGGGAGCTCGAGGACCCGGCGGTCATCGAGCGTCGGATCGCCGAGGCCGCCGAGTTCGCCCCGCTCGACCAGCTGGCGCTGAGCCCGCAGTGCGGTTTCGCATCGACCGAGGAGGGCAACGTCCTGACCGAGGACGAGCAGTGGGCGAAGGTCGGATCGGTGGTCGAGATCGCCGAGCGGGTGTGGCCGACCGCTGCCCGCCCCTAGCCAGCCCGCACGGCGGCAAGACACCATCTAGCCCGCACGGCGGCGAGACGCCCGCTAAGCGACGGTAGCGAGCGCGAACGGCAGCACGGCGGATGCCCCCGCACGTCGGAGCTCCCGACCGGCGACGGTCATCGTCCACCGGCTGTCGACGAGGTCGTCCACGAGCAGCACCGGTCCTTGGTGCGATTGCAGCGCCGAAGACAGAGCAGGCCCGACCGTGAAGCTGTCCCACACGCCGGCCAGCCGGTAGGCGCTGTTCGTCGCACCGTCCCCTCGCGGCGTCCCACCGGTGCGGTCGAGCGTCCCGAGGAACTCGAGCTTCCCGATCGACGACAGTGCCTGCGCGAGCGACGAGACGAGCTGCGGCCGGGACTGCGACGACATCGCCACGACACCGGTCGGCCGGGTCTCCCACGGCCAGTCCTTGAGCGCCCGGATGCAGCCGTCGAGGAGTTCGCGCGAGACCGGTGCGTCGGCGACCCCGGACGCGAAGAGCGCGCGCAGCGGACCACCCCAGCCGAGGTCGGTCAGACGGGCGACGGCGCGACCGGGCGCGACGACCTCGTCGGCGGCGAGCTTGCCGCGCACGGGCACGTTCAGCGCGGACATGCCCGAGGGCCACTGCGCGCGGGGAGCGATCTCGACGCCGACCTGGTCGAGCGCCGAGGCGGCACCCGCTGATGCGTCCGAAGGGACGTCGGCCGGGTACCAGGCGCCCGCACAGTTGTCGCAGCGGCCACAGGGTTCTGCCGAGGGGTCGTCGAGGTCCTGCTGCAGGAGCTGCATCCGGCAGGCGGAGGTCGACTCGTAGTCGAGCATCGATGCGGCCTCGGCAGCGCGGGCGGCAGCGACACGTTCGTAGCGCGCGGCGTCGTACTCCCACGGCTGCCCGGTCGAGACCCACCCTCCGGTCACCCGGCGGACGGCACCATCGACGTCGAGGACCTTGAGCAGGAGCTCGAGGGTGGACCGCTTGATGTCGACGAGCCCTTCGAGTGCGACCGTCGACATCGCCGAGTCGGTCGACAGCGCGCCGAGGACCGCGGACGCGCGGGCTTCCGTCGGCATCGAGGCGCTGGCGAAGTACTTCCAGATCTCCTGGTCTTCGTACCCGGGGAGCAGGAGCACGTCGGCGTTGTCCGTCGCACGGCCGGCACGTCCGATCTGCTGGTAGTAGGCGACGGGGGAGGACGGCGCCCCGACGTGCACGACGAACCCGAGGTCCGGCTTGTCGAACCCCATGCCGAGGGCGCTGGTGGCGACGAGGGCCTTCAGCTCGTTGCCCTTCAGCTGCTGCTCGAGCTGTTCGCGTTCGTCGGTGTCGGTGCGCCCGGTGTACGCACGGACGGCGTACCCGCTCTCGCGCAGGAGGCGCGCGATGTCCTCCGCCGCGGAGACGGTCAGCGTGTAGATGATGCCGCTGCCCGGCAGGTCACCGAGGTGCGCCAGGAGCCACCCGAGCCGGGCTCGGGCATCGGGGAGCGTGAGGACCCCGAGACGCAGGGAAGCGCGAGCCAACGACCCGCGGATGGTGAACACCGGGTCGGCTGGACCCGCGGTGAGCTGCTCGGCGACGTCCTCGACCACGCGCTCGTTCGCGGTGGCGGTGGTCGCCAGCACGGGCACGCCGTGCGGCAGGGACCGGATGAGTTCGGCGAGGCGCCGGTAGTCGGGACGGAAGTCGTGGCCCCAGTCCGAGATGCAGTGCGCTTCGTCGACGACGAGCATGCCCATCCGGGCGATCAGCGTCGGCAGCTGTTCGTCGCGGAACTTCGGGTTGTTCAGCCGCTCGGGGGAGACGAGCAGGACGTCCACCTCGTCACGGGCGAGCGCGGCCTGCGTGTCGGACCACTCATGGGCGTTCGCGGAGTTGATGGACACGGCCCGGACACCCGCGCGGGCAGCGGCAGCGACCTGGTCGCGCATCAGGGCCAGCAGCGGCGACACGAGCACCGTCGGGCCCCCGCCGCGACGCCGCAGGAGCGGGGTCGCGAGGAAGTACACCGCGGACTTGCCCCACCCGGTGCGCTGGACGACGAGTGCACGCTGCCGGTGTTCGACCAGGGCCGAGATCGCTTCGAGCTGACCGGGGTGGAAGACGGCGTCGGGACGCCCGGTGAGCGCAGCGAGCGCTGCCTGCGCCTCGGCAGCGATGTCTGCAGAAGGCGAGGCGTTCGGCGGGGCTGCAACGGGGGTGTCCATGGCCCCATGCTGTCAGGACCGACCGACGAAACGCAGGCCGAGCCTCCAGGCTGTGGAGAACGCGCGCTACTGGTACGTGACCAGCGACGGCGTCGGCGCCACGTCCTGCATGGTCTGCGCAGGCGTCAGCATCGGCTGGTCCTCGTCGTAGAAGTTTTTCCATCCCCAGTGCGTGCCTGCTGGCGCATCGGCGTGCAGCGCCTTCCACGTCGCCTGCTTGTCCGGCTGCGATCCCTGCCCGTCGGCGTGGATGAGCAGGTCGAGCTCGGGGTGCGACTCCAGCGACGAGCGGTCCTGGATCATCGACAGCCGGAACTGGTGCAGGACGAGTGCCTTCGGCGGCAACCCCTCCGATCGGACGAGCTGTGCGAGCCAGTCCGAGACCTGGTTCACCTCCGAGGCGTTCACGCTCCCGATCTGCTGCAGTGGCACCTGGTCCGCCGTCAGCCGCCACTCCGGGTCGAGCGCGAGCCACACACCGGGCTGCTTCAGGAGCGACTCGTACCGCTTCGCCTGGGACAGGAAGTCCGCGCGTCCGGGCTGGAGATCGATGATCACGGGCATGCCGGCATCGTGGGCGGCGTCGACGTAGGGCTCCAGCGTCGAGACGGGGAGCTCGGTCGAGTAGTCCCCGTCGGCGCCGGCGTCACCGGCCGCGACGGTGGCGATGACCTCGAACGCGGGGGTCACGGGCTCGTCGGACACGTCGTCGTACGACGCCGCGAGCTGCTTCGCGCGCGACACGGACGCCGCCGGGTCCTGCTCCCCGAGCACGCCGAGGGCCGGGGCTCCTGGTGCGCCGTACATCGCGACGTACCGGTGTCCGTCGAACGGGCGCTGCCCGCCGTGCGGCAGCTGGAAGCCGCTCTCCGCAGCGCGGACCGTCCACGTCGAGTCACCGAGCCCACCGAACGCGGACCCGACGAACAGCGTCGGCGCGTCGCGGTGGTCGTGGAGCGCGGTCACGACGTCGGGTGCCGCAGCCGGGTCCGTCACGCCGTCCGGCATGGTCACCACGCGTGCTCCAGCCGCCTTCGCGGTCGCCACCGGGGCAGCGTCGGCCGTCTCGTCCGCCACCACGACGGTCGTCGGCCTGGAGGACCGGGTCGACTTCGGCGCGTCGCCTTCCTCCGGCGCGGATCGCCGCTGGGCGTCGGTGTCGATCCGGACGTCGCCCTCGGCCTGGTACCAGGTGACGCCGAGGCGGTCGAGTTCGCGGGCGACGGTCTGTTCCTGCTTCGTGCTGGTCAGGAGTAGGGGGACGTGCGCTTTCGTCGCAGCATCGGCCGCGGTCTCGATGGCACTGTCGTTCCCGGCTGGCGCGACGACGGCGCCGGGTGCGGTGGCGAAGAGCGCCCGACTCGCCCGGATCGACCGTTCGACGGGATCCTGTTCGTCCGCGACGGACACGGTGTCGGGGGAGGCCTTCGTCAGCGTCGGCCGGTCGTCGTGGGCTTCGGCCTTCGTGCATCCGGCGGCGCCGAGCACGAGGCCGGCTGCCGCGAGTGCGACGAGGGCACGGGCGGTACGGGAACGCATCGGGCCACCCTACGAGCCGGGTGCTGGGCGCCGCATGTCCGGGGTGGGGTCGGGCGGTGTCGCTCTGGTGCTCTCTCGGGGTCGCGTGGGCGCTCGCTTTGGGTCGCGCGCGATCGAGTGCGCGGAAGCGGCGAGCACCGGCATCCGGAGGGAGCCGTTTCTGCGCGCTCGATGCCCGGACACGGGGCCGGCCGGAACGGGACGTGGCGCGGCAGGGGTCCGGCGTCCGCTATGCTGGTCGGGCTGCTCCGCGCTCGGTCGGGTGCGGGTGGCGGAGTCCTCCGGGACTCCGAGCCCTCTGGGGCTCGCGGGCTGTGGCGCAGCTTGGTAGCGCACTTGACTGGGGGTCAAGGGGTCGCAGGTTCAAATCCTGTCAGCCCGACCGAACCGAACTGCTGGTGAGAACACAGCAACGAGAAGGGGCCCACAGCCGACTGGCTGTGGGCCCCTTCTCGTTGCCCTCCACCGCGGAGCCCAGCGGGCGAGTTCAGAGCCCGAACGTCCGATCCCAGATCGTCGTCACGACCTCGGTAGCGTCGTCGAGGTCTGTTCCCGCGCGCGAGGCCTCGTAGAACGTCCGCTCGGTCATCCCGACGAGCGCGCCGACGAGCGCCGCGGTGCGGTCGTCCGGCCCGACAGAGTCCGTGGACCCGAGCAGCTCGGTGACGCTCCGCACGGTGTCGTCCCGTGTCGCCGACCACAGCTGCTCGATCACCGGCACCGACGGGGCGAGCTCGACCGCTGCGCGCATCACGGCGCCGTGCCTTGCCCAGAGATCCCGGGTGAGGTCGATCGCACTCCGCAGTGCATCACGCGGCGCACCCGGGAGCGCCCGCTGCCGGCTCGCCACGGCACCCTGCAGCTCCGCGGTGACGCGTTGGACGAGGGCAGCGAGGACGTCGTTCTTCGACCGGAAGTAGAAGTACAGCGCGCCGCGGGTGAGACCGGCCGCGCGGGCGATCGTCTCGACCGTCATGCCCTCCGAGCCGAGCTCGACGAGCTGCTGCTCGGCTTCGTCGAGGATCTTCCGCTCCCGAAGTGCACCCTTCGACGGGCTCGCGACACGGCGGCCGTGCTCGTCGTAGGCGTAGGGAGGCATAGCTGCAGGATACCGCGTCGACAAAAATCAACACAGCGTTGACTTTTATCGACTTCGCGTTGAACATGGACGGCATGACCAAGAACTTCGTGATCACCGGCGTCAGCTCCGGCTTCGGCCGTGCCTTCGCCGAGGCGGCCCTCGCCGCCGGGCACACCGTCGTCGGCACCGTCCGGCGATCTGCGGACGCCGCCGAGTTCGAGGCGCTCGACGCCACCGGACGGGCACGCGCTGTCCTCCTCGACGTGACCGACGACGACGCCGTCATCCGCGTCATGGCGGACATCGAGCAGGACCTCGGTCACATCGACGTCCTCATCGCGAACGCCGGCTACGGGCACGAGGGCGTCCTCGAGGAGTCGCCGATGGCCGACCTCCGCCGACAGTTCGACGTGAACGTGTTCGGTGCCGTCGCAGTCGTCAAGGCCGTCCTGCCCGGCATGCGCGCACGGCGCTCCGGACACATCCTCGGCGTGACGTCGATGGGCGGGCTCATGACCGTCCCCGGGCTCGCGTACTACTGCGGCAGCAAGTTCGCGCTCGAGGCGATCCTCGAGACCCTCGGGAAGGAGGTCGCGGCGTTCGGCGTCCACGTCACGGCGATCGCTCCCGGCTCCTTCCGGACGGACTGGGCCGGACGCTCCATGGTCCGCGCCGATCGCTCGATCCCGGACTACGACGCACTCATGGACCCGATCCGCGCGAACCGGCAGAAGGCGAACGGGAACCAGCTCGGCGATCCCGCGAAGGCGGCCGCGGCCGTGCTCGCCGTCATCGAGAGCGATGCGCCGCCCGCCCACCTCCTGCTCGGATCGGATGCGCTCCGCCTCGTCACCGCCGGGCGCGACGCGCTCGCCACGGAGATCGCGGCGTGGGCGGACGTGTCCCGTTCCACGGACCTCGCCGACGGAGCACAGCTCCGCTGATCCCGCGAGCGGCTCGGACGGGAGGCACGGTGCGGGCCCGCACCGTGCCTCCCGTCCGGCCGTCGGTCGCGTCCACGGCCGCGACCCGCGCCGCGGATCGTGACGTCCGGTGACGGCTGCGCCCGTTCCGGTGACGCTCCGTGACCCAGGGTGACCGGGGGTGACGACCCGCGTTGTGCAACACCTGTCGGCGGTTGACGATGACGTCATGACCCGGCCGCTCATCTACAACGCGTTCGTCCACCTGACACCGAACCACCACTCGCACGGCTACTGGCGCACGCCCCAGGGCAGCGTGCAGTACGGCTACAAGGACCTCGAACCGTGGGTGGCGGAGGCGAAGGTGCTCGAGCGCGGCCGGTTCGACACCCTGTTCATCGCCGACGTGGTGGGCACGTACGACCTCGAGGCCGGTGACGGGACCGCGACCATCCGGAACGGTTCGCAGTTCCCCGGCAACGACCCGGCGTCGATCGTCTCGGCGCTCGGCCTCGTCACCGACCACCTCGGGCTCGTGGTCACGAGCAACGTCATCCAGGACCACCCGTTCTCGTTCGCGCGCAAGCTCTCGACGCTCGACCATTACACGCACGGCCGGGTCGGCTGGAACATCGTCACGAGCTACCTGTCGAACGGCTTCCGCAACTTCGGGTACGAGGACATCGTCGGCCACGACGAGCGCTACCGCTGGGCCGACGAGTACACGGAGGTGGCCTACAAACTCTGGCAGGCCTCGTGGGAGGACGGCGCCGTCCGACATGACGTCGCGACGGGGGAGTACTTCGACCCCGACCGGATCCACACGATCGACCACGTCGGCCCGCGCTACCGCGTGCAGGGACCGCACATCGTCGAGCCGTCGCCGCAGCGCACGCCGCTGCTGTTCCAGGCCGGGAACTCGCCGGCGGGCATCGACTTCGCCGTCCGCAACGCCGAGGTGACGTTCCTGCCGTCGAACACGCCGGAAGCCGCTCGTCGGGACATCGCGAAGCTCGCGGCGGCCGCGACGGCGGTGGGTCGTCCGCCCGGGACCCTGAAGTCGCTCGTGCAGCTCTCGACGGTCATCGGGTCCACCGAGGAGGAGGCGAAGCGGAAGCAGCAGCACCTCCGCGACAACATCAGCATCGAGGGGCTGCAGGGCTTCTACGCGGGCAACACCGGGATCGACCTGCCGTCCATCGACCCGGGGACACCGCTCGCCGAACTGGCCCGCCGTGTCGACCTCGGGGACCACGTGCGGAGCGTCTTCCGTGCCGCGACCGAGGTCTACGACGACCCGGTGGCCGTGACGTGGCGCGAGTTCCTCACCGAGAAGGCGCTGCTGCCCGGACGGTTCGCGGGCACGCCCGAGCAGATCGCCGACGAGGTCGAACGGTGGGCGGCGGCCGGCGTCGACGGCTTCAACGTCGTGCCCGTCACCTCGCTCGGGTGGTACGAGGAGTTCGTCGACCACGTCGTCCCGGTGCTCCGCCGGCGCGGGCTCATCCAGGACGAGTACGCACCGGGGACCCTCCGCGAGAAGCTGTTCCGGGATGGACCGGGCCTGCCGCCGTGGCACCGGGCGCACGACTGGACCGAGGAGATCGCGTCCCACCCCGTCCGTCGGACCGCGGGGGTGGCACGGTGAGCGTCACGGAGACCGTCCGGTCGACGACGGACGACCTCCTCGCACCGTTCGCCGACGTCGTGGCAGAGCTCGCGGAGACCGCGGCCGCCCGTGACGACACCAGGACCCTGCCGTTCGCGCAGGTGGCCGAGCTCGCCCGGCGTGGACTCTGGGCGCTGCGCGTCCCGGTGTCGCACGGGGGACGCGGCGCGAGCATCGCCGAACTCACCCGAGTGCTCGTCGCCGTCGCCGAGGCGGACCCGAACGTGGTGCAGGCGCTGCGGTCCCACGTGCTGTTCACCGAGGCGATCATCGCCGCCCCCGACTCGCCCGACCGGGACCGGTGGCTCCGCCGGATTGCCGGCGGGGCCGTCCTCGGCGGAGCGCACACCGAACGCAACCGGCAGAACACCGACCACTTCGGCACGACCGTCACCACCGGTGGCGACGGGGTCCGTCGGGTGGACGGCGTCAAGTACTACAGCACCGGGTCGTTGTACGCGGACTGGATCGTGACGAACGCCGAGGCCGACGACGACCGGCTCGAGACGCTCGTCGTCGCCGCCGATGCGCTGGGTGTCACCCGCGTCGACGACTGGGACGGCTTCGGGCAGCAGCTCACCGCGAGCGGGACGACGCGCTTCGAGGGCGTCGTCGTCGACGAGGCGGAGCAGCTGCACGTCGAGCTCGGGAGCGAGGGCACCTCGCTCGCCCAGCACCTGCACCTCGTCGCGCTCGCCGGGATCGCCCGCGCCGTGCACCGCGACGTCGTCGCCTTCGTGCGCGACCGTCGGCGGTGGTTCGCACAGAGCCGCGGCGAGCTGCCCCGGCACGACGCCCAGGTGCAGGAGGTCGTCGGGGAGCTGAGCACCACCGCCTACCTCGCCGAGACCGTCGTGGCCGACGTCGCGCGTGCGCTCGACGCGCTGCGGGCCGGAGCCGCGGACGGGTCGGCGACCCCTGCCGACGAGGACACCGTGGAGCTCCGCGTCTACCGCGCACAGGTGCTCCTCGTCCGCGACGTCCCAGCGGCCGCCACACGACTGTTCGACGTCGGCGGTGCCTCGGCCCTCAGCCGGTCGAGACGCCTCGACCGGCACTGGCGGAACGCCCGCACCCTCGCCACCCACAACCCGATCCCGTACCGGCTCTCGTCGATCGGCGACCACGACCTCAACGGCACCTCGCCGTTCCGCGCCTGGTTCAGCGGCGTCGACCTCCGCGGTCGCGCTGCCCAGGGCTGAGACCGCCCCACACCCGAGGAACCCACCATGCAGAAGACCAGACTCATCGGTGCGATCGGCGCCGCCCTCGCCACCGCACTCGTGCTCGCGGGGTGCTCGACGGGCGGGGCGGCGTCGTCACCGGTGTCGCTCGGCCCGACCAAGGGCGACACCGACGTGAAGCTCGCCGTGATCGTCGCGAACTCGAACCCGTGGAACACCGAGTACGGGAAGTCGTTCAAGGCCGCGGCGGAGCAGCTCGGCGCGTCCGACGTCCGGGTGCTCAACGCCGACAGCGACGCGCAGCAGCAGAGCGAGCAGATCGACTCGCTGCTGAATGCCGGGTACAAGGGCATCGGCCTGAACCTCGCCGCCCCGAACACCGCCGAGCTGTCGAAGAAGTTCCAGGCGCACGACGCCTACTTCGCCAACATCTTCCAGAACGAGGAATGGAAGACGGTCTACGACGCGCCGGACGACCGGCAGGTGTCCTACGTCTCGCCGAACTACTACAAGTCGGCGTCCGACGCGACGGAGGCCCTGGCGAAGTCCGTCGACGGCAAGAAGACCGAACTCATCGCGCTCGCCGGGAACGACAGCCCGTACACGATCGCCAACCAGGCGTACCTCGGCCTCACCGACACCCTGAAGAAGCACGCGAACATCACGCTGGTCGGGAACGTGGACACCCCGTGGACGGCGGAGAACAGCCAGAAGAAGGTCGCTGACCTGCTGGCCGCCCACCCGGACGCCACCGCCTTCTTCGCCACGGACGCCGCGGACGTGGACGGTGCCGTGGCTGCGATCCGCGCGATCGGCAAGACGCCAGGGAAGGACATCCAGATCGTGTCGGCGCACTCCGCCGGCGACGTCGCACAGTTCGTCGAGCAGGAGACCGTCCTCGCTGCCGCCGCGATGCCCGGCAGCTGGACGGGGTACCAGGAGGCGGCGCAGCTCTTCGACGCGCTGAACGGCAAGCTCCCCGGTGACTCGTTCCGCCAGCTCGAACTCACGCTGCCGCTCATCACGAAGGACAACGCCGCGGACTTCATCACCCGCTACGTCGACACCCCGATCGACCGGCAGCTGTCCGCGCGGGCGATCTCGCAGGTGTACTCCGCCGACGACTGGGACCTGCAGGCCGAGTACACGCCGATCACCGACCTGCCGCACCTCTGGCCGACGTCGAAGGAGCCGAGCGGGTACGAGCAGAACGCGACGTTCACGAATCTCCAGGAGTCCGGAGCGCTGGACGACGCGGCGAAGACCCTGCAGCACAACGACGTCATCGATCCGTTCGACCCGAAGCCGGAGTTCCCGACACGATGACCGCGACGACTCGTGTCCGCCTGACCGGCATCGGGAAGGACTTCACCGGGGCCACCGTGCTCGACGGCGTCGACCTCGAGCTCCGGAGCGGAGAGGTCGTCGGCCTCATCGGCGAGAACGGTGCAGGCAAGAGCACGCTCCTCAACGTGCTGTCCGGCGTCTTCCCGCCGAGCCGCGGCACGGTCGAGGTCGACGGTGCCCCCGTCACGGTCCCCGACTACCGGGCGGCGAACGAGCTCGGGCTGTTCCGCGTCTACCAGGACCTGGCACTCGTCGAGTCCTTGACCGTCGAGGAGAACCTCCTGCTCGGCTGGGAGCGGCGGTTCGCCCGCGCACTCGGGACGGTCGACCGACGTCGTCGTCGAGTCGTCGCGACGCGCGCACTCGAACGGCTCGGCCTGCCGGCGACACTCGCCGGGCGGCGAGCAGCGGACCTGTCGTCGAGCGTGCAGCAGAGCCTGAGCTTCGCGAAGGTGCTGGCGACCATCGACCTCCTCGGCACGCCGAACCCCGTGGTGTTCCTCGACGAGCCGACCACGAGCCTCGACAAGCACGGCGAGGAGCGCTTCCTGCAGGTCGTCCGCGAGCTCGCGACCGACGGCGCCGCGATCGTGTTCGTCTCGCACCTGCTCGAGGAGATCCTGTCGGTCACCGACCGCGTCCTCGTGCTCAAGGACGGCCGGCTCGTGGCGGAGCGGCCGACCGAGGGACTCCTCGAGGAGGACCTGCACCGGCTCATGGTCGGTCGGGTCCGCTCCGAGCAGTACTACCGGGAGCACCTGCAACGGCAGCACGAACCGGGTCCGCTGGACACCGGCGTCGAGGTCACCGGTCTCCGCGTCGACGGCACCGGACCGGAGGTGACCCTCCGCATCGCCCCGGGGGAGGTCGTCGGGCTCGGCGGCCTCGAGGGATCCGGCAAGGACGAGATCGGCGCGCAGGTCGCCGGTGCGGCGGACTCCTCGCACGTGCTGACCTTCGACGGCGAGCCGGTCCGCTACGGCTCGGTGCGGGACGCCGTCGAGCGCGGCATCGTCTACCTGCCCCGGGACCGCGCCACGTCAGGGGTCTTCGCGGACAAGAGCATCCGGTTCAACCTGGTGATCGGTTCGCTGCACGACCGCTACGCGAACCGTCTCGGCGTGATCAGGAGACGCCGCACCCGATCGGCCGCGAGCGAGCTCGTCGCGGCGTACGGCGTCAGGACCCGCGGGATCGAACAGCCCATCGGGGAACTCTCCGGCGGGAACCAGCAGAAGGTGCTCATCGCACGCTGGTTGCACCGGCACCCGAGGCTCGTCGTCCTCGACGCCCCCACCCAGGGTGTCGACACCGGATCGCGCGAGTCCATCTACGAGGCGATCCGGGCCGCGGCGGCCCAGGGGTCGGCGGTCCTCGTCATCAGTGACGACCTGCTCGAGCTCATCGGGCTGTCCGACCGCGTCCTCGTCGTCCGCGACCGTGCGGTCGTCGCCGACATCCCGTCGCCGCCCGGCGCGAAGCCACGGGAGGACGACGTCGTCCCGTTCATGTTCCGTCCGTCCGACCTGGAGACCGTCTCGTCATGACCACAACCACCGAACCCCGGACGGCCGACGCCGTCGTCCCGGTCGCGACCACTGCGCGGCGCCCGCTCGTCCCGCGCGCACTGCTGGTGCGGGTCCTGCCGCCGCTCGTGCTCGTCGCGCTCGTCGTGTACTTCTCGATCGCCAGGGGCACCTTCCTCACGATCGGGAACTTCGTCTCGATGGGCACGTCGGCCGGGTACCTGCTCGCCGGCGCCGTCGGGCTCACCTTCGTGATCCTCGCCGGCAGTATCGACCTGTCCATCGGCGCGACGGTGCTGCTGTCGTCGGCCGTCGTCGCGCTGGTGGTCAGAGCGGCCGGCGACCACCTCGCCCTCGCGGTCGGCGTCGCGCTCGCCGTGGGGGTGCTCGTCGGGTCCGTCAACGGGGCGCTCACCGTCTACGGCCGGTTGCCGTCGTTCATCGTCACGCTCGGGACGCTGTCCGTGTTCACCGGTCTCGCGCTGACGATCCTGAACGGGCAGTCGGTGTCGTTCTTCGCGAACGGGCTGCTCGGGCTCGTCAACACGCAGCTCGTCCCGGGCGTGACCGGGACGTTCCTTGTCGGGCTCGTGCTCTTCGGGATCAGCTGGTTCCTCACCCACAAGACCCGGTTCGGCCTCTACGTCTACGCGATCGGCGCGAACGAGAAGGCAGCGGGGCTCGCCGGGGTCGACGCGAGGAAGCTCCGGTTCTGGCTCTTCGTCATCTCCGGGACGTTCGCGGCCGTCTCCGGGCTCCTCGTGGTCTCCGGGCTGCAGTCCGCCGGGCCGACGCTCGGGACGTCGTTCATGCTCGACGCGATCGCCGCGGTGGCGGTCGGCGGGACCTCGCTCGCCGGCGGCAACGGGGGCGTGGAACGGACCCTGGTCGGCGTGCTGATCCTCGTCGTGCTGTCCAGCGGGCTCAACCAGCTCGGCGTCCCGGACTTCACCCAGACCATGATCAAGGGCGTCGTCGTGGCGGTCGCCGCCGCGCTGACGATCGTCGGCCGGAAGGACGCGGTCGTCAAGTGACCGTCCACACCACTCTCCACAACCGTCCACCCGGACGGCCGGGCACCGTGCCCCGTCCCCTACGATTGTCAGCGTGTCCAAGGTCCTGAGCAGTCTCCCCGTCGGCGAACGAGTCGGCATCGCGTTCTCCGGAGGTCTCGACACCTCCTGTGCCGTTGCCTGGATGCGTGAGAAGGGCGCGGTGCCCTGCACGTACACGGCCGACATCGGCCAGTACGACGAGCCGGACATCGACGCCGTGCCCGGTCGCGCCCACGAGTACGGCGCGGAGATCGCCCGGCTCGTCGACGCGAAGAGCGCCCTCGTCGAAGAAGGCCTCGTCGCGCTGCAGACCGGCGCCTTCCACATCCGCTCCGGCGGCAAGACCTACTTCAACACGACGCCGCTCGGTCGTGCCGTGACGGGCACGATGCTCGTCCGCGCGATGAAGGAAGACGGCGTCGACATCTGGGGCGACGGCTCCACCTACAAGGGCAACGACATCGAGCGGTTCTACCGCTACGGCCTGATGGCGAACCCGCGTCTGCGCGTCTACAAGCCGTGGCTCGACTCCGAGTTCGTCGAGGAGCTCGGCGGCCGCAAGGAGATGAGCGAGTGGCTCGTCGCGCGGGGCTTCCCGTACCGTGACTCCACCGAGAAGGCGTACTCCACGGACGCCAACATCTGGGGTGCCACGCACGAGGCCAAGAGCCTCGAAGAGCTCTCCAGCGGCCTGGACATCGTCGAGCCGATCATGGGTGTCGCCGCCTGGCGTGACGACGTCGAGGTCGCGACCGAGGTCGTCTCCGTCCGCTTCGAGGCCGGTCGTCCCGTCGCGATCAACGGGGCCGAGTACGCCGACGCCGTCGCACTCGTCTACGAAGCGAACGCCATCGGTGGCCGCCACGGCCTCGGCGCGTCCGACCAGATCGAGAACCGCATCATCGAGGCGAAGAGCCGCGGCATCTACGAGGCCCCCGGCATGGCGCTGCTCCACATCGCCTACGAGCGCCTGCTCAACGCGATCCACAACGAGGACACCGTGGCGTCGTACCACAACGAGGGCCGCCGTCTCGGCCGCCTGATGTACGAGGGCCGTTGGCTCGACCCGCAGTCGCTCATGCTCCGCGAGTCGCTGCAGCGCTGGGTCGCCTCCGCCGTCACCGGTGAGGTCACCCTGCGTCTCCGTCGCGGCGACGACTACACGATCCTCGACACCATCGGCCCGGCGCTGTCGTACCACCCCGACAAGCTCTCGATGGAGCGTGTCGGCGACGCCGCGTTCGGCCCGGACGACCGCATCGGGCAGCTCACGATGCGGAACCTCGACATCGCGGACTCGCGTGCGCGCCTCGAGCAGTACGCGGCCGCCGGCCTCATCGGCGGGGCGACGGGCGACCTCGTCGGCGAGCTCGAAGCCGGCGAGTCCGAGGAGATCCTCGGTGGCGCCGTCGTGACCTCCGACGCGGACGACGCGCTCGGCCGCGCGACGGACGCGGCGTCCGAAGGCGCGGCCTTCGACGCCGGCACCGACTGATCGGAACCAAGCCACAGACGGACTGGAGGCTCGGTGCCAGCTGGCACCGAGCCTCCCGTCCGTCTGTGGTGGCGACCCGGGCCGCATCGCACCCCGTCACGCACGTCGCGCCCCGTCGTGAGCGGGCGCGATGTCCACACGGGGGTGCGACCCGGCGTCAGGACAGCACCGACTCCACCACGTCGGCGACGATGTCGGGTCGGGTGATGAACGGGTGGTGCCCGGTCGGGACGTCGACGGCGCGTGTCGCGCGTGCCGCGTGCGAGCGCTGGAGCGCGACGGTGGTGCTGCGGTCGTCGGTGCACACCAGGTACGTGGAATCGACGCCCTGCCAGCCAGCAGCGCTCGTCGGGGTGACGAACGCGGCAGCGGTCTGGGTGGTCACGCGCTCCCAGGCGGCGCGTTGCACGGACTCGTCGGCGTCCTGCAGGAACCGCGCGCCGAACGAGGCAGCGTCGTAGCCCGCGACAGCGAGGGTGCCGTCCCCGGCGTCGCCGATCGACACGGGGTCCGGTTCGTCGGCCATGATCGCGCCCTGCGCCTGCCCGACGTCGGGCAGGTACGACGACACGTACAGCAGCTGCCGGACGGCCGGGTGCGATCCGGCCTCCGCGATGACGGTGCCGCCGTAGGAGTGCCCGACGACGATCGCCTCGTCCACCTCGTCGAGTGCTGCGCGGAGTGCGGCGGCATCGGCGACGAGGCCACCGGCGGGGCGGCCGGACGTGGTCTCACCGCATGACGGGAGTTCGACGGCCCGACTGCGGATCCCGGTCCGTTCGGACAGCAGGTCGGCGGTCGGCTGCCACCACCAGGCACCGTCTCGGACCAGGGCGCCGTGTACGAAGAGGAGTTCCATGGTGCCGACGCTACGACCTCAGCGCTCCAGGTGGGCGTAGTCGGGCAGGTCGATGCGGTCGGCAGGCGGGGTGAACAGTCGCCCGGCGACCTTGCCGACGAGGGGGCTCGACCCCGCGCGGACGGCGAGCCCGAACAGCGCGACGCCGGCCCGCGACTTCGGGTTGGCGACGCGTGGTGCGCCCGGCGGGAGCTGCTGCGCCTGGTCGACGTACGGCCGCATGATCCGCTCGTACCCGCGGAAGGCGTCCCGGTGGTCGACGTGCGCGGCGAGCTCCCCGGCGAGGACGTACGCCCCGGTGATGGCGAGACTCGTGCCCATGCCGCTGATCGGCGAGGCGCAGTACGCGGCGTCGCCCACGAGTGCGACGCGGCCGGACGTCCACCGGGGTGCCCGGACCTGGCCGATCGACTCGGAGTACAGGTCGTCGGCGACGTCGAACCCGTCGAGGACCCGCTGTGCCTCCCACCCGGCGTCGGCGAAGCGCTCGCGGAGGCGGGCGCGCTGGGCGTCGACGTCTCGGAGCTCGGCACCGGCCTGCTCGCGCGTGCGGTCGGTGAGGAACGACATCGCCGCACGGATCGTGCCGTGCGCGTCGGGGCGCAGGGTGACGGACCGTCCGCCCGGAGCGCTGTACCACCGCCACCAGTCGTCGTCGGCGGCCGTGCGGGGGATCGTCGCGTACGTGGTCTCGAGGCCGAGGGACCGGATCGTCGGCTCCGTGCCGAAGACGAGTCGCCGCGTGGACGACCCGATCCCGTCGGCCGCCACCACCAGGTCGAAGTGCTCGGACGGTGCGTGCTCGAACTCCACGCGGACGGCGTCGGCGCCCTCGTCGTCGTGGATCGCGGTGATGCGGTCGCCGTAGCGGTACTCGGTGTCGGCGGTGGTCTGCGCGACGAGGAGCGCGGCGAGGTCGCCGCGCAGGACCTCGAGTTCGGCGGTCGCGCCGCCGGAGTCCGTCGTGCCGGCGGGGAACTCTGCGATGACGCGGCCGCTCGGTCCGATGAAGCGGGTGCCGACCTCGCCGGTCGTTGCGCGACGGATGTCGTCCTCGATGCCCATCCGGCGCGTGACCTCGCGGCCGGCACCCCGCACGTCGACGTTCTGCCCGCCGGTGCGGAGCGCTGGCGCGCGCTCGACGACGGTCGTCTCGTACCCGTACCGGTGCAGCCAGTACGCCAGGGCGGGACCGGCGATGCTCGCGCCGGAGATGAGGACGCGTCTGCGGGTCATGGTGCTCCTTCTCGCAGGGTGGGGTGGGCCGGTCGGGCTGGTGGGCCGGTCGGGCTCTCCGATTCAACCGGAGCGAGCCTGCACGCCGCCGGGACTGGGGTGTACCACCAGGGCGTTCCACGTCCGGGCTGCGGCTCGTACCGTGGTGGGCATGTCGAACAAGGACGACGTCAAGGAGTTCCTGACCTCCCGTCGTGCACGGGTGACCCCCGAGCAGGTCGAGCTCCCCGGCGGTCCCGGCCGTCGGGTGCCCGGTCTCCGGCGGACCGAGGTCGCGATGCTCGCGGGCATGAGCGTCGAGTACTACGCGCGTCTCGAGCGCGGCGACCTCTCCGGGGTGTCCGACGTCGTGCTCGCGTCCCTCGCCGACGCGCTGCTGCTCGACGACGCGGAGCGTGAGCACCTCTTCGACCTCGCACGAGCGGCCAACGCGTCCCCGGTGCGGCGCCGTCGACGCCAGCCTGCGCAGTCGGTGCGCACGAGCATGCAGTGGGCGCTCGACGGCTTCACCGCCGGTCCCGCGTTCGTCCGGAACGGTCGGATGGACGTCATCGCGGAGAACCAGCTGTTCCGCGGCCTGTACTGGGACATGTACGCGCAGCCCGAGCGTCCGGTGAACCTCGCCCGGTTCACGTTCCTGCACCGCGACCTCGCCGAGCGGTTCTACCCGAGCTGGACGACGGCCGCGGACATCAACGTCGGGATCCTCCGCACCGAGGCCGGCCGGAACCCCGATGACTGCGCACTGCAGGACCTCATCGGCGAGCTGTCAACGCGGAGCGTCGAGTTCCGGACCCGCTGGGGTGCCCACGACGTCCGGCACCACGCGAACGGCAGCAAGCACTTCCACCATCCGGTCGTCGGCGATCTCGACCTCGTCTACGAGGCCATGGAGCCGATGGGCGACCCCGGACTGAACTTCCTCGTGTACTCGGCCGAGCCCGGCTCGCCGACCGAGGACTCCCTCCGGTTGCTCGCGAGCTGGGTGGCGACGCAGGAAGACGAAGCACGACAGAAGGAGCGCCATGCAGATCGAACCCAAGCAGCCCACGACCAAGAACCCGCCTGAGCAGTTCGTCGGCGACGTCTACCTCGACCCGATCGCCGGGCCGAAGGAGTCGGGTCAGACGATGACCGTCGCCAAGGTCCGCTTCATGCCGGGTGCCCACACCGCGTGGCACTCGCACGCCAAGGGGCAGACGCTCCACGTCACCGAGGGTGTCGCCCTGATGGGCACGCGTGACGGCGGCGTCATCGAGGTCCTCCCCGGGCAGACGGTGTACACGCCCGCCGGCGAGGAACACTGGCACGGCGCGACGCCGGACGACTCCATGGAGCACCTCGCGATGCTCGACCTCGCGGACGACCCCGCGACCACCACGACCTGGCTCGAGCACGTCAGCGACGAGGAGTACCACCGCCCATGAGCACCATCGCCATCATCGGAGCAGGAAAGGGCCTCGGCATGGCCGTCGCCCGGCGATTCGGACGCGAGGGCTTCTCCGTCGCGCTGATCGCCCGCAACCAGCAGCGCGTCGACGCCCTCGTCGAGATCCTCGGCGACGAGGGGATCACCGCAGCCGGCTACACGGCGGACGTCCGCGACCAGGACGCCCTCCGCACCGCGCTCGTCCGTGCGAGCGAGGACCTCGGCCTGATCGAGGTCCTGCAGTACAGCCCGCTGCCGGCGAAGGAGTTCATGCGCCCGGTCCTCGAGACCGTCGCCGACGACCTGGTCGGCCCGGTGGAGTTCTCGATCTACGGCCCCGTCACCGCGGCCCACCAGGTCATCCCCGGGATGCGGGCGCTCGGCCGCGGCACGATGCTGTTCGTCAACGGCGGGAGCGCGGTCCGCCCCGGTGCCCGGGTGACCGGGACGTCCGTGGCGTTCGCGGGGGAGAGCGCCTACGCGCAACTCCTGCACGACGCCCTCGCCGACGAGGGCATCCACGTCGGCCAGGTGATCATCCCGTTCGGGATCGACGACGGGGATCCGTCGCACTCGGGGGAGTCCGTCGCCGAGCGCCTCTGGTCGATGCACGTCGAGCGCGGCGACTTCCGCGTCTACGCGGAGGCCATGCCCGACTGAGTCGACGGTGACGACGGCGGCGGCAGTGCCGCCGCTGTCGTCGTCACCGCCGCCGGACGAGCACCACGCTGTCGAGGAGGTCGTGCACGGTCCCGTCGTCGCGCTGCACCGACCGCGGTCGTGTCTCCGCAGCGACGACGTCCCACCCTTCGGGCGCGAGCGCAAGGGCGTCGAGGTCGTCCGACGGCGTCGGGAAGCGGTGTCCGTGGAACTCCTCGGGGACGCCGCCAGGGGGTGCGGCGTGCGCGGTCACGAGCAGGTGCCCACCGGGTGCGACGAAGCGGGTGGCCCGGTGCAGGATCGCGTCGCGGGGGATCTCGACCGGCCAGGACTGCAGGAAGGACGCCGTGACGAGGTCGAAGCGCTCTTCGGTGTCCCAGACGGCGAGGTCGGCGGCGACGAAGGTCACACGGTCCCCGAGCTCGGCAGCCTCCGCCGCAGCGCGTCCGCGGTCGGTTGCCGTAGCCGACAGATCGACGCCGGTCGCCGCCCACCCCTGCGCCGCGAGCCAGAGGACGTCGCCGCCCTCCCCGCACCCGAGGTCGAGCGCCCGCAGGTCCCGCGGATCCCGTCCGCGCCGCGGCGATACGTGCCGTTCCACCGTGTCGGCGAGCACCGCGTTCACCCGGCCGGACCACATGCGGTCCTGGTCGGCGTAGCGGGCTTCCCAGTACGTCGCGGGGTCGGGAGACGCGTCTGCGGGGATGTCGTGGTGCTCGTGCATCGTACGATCCAGCCACACGCCCCGCTCGGCGGGCAAGCCCCGTTGCCGGATCGGCAAGGACCGGTGCTACTCCGTGGGGACCGGGTCGGCGTGCTCGATGCGGGCGCTCGCCGTGGCCATGTGCTCGTCCATCGCACGCTGGGTCGCAGCGACGTCTCGCGAACGCATCGCGTCGAAGACCGCACGGTGCTCGCGGTACGCGGCCTCGGTCGCCTCTCGCGTGGTCACCCGGCGGCCGACCCACACGCTGAGCATCGAACGAAGGCTCTGCAACAGGTCGGCGAGCACGTCGTTGCCGCCGGCCCGGGCGAGCAGGATGTGGAAGCGGACGTCGGCCTCGATGAAGGCGGTCGGATCGTCGAGCGCCGCGTCCTGCTGGTCGAGGGTCGCGCCGAGTGCGTCGAGTTCCTCGTCCGTCGCGCGCTGCACGGCCAGGATCGCCGCCGTCCGTTCGAGCGACGAGCGGATCTCGAGGAGTTCCCGCGTCCGGTTGGACGCGAGCATCAGGCCCCAGGACAACGTCGTGGGGAGGAGGTCCGACGTGCCACCGCGCAGGTACGTGCCCGATCCCGGCCGGATCTGCACGATGCCGAGGATCTCGAGCGCCGCGAGGGCCTCACGGACGGCCGAACGACCGACCCCGAGCTGCTCGGCGAGGATGCGCTCGGATGGCAGGCGCGACCCGGGGGCGAGGTCGCCGGCGGTCAGCAACGAGACGAGCTGACGGGCGACCTCTGAGGCGGGTGAACCCGTCGGTACGGACTCGAGCTCGAGTCGCATGTTGAGCGGGTCGTTCTCGCTGAACGCGGGCATGGGGAGATCGTACCGTTCGGTCAACTGGTCAACCGGTTGACAAATACGAGGGGTGCAATGCACACTGTCCTGGGCGCGCCGAAGCGCCCCGAACTCGTTCCGGAACCCGCACGCGCAGCAGCGCCGGACGAGGTCGACCACCCCATCGAGCAGGAGTCATCGTGGACATCCCCGCCACGCGAGGTATCCCCACCTCGGTCGTCGAGAAGACGACCATCCGCAAGATCTCCATCCGCATCGTGCCGTTCGTGGCGCTGATGTTCTTCATCAACTTCCTCGACCGCACCGCGATCTCCTTCGCGGCGCCGAACGGCATGGAGGCGGACCTCGGTCTGACCGCCGCGCAGTTCGGTTTCGCCTCCGGTGTGTTCTTCATCGGCTATCTCGTGCTCGAGGTGCCGTCCAACCTGGCCCTGCACAAGTTCGGCGCGCGGATCTGGCTCGCCCGCATCATGATCACGTGGGGCATCGTCTCGCTGCTCTTCACGTGGGTGCAGAACTACCCGCAGCTCGTCGGCCTGCGCTTCCTGCTCGGCATCGCCGAGGCCGGGTTCTTCCCCGGCGCGATCCTGTTCCTGTCGACGTGGGTACCCGCACGCCACCGCGGCAAGATGCTCGCGCTGTTCTACCTCGCGCAGCCGCTGACGAGCGTCATCGGCTCCCCGCTCGCCGGCTGGCTGATGACCCACGAGGGACTGCTCGGCGGACTCGCCGGCTGGCGCTTCATGTTCCTCTGCGTGTCGATCCCCGCGATCATCGTCGGCATCCTGTGCCTCTTCGTCCTCAAGGACAAGCCGTCCCAGGCCAAGTGGCTCGACGAGGACGAGAAGGTCTGGCTGGAGACCGCGCTCGCCAAGGACGCACAGGGCAAGAACGACGGCCACGGCAAGGGTGGTCTGCGCGCCGCGTTCGGCAACGGCCGCGTCTGGATGCTGGCGTTCGTCTACTTCGGCTTCATCTACGGGCTCTACGCGCTGAGCTTCTTCCTGCCGACGATCATCGACGGCTTCCAGGAGCAGTTCGGCACGTCGTTCGACCTGTTCCAGAAGGGGCTCATCACCGCCATCCCGTACGTGCCCGCCGCGGTCGTCCTGTACTTCTGGTCGCGTGATGCCTTCCGCCGCGGCGTGAAGGTCTGGCACATCGCGCTGCCCGCGCTCGTCGGCGGCCTCAGCATCCCGGTGGCGCTCTACATGAACTCCCCGGCGGCCACCGTCGCGGTCATCGCGATCACCGCGTGCTCGATCTTCGCCGCGCTGCCGAACTTCTGGACGGTGCCGACGCAGTTCCTGTCCGGTGCCGCAGCGGCCGCCGGCGTCGCGCTCATCAACACCGTCGGCAACCTCGGTGGGTTCGCGGCGCCGTACATCACGGGCGCGGTCAGCGAGTGGACCGGCGGGTACCAGATCCCGATGTTCATCGTCGGCTTCTTCATGATCCTGTCGAGCGTGCTCATGGTGATCGTGTCCCGACAGCACCGCGGCACCGGCGACGCCGGCTCCGCACCGACGACGACCGACGCCGAGCGCGCGGTCACCACGGAGGCAGGCGCATGACCCGGCTGTTCAACGACCCGGCGGACTTCGCGGACGAGATGGTGGACGGGTTCGTGGCGGCGAACCAGCGGTGGGTGCGGAAGGTGCACGGTGGTGTCGCTCGGTCGACTGCGTCCACCGACGGCACGGTCGCCCTCGTGATCGGCGGCGGGTCGGGCCACTACCCGGCGTTCGGCGGGCTCGTCGGCCACGGGCTCGCCGCCGGTGCGGCGATGGGCAACCTGTTCGCCAGCCCGAGCGCGCAGCAGGTCGCCGCGGTCGCCCGCGCAAGCCAGCACGGTGGCGGCGTGCTGCTGTCCTACGGCAACTACGCCGGCGACGTGCTCAACTTCGACGCCGCCGCCCGGGCACTGACCGAGGCGGGGATCGAGGTCCGCACGGTCCGCGTCACGGACGACATCGCGAGCGCCGACGAAGCGGAGAAGGGGAAGCGGCGGGGGATCGCGGGGGACCTGTGCGTGTTCAAGGTCGCCGGCGCCGCCGCAGAGCGCGGCGACACACTCGACGAGGTCACCGCCGTCGCCACCCGTGCGAACGACCGCACCCGGTCCTTCGGCGTCGCCTTCTCCGGCTGCTCCCTGCCGGGCGCGGACGAACCGCTCTTCACCGTGCCCGAGGGTCGTATGGCGATCGGGATGGGCATCCACGGTGAGCGGGGCATCGACGAAGCCGACGTCCCCACCGCCGACGGACTCGCCGAGCTGCTGGTCGACCGGCTCCTGGCCGAACGGCCGACCGGAGCCGGCGACCGGGCCGTCCCGATCCTCAATGGGCTCGGCAGCGTGAAGTACGAGGAGCTCTTCGTGGTGTTCAACGCCGTGCAGCAGCGCCTCACCGATGCGGGCATCACGATCGTGGAGCCCGAGGTCGGCGAACTCGTCACGTCGTTCGACATGGCCGGAGTCTCGCTGACGCTCTTCTGGCCGGACGCGGAACTCGAGGAACTCTGGGCCGCACCCGCGGACACCCCCGCGTACCGGAAGGGCGCTGCGGTCGCGCAGGAGCGGCTCCCCGAGGACGTCCTCACCGCCGGTGCGCAGGTCCAGGTCACCCCCAGCACCCCCGAATCCCAGGAGTCCGCCCGCGTCGTCGCCGAAGCGATCACCGCGATCCGCGCGACCATCGACCGCCATGCCGACGAGCTCGGTCGGATCGACGCGGTCGCCGGGGACGGCGACCACGGCATCGGCATGCAACGCGGCTCCACCGCCGCCGACGCGGCAGCACGCGACGCCGCCGAGCGCAGCGCGGGCGCCGGCACGGTCCTCGCGATCGCGGGGGACGCGTGGTCCGACAAGGCCGGTGGCACCTCCGGTGCGATCTGGGGTGCCGCCCTGGAGGCTCTGGGTCGCGTCATCGGGGACCGTGAACGTCCCACAGCGGCGACCGTCCAACGCGCGGTGCACGCCGCCACCGACGCGGTCCTCGCCTTCGGCGCGGTCGTCGGCGACAAGACCATGGTCGACGCCCTCGTCCCCTTCGACGACGTCCTCACCACCCGCATCACCGCCGGCGACGACCTGACCACCGCCTGGTCCGAAGCATCAGCGGCTGCCACCAGCGCTGCCGACGCGACCGCGTCCCTCCTGCCCCGCATGGGCCGGGCACGCACTCACGGTGAGGACGCCGTCGGCACACCCGACGCCGGCGCGATCTCGTTCGCCCTCATCGCCGCAGCGGTCCTGTCGACGATCTCCGTCCCCGCCTGACCCGCACGCACCCCCTGAAAGGCATCACCATGAGCACGCAGTTCCGTCTGGTCGTCGGCTCCGACGACGCCGGGTTCGACTACAAGGAGATCATCAAGGCCGACCTGGCGAAGGACCCGCGCGTCGCGTCGGTCGTCGACGTGGGCGTCGACGCGGACGGGCACACCGCCTACCCGCACGTCGCCGTCGACGCGGCCCGCATGGTCGCGAACGGCGACGCCGACCGGGCGATCCTGATCTGCGGCACCGGGCTCGGTGTGGCGATCGCGGCGAACAAGGTCCCCGGGATCCGTGCCGTGACCGCGCACGACTCGTTCTCGGTCGAGCGGTCGATCCTGTCGAACGACGCGCAGGTGCTCTGCATGGGGCAGCGCGTCGTCGGGGTCGAGGTCGCCCGCCGGATGGCGAAGGAGTGGCTCGGCTACGAGTTCGACCAGACCTCCGCCAGCGCCGAGAAGGTCGCCGCGATCTGTTCGTACGATGGCTCGGCTCCGGTCGGAACGGACGCCTGATGACGGCCACGGCAGCGCCCCGACTCACGATCGGGGTGTCACTGAAGATGTACTTCGGCCACGCCCGGACGCTCGAGTGGGCGTCCACCGTGGCCGACATCGCCAGCGAGCACCCCGCCGTCACGAGCGGCGCCGTCGACCTGTTCGTGATCCCCACGTTCCCGTCGCTCGTCCCGGTCCGGTCGGTCCTCGAGGGCACACCGGTGCTCCTCGGCGCCCAGGACCTGGCGTGGGCGGACGAGGGTGCGTTCACCGGCGAGGTCTCCGGGCGTGAGCTCGCGGAGATCGGCGTCGACCTCGTGGAGATCGCGCACGCCGAGCGCCGCAGTCTGTTCCACGAGACGGACGACGACATCGCCGGGAAGGTCCACGCTGCCTTCCGCAACCGCCTGCGTCCCCTGATCTGCGTCGGGGAGACGACCCGAGCCTCCCGTCCGGAAGCGATCTCGGACGTGACGGCGCAGCTCGACCGATCCGTCTCGACGGCCGTCGCCGACGGCATCGCCGGCCCGGTGATCGCGGCGTACGAGCCGGTCTGGGCCATCGGCGCGCCGCAGCCGGCGCCGGACGACCACATCGTCGAGGTGCTCGCGGGCATCGAGGCGCACCTCGCGACCCGGCCGGAACTGGCCGGGAGCGTCGTGATCTACGGCGGAAGTGCCGGACCCGGCCTGCTCACCCGAGGACAGGGCGGCATCGGAGGACTGTTCCTCGGCCGCTTCGCGCACGACCCCGAAGCGATCAGGACGATCCTGGACGAAGCGCAGGCCCTGGCGGTGACCGCATGACGTCGCTGCTCGGGCTCTCCACGTACGCCTACTTCTGGCGGATGTCCGACCGTGTGCCGTCGCCGATGTCGCTCGACGACGCGATGCGGGACGCGGCGGCCCACGGGGTCGACCTCTTCCAGATCTGCGACCACCTGCCGCTCGACACCGCATCGGACGAGCGTCTGGCTGCCATCCGCTCGCTCGCCGGCGAGCTCGGGCTCGTGCTCGAGGTGGGGACCAGGGGGACCGCGCCGGAGCACCTCGCGCGGTACCTGCACATCGCGGTGGCGCTCGGCGCGACGCTCGTCCGCTCGATGTGGAGTTCCGGCGACGACCTGCCGTCCGGCGACGAGACCGAACGCCGGCTGCGTGCGGCGCTGCCCGCGTACGAAGCCGCCGGCGTGACACTCGCCCTCGAGACGTACGAGGTCGTACCGACCGCGGACCTCGTCGCCGTGGTCACAGCGGTCGCGTCCCCGGCCCTCGGGATCTGCCTGGACCCGGCGAACACCGTCGCGAACCTGGAACACCCGTCCGACGTCGTCGCCGCGTGCGCCCCGCACACCCGGAACTGGCACGTCAAGGACGCCGACTTCACCCGCTCGCCGGGATGGGTCGGGTTCCAGTACACCGGCGTGCCGATCGGCACCGGACGCATCGACCACGTGGCCGTCCGTGACGCGATCGACCCGCACGGCCGGGACATCAACCGGGTCATCGAGTTCTGGCTCCCGTGGCAGGACGCCACCGTGGGCGCAGACGGCGATCCAGCACAGACCACCACGCGCGTCGAGGCGGCGTGGACCGAACACACCATCGAGTACACCAGGAGCAAGGAATCATGACCGACACCGCCATCAGCCACACCATCGCAGCAGGCTCCGGCACCGCCGACGTCACCGTCGCCGTGATCGGTGCCGGCGGCAAGATGGGCACCCGCGTCTCGAACAACTTCGCGAAGAGCGAGTACACGACGCTCTACAGCGAGGCCTCGCCGGCGGGCCAGGAGCGCATCGAGGCCCTCGGCCGATCGATCACCGACAGCCTCGAGGCCGCGAAGGCCGCCGACGTGGTCGTCCTCGCCGTGCCGGACGTCCTGCTCGGCACGATCTCCGAGCAGCTCGTGCCGGTCATGCGGCCCGGTGCGACGATCCTGACGCTTGACCCGGCCGCCGCGTACGCCGGGCTGCTCGCGAAGCGCGAGGACATCCACTACGCCGTTGCGCACCCGTGCCACCCGTCGGTGTTCCTCGAGCGCACCACCAAGGAGGAGTGGGACGACACCTTCGGTGGCATCGCCGCCCCGCAGGAGGTCATCGCTGCGTTCGACGCGTCCGAGTCCCTCGGTGACGAGGGCGACGCCGCCAAGGCCGTCGCCGAAGCCGTCATCACGACCATGTACGCGCCCGTCATCCAGGTGCACTGGGTCACCGTCAAGCAGCTCGCCGTCCTGGAGCCGACCCTCGTCGAGACGATCGCCTGCATGATCGGCGACTTCCTCAACGACGCCCTCGAGGAGACCGTCACCGGTGTCGGGGTTCCCCGTGAGGCCGCCCGCGCGATGCTCTACGGCCACACCTGGATCGCACTGACGAACGGGCTCCGCGGCTCGAACCCGTTCTCGGACGCCTGCCACATCGCGATGGGCTACGGCCGCGACAAGCTCATCAAGGAGGACTGGAAGCAGGTCTTCGACGACAGCGAGCTCGACAGCGTCATCGCGAAGATGCTCAAGATCGACGCCGTCAAGCGCTGACGCCGTCCGCTCGCGCCGTCCGCTGACCGCGGCGGCGCGGGCGGCAGGCCCAGAGCTCCTCGAGCAACGCGTCGACGACGAGTTCGAGCGCCGGGAGCGCCACCGCGCCGTACCCGAGTACGACCCCGTTGCCGGCCGACCCCTGCGTCACCTCGTAGTCCGCGAGCTCCGCCACGAGGACCCCGCGCGACGCCAGCCGGGCGACGACGTCGGCGGCGGCGGGGCGACCCGGCCACGAGACCACCGCGTGCAGCCCGCCGTTCAGGGCCCGAGCCTCCAGCCCGGTCGTGCCGGACGCACCGGCCAGCCGCGCCGCGATCAGCCCACGTCGGTGCGCGTAGTCGCGCCGCACCCGCCCCAGATGTCGGCGGAACGCCCCGGTCCTGAGCAGGTGCGCGACCGCCGCCTGCACGGGCTCCGCGACGACCGCACCGCGCGCGACGCGTGCCGCGACGACGGCTTCGGCGACCACGGCGTCTGCTGCCCGATCGCGGTCGGGCAGCACGACGTACGCGCACCGCAGCCGCGGGTCGAAGGTCTTCGAGAACCCACCGACGTGCAGGACCGACGCGTCGAGCGCGGCGAGGGCCGGGACGGGCTGCCCGCGGTGCCGGAACTCGGAGTCGTAGTCGTCCTCGACGACGAGCGTGCCCGTGTCGGCGGCCCAGGCGAGCAGGCGCTGCCGGTTCGCGACCGGCATCACCGAGCCGAGCGGGTACTGGTGGGTGGGCGTGACCATGACGGCGTCCACGGTCGTGTCGGCGAGGTGTGACAGTGACATGCCGTCCGGCCCGACGGGAACCGGCACGACGATCCCGCCCGCACTCGCGGCCGCACGGTGGCCGGAGCGGTAGCCGGGGTCCTCGACGGCGATGCGCGGTGGGCGGCCGAGCGCGTTGCGGAGTGCCTCGGTCACGAGCGACACCGCGTCGGAGGTCCCGGCGGCGACGACCACCCGCGACGGGTCGGGGGCGAACCCGCGGCTCAGCCCGAGCTGCACGGCGATCTGCTCCCGGAGTGCCGGGAAGCCGAGCGGGTCGGGCAGGGTGTTCCGGAGCGGCTGGTCCGCCGCCGCCCGCCAGGCGGCGCGCCAGTCCCGGGCGGAGATCGCGGTGACGGCGGGGATCCCGGGGCGTGCGTCGACGACGCCGGCCTCCGGAGCCGGCACAGCCCCGGCGGCCCGCGCAGCCCCGGCGGCCCGCGCAGCCCCGGCGGCCGGCACAGCCCCGGCGGCCCGCGCAGCCCGGCGGCCCGCGCAGCCCCGATCGCCCGCGCGTCCCCGTCCGCGGACGGGTTCGTGCTCGAACCCGTGCCCGGGGCCGGGTCCACCGACGCGACGACCCGCGCCGCCGCCCCGTGCCTGGTCCGGATGTACCCCTCGCCGTCGAGCTGCTCGTACGCCGCGACCACCGTCCCGCGGGCGACCCCGAGCTCGGCAGCGAGCACCCGTGTCGACGGCAGCGCGTCCCCGGCGCGGAGCGTCCCGTCGTGCACCATGCCGCGCACCCGGGCGACGACGCCGGCGGTCTTGCCGAACTGGTCCATGGCACTCGATCCGATCTGGACTACTAACTGGTCCACTCCCGAACCTAGCGTGATCGCCATGACCAGCACCCCCGCCGTCCCCTCGATGTCCGTCCGCCGGAAGCGCGACCGCCAGGCCACCGATCCCGAAGCCCTCCGCGAGGTCCTCGCCGAGGCGTTCGTCGCCCACGTCGGCGTGGTCCGTGACGGCCACCCGATCGTGCTGCCGTTCCTCTGCGGCGTCGGCGACCTCGGCGCAGGGCCCGTCCTGCTGCTGCACGGGTCGACCGGGGGTGGCCTGTTCCTCGACGCCGGCGCCGATGGTGTGCCGGTCGCCGCGACGGTGACGCACCTCGACGGCATCGTCTTCGCCCGCTCGACCTTCGACAGCTCGGCGAACTACCGGAGTGCGATGATCGCCGGCCGCGCGACCGTGGTGCCCACCGAACTCCGCGCCGAGGCACTGTGGCAGGTCAGCGACCACCTGATGCCCGGCCGCCGTGACGAGGTGCGCGAGATGGCCGCCAAGGAGGTCAGGCAGACCCAGGTCCTGCAGGTCCCGCTCGAGCACGCGAGCGTCAAGATCCGGTTCGCCGGCGTCGGCGAGGACCCCACGGACGGCGAGGACCACGGCGTCTGGGCGGGCGTCCTGCCGGTCGCGCTGCGCGCGGGAGCCCCGATCGCGGGGGACATCTCGGGGGACGCGCCGGTCGACGCGTCGGTCCTCGGGCTTGCGGCGCGCCTCGACGACGTCGCGGCCGAACGGGAGGCCCGGCTCGCCGCCGTCATGCGGCCGACGGTCGACGAGACGGTCGCCTGAGGAATCTGGGAGACCTGGCGGTTCCTGTGACGGCCCGCAGGGACTCGCCGGTCTTCCCCAGCCGGGATCAGGTTCGTGACCAATACGTTATCTTCCCGAGTCGCCGTTCCCGACGGCGCGATCGCACTGCTGCGACCGTGCCCGTGCACCACTGCTCGACGGCTCGAGACCCGGAAGGAACCATGGGACGCCACGCCCTGCCCGCAGCAGCCGACGACCGTCAGCCCGCGCCGCCTGCTCTTCCCACCTCCCGTGCCCGCGGTCGACGATCGGCATCCGGTCCCGTCGCGGCCCGTTCCACCTACGTCGAACACGCGAAGCCCGCCAGGGTGATCGCACTCCGGCAGGCGTCCTCGGTACGGCCGGTCGCCGTGGCCCAGCCGGCAGGCGCCGCCTTCGTGTCCCGCTCCGGCGCGCTCCGCGCGGAACGTGCGCTCGATCCCCGGCACGTGCGTCGTGCGACGAACGCCAAGCGTGCCGCGATCCTGCTCGCGCCGGCGCTCGCGTTCACCTCGGCGCTCACCCTGTCGATGCCGGCGAACGCCGCGACGCCGGACGTCACCGCGGCGCAGACCGTGTCCGCCGCCGAGCCGCTCCAGAACTACACCGTGGCGCACGACGTCCAGGTGCCGATCACCACCACCGACGGCATGAGCGCGACGACCACGACCGTCGTCTCGTACCCGACGCTCGTGACGCGCTTCGGCGTGACCACGGCGCAGGCGCAGGCCGCACTGTCCACGGCGCTCTCCGCGGGCGGCGATCGGGCGACGATCCTGTCGACGGCGCTGCAGTACCTGGGCGACCCGTACGTCGAGGGCGGGGCGAGCCACTCGGGCATCGACTGCTCCGGGCTGACGATGGTGGCGTACCAGGCGGTCGGCATCCAGCTGGCGCACTACGTCCCGACCCAGGACGCGGCCGCGACGACGATCCCGGAGTCCGAGGCGAAGCCCGGCGACATGGTCGTGTACGACAACGAGGACCACGTCGGCCTCTACCTCGGCGAGGGTCTCGTGCTGCAGGCGCCGCACCCCGGCGAGGTCGTCGACATCGTCCCGATGTACGCCGCCGCGCACCACTTCGCCCGCCTGTTGCCCGCCGGTTCCTGACCGGACGCCGGCCCGTGCCACGCGTCCCGTAAGCTGGAGTGATGGCCGCCGACACCCGAACCCCGTTCGAAGAGCAGCGCTCTGCTCGCCCGCAGGTGCGCCCGCGCACCGAGGGCTGGACCCAGGCCACCGACGGCGAGGGCCGTCCGCTCCTGCAGTTCGCGTCGCCCAAGCGTGGCAAGCCGCCGGAGCACCTCGCCGACCTGTCGGTGGAGGAACGCGAGGCCAAGGTGGTCGAGCTCGGGCTGCCGAAGTTCCGCGCCAAGCAGCTGTCGACGCACTACTTCACGCACTACTCGTCCGACCCGTCGACGATGACCGACCTGCCCGCCGCCCAGCGGGAGCAGCTCGTCGCCGGGATGCTCCCGCCGCTCCTCACCGAGACGAGGCGTCTCGCGACGGACAAGGGCGACACGATCAAGTTCCTCTGGAAGCTGCACGACGGCGCCCTCGTCGAGTCGGTGCTCATGCGCTACCCGGGGCGCATCACGCTCTGCGTCTCGTCCCAGGCCGGCTGCGGGATGAACTGCCCCTTCTGTGCCACTGGACAACAGGGCCTGACGCGCAACATGTCCACCGCCGAGATCATCGAGCAGATCGTCCGGGCGAACGCGGCCATCGCCGCGGGAGAGCTCGGGGGAGACCCGCGCAAGGGCGGCAAGGACCGCGTCGACGCCGAGCGCGTGACGAACATCGTGTTCATGGGCATGGGGGAGCCCCTGGCGAACTACAAGCGGGTGATGGACGCCGTCCGGACGATGGTCGCGCCACAGCCGCACGGCCTCGGCATGAGCGCTCGCGGCATCACGGTGTCGACCGTCGGGCTCGTCCCCGCGATCAACAAGCTCGCCGACGAGAACATCCCGATCACCTTCGCGCTCTCGCTGCACGCGCCGGACGACGAGCTCCGTGACGAACTCATCCCGGTCAACTCGCGGTGGAAGGCGGACGAGGCCATCGATGCCGCCCACAACTACTACGTCAAGACCGGGCGACGGGTCTCGATCGAGTACGCGCTCATCAAGGACATGAACGACCACGCCTGGCGCGCCGACCTGCTCGCCGAGAAGCTCAACAAGCGCGGCAAGGGATGGGTGCACGTCAACCCGATCCCGCTCAACCCGACGCCCGGATCGGTGTGGACCTCGTCGGAGGTCCACGTGCAGGACGAGTTCGTCCGCCGACTCAACGCCGCCGGCATCCCGACGACCCTCCGCGACACCCGTGGCAAGGAGATCGACGGGGCCTGCGGGCAGCTCGCCGCTGCCGAGTAGTCGGCCGTTCCACCTCGAAGGGCACAGTGCGTTCGCGCACTGTGCCCCTCGTCGTCCCGGGGTTCAGCCGTCGCTCGCTGGATCGAGTGCGCAGACGATGCACTCCCGGCGCCGGAACCGCCGCCACTCCTGCGCACTCAGGCCGTTCGCGGCACCCGTCCATGGGCGGCCGGACGCGCGACACGCCCGGGGGGAGCGCCGGTTGGCGGGGCCCCCGGGGCGTGTGTAGAGTAATCACTCGTTGCCGCTGAGGCGGAGAACGGAACGGCCGAGACGGACACCAGGGTGCAAGCCCCGGAAGTCGCAGTCCGGACGGGTTCCCGCTCTGGCAACCACTCCCCGCAGAAGCCGAAGAGATTCGGCGTGCTCGGGAAACAAGAACGAATGCCTCTCTGGCGGAACCTCTTTCGGGGTCGAGCGGGGAGTGCGTCTGGTCCTTGAGAACTCAACAGCGTGCACATTGTCAATGCCAATTTATTGACCCCGTGCTCGGCCGGTTTTGCTGGTCGAGTCGGAGACAATTCCTTTTGGATTGAAGATTGTCAGTAGACAGTCAACAGTCAAGATCAACTCGCTGGCACTTCGGTGTTGGTTGTAATTTTTTTACGGAGAGTTTGATCCTGGCTCAGGACGAACGCTGGCGGCGTGCTTAACACATGCAAGTCGAACGATGATGCCCAGCTTGCTGGGTGGATTAGTGGCGAACGGGTGAGTAACACGTGAGTAACCTGCCCCTGACTCTGGGATAAGCGTTGGAAACGACGTCTAATACTGGATATGATCGCCGGCCGCATGGTCTGGTGGTGGAAAGATTTTTTGGTTGGGGATGGACTCGCGGCCTATCAGCTTGTTGGTGAGGTAATGGCTCACCAAGGCGACGACGGGTAGCCGGCCTGAGAGGGTGACCGGCCACACTGGGACTGAGACACGGCCCAGACTCCTACGGGAGGCAGCAGTGGGGAATATTGCACAATGGGCGAAAGCCTGATGCAGCAACGCCGCGTGAGGGATGACGGCCTTCGGGTTGTAAACCTCTTTTAGTAGGGAAGAAGCGAAAGTGACGGTACCTGCAGAAAAAGCACCGGCTAACTACGTGCCAGCAGCCGCGGTAATACGTAGGGTGCAAGCGTTGTCCGGAATTATTGGGCGTAAAGAGCTCGTAGGCGGTTTGTCGCGTCTGCTGTGAAATCCCGAGGCTCAACCTCGGGCTTGCAGTGGGTACGGGCAGACTAGAGTGCGGTAGGGGAGATTGGAATTCCTGGTGTAGCGGTGGAATGCGCAGATATCAGGAGGAACACCGATGGCGAAGGCAGATCTCTGGGCCGTAACTGACGCTGAGGAGCGAAAGCATGGGGAGCGAACAGGATTAGATACCCTGGTAGTCCATGCCGTAAACGTTGGGCGCTAGATGTAGGGACCTTTCCACGGTTTCTGTGTCGTAGCTAACGCATTAAGCGCCCCGCCTGGGGAGTACGGCCGCAAGGCTAAAACTCAAAGGAATTGACGGGGGCCCGCACAAGCGGCGGAGCATGCGGATTAATTCGATGCAACGCGAAGAACCTTACCAAGGCTTGACATACACCGGAAACGGCCAGAGATGGTCGCCCCCTTGTGGTCGGTGTACAGGTGGTGCATGGTTGTCGTCAGCTCGTGTCGTGAGATGTTGGGTTAAGTCCCGCAACGAGCGCAACCCTCGTTCTATGTTGCCAGCGGGTTATGCCGGGGACTCATAGGAGACTGCCGGGGTCAACTCGGAGGAAGGTGGGGATGACGTCAAATCATCATGCCCCTTATGTCTTGGGCTTCACGCATGCTACAATGGCCGGTACAAAGGGCTGCGATACCCTAAGGTGGAGCGAATCCCAAAAAGCCGGTCTCAGTTCGGATTGAGGTCTGCAACTCGACCTCATGAAGTCGGAGTCGCTAGTAATCGCAGATCAGCAACGCTGCGGTGAATACGTTCCCGGGCCTTGTACACACCGCCCGTCAAGTCATGAAAGTCGGTAACACCCGAAGCCGGTGGCCTAACCCTTGTGGAAGGAGCCGTCGAAGGTGGGATCGGTGATTAGGACTAAGTCGTAACAAGGTAGCCGTACCGGAAGGTGCGGCTGGATCACCTCCTTTCTAAGGAGCATCTGGCACCGCTTGCGGTGTCCAGGCGCCCGATTCGGACCGAACGTGTCCGACGGGTAGCTCATGGGTGGAACATTGACAGTGCAGTCGGGAGCGCAGCTTCCGGTCTTAGTACGCCAGGCCTTCGGGTCGGGTTGGAAGGGGTCGGGGGTGAGCGGGCTGGCTGGTGCACGTTGTTGGGTCCTGAGGGACCAGGCTTCCTGCCTCCCACGAGAGTGGTGGTGGGGGTTGGGCCGGCGGAGGAATCCGTTTCGGTTCTTCGATGGGCCACATGAAGCTAGCTGTTACGGCTGGGGGAGTGTGGTGCCGATCGTATGTTGAGAACTACACAGTGGACGCGAGCATCTTAGATCGCTCGCAACAAGGACTGCCCTCTGGGTGGTCGTGTTGTCGAGTCGATCGCAATTTTAATCTTTGTGGTCAAGTTTCTAAGAGCAAACGGTGGATGCCTTGGCATCTGGAGCCGAAGAAGGACGTAGAAATCTGCGATAAGCCTCGGGGAGCTGATAATCGAGCTGTGAGCCGAGGATTTCCGAATGGGGAAACCCCGCCAGGCGACTTGTCGACCTGGTGACTCCCGCCTGAATATATAGGGCGGGTAGAGGGAACGTGGGGAAGTGAAACATCTCAGTACCCACAGGAAGAGAAAACAACATGTGATTCCGTGAGTAGTGGCGAGCGAAAGCGGATGAGGCTAAACCGATCATGTGTGATAGCCGGCGGGCGTTGCATGGTCGGGGTTGTGGGACACGTCACTCAGTTCTGCCGGACTGGGGCGGTTACAGCGCATCATAGTCGAACCGGTTTGAAAGCCGGGCCGTAGTGGGTGCCAGCCCCGTAGACGAAATGGTGTTATGGCCGGATGTGTATCCCAAGTAGCACGGGGCCCGAGAAATCCCGTGTGAATCTGTCAGGACCACCTGATAAGCCTAAATACTCCCAGATGACCGATAGCGGACAAGTACCGTGAGGGAAAGGTGAAAAGTACCCCGGGAGGGGAGTGAAATAGTACCTGAAACCGTTTGCTTACAAACCGTCGGAGCCTCCTTGTAGGGGTGACGGCGTGCCTTTTGAAGAATGAGCCTGCGAGTTAGTGATATGTGGCGAGGTTAACCCGTGTGGGGCAGCCGTAGCGAAAGCGAGTCTGAATAGGGCGATTCAGTCGCATGTCCTAGACCCGAAGCGAAGTGATCTATCCATGGCCAGGTTGAAGCGACGGTAAGACGTCGTGGAGGACCGAACCCACTTCAGTTGAAAATGGAGGGGATGAGCTGTGGATAGGGGTGAAAGGCCAATCAAACTTCGTGATAGCTGGTTCTCTCCGAAATGCATTTAGGTGCAGCGTTGCGTGTTTCTCGCCGGAGGTAGAGCTACTGGATGGCCGATGGGCCTCAACAGGTTACTGACGTCAGCCAAACTCCGAATGCCGGTGAGTGAGAGCGCAGCAGTGAGACGGTGGGGGATAAGCTTCATCGTCGAGAGGGAAACAACCCAGACTACCAACTAAGGCCCCTAAGCGTGTGCTAAGTGGGAAAGGATGTGGAGTTGCATAGACAACCAGGAGGTTGGCTTAGAAGCAGCCACCCTTGAAAGAGTGCGTAATAGCTCACTGGTCAAGTGATTCCGCGCCGACAATGTAACGGGGCTCAAGCACACCGCCGAAGTTGTAGATTTCGCATGTTAGACAAGCCTTCGTGGTTCAGTCGTGCGGAGTGGTAGGAGAGCGTCGTGTGGCGAGTGAAGCGGCGGAGTAATCCAGCCGTGGACGCCACACGAGTGAGAATGCAGGCATGAGTAGCGAAAGACGGGTGAGAAACCCGTCCTCCGAAAGACCAAGGGTTCCAGGGCCAGGTTAATCCGCCCTGGGTAAGTCGGGACCTAAGGCGAGGCCGACAGGCGTAGTCGATGGACAACGGGTTGATATTCCCGTACCGGCGAACAACCGCCCAAGCTAATCCAGTGGTGCTAAGAGTCCTAACCCGTATCCAGCGGATCCCTTCGGGGTGAAGCGGTGCGGTCTAACGCTCGACCCCATGCTGGTGCGGTTAGCGTATGAACAGGTGTGACGCAGGAAGGTAGCTGAGCCAGGCGATGGTATCCGTAAGGTGAACCTGGTGTAAGGATGTAGGGCTGACGATAGGCAAATCCGTCGTCTGTGTGCCTGAGATCCGACGCGTACCCGTTAGGGGAAATCAGTGATCCTATGCTGCCGAGAAAAGCATCGACGCGAGGTTGCAGCCGCCCGTACCCGAAACCGACTCAGGTGGTCAGGTAGAGAATACCAAGGAGATCGAGAGAATCGTGGTTAAGGAACTCGGCAAAATGCCCCCGTAACTTCGGGAGAAGGGGGGCCGGACACGTGACCGGATTTACTCCGTGAGCGTTGAAGGCCGCAGAGACCAGTGGGAAGCGACTGTTTACTAAAAACACAGGTCCGTGCGAAGTCGCAAGACGATGTATACGGACTGACGCCTGCCCGGTGCTGGAAGGTTAAGAGGAGGGGTTAGGTTTCGACCGAAGCTCTGAATTTAAGCCCCAGTAAACGGCGGTGGTAACTATAACCATCCTAAGGTAGCGAAATTCCTTGTCGGGTAAGTTCCGACCTGCACGAATGGCGTAACGACTTCCCAGCTGTCTCAACCGCGAACTCGGCGAAATTGCACTACGAGTAAAGATGCTCGTTACGCGCAGCAGGACGGAAAGACCCCGTGACCTTTACTACAGTTTGGTATTGGTGTTCGGAGTGGCTTGTGTAGGATAGGTGGGAGACTGTGAAGCGGGCACGCTAGTGTTCGTGGAGTCATTGTTGAAATACCACTCTGGTCACTTTGGATGTCTAACGTAGGACCCTGATCGGGTTCATGGACAGTGCCTGATGGGTAGTTTAACTGGGGCGGTTGCCTCCCAAAGAGTAACGGAGGCGCCCAAAGGTTCCCTCAACCTGGTTGGCAATCAGGTGGCGAGTGTAAGTGCACAAGGGAGCTTGACTGTGAGACTGACAGGTCGAGCAGGGACGAAAGTCGGGACTAGTGATCCGGCAGTGGCTTGTGGAAGCGCTGTCGCTCAACGGATAAAAGGTACCTCGGGGATAACAGGCTGATCTTGCCCAAGAGTCCATATCGACGGCATGGTTTGGCACCTCGATGTCGGCTCGTCGCATCCTGGGGCTGGAGTAGGTCCCAAGGGTTGGGCTGTTCGCCCATTAAAGCGGTACGCGAGCTGGGTTTAGAACGTCGTGAGACAGTTCGGTCCCTATCCGCTGCGCGCGTTGGAAATTTGAGAAGATCTATCCCTAGTACGAGAGGACCGGGATGGACGAACCTCTGGTGTGTCAGTTGTTCTGCCAAGGGCACCGCTGATTAGCTACGTTCGGACCGGATAACCGCTGAAAGCATCTAAGCGGGAAGCCGTCTTCGAGATGAGATTTCCATGCACCTTGAGTGTGAGAGGCTCCCAGCAGACTACTGGGTTGATAGGCCGGATGTGGAAGCGGGGACTAACGACCCGTGGAGCTGACCGGTACTAATAAGCCGAAGACTTGACAACACAACTATTTCCCGACACTTCGGTGTTGGGGCTCGCGTCCACTTTGTGGTTCCCGACAGACGATCGGGAATCAATTGAATACTTCAGCAACGGCTTGAAGGAACATGTTGAGACCAGATCATGGTCGACAGTGTTCCGGTGGTCATAGCGAGAGGGAAACGCCCGGTCACATTCCGAACCCGGAAGCTAAGCCTCTCAGCGCCGATGGTACTGCAAGGGGGACCTTGTGGGAGAGTAGGACGCCGCCGGACTTCTTTTGCAACACCAGAAAACCCCTGACCAGTACTGGTCAGGGGTTTTCTGCGTTCCCCGACCGTTCCCGGACCGCTCCAGGACCGTTCTACGACTGATCCAGGGCCGCTCCAACGCCGTTCCGGGTCGTCGTCGCGAGAGCAGTGGCAATAGGATCAGCCCGGGTCGGCCGACGGAGGAACGATGACGCACACCTGGCCGGCACTGCCGGATGGCTCCCGCCTGGCGCTGCGGGAGATCCTCATCCACGGGGTGCTGTCCCGTGCCGAGATCGCGCGGTCGCTCGGGCTCTCTAGGGCGAGTCTGACCCGGGCCATGCGACTGCTGGTCGCACACGGCATGGTCGTCGAGGTCGGCACCGATGTCCGTGGTGCGACCGGTCGTCCCTCCGAGCTCCTCCAGGTGAGCTCGGGGGCGTGGGAGTTCCTCGGGGTGAAGCTCACGAAGGACCGCCTGTACGCGGCGGTGACCGACCTCGGTGGACGGATCCTCGCGCTCCACGAAGAAGTCATGACGTCCACGGTGCCGGAGGACGTCGCCGCGCAGATCACCGCCGTCACGGCGCAGCTCCGGCAGGCGCACCCGGCCCTCTGTGCGATGGGGGTGTCCCTCCCGGGCGACGTACTCGTCCGGAGCGGGGAGCCGATCGTCGCCGCGTCGGTGTTCCTCGGATGGGCCGACGTGCCGTTCGCACGGATGGTGTCCGAACGCACGGGCCTCGCGACGTTCACCGCCAACGACGTGCACGCGCTGACCGCGAAGGAGCACTGGTTCGGTGCCGGCGCGGGCAGGGAGTCGATGGCGCTCGTCACCGTGGGTGAGGGTGTCGGTCTCGGCCTCATCGCCAACGGCCAGGTGTCGACCGGGCAGAACGGGCGGCTCGGGAGGATCGGACACCTGCCGGTCCTCGGCGGTGGTCCCGATTGCGGCCTGGGGCACCGCGGCTGTGCGTCGAGCTTCCTGCCGAGTCCGGTCATCGTGCGCAACTCCGGACACGTGGGCGCCACGTACGACGAGGTCGTGGAGCTCGCCCGTGACGGGGACGCCCCGGCTCTCGCGGCCTTCGTGGATGCCGGTCGCGCGCTCGGGGTCGTCCTGGCGTCGGTCGTGCACGTCACCGACCCGTCGGCGATCGTGCTCACGGGCGACGGTCTGCCCGTGTACGACATCGCCCGGAGCGCGGTGGACGACGCACTGCGCGGTGCGCTCGAGCCGAACACCGACGCCCTGACGATCGAGGTCCAGCCGTTCGAGTTCTCCGAGTGGGCGCGCGCCGGAGCGGTGCTCGCCATCCGCGGACTGTTGCAGGAGTGACCACTTAGTTACACGCGTTGACAAACATCGAGCGAACCGGGAGGCTGGTGCGGTCCCACCATCGAAGGAGATGCCGTGACCGCTCGGACCACCCCTCCCTGGCCCACCGCCGGCCTGTCGTTCGGCGGTGACTACAGCCCCGAGCAGTGGCCGCGCGAGGTCTGGACCGAGGACGTCCGGCTCATGCGCGAGGCCGGGGTGAACCTGGTCACCGTCGGGGTCTTCTCCTGGGGGCTGCTCGAGCGGGCGCCGGGGGAGTACACGTGGGAGGGGCTCGACGAGATCCTGGACCTGCTGCACCGGAACGGCATCGCGGTGGACCTCGCGACGCCGACCGCCGCGGCGCCGAGCTGGCTGGTCGCGGCACACCCGGAGATCCTCCCGGTCGACCGTCAGGGCATCGTCCGGCAGTCCGGCGAACGGCTCGGCTGGTGCCCGGACTCGCCGGTGTTCCGCGAGCACGCCACACGGATCGTCGACGCCGTCGCCGAGCGCTACGGCAGCCACCCCGCCGTGCGGCTCTGGCACGTCAGCAACGAACTGGGCGGTGGCAACGCGCGCTGCACCTGCGCGAACTCCACTGCGGCGTTCCAGGACTGGCTCCGTGCGCACCACGAGTCGATCGACGCCCTCAACGACGCCTGGGGCACGGCGTTCTGGGGACACACGTACACGGACTTCGACGAGGTGTCCCTGCCGCGGGGGCCGCGCGACGGTGCGCCGAACCCGGGGCTGTTCCTCGACGCCGAGCGGTTCTCGTCCGACTCCCTGCTCGCCCACTACCTACACGAGAAGACGGTCATCGAGCGGCACTCCACTGTCCCCGTCACGACCAACTTCATGGTGGGCGCGGCATCGCAGACCGTCGACTACGCGGCATGGGCGGCACACGTCGCGATCCCCGCGAACGACCACTACACGCTCGTCGACGACCCGCGTCGCGAGCAGGACCTCGCGGCTGCTGCCGACCGGGTGCGGGGCATCACCCGGGGGCGTGGCCCGTGGCTCCTCATGGAGCACTCGACCGGCGGCCCGAGCTGGCAGGAGCGGAACCGCGCGAAGGAGCCGAGCGAGCTCGTGCGGAACGCGCTCGCCCACGTCGCCCGCGGTTCGGACGGCGCCCTGTTCTTCCAGTGGCGGGCGTCGACGGCCGGTGCGGAGCAGTTCCACTCCGCGATGCTGCCGCACGCCGGCACCCGGACCCGGATCTGGCGCGAGGTCACTGCCCTCGGTCGGGCGATGCAGGCACTCGCGCCCGTGCAGGGCAGCGTCGTCGAGCCGGCCAGGGTGGCGATCGTCGTCGACGACCCGTCGGGTTGGGCCGTGCAGTCCGGGCTCAAGCCACACCGGGCACTGTCCTACGCCCGGGAACTCCGCGCATGGCACCGCGCGTTCTTCGACCGCCAGGTGCTGACCGACGTGGTGCCGGTCGACGCGGACCTCGACGGCTACGACGTCGTGGTGCTGCCCACGCTGCTCGTCGTGGACGACGCCACGGCGGCTCGGCTCTCCGCCGTGGTGGGCCGGGGCGCGACGCTCGTCGTGACGTACCTGTCCGGTGTCGCCGACGAGCACGCACGCATCCGCACCGGCGGGTACCCGGGCGCGTTCCGCGACGTGCTCGGCGCGTGGAGCGAGGAGTTCACCCCGCTGCAGCGCGACGAACGCTGGTCTCTGGACGACGGCGAGGTGGTCACCGACTGGGCCGAGGCGGTCCTCGTGACCGATGCCGACGTCGTCCTCGCGTACACGGACGGGCCGCTCGCCGGCCGCCCGGCGGTCACCCGCCGACACGCGGACGCCGGCGACGCCTGGTACGTCTCGGCGATGCTGTCGGACGACAGCATCCAACGGCTCGTGGACCGGATCGTGGCGGACCGGGCGATCCCGCGGACCGTCACCGGGCCTCCAGGACTGGAGGCCGTGCGTCGCGTCGGACGCGACGGTTCCGCGTTCCTGTTCCTCCTCAACCACCGTGCGGACCCCGTCACGGTCGTCGCGTCCGGCACGGACCTGGTCGACGGCTCCGTCCACGGACCGGAGACCGTCGTGCCGGCTGGTCGCGTCCGCGTGCTCCGCGAGGAGCGTGCGGCATGACCGTCGTCGACCGCGGCGCGCGCCCGCTCGGTCCCGCCGAGCCGGTGCGGCCGGTCCACGTCCTCCGTGCGGCCGGGGTGTCGCTCGTGGTCGCCGCCGCGGTCGACGGGTTGCCGGAGGTGCTGCACTGGGGTCGTGACGTCGGCCAGATCGCCGACACCGACGCCGACGACGTGGTCCTGGCGCTCGGCCGCCCGGTCTCGCCGAGCGCGTTCGACGCACCGTGGCCGCTCACCGTGCTGCCGACGGAGCGGGACGGCTGGGAGGGGCGCCCCGGGATCGCCGGGCACGTCGACGGCGCGCCGCTCGTGCCACGCTGGCGCGACGCCCGGGTGGCCTCCGACGGGATGGAACTCGTCGTCACGGCGCACTCCGACGTCCTGGCGCTCCGGAGCGTGTTCGCGCTCGACGGCGCCGGCGTGCTGCGCGTGCGGCACGCGGTCACCGGCCGGAGCGACGTGCCCGTGCACCTCCAGGCGCTCGAGGCGACGCTGCCGGTGGGGGAGCGGGTGGCAGAGGTCCTCGACCTCGGCGGGCGGTGGACCCGCGAGCGCACGCCGCAGCGTCGTGCGCTGACCGCCGGGAGCCATGCACGCGAGAGTCGCCGCGGACGGACGGGCCACGATGCACCGACGCTGCTGGCGCTCGGCACGTCGGGGTTCGACGACGAGGCCGGTGAGGTGTGGGCGGTGCACCTCGCGTGGAGCGCCGACGCCGTCCACCGGATCGACCTGCTCGCCGAGGCCCGGCCGCTGCTCGGGGCGGGGGAACTCCTGCGCGCCGGCGAGGTGGTCCTCGGGCGCGGCGAGACGTTCACCACCCCTGACGCCGTGTTCGTCTGGAGCGACGAGGGGCTCGACGGTGTCTCCGCCCGGTTCCACGACTCGCTCCGCGCACGCCCCGGACACCCGCGACGGCCCAGGCCCGTCGTCCTGAACACCTGGGAAGCCGTGTACTACCGCCAGGAGCTCGCGCCGCTCGTCGCCCTCGCGGAGACCGCCGCGGACATCGGCGTCGAGCGGTTCGTCCTCGACGACGGGTGGTTCCTCGGGCGCCGGTCCGACAGGACCTCGCTCGGCGACTGGCGGGTGGACCCCGCGGTGTGGCCGGACGGGCTCCGGCCGCTCGTCGACCGTGTCCGGGAGCTCGGGATGGAGTTCGGGCTGTGGTTCGAGCCCGAGATGGTGAGCCCGGTGTCCGAGCTCGCCGTCGCCCACCCGGAGTGGCTCCTGCAGCGCCCGGACGACGACGTGCGGACCTGGCGCAACCAGTACGTGCTGGACATGGCCAACCCGGACGCCCGGGCGTTCGTGCTCGAGGCCATGTCGGCGGTCATCGGCGAGCACCACGTGGAGTTCGTCAAGTGGGACCAGAACCGGGACGTCGTGCACGCGGTCCACGACGGGCGCGCGGGACTCGACGCGCACACCCGCGGGGTCTACGCGCTGATGGACGAGCTGCGTGCCCGGCACCCGTGGCTCGAGATCGAGGCCTGTGCGAGCGGAGGAGCCCGCGTCGACCTCGGGGTGCTCGAACGGACCGACCGGGTGTGGCCGTCGGACACGAACGACGCCCTCGAACGGCTGCCCGTCCAGCGCTGGACCGAGGTGCTCCTGCCGCTGGAGCTCATCGGTTCGCACGTCGGGCCGGAGGTCTCGCACACCACCGGCCGGCACCTCGACCTGGACTTCCGGATGGCGGTGTCGTTGTTCGGCTCGGCCGGGATCGAGACCGACGTCACCACGCTGACGCCCGTCGAGCTCGACCGGATCCGTGCCTGGACGGCGCTGTACCGGCGGGAGCGCGGGCTGCTGCACACCGGACGGCTCCGGCACCTCGACCTCGGCGACCCCGGTCTCGCGACCACCTCGGTCGTCGCCACCGATCGGTCCCGCGCGCTGGTCCGCGTCGCCAGGACGGCCACCGGGCCGCAGTCGCTCGCGGTGCCGCTCCGGCTGCGCGGGCTCGACCGGACGCGGCGCTACCGGCTCGCCCCGGTCGCGGGCATCGGCGTCCCGCACGGTCTCGACATGGTGCCGCCGCAGTGGATCGAGCGCGGGTTCCTCGAGCTGCCAGGTGCCGTGCTCGAGGACGTGGGCGCGCGCCTGCCGATGCTCGCGCCCGGGACCGCGGTCGTGCTGGAGTGCCGCGCGCTCGACTGACCCGTCCGAGCCGCGCCGCTACCCGCGCAGGTCGCCGGCGTGCCGGAGCACGAGCGGCGACCCGAGTGCCACGGTGTCGACACCAGGTGCGCCCGACACGGTGAACGTCACGGACTCGCCCGGCAGCAACGACACGAGCCCGTCGTCCACGCGGGCGGCAGGGTCGACACGGTCCGGGAAGACCGACACGTCGCGGGCGTAGGACGTGGCGGTCACGGTCACCCTGGCGCCGTCCTCGGTGGCCGTCGCCGAGACGGTCAGGGGCGCAGGCGTGAGCCGCTGGTCGACCACCTCGGCGAAGTCGTGCACCGTGCGACCGAGCGGACCCGAGACGACGAGGACCTCGGTCGCGGGGTCCTCCGGAACGGCGAGCGACACGGGCAGTGCGACCCGCGCGGCATCGGCGGGCGCAGCGCCGACGTCGAACGACCCCGCCGCGAGCACCGAGCCGTCGAACCCGACCCGCTCGACCGTCACGGTGTCCTCGACCCGAGCGCCCGACGCGTTCACCAGCACCAGGTCGAGGCCGGAGCCGTCTCCTGGCTGCACCGTGAGCAGCACCGGCTGGTAGGCGTGCCGGACGGCGTACCAGACCGGCTTCCTGATCCCCGCGTGGTCGACGAGCGACCACGACACCACCGGCCAGTCGTCGTTCAACTGCCACACGATCGTCCCGGTGTTGTGCGGGGTGCGTGACCGGAACCACTCCATGCCGAACCGGATCGCGTGCGCCTGGTTCAGCTGCGCGGACCAGTGCCAGTCCTCGATCGACGCCGGCTCCGGCAGGTGCCCGCGCATGCCGTCGGCGAGCTTCCGGTTGCCCTGGTCCGCCTTCTGGTGCACGAGCATCTCTTGCCCGTCCGGGTCGAGCGGCTCGTCGTGCACCACCGCGGTCAGGGTCGACCACGCCGGCGGCCCCTGGAACCCGAACTCCGCGACGAAACGCGGATCCCAGTCCGCGTAGGCGCGGTAGTCCAGCCGGTTCCAGACGTCCCAGATGTGCACGCTGCCGTTCCGCTCGTCGTTCGGCGTCAGGTACTCGTCGAACGAGAACGGGCTCCCCGGCGTGTACGGCCGCGTGGGGTCGAGCTCCGCCACGATCGCGGGCAGCAGCGACCGGTAGTACCCGTTGCCCCAGGTCCGGCCGACGAGCGACGGCCGCCAGCCCCACTCCGCGTACGCCACGAGGTTCTCGTTGTTGCCGTTCCACACCACGAGCGACGGGTGCGGCGACAGTCGGGTGACGGCCTCGCGCGCCTCGGCCTCGACCTCGTCCGCGAGCCACGGCTCCTCCGCGTACGCGGCGCAGGCGAACAGGAAGTCCTGCCAGACGAGCACGCCGAGTTCGTCGCACCGGTCGTACAGGTCGGCCGACTCGTACACGCCGCCGCCCCAGACCCGCAGCAGGTTCACGTTCGCCTGGACGGCGTCGTCGATCCGATCGGCGGAGCGCTCCGGTGTCATCTCGGTCAGGAACGCGTGGTCCGGGATCCAGTTCGCCCCGCGGACCAGCACCGGGCGCCCGTTGACCCGGAGCAGGAAGGGCGCGCCGTCGGCGTCCGCCGCCGTGTCGAGCGTGACCGTGCGGAAGCCGACGCGGCCGGTCCACACCGCGTCGCCGACCTCGACGCGGACGACGTGCAGCGGCTGGTCGCCCTCGCCGCGAGGCCACCAGACCGCGACGTCCGGCACGACGACCCGGACGGTGGCCGTCCCGTCCACGACGGGGCGCGAGCCGACGATCCGGACGGGAGGCTCGGTGCCGGATCCGGGGGACGTGGCGGACGTGCGGTGCGGGGCCACGGTGATCCGTGCCTCCAGTCCGGTCGTTCCGTCACCGCCGGTGGACGTGACGGGTGCCGCGCCGATCGCCTGCGAGAAGGCGCCGGTGGAACCGGCGTGCTCGACCTCGACGTGTGCGGTGAGCACCCCGTCGGCACCGTCCAGGTCGACGAGGGGGCGGACGGACGCGATGCGGACGCCGCTCCAGGACTCGATGCCGATCGACTTCCAGATGCCGCTCGTCGCGACGTCGATGCCCCAGTCCCAGCCGAAGTTCGACGCGTTCTTCCGCAGTGCGTTGTACGGGTGGTGGTTGACGTGCGGGAGCTCGCCGCCGTGCAGCGCGGATTCCCGCTCGGCAGCGGGCACCGGGGCGTCGAACGTGACGACGAGCTCGTTCGTGCCGGGGCGGAGCAGGTGTCCGACGGGGAACCGGTACGAGCGGTGCTGGTTCCTCGTGGTGCCGACGACGATGCCGTTCAGCTCGATGGTGGCCAGGGTGTCGAGTCCGTCCGCGACCAGGTCGTGGCGCTCGGCGTCGGGTGCCGCCCACTCGAACGTGCGGCGGTACCGCCAGACGGTGTCGCCGATCCACTGCGTCGCTGCTTCGTTGTCGCCGTCGAACGGGTGCGGGATCAGGCCGGCGCGCAGCAGGTCCGTGTGTGCGCAGCCGGGGACCGTCGCCGCGATCCTCCCGGTCGGTGCCTCGGCCGGGCCGTGCACCGCCTCGAGGGTCCACGTGCCGTCCAGTGTCGTCCGCTCCATCGCGTCTCCAGTGCTCGTCGGGCCGCATCGTCGCTGCCTCTTGACCGACTTAGTTTATGCGTGTAACAATCACGCTCACAACGTGGACCTGCGACGACGCAGACCGAGAGGACAACGATGTTCAACCCAACCCGTTCACGGCTCGCCATCGGCGGAGCCGTTCTCCTCGCAGCCGGCCTCGCGCTGAGCGGCTGCAGCTCCAGCGGCTCCGCCAGCACCGGGGACGCTGCCTCCACCCTGATCGCGTACACCGGCCAGTCCGGCGACTACCAGATCAACTACAACCCGTGGTCGCCCTCCAACATCGGCGGCGTCGGCACGATCTACGAGTCGCTGTTCTTCATCACCAACGTCAACACCAAGGACCCGAAGCCGCTCCTCGGCAAGTCGTACGAGTGGAACGGCGACGGCACGCAGCTGACGATCACGCTCCGCGACGGCGCGCAGTGGAGCGACGGCAAGCCCTTCACGGCGAAGGACGTCGTCTTCACGCTCGACATGCTCAAGAAGCAGAAGGCGCTGAACTCCATCGGCTACGACGGCACCGCGAAGGCCGACGGCGACGACACGGTCGTGGTGTCGTTCGACAAGCCGTCGTTCGTGCTCGGCCCGAACCTGCTCGGCAAGACCTGGATCGTCCCAGAGCACCTGTGGAAGGACATCGACCCGACCACCGACGTCGTCCGCAAGCCCGTCGGCACCGGTCCGTACACGCTCGGCACCTTCAAGGCGCAGGCGTTCACCCTCGAGGCGAACAAGGACTACTGGGGCGGCGCACCGGCCGTGAAGACGATCCGCTACCTGTCGCTCTCCGGCAACACCGCCGGCGCCGACGCCCTGTCGCAGGGCTCCATCGACTGGCAGACCGGTCCGGTGCCGAACATGGACGACATCCCCGGCAAGTACCCGGGCTACGACGGCATCACCATCGGGCAGAACCAGATGGCGCTCCTCACCTGCTCGTCCACCGCGCTCGGCTGCTCCGGCCCGCAGACCGACCCCGCCGTGCGGCACGCCATCGCCGACGCGATCAACCGCAAGCAGCTGAACTCGCTCGCGTTCTCGAACACGGCCAGCGAGATCTCGCCGACCTTCGCGCTCACCACGACGCAGAAGGACACCATCTCGAAGGACGTCTCGCCCGCGGTCATGCCGTCCGGCGCCGACACGGCCGCCGCGGCGTCGACGCTCGAGGGCGCCGGGTACACGAAGGGCGCGGACGGCATCTACGCCAAGGACGGCAAGAAGCTGTCCCTGACCGTCGAGGTCGTCACCGGGTGGACCGACTACATCACCGCGATCGACACGATGACGCAGCAACTCAAGGCAGCGGGCATCGAGCTCAAGGCGCAGCAGTCGTCGTGGAACGAGTGGACCGACAAGAAGACGAAGGGGAACTTCGAGCTCGCGATCGACTCGCTCGGCCAGGGCCCGACCGCGAACCCGTACTACCTGTACAACAACTACTTCTCGACCGCGAACACCGCGAAGGTCGGCGAGGCAGCCCCGATGAACATCGCCAGGTACAGCAACCCCGAGGTCGACGCCGCGCTCACGAAGCTCGCCGCGATCAACCCCGAGGACACCGCGGCGACCCAGCCCGAACTCGACGTCATCCAGCAGCACGTCGTCGACGACATGCCCTACATCCCCGTGATGACCGGCGGCACGACGAGCGAGTTCCACGCGTCGAAGTTCACCGGGTGGCCCACCAAGTCCGACCTCTACGCCTTCCCGGCCGTCTGGGCGAGCCCGGACAACGCCGAGATCTTCAAGGCGCTCAAGCCGGCGAAGGGCTGACGCCGATGGGATCGCGACCGAGGAGCACTCGACGATGACCTACTTCCTGCGCAAGATCGGCTTCTACGTCGTCGCACTCTGGGCGGCACTGACGCTGAACTTCATCATCCCCAGGCTCCTGCCGGGGAACCCGGTGGACATCCTGCTCGCCAAGCTCCAGCAGCGCGGCGGACAGGTGACCCCGGCGACCCGGCAGGCGTACGAGCTGCTCCTCGGTGGCGATTCCTCGGAACCGATCATCGTCCAGTACGGCCGCTACCTCGGCAACGTGTTCCGCGGTGACCTCGGCGTGTCCGTCAGCTACTTCCCGGCACCCGTCACCGAGGTCATCGCGAGCTCGCTGCCGTGGACCATCGCCCTCGTCGGCATCGCCACGATCCTCGCCGCGGTCATCGGCGTCGGCCTCGGTGCCTTCGTCGGGTGGAAGCCCGGCACCTGGCTCGACTCGTTCGTGCCGGCGACCACCCTGCTCGCCGCCGTGCCCTACTTCTGGCTCGCCCTGATCCTGGTGTACTTCTTCGCCACCGGCATGCACCTGTTCCCGGCGCAGGGCGGCTACGACGTCGTCCTGACCCCTGGGTTCAACCTGGAGTTCATCGGGTCGGCGATCAAGTACGGCGTGCTGCCCGCCGCGACGATCGTGCTCGCGTCCCTCGGCGGCTGGCTGCTCGGGATGCGCAACATGATGGTGTCGACCCTCTCCGAGGACTACATCACCACCGCGCAGGCGAAGGGCCTGTCCGACGGCAAGATCCTGCGGAACTACGCCGCCAGGAACGCCGTGCTGCCCTCCGTCGCCGGGTTCGCGATCTCCCTCGGGTTCATCGTCTCCGGGTCGGTCGTCACCGAGCAGGTGTTCTCGTACCCGGGCATCGGATCGAAGCTCCTGTCCGCCGTGACGAACAACGACTACGCGCTCATGCAGGGGATCTTCCTGTTCATCACCCTGGCGGTCCTCGGCGCGAACCTCGTCGTCGACCTGCTGTACGGGATCATCGACCCCCGCACGCGGGCACGGAGCTAGGGAGGAGACGACATGACCAACATCCAGGAAGAGACCGAACCGACCATCGGGGCGCTCGCCGAGGAAGCGGACACCACCACGTCGATCGCCACCCGGCGGCAGGCCAAGGGCGGCATCCGTCGGTTCCTCCCCGCGCTCACGCCGTGGCTCGTCACCGGCATCGTCCTCGTCGCCGGCGTCACGCTGTTCGGCGTCATCGGGCCGCTGCTCGTCGGCGACCCGACCACCATCCGCGACTCGGGCCTGCAGCCGCCGAGCGCCGAGAACGTCCTCGGCACCACCCAGACCGGCCAGGACGTCCTCGCCCAGCTCGCCTACGCCACCCGCGGGAGCCTGCAGATCGGGCTGATCGTGGGGCTCCTCGCCACCGTGCTCTCCGCGTTCTTCGGGATCCTCGGCGCGTACCTCGGCGGGATCATGGACGAGGCGTTCTCGCTGTTCTCGAACGTGTTCCTCGTGATCCCCGGTCTGCCGCTCGTCATCGTGATCTCCGGGCTCGTCCCGCGTGAGGCACGCGGGCTCTGGACCATCGCCGTCGTCCTCGCGATCACGTCGTGGGCGGGGTCGGCGCGGGTCCTCCGCGCCCAGACGATGTCGATCCGCAACCGCGACTACGTCTCGGCGGCACGGGTCGCCGGCGAACGGCCGTGGCGGGTGATCGCGGTCGAGATCCTGCCGAACCTGCTGCCCGTGCTGGCGTCGCAGTTCGTGTTCGCGGTCATCGCGGCGATCCTCGGGGAAGCCGGGCTGTCGTTCCTGGGGCTCGGAGCGTCGAACTCCTCGACGCTCGGCACGATGCTCTTCTACGCGCAGAACGGCTTCGCGCTGGCCAACGGCGCCTGGTGGTGGTTCGTGCCGCCCGGGTTGTTGATCGCGCTGCTCGGCATGGGCCTGTCGCTCGTGAACTTCTCGATCGACGAGGTCATCAACCCCCGCCTGGCGAACGTGCGGGCACAGCGTCGCCGGGAACGCGCCCTGCGTCGTCTGAAGGGAGCGAAGCGATGACCGCCGTCCTGACCATCGACCATCTCAACGTGGTCTACGAGACCGAACACCCCGTGCACGCCGTGAAGGACGTCTCCCTGACGCTCGCACCCGGCGAGATCCTGGGACTCGCGGGGGAGTCCGGGTGCGGGAAGACCACGCTCGCCTACGCCATCACCCGGCTGCACCGACCGCCGGCGAAGGTCGCGTCGGGGAGCATCACGTTCCACGATCGGGACGGCACCGACATCGACCTGCTCGGGTTGCCGCACGAGCAGCTCCGGGCGGTGCGGTGGTCGAAGCTGTCGATGGTGTTCCAGGGTGCGATGAACGCGCTCAACCCCGTCACGACCATCCGTGCGCAGCTCGACGACGCGCTCGTCGAGCACCGGAAGGGGCTCTCCCGCAAGGAGCGCCGGGCCATCGCCGAGGACGCGCTCAGCCGTGTCGGCGTGGACCCGTCGCGCATCACCGCGTACCCGCACGAGCTCTCCGGGGGCATGCGGCAGCGTGTGATGATCGCGATGGCGATGCTGCTCGAGCCGCAGATCATGATCATGGACGAACCGACGACCGCGCTCGACGTGGTCGTCCAGCGGGAGATCCTCCGGGAGATCGTGCGGCTGCGGGACGAGCTCGGGTTCGCCGTGGTGTTCATCACGCACGACCTGCCGCTGCTGCTCGAGATCAGCGACCGGATCGCGATCATGCTCCGCGGTGAGGTCGTCGAGTGCGACCGGGCGACGGTGATCCAGCACGACCCGCAGCACCCCTACACGAAGCGGCTGCTGCAGTCGTTCCCGAGCCTGTCCGGGGAGCGCGGCGCGTTCATCCGCAGCGGCGTCGATGAGGAGACCCTCGCATGACCAGCGTCACCGTCAGCCACCTCGGCAAGGACTTCCACACCCGCAAGGGCCTGAAGCGCACCACGCTGCGGGCCGTCGACGACGTGTCGTTCGAGCTGCTCCCCGGGCGCACCGTCGCACTCGTCGGGGAGTCCGGGTCGGGGAAGTCCACCATCGCCAGGATGCTCGCCAAGCTCGAGTCCACCACGCGCGGGTCGATCGACGTCCGGCTCGAGGACGGCACGCCCGTCGTCGGCAGCATGTACCGCCGGCACGTGCAGATGGTGTTCCAGGACCCCTTCGCCTCGCTCAACCCGTTCCACTCGATCGAGCACCACATCGCCCGTCCGCTCCAGCTGCACCACCGCGCCCGTGGAGCCGCCGAGACCGCCGACCGGGTCCGTGAACTGCTCGGGCGCGTGAACCTGGACGAGGACTTCGCCACCAGACGCCCGCACGAGCTCTCCGGCGGGCAGCGGCAGCGCGTCGCGATCGCCCGGGCGCTGGCACCAGGGGCGCAGGTGCTCGTCGCCGACGAACCCGTGTCGATGCTCGACGTGTCGATCCGGCTCAGCGTCCTCAACCTGATGGGGCGGCTGCAGCGCGAGGACCACCTCGCCGTGCTGTACATCACGCACGACCTGGCGACCGCGCGGCACTTCTCCGACGAGATCCTGGTGCTCTACCGCGGCCGGGTCGTCGAGCGGGGGCCGTCCGACGCCGTGATCCTCGATCCGCACCACGACTACACGCGGCTCCTCGCCGAGGCCGCCCCCGACCCGGAGCGCGGCGAGCGACGGGTCACGGCGGGTGCGCCGCTCGACCGCTCCACGATCGACAACACCACCTGCTACGACCACACCGTCGGCGCGTGGGTGTCGAGCGAGCCGGCGCCGGTCGGGGCTCGATGAGCGCGGACACCGTCGACTGGGTCACTGCCGGGTTCCGCGCGAGGTTCCTGCTCGCGCCGGACCGTCCCGCCGCCCTCGTCTCGTTCCTGCCGACCGGCGGAGTCCTTGCCGATGGCGGACCCGGCCCCGCCGATCTCGACGACCCGCAACCCCTCGTCGAGCTGACCACCATCGGCCACGGGCGGTTCCCCGGTGGGTACCGGCACGTGGACACCACGATCGGGGCGCGACTCCGCCCCGTCTCGCACCACGTGCAGGCGGACGGGACCGACCTGTGGTTCCGGATCCTGCAGGAGGACGCGGCCACGGGCCTCCAGGTCGAGTCGGTGTTCCGGGCCCGCGACGGCGTCGCGGCCTTCCGGACCTGGACCGAGGTCTCCGCGCTCGGCGACCGCGAGCACGTCGTGGACGCGGTGTCCTCGTTCGCGACCGGAGCGTTCTTGACCGACTCGGGTCGCACCGTCGACGACCTGTCGCTGGTGCACGCCGACAACGACTGGGCCGCCGAGAGCCGGTGGCGGACCGACGCCCTGCGGGACATCGGGCTCGCCCGGATCGACCGGGAGGCGCAGCACCACCCGCCCAGGAGCCGCGCCGTCGTGCAGAACCGCGGATCGTGGTCCACGGGGGAGGCGCTCCCGATCGGTGTGCTGCAGACCGACCGGTACGCGCTCGTCTGGCAGATCGAGCACAACGGGCCGTGGCTGTACGAGCTCGGGGAGACCCGGCGTCACGCGTACGTGCTCCTCAGCGGACCCACCGATCAGGAACACCAGTGGACGGCAACCGTCGCATCGGGACGCCCGTTCGTGTCCGTGCCGGTGTCCGTCGGCATCGCGGCGTCCGTCGACGGCGCGTTCGAGGTGCTCACCGCGCACCGCCGAGCGATCCGGACCGTGCGTGCCGCCGACGAGGCGCTGCCGCTCGTGTTCAACGACTACATGAACACGCTCATGGGCGACCCCACCACCGCGAAGCTGCTACCGCTCATCGACGCAGCGGCCGAAGCCGGCGCTGACCTGTTCTGCATCGACGCCGGCTGGTACGCCGAAGGTCACTGGTGGGACAGCGTCGGGGAGTGGCTGCCGGCGGCGACCCGGTTCCCGGACGGACTCGGAGCCGTCGTCGACCACATCCGGTCGCGCGGCATGCAGGCGGGGCTCTGGCTCGAGCCCGAGGTCATCGGCATCCACTCGCTCCTCGCGACGACCCTGCCCGACAGCGCCTTCGTGCAGCACCACGGCGTCCGCGTCGCCGAACACGGGCGGCACCTGCTCGACCTGCGCTCACCGGACGCCCGGGCGCACCTCGACGAGGTCGTCGACCGGCTCGTCGGGGACCTCGGTGTGACGTTCTTCAAGATGGACGACAACACGATGACCGGGCCTTGGGAGGGCAGCGTCGACGGCGGGCGTGCACTGCTCGACTGGCTCGACGACGTGCAGGCCCGGTACCCGGCGCTGCTCATCGAGAACTGCGCATCGGGAGCGATGCGCGCCGACTTCGCGATGCTGTCCCGGCTGCACATGCAGTCCACCTCGGACCAGCAGGACCCGGTGCTGTCCGCGTCGATCGCTGCCGCTGCACCCGCGGCGATGCTCCCCGAGCAGGCCGGGAACTGGGCGTACCCGGCTCCGTCGATGTCACCAGACCGCTTCACGCTGTCGCTCGTCAACGGGGTGCTCGGACGGATGTACCTGTCCGGCCACCTCAACGAGATGTCGCCGTCGCAGCGCGCGGTGGTGTCCGAGGCGATCGCGGCGCAGCGGGCCGTGCTGTCCGTGATCACGACCGCGATGCCCGTCTGGCCGCTCGGGCTGCCCGCGTGGGAGGACACCTGGATCGCGCTCGGGCTCCGCGCGGCGTCCGGCGAGCTGTACCTCTCGGTGTGGTCGTTGCCTGGTGCGCCGGACGCGGTGACGCTGCCGCTCGACGGGTTCCTCGGGCGGGACGTCGTCGTCGAGTCGCTGTTCCCCGTCGAGGTGGCACCGTGGGTGCCCTCCTGGGATCGGGAGGAGGGGGTCCTCCGTCTCACCAACGGCGGTGCCACCCCGACGGCGCGGGTGTTCCGCATCCGGCCTGCGGCCGGCTGACGGGCGGACGGACGCCGATGGCAGCGGCGTGCGTCGGGGACGGACTGGAGGCTCGTGGCGGGCAGGCACCGAGCCTCCAGTCCGGTGTGGGGTCCCGTCCGGGTCAGGCGCCGAGCTCGGCGCGGAGCCAGCGTGCGGTGCGGCTCTCCGCGGACTGCGCGACCTCCGCCGGGGTGCCTGCGGCGACGACCTGGCCGCCCTCGTCGCCGCCGGACGGGCCCATGTCGATGACGTGGTCGGCCGCGGCGACGACGTTCATCGCGTGTTCGACCACCACGACCGTGTTGCCGGCGTCCACGAGCCGGAGCAGCTGCGTCGTGAGGAGCTCGACGTCCGCGGGGTGCAGCCCGGTGGTCGGTTCGTCGAGCAGGTACAGGGTGTGGCCGGAGCGTGCCCGCTGTAGTTCGGTCGCGAGCTTGATCCGCTGCGCCTCGCCGCCCGACAGCTCCGGCGCCGGCTGGCCGAGGCGCAGGTACCCGAGTCCGACCTGTCGGAGGGTTTCCAGCGCGCGGGAGGCAACCGGCAACGACGCGAGGAACGACGCCGCGTCCTCGACGGTCATCGCGAGCACGTCCGCGATCGTCGCGTCGTGCCACCGGACCTCGAGCGTCTCGGCCGTGTACCGCGTCCCGTGGCACTCCGGGCACGGGGCCCAGCTCCCCGGCAGGAACAGCAGCTCCACGGACACCGATCCCTCGCCCTGGCACACCTCGCACCGGCCGCCGACGACGTTGAACGAGAACCGGCCGGCGGTCCACCCGCGGGCCTTCGCCTCGTCGGTGCTGGCGAACGCGGCGCGCACCGCGTCGAACAGCCCGGTGTAGGTGGCGAGGTTCGACCGGGGCGTCCGGCCGATCGCCTTCTGGTCGACCTCGACGACCCGGTCGATGCCCGGGTGCGACAGGGCGACCGACGGCAGGACGCCGCCGACGAGCGACGACTTGCCCGACCCGGACACGCCCGTGATCGCGGTCAGGACACCGAGCGGCAGGTCGACGTCGAGCCCGCGGAGGTTGTGCCGCGTGACGTCCCGGAGCTCGAGCGTGCCGGTCGCGGTCCGCGGCTCGCGTTCGACGGGCGGTCGCGGCTGCAGGTAGCGGCGGGTGACGGATTCCTCCACGGAGGCGAGCCCAGGCACCGGCCCGCTGTACAGCACCGTCCCGCCCGACGCCCCGGCACCCGGGCCGACGTCCACGATCCAGTCGGCCTGCCGCACGATGCTCATGTCGTGCTCCACGACGAAGACGCTGTTGCCGCCGGCGCGGAGGCCGTCGAGGACCTCGACGAGCGGCTCGACGTCGGCCGGGTGCAGACCGGCACTCGGCTCGTCGAGCACGTAGACGACGCCGAAGAGCCCCGACCTGAGCTGCGTGGCGATGCGGAGCCGCTGCATCTCGCCGGGGGAGAGCGTCGGCGTCGCCCGGTCGAGCCCGAGGTACCCGAGGCCGAGCCCGGTGAGCACCTCGACCCGGGTCAGCAGGTCCTTCGCGATCGCGACGGCGACCTCGGTGCGCTCACCCGACGAGGCGCGAGACGTCGCCGGCGCCGCATCCGTGAGCTCGGCGACGGGTCGGAGCACCTCGGCGAGTGCGGTGAGGGGGAGTGCGTGCAGCTCGGCGATCGTCTTCCCGCCGAACGTCACCGCGAGCGCCGCCTGCGTCAGCCCGGTCCCGCCGCACAGCGTGCACGGTCCGGACTCGACGAACTGCAGCACCTTCTTCCGCTGCGTCTCGCTCTGCGAGTCGGCGAGCGTGTGCAGCACGAACTGCCGTGCGCTCCAGAACCGTCCCTTGTAGGGCTTCGCGATCCGGTCGCGCTGCGGGTGCACCTCGACGACGGGCTGCTCCTCGGTGAACAGCAGCCAGTCGCGGTCCTCGCGGGACAGCTCGCGCCACGGCCGGTCGATGTCGTACCCGAGGACCGCCGTCACGTCGCGGAGGTTCTTGCCCTGCCACGCACCGGGCCACGCGGTGATCGCCCCGTCGCGGATGCTCAGCGACGGATCGTGCACGGCCGAGGCCTCGGTGACCTCGTGCGCGGTGCCCAGCCCGTGGCACCGCGGGCACGCCCCGGCGACGGTGTTCGGGGAGAAGGAGTCGGACTCGAGCCGCTCCGCCCCCGGCGGGTACGTGCCGGCGCGGGAGTAGAGCATCCGGGTCGAGTTCGACAGGGTCGTCAGCGTGCCCACCGTCGACCGGGAGCTCGGGGCGCCGCGGCGCTGCTGCAGTGCCACCGCCGGCGGGAGACCCGTGATGGACTCCACGTGCGGCGTCGACCCCTGCGCGATGAGCCGCCGCGCGTACGGCGCGACGGACTCCAGGAAGCGACGCTGCGCCTCGGCGAAGATCGTCCCGAAGGCGAGCGACGACTTCCCCGAGCCGGAGATCCCGGTGAACGCGACGATCCGGTCGCGGGGCACGTCCACGTCGACGCTCTGGAGGTTGTTCTCGCGGGCACCGCGGACGCGGATCATGCCGTCGGTCGCGGTGGACGGGGTGGGTCGTGCGTGCGGGGCGGGCATTCGTTCGACTCTAGACGCGCGCGGCTGACCGCGGCGGTCAGAGGATGCGCAGCTCCATGGCGCGCGTCACCGCTCGGGTGCGGTCGCTCACACCGAGCTTCTCGAACACGTGGCCGAGGTGCGTCTTCACCGTCGTCTCGCTGAGGAACAGCGCGCGACCGATCGCCGGGTTGCTCTGCCCCTGCGCGACGAGCCGGAGCACGTCGAGCTCCCGGGGCGTGAGCGATGGCCCGGTCGGCACGGCGCCGGTCGCCCGGCGGACCAGTGCTGCTGCTGCCGAGGGAGCGAGCGCCGTCTCGCCCCGCGCGGTCGCCCGTACCCCGGCGAGGATCTCGGACTCGGGAGCGGCCTTCAGCAGGTACCCGGTGGCACCGGCCTCGATCGCGGCGAGGATCTGGTCGTCGGACTCGTACGTCGTGAGGATCAGCACGCGGATCCCGGGCTCCGCGGCGAGGATCTGTGCGGTCGCAGCGTCCCCGTCGATCCCGGGCATCCGGAGGTCCATCAGCACGACGTCGGGTCGCTCGGCGAGGACCGTCGACACCGCTGACTCGCCGTCGGCGGCCTGGCCGACCACCTCGACGTCTCCGGCGTCCTGCAGGAGCGCGACCAGCCCTGCGCGGACGATCGGATGGTCGTCCGCCACCACGACGCGGATCACCTGGTCACCTCCGCAGCGGGGTGTTGGACAGCCGGGAGGCTCGGTGCGGCCCCGGCGGGCAGGCTCGCCTCGACGACGGTGCCGCGTCCAGGGCCGCTGGTGATCCGGCAGGACCCGCCCGCCAGGGCGAGCCGCTCCCGGAGGCCGCGAAGCCCGTGGCCCGCGGTCGGGTCCGATGCGTCGAAGCCGACCCCGTCGTCTGCGATCCGCAGGACGGTCTGCTGGGGCGAGGGGAGCAGTGCGACGTGCACCGAGGCGGCGCGAGCGTGTGCGCGGACGTTGCCGAGAGCCTCCTGGGCGACCCGGAGCAGCACCACCTGCGAGTCGCGGCCCAGCGCGCAGTCGGGCGCGTCCACCGTGACGGGCGTGCCGGTCTCGCGGGTGTGCCGCTCGCCGAGGCGGTGCAGCGCGCCGCCGAGGCTGTCGCGGGTGACACCGGCGGCACCGGCGGCGATGAGGACGCGTGACTCCTCGAGTGCTGCGCGGGCGGATTCCTCGAGGACGGTGAGGCGTTCCTCGAGCGCGTCGGTGCGGTCGCTCGCGAGGTCGCTCTGCGCGCGCTCCGTGAGCATCACGATGCCGGCGAGGTTCTGCGCGACGGTGTCGTGGATCTCCCGGGCCAGGCGCTCCCGCTCACTGGCGATGCCCGCCGTGCGGTTCGCCTCGGCGAGGGACGTCTGTGTCGCGCGGAGCTCGTCGAGGAGTCTGCGGCGCTCCTCGGACAGGCCGGCGACGCTCGAGATCCAGACGCCCATGGCGCACGCGCCGACGACGCTGATGCCCTCGATGAGGAGGGTGCTGACGAGCGCCCCGGCGCCGCTGGAGACCTGCAGGCCGATGCCGCTCGCGACGCCGATCGCGATCGAGAGGAGGACGGCGCTCCTGATGCGTTCGGACTGGACCCACACGAGCGGGAACAGGATGCACTGGACGAACGCGGTGCTCGGGGCGACGGCGGGCAGGACCAGCGCGGCGGCGACGAGCAGGGGGAGGAACGCCGCGGCTGCCCGAGGGTCGTCGTAGCCGCGGTGCCCGAACGCGGCGTACGCGACGACCAGGACGGCGATCGCGGCGTAGGCGGGCCAGCGGGCGCTCCACGGGGACCAGCCGTAGGCGGTGATGAACGCCGTGAGGGCCATCGTCGCGGCGAAGAAGGCGTGCAGCCACCGGTTCCGCACCCAGGACTCACCGGTCATGCGCGTTGTGCCCATGGTCCGAGCATCCCACTTCGGGGTCGGCATCACGCGTCCTTGCGGTTCCAGCGGAACGTCAGCACGCAGGCCACCGTGCCGAGGACCAGCCATGCGACCAGGACGAGGGTTCCGAGGCCGAGCTGCCACGAGCCTCCCGGCTCGGCGGACGCGAACGCGTCCGGCAGGAAGACCGAGCGCATCCCGCTCGCCATCCAGCGGAGGGGGAAGACCGACGCGACGTCCTGCAGCCAGGCGGGGAGCTGCGTGAAGGGGAGGTAGACGCCGGAGATGAACTGCAGGACCAGGACCACGGGGACGATCGTCGCGGTGGCGCGGCGGCCCTCGCGGGGGAGTGCGGAGATCGCGATGCCGAGGACGCAGCTCGTCGCGATGCCGAGCAGCATGACGCCGGCGAAGCGTGCCCACTTCTCTGGGGCTGTCGGCAGGTCCACGCCGAAGACGATGCTCGCGATGCCGATCAGCAACGCCGTCTGGAGGATCGTCGTGACGAGGACCATGCCGATCTTGCCGATGAAGTAGCTCAGCACCGGGAGCGGTGTGCCGCCGAGGCGCTTCAGGGTGCCGTCGCTGCGTTCCGTCGCGATGTCGACGCCGAGGGACTGGGTGCCGGAGAGGAGGAAGCCCGTCGCCACCAGGCCGGGGAGGTAGTACGTGGCGTAGTCGACGCTGGCTGTCCCGTTGGCGTCTCCTGCTCGGATGTCGGCGGCGCTGCTGAAGGCGACCGAGAAGAGGGCCAGCATGATGATCGGGAAGAGGAACGTGAAGAACACCGCGTCGGGGGCGCGGAAGTAGGAGCGGATCTCGTAGGTGATGCGGTTCACTTCGACCCCACCATCTCGAGGTAGACGTCCTCCAGGGACGGGCGGATGACTTCGAGGTCGTGCATCGGGTCTGTGCTTGCCCTGATCAGGGCTGCGGGGTCGGTCGTGCGTTCCTCGTGCGTTTGGTTCTGGCTCGTCCACCTGACTCTCGGGGTGCGTGCCGCCGCGCCGCCCAGCTCGTCGATCGGGGCGAGGTCGAGGAGCCTGCCGTCGGCGATGACCGCCGCCCGGTCGGCCAGGTGCGCGGCCTCGTCGAGGTAGTGCGTGGTCAGGAGGATGGTCGTGCCCTCGCCTTGGACCTGCCGGAGGAGACTCCAGAACTGGCGGCGAGCCTCCGGGTCGAAGCCGGTCGTGGGTTCGTCGAGGAACAGGACCTCCGGGCGGCCGATGATGCCGAGGGCGACGTCGACGCGGCGGCGTTGGCCGCCGGAGAGCCTCGCTATGCGGGTGTTGCGCTGTTCCGTGAGCCCTGTGGCGTGCAGGGTCTCATCGACGTCCCGACGCCTCGGGTAGAGCGTTGCGAAGTGGCGCAGCTGCTCGGCCACGGTGACGTTCGGGGACTCCGCGCTGGACTGCAGGACGATGCCGATCCGGGCGTTGTGGCTGCGGCTCGTGCGGACGGGGTCGTGGCCGAGGACCGTGACCGTGCCGTCCGTGCGCGATCGGTAGCCCTCGAGGATCTCGACCGTGGTGGACTTGCCGGCGCCGTTGGGGCCGAGGAGGGCGAAGGTCTCGCCGGCTTCGATGGTGAAGGAGACGTCGTCGACGGCGAGCTTGCCGGTGGGGTAGCGCTTCGTGAGGTGGTGGACCTCGATGGCGGGGGATTCGGGCATGAGACCAGCGTCCTCGGTCCCCGTCGCGGGCGGATCGGCGGAGGGGGCGCGGGCCCATCCTCCGATCGGAGGATGGGCGCGACGCTCCGCTCGACTTCTGATATGTTGCCGGTGGGGAAGTTGCAGCAAGGAACACGAGGGGGAACACCGTGCCGGAACTCAAGGTCTCGTACGACGTGCTCGAGAAGGTCTCGACGCAGATGACCTCGGCGGCCGGAGACTTCGCGGATGATCCGCTCGGCAGCGGCTCGGGTGCGTTCGGCGCGGCAGACGTCGAGCAGGCGTTCGCCGTCGTCCGTGCGATGCAGCAGCAGATGTCCGTGTGGCTGAGTGACACGGCGAACACGCTGTCGCAGTACGCGCACGACACGAAGTCGCACTTCCAGGACGCCGACAGGGACCTCGCAGCGAAGGCCCACAAGTGACCGCCGACCCGCTCAGTGGCCATCCGGGCTCGATCAAGCGACTCGCTCAGCAGCTCACGAACCGCTCCCGATCGATCGAGGCCGGCGCGCGGAAAGCCACGCGCGCATCCAATACGGCGGACGGCTGGTCCGGAGAATCGAAGCAGCGCTTCACAGCCACAGCCGCAACGCTTCCCGACGCCGCCACGAGGATTCGCGGACGGGTCGATGCCGCTGCAACCGTCCTGAACACGTACGCCGACCAGGTCAGGCAGATCCAGGACGAAGCGCAGCGCATCCGGATCGCGCAGAAGAACAACGCCGAGGACATCGCGCAGAACGCTTCCTCGGTCAAGAAGGCGTCGAAGGCGGCGCGTGCGGACGACGCCTCGGATTCCGATCGGGCCGCGCTCCGTCGACTCGAGAGCAGCGGCGACGACCTGTCGTCGACCCGAACCCGACTCTCCGCGCAGTGGACGGAGCTCGTTGCACGTCGGCAGTCGGCCGACCGGACCGCAGCCTCCGGGTTGAGCGGCGAAACCGTCATCGGGAACACGGTTTCCTTCGCGGCATCGATGCCCGGGATGTCCGACAAGGACTTCTTGGCCGCGCTCACCACCATGGCTCCGGAACAGCTCGCCGCGCTGCACAAGCAGATTGAATCGCGCCTCGCCACCATGGCACCCGACGTCGTCCAGGAGTGGTGGAACAGCATGGGCGGACGCGGGACGGCAGGCAAGCACTCCGCAGCGCAGGACGCGCTCATCACGGCGTTGCCTGCCACGATCGGGAACCTCAACGGAGTGGCGTACTGGGCGCGGGATCAGGCGAACCGGATCAGTGCACAGCGTGCCGAGGCGGACGCGGCGGTGAAGCTCGAGCAAGCCCGACGCGCCCGTGACGTGTCGCTCGGCGGGCCTCGCGCGCTCCAAGCGCAGATCGACCTCGACGCGGCGCAGAAGCTCTACGACGCGCTCCACAACTTCAACGCCGGCGCTCGTACCGGCTTGAACCTCGTGGATCCGCTTCCGCGTCAGATGGTGAGCTTCCACCCGGGCAGTCCCCCGCTCGGGGCCTTTGCTGTTGGAGACCTCGACCATGCGGCGAGCGTGTCGTTCCTCGTCCCAGGGATGGGAAGCTCTCTCGCAGACACCACGCAGTACATGCGGACAGGCTCGAATGTGCAGGCTGCGCAACAACGGCTCCCACCTCCGGCGCAACCAACGGCCATGGTCACGTGGATCGGCTACGAAGCACCGCCGAACGCGCTGACGACCGGCGACATCAGCGTGTTCCACCAGGGCTACGCGGAGCGCGGTGCTCCGAGCTTCGCAGGAGACCTGGCTGGACTTCGTGCCTCGAGGCCTGACGTGCAGATGAACGTCGTGGCCCATTCCTACGGATCGACGATGGCATCGCTCGCTTTGGCTGACAATCCATCTGTCGGTGTCAAGTCCTTTGTGACGCTGGGCTCCGCTGGCATCCACTCGTCTGTTCCCGACGCGCACGCGACCCACGCGGCCCACATGTACGCTGCTCAGGCCGACGAGAGGAACGACGTGGCTTGGATCGGCCGAACCTTCAGCTCACCTCATCGTGCGGACCCGACCGAGAACTTCGGAGCAACTCGAATCGCAACTGGTGGAGGATCTCCGGTGAACATCCACGATCTCTCCGCGCCGGCCGGCTCGGGTGACTTCGGCTACCTAGACAGCGGTACGCAATCGCTTGCCGCCACGGCGAGAGTGACGCTGCCGTGATCGCTTTACGGAGGAGGCCCGGTCCTGTCACTGGGGCCTTACTCGTTGCGTTGGCGCTCTCGCTCAGCGGTTGCTCGCTTACCGGAGGTCCACATATGAACGTTGACGACGCGAAACACGAGTCGGTCGTCTTCCTGAAGCAGACCATGAGCCATCTCAAAGACGTGGACTGGCCGTCGGTACCGGACCCCGTAGCGACGCGCTGCGCCGACGGAAGCAGCGGCGTCCGCTTTCAGTACCTCGTTGCCGTCGACACCGACGCTGACTCCGAGGCCCTGGCTGAGTCGCTCCAGACGTTCTGGCGAGCCCAGGGTCTCGATGTCAAACCCTCGCAGGAAGACTTCGGCCAGTACGGCGTCATGTATTCCGCGACTGCGCGTGCTTCCGCAAAGCCCTGGGGGTCGTACGAAATATCGAGCTCTGGGATCAATCTCTACGTTGACTCCCAGTGTGCCGCAGGCGACATTCGCGACTTCGAGTGAACGGCCGGGCAGGGGGGAGTCGCCGTGGTGATCGCCGTCAGTGCCGTGACCGCGGTCGCTCTGGCGGGGTGTGCCGTGGGCAGCGAGACGACGCCAACTGTTGACGAATCAAAGCGCTCAGCGCTTCGCTGCGACCAGCATCGACGCGGGATCCGTTGACGGATGACCACGGTGAACGTGCATGACATGTTCGTCAATCCGTCGGCGGACCCGGACGGGGACCATGTGTACCTCGACGCGGACGCGAACAGCTTGCTCGAGACCGCGAAGGCGACACTACGGTGAGAGAGTTGAAGCTCAACGGGTCGTTGCTCGGAAAGAGCGCCTTGTGTGCGTTCGTCATCGCCGCGGTAGTCACTCGATGCTCAACAACGGGAGGCCACGAAGCGATGCCGGTGAAAGCGGCTCGGTCTCAAGCAGAATCTGAGTTCAAGACGGTCGTCGCACTTGCGCCGGGCACATGGCCGGACGGGGTGCCCGCTCCCGTGCCGAACGATTGCACCGTCGAGGGCAGGAAGGGTGTGCAGTTCACGTGCTTCGTCGAAGCCGACGCCCCCGATGATCCGAAGCGGCTCGCGAATGACGCGAAAAAACACTGGACTGACCAGGGCTACGAACTGACGGAAACCGAGAAACACATCGACGAAGCGACCGGGGCGATCTACGCGGTCGTCGCAAAAGCCGATGGCAAGCCGAGTGCTTCGATGAGCGCGAGCAAGATCCGCGCACATGTGTACGTGAACTCGATCTGTGTGCCGGGAGACCCAGACGAGTACCGGTGAACGGCCGAGCGGGGAGAGGCGCCGTGGTGATCGCCGTTGGAGCCAAGACTGCGGGCGTTTTGGCGGGGTGCGCCGAGGGCAGCGGGACGATGCCCACTGCTGACCAAGCTCAGCGCTCAGCGCTGCAGTTGTTGCGGGAGACTGAGCAGCAGATCGACCTCGACTGGCCGGACATGCCGTCGCCGAGCGCCGAGGCGTGCAAGGGCGGGGTGCTATTCGGGTACTACGTGCCGGTCAAGTCCCAGCCCAACGCCAAGGCGCTTGCCGAGAAGCTGCAACGCTTCTGGAAATCGAAGGGTCTCGAAGTCTCGCCGTCGGAGACGGACTTCGGGGGGAACGACGGGATCCTGTATTCGGCAACCGCGGACAAGAGCGGAGCAGCGGGTGCGGCGTACCAGCTCAGCGATGCTGCGGTCGTGATCCGAATCACATTGCCTTGTGCGGAGGGCTCAGCGGACGATTACGAGGAGTGAGCCTCGCCCAGTGCCGTGAGTGCGCAGTAGCCCTCGCGCCCCGGACGCGGCCGGTGCGGCCGGTGCGGCCGACCGGCCGCCCCGGACGCGGCCGGTGCGGCCGGTGCGGCCGACCGGCCTTGGTCCGGCGCGGCTCAGCGCATCCGCGTCGACGCGATCCCGCCGTCGACGTCGATCGTGCCGCCGTTCACGAACGCCGCCTCGTCGGAAACGACCCACCGCACGGCACGAGCGATGTCCACCGGCTGCACCGGACGGCCCGCCGGGGTGCCTTGCGTCATCGCCGCCAGCACGTCCGCCGAGTCCGCGTTGCCCGGTGTCGCCGTCGCACCCGGTGCGACCGTCACGACGCGGATGCCGCGCTGCCCGTACTCTGCGGCCCACGCACGGGTCAGCTGCTCGACCGCTGCCTTTGTCGCCGGGTACAGCGCCATGAACGGCACACCGACCCGTGCCATCCACGAGCCGATGTTCACGATGTTCCCGCCGCCGAGCGACACCATCGACGGCGCAAGCGCGGCGACGAGGACGTGCGGGGCGCGGATGTTCGTCGCGAGGAGCGCCTCGACCGTGTCGTCCGCGAGCGACTCCGTGGGACCACCCGGGTACACGCCGGCGTTGTTCACGAGGACGTCCACGTGCCCGCCGAGCTGCTCGATCGCGGCGGCAGCGAGTGCCCGCACCTCGTCGGGACCGTCCGACAGATCGGCGACGAGCGGCACCGCGCGGCCGCCCTGGCGCTCGATGTCGATTGCGACGGCACGCGTGCGGGCTTCGTCGCGGCCGTGGACAGCAACGGCCATGCCTGCAGCGGCGAGTTCGCGCGCGATGGCCTCGCCGATGCCGCTCGAGGCTCCGGTCACGAGGGCGGTTCGTGTGGTTTCGTTCGCTGTTGTCGTCATGATTCGATGTTCGGCCGGATGAGGCCCCCTGAAATTGCCCCGTCCCACGAAGACCTTGCCGGATCCCGCAGGGCGGTCCCGTCGCCGTCGGTCACCCTGGGTAGGTTGGCTGACGTGGACGAGCTCACCGCCCTGCACCTCGACCGTGCCGCTTCGATCGCGTCCACGCACGCCGCCGTCCTCGGGACCGACCACCACAACGCCGCCGCACGAGCAGGGTCCGCGCACCGTGCCGACGCGCTCGGCCTCACCGTCTCCCGCGTGTTCGAGCCGACCGGTCTGTTCGACCGCCGCTACGTGCCGTCCCTGTCGGTGGTCCTCCGTGGCCGCAAGCGTTCCATCGTCGGGGACGACGATCAGGTCTGGGGCCGCGAGCGCTTCATCATCACGCCCGTGGACCTGCCCGTCGTGGCCGGGGTCGTCGACACCGCCGGCAGCGACGGCTTCGTCTCCGCCGTCTGGCGCCTCGATCCGGCAGTCGTCGGTGAGGTCGTGGCGTCGATGTCGGCGCCATCTGTACCGCCTCGCGGCGAGTTGCCCCGACTCGGCACCTGGACCGCACCGCTCGCCGACGCGTTCGCGCGACTGCTCGCGCTGCTCGACGCACCCGAGGACGTCCCGGTGCTCTTCCCGCTCGTCTCAAGGGAGATCGTGCTGCGCCTGCTGCAGACCGAGCAGGCGCCACGCATCACCGCCGCACTCGACGGTTCTGGCACGTCGGTCGTCGCCGCCGCGACCGCCCTGCTCACCGGACGGATGGCCGAGCCGTGGTCGATGGGACGCCTCGCTCGTGAACTCCGGGTCAGCGAGTCCACCCTCTTCGCGCGCTTCAAGGAAGCCACCGGCATGACCCCTGCGCAGTACCTCAAGCGGACGCGGCTCGGGGAGGCACGCCGGTTGATGATCGTCCACGGGGAAACGGCCGCCCGAGCGGCCACGGCCGTGGGGTTCCGCAGTGCGTCGCACTTCTCGCGGGACTACCGGGAGGCGTACGGGCGTCCGCCGGCGGCGGACGCAGTCGCGGCGCGGGCGCAGTTGGCGTTGGCGACGGCGGTGTAGGGGAGTCGGTCTTGGCCGGCAGAAGAGTGAGGGAACGAACACCATGCACATCACGGACATCCTCCGGAGCGAGCTGAACGAGTCGGCGACCGCCGTACCCGATCCGGAATACGGGCCGAACTTCGTCGTGGTCGACGGGATGGTCGACGTCGGCGCGTTGGCTGCACACGTCCTCGAGTTCGCGGCACACGTGGTGGACACCCACCGTGTGCCGGGTTCCGGCATCGGCTCAGGGACCCGTGCCCCCTTCCCCCACGAACTCCGCGACCACCTTCGAGCACTCGCTCAGGACGCCCGGGAGCAGTAGCGGCCGAGCTCGTTGCTCAGGGGGCGGCGGAGAGCCAGGGCTCCCTCAAGCGTGCCGGCTCGGCACGCGCCCAAGCGCTCCCACCCACAACCCGTCCCGCGCACGAGTCATCCCGACGTACAGCTCGCGGCGGTCGAGCTCACGGCGCTCGCGGGCGGCGACGGACTCGGTGTCGGGAGCGTCCGCGAGGAGCTTCGCCGGCACGTGCGGCAGCAGGACCTGCTTGAACTCGAGGCCCTTCGCACGCTTGATGGTGCCCACGCGGACCCGGTCGGAGCTCTTGCCGGCGTAGTGCTTTAGCGAGACGGACGGCACACCCGCGGCGTCGAGGACCGCCATCACCTTGTCGGCCTGCGGATTCGTCGCGGTGAGGATCCCGACGTCGCCGCGGCCGGTGCCGACGAGTCGGAGGACCTCCTCCACGCGGGCGAGCAGCGCGGCATCGTGCTCCGCACGGTCGGCGAACCGACGGACGGCAGGCGTCGGGCCGGATCGGGTGACGTCGGACACCGCATCGCCGGCACCGTCGACCCCCTCGATGTCGACGAACTGGTCGTCCGCCACCATCTGCTTCGCGAACTCGAGGATCTCTGCGGTGTTGCGATGGTTCACGTCGAGGACGACACCGCGCCCGGCCAGGCTGATGCCGACCTCGCCGAGGGTGTACCCGCCCGGGTAGATCGTCTGCTGGCCGTCGCCGATGAGGGTGAGGCCGTCCGGACGATCGCCGACCAGCGCGTGCAGGAGCGAGACCATCGCACACGATAGGTCCTGCGCCTCGTCCACGATGACGGCGTCGTAGCGGTCGAGCGGCTGCTCGCGGACGGCATCGCGGGCGAGCAGGACCACGTCCTCGAAGTCGCAGACGCCCCTGCTGCGGAGGTTCGTCGAGTACGCCTCGTACAGGTCCCAGACCGCCTGCCGGATCTCGACCGGCAGCGCGTGCTTCCGCCCGACGCGCGCCAGGTCGGCGTACTCGTCGAAGTGCGTTAGCCCACGACCCTTGATGACGTGCCCGATCTCCTCTTCCCAGTACCGGCGTGTGAAGCGCGGGGCGCGCAGTGGACTGGAGGCTCCGATCACGTTCCATGCATCGGCGAACGCGCGCCCGGCCTCCAGTCCGTCGATGCGGAACGCGACCCCGCGCTCCTGCAGGAGCTGGCTGGCGAAGGCGTGGACGTTGACGAAGTCGACGCGGTCGACCATGTCGGGCGCGAGGCGTTCGAGCAGCGACCGCAGGACGGCCGGGAGGGTGCGGATGTAGGTGGTGAAGAGGACGCGGCCGCCGGTCGCGCGTGCCAGGTACGCGGCGCGGTGGAGGCCGACGACGGTCTTGCCGGTGCCGGCAGCGCCTCGGATGCGGGCGGGGCCGTTGAAGTTGCGGCGGACGAGCTTGGCCTGGGCGGGGTCGAGGAAGGCCATCCACTCCTCGATGGGGGCGTCGAGGACGCCATCGAGGAGGCGGTCGTGGAGTTCTTCGGTGTCGATGGGTTCGGGGTCTGCCGACGATGCTGGGTCGAGTGTCGGATCAGGGTCGCGGGGGAGGACCGTGGCCGGGACGACGACCTGCGCGGTGACGGCGTCTTCCTCGCCGATGACCGGGAAGTGGGCGAGGACCGCGGCGAGGAGCTGGTCGACGCGGGACGCGCTCAGGCGGCGACCGCGCTTCGTGATGTGCGCGATGAGGTCGTGGACACCGACGACGTCCACCGAGGCGACTTCGGCGTGCACCTTCTTCTGGCCTGCCAGGGCGACGACGGCGTGGACCTCGCCTGGCGGGAGGCCGATCTCCGCGAGGGCGGCCTCGGTCTTCCACGCCAGGTCGGCGAGGTTGGCGACGTCGTCGGTGACGTCCTCTTGGCCGCGGGTGATGCGGCCGTCGTGCACGGCAACGTCGCGCCAGGCCTTCGTGTCGACGATGAAGACGCCGGCGCTGCCGACGACGACCATGTCGACCTGGGCTGTCTTGCTGCCGGGCCAGCGGCGGTCGGCGAGGAGGTGGTAGCCGATGCCGGCCAGGGGAGCGAGGACCTTCGCGGTCTCGCTCTCGGTGCGGTGGGCGATGTCGAAGCGGCTGGCGCGGGCTTCGGCTTCGTCGGCTTGGCGGCGGAGTTCGTGGGCGCGGCCTCGTTGGCGGCGGGCTTCTGTGCGTGCTGAGTCGCCGGCGATGGTCATGGTGTGGTGCCCCCTCGACCTGCGCCTCCCGCGGGCGGATGGTCATGAGCCATTCTCGTGGCTCGCCGTGGCGGACAGTAGGACCAATTCTGGGGGCCGGTAGTTCGCGTGTGCCGTTGTTCGCGTTGGCGGCGTGGGTGACCGCCGAAAGGCGGCGGTTGGTCAGAAGACACCGGTACCGACTCCGGGTTCGGACGGAGGGCGTTATTCGCAGCCGACTCCATCGCCATCTCGGTCGAGCTTCCGGGAGTATCCCGGGTCTCCGGTCCGGACTGGGGCTGCGCCGGCAGCGCGAGCGGCGTCGCAGTTCGCGTAGTACACAGATCCTGCAGCCTGAGCTGGTTGCTGGGCCGCAGCCGCCTGAGCCTGCGCGGCTGCATCGGCGGCGGCTTGCGCCGCTGCTGCGTCCGCAGCTGCCTTCGCGTCCGCGGCAGCTTGCGCCGCCGCCGCATCTGCTGCTGCCTTCGCGTCTGCCGCTGCTTGCGCTGCAGACGCCTCCTCTGCAGCTTTCTGAGCTTCGACTTCCGCTGCAGCCGATGCCGATGCGGAAGCCGCAGCAGCGGAAGCCGACGAGCTCGCCGTAAGGAGGCCCGCCGCGCTTCCAGCTGCCCCGGTCACGTCCGCAGAACTGCAAGCACTGACTGCGACCACGAGGGCTATGGCGCCCCCGAATGTGAAAGCGACTCGACGAAGCTTCGATGGGGTGCTCATACCAGGTGCTCCAATATCTGAGGAAGGTTCCATTCTCGTGATCTGATCCCATCGAGTCGATGCCCCGTTCGTGGGGTTGCGTCTTCACGCAGCTCCTCGGTGGTTGCGTTGTCGCCGCTCAGAGCTGCGTCGGGTCCGAGTCCCGACGTCGAGAGAGTTGTTCGTCACGTGAGCGTTCTCGAGCGAGCTGCTAGCGTGCGGACATGGCAGATGAGGGACTTCGCGACGAACTACGCGAGTTCGTCACCGAACGTGACTGGGCACAGTTCCATTCACCGGAGAACCTCGCGAAGAGCATCTCGATCGAGGCAGCTGAGCTCCTTGAATGTTTCCAGTGGTCGGCGGACGCGGACGACAGCAGAGTGCATGCGGAGCTCGCCGACGTCCTGACCTACTGTCTTCTGCTCGCCGATCGGCTGGGCGTCGAACCGGTCGATCTCGTCCGAGCGAAGCTCGCTGTGACCAGGGAGAAATACCCGATCGACAAAGCCCGAGGACGAAGCACCAAGTATGACCAGCTTTGACATCGAGAAGTGGCCGTTCAGCGAGGCTCACCTCCGGTTGTGGCGTGAAAGAGACTCCCGGTTCTTGAACTGGCCGGTCGTCTACATCCTCGATGACGGGAAACGGGTGTACGTCGGCGAGACGCTCAACACCGCGGCAAGGATGCGCCAGCACCTGGATTCGGAAGAACGGCGCTCGTTGAAGGCCGTTCGCCTGGTGCTCGACAGCACGTTCAACAAGTCCGTGTGCCTCGATCTCGAGTCTCAGCTCATCGGCTTGTTCGCTGGCGACGACAAGTACACCGTGCTCAACAGCAACAAGGGCATCGTGAACGCGGACTACTACGATCGAGAGCGTTACCGAAAGACATTCGATGCGGTCTTCGACGCCCTGAGATCGCAGGAGCTCTTCACACGGAGCATCGCGGATATCGAGAACAGCGAGCTGTACAAGCTCTCTCCGTTCAAAGCTCTCAACCGGGATCAAGCGGTGGTCACGGAAGACATCCTCGAGGGATTGTTCGACGACCTCGAATCAGGCGCGAACAGCACGATCGTCGTTCAAGGAGACCCGGGTACCGGGAAGACGATCGTCGCTGTCTATCTCCTCAAGTTGCTCCGCGACATCGCTGATGGCGTAGGGATCGACGAGATCGACGGCGACTCGATGTTCTCGGACTACTTCACCGACGGGCACCGCGAGCTCCTCGACGGCTTCCGAGTGGGATTGGTGGTGCCACAGCAGGCGTTGCGTACCTCGCTGAAGCGTGTGTTCATGAAGACCCCAGGTCTCGACAAGTCGATGGTCCTCAGCCCGTTCGAGGTCGGCAAGAGCGAGGAGCGATGGGACTTGCTGGTCGTGGATGAGTCTCACCGGTTGAACCATCGAGCGAACCAGGCGTCAGGTCCCCAGAACAAGAGCTTTGGCGAGATCAACGAGAGACTCTTCGGGGTAGATGCTGACCACTACACGCAGGTGGATTGGATCAAGCACCAGAGCGCCCATCAAGTGTTCCTCCTCGACTCAGAGCAGAGCGTGCGGCCAGCTGACTTGCCCCAAACGCTTCAAGCGGACTTGGTGCGCAAGGCGCGCGGCCTCCATCGGCACTACCGACTCTTCACACAGATGCGGGTTCAGGGTGGCGCTGACTACGTCTCCTATGTCCGTTCGATAATGCGCGGCGAAACCCCTGGGGTGAAGTCATTCGGTGACTACGAATTGAGGATGTACGACGATCTCGGTGCGATGCACGACGCGATCCGTGCGAAGGACGATGAAGTTGGGCTCTCCCGTCTCGTCGCTGGATACGCATGGGAGTGGAAGAGCAAGCGTGATCGATCTGCGATCGACATAGAGATCGACGGGCGTCGGCTGCAGTGGAACCAGACGCAGACCGACTGGATCACGTCCACCGGAGCGGTCGACCAAGTGGGCTCGATCCACACGGTCCAGGGGTACGACCTCAACTACGTCGGAGTGATCATCGGTCCGGACCTCCGTTTCGACGTGATCGCTCGGCGGATCGTCTTCGACCGATCGAACTACTTCGACAAGAAGGGAATGGAGAACAACCCCCGCCTCGGTATCACCTACACCGACGAAGACGTCCGACGCTTCGTCACGAACGCGTACTCGGTGCTCCTCACGCGAGGTGTCAGGGGGACCTTCGTTCACGTCGTCGACCCCGAACTCCGCCGGCACCTCCGACAGTTCTTCTGACGATCGGTGTCGCCGGGAGAGAACTCACCCGACGCTGGATCCCCTGACTCGTTATCCTGTCGACCGTTAGCAAAGCGGTCGATAGGGGAAACGTGCGGATCTTCTGGGTCAACCAGGGACAGACGTTCGACGAAGAACGACGAGCTCGAGTCCTGTGGGCCCCGAAGCGCTCCCGGAGAGGTCCCGGCCAGACCGCGGGAACCAGTCGCGCGCACTGGGACCGCTTGCTCGAAGCGACCGCCGGTGACGTGGTCTTCCATTATTCACGCGGTGCTGTCCGTGCGTGGAGCACCGTCCTGGCACCCGCGTTCGAAGGGCCACCACCTTTCGAGGACCCAGCGAGGAGATGGTCCGCTGACGGCCGAGTGTTGCGAGTCGAGATACAAGAGCTCGACCGCCCGATCGCCCTCGACGAGATCCCCTTCGAACTCCGAACGGAAACTGACACTACCGCCTGGCCGTTCTCGCGACGGGGTGCGGTGAAGCAGGTCTACCTCACCGAGATCGGAGGGGCGCTGTCGACCTGGCTCCTCACGCAAGCCGGTCTTCGCGCCGACGCCGCACAGCTTCAGGCCTGGCCCGATGACGACGACGCCGTCGAGCACTTCACGTACCGCGGGGATCGACAAGTCGTGGTGAACGCGCGCGGGGAGCAGTCGGCACTTCGCAGGTACCTGTTTGGTGATGTGCTCTTCGCGACCTGCGCTCTCTGCGGTCGTGACCTTCCCGTCGCGATGCTCGTGACAGCGCACATCAAACGACGCGCGGACACATCGCGGTCCGAGAGAGCGCGAAGAGACACTGTCATGCCGGCCTGTCTGATCGGCTGCGACTCGCTTTTCGAACTCGGATACGTCGTCGTCGCCAAAGGCGGTCTGATCGAACGTGGTCCACGCCGCGCGCCGATGACCGAGGACCTCACGCTCGCCGTGAACGCTCTCGTCGGGCGAACCTGCGGCGCGTGGGATGAGTTCACTGAACGGTACTTCGCGCACCACCGGCGGTTCCAGCGTGCAATCAATCGCCGCTACGGGCTCGGCTGACCCGCTGAGACGATACGCACCGCCGGAAGGTCGGGCGGCGCCCACCGGAGAAGATGGAGCTCCGACGGTGTCACCCAACGCAGCTCGTCGTGGTCGGTGCTGCGTTTCGGGCCTTCGCTGTCGAATGCGACGCGGTAGCACGCGAGGTCGATCCGGGCGCTGCCGACGGCGGTCGTGTCTCGGGTGATCAGCGCTCCGATCTGTGACTCGATGTCGAGCTCCTCGCGCAACTCACGTGCGAGGGCACCCCGCGGCTCTTCGCCCCTCTCGACCTTTCCACCTGGGAACTCCCAATACCCAGCGGATGCTCGCCCCGGCGAGCGACGGCAGACGAACACCGATCCGTCGTCGCGCGTGAGGACAGCGGCAACCACCTCGATGTTCGGCATGCCCTCTGTCTACAGGATCAGAGCCGTCCGGTGATCATCGCCCAACGATCGAGGGCCTCCTCGACCAAGTCGGCTGCCAAACCGACGTCCTCGTGCTCCCACACTCGGATGACACGCCACCCCTCCGAGATAAGGATCGCCTCGTTGAACGCGTCACGCTGTCGGTTCGCCAAGAGCTTGGAGCGCCAGAGGGCGGCGTTGGCCTTCGGGAGGTGCGCATGCTCCACACACCAGTGCCAAAAGCACCCATCGACGAACACGGCGATCCGCGCCCGAGGGAACGCGATGTCGGGTCGAACGCGTGAGCACGGGCTCACCCGGCGATCCACGAAGAACCGTCGGCCGCGACCATGGAGCTCTCGACGAAGGGCGAGCTCTGGCGCGGTGTCCCGCCGACTGAACCGACCCATGTGCCGACGCCGTGCATCATCCGCCTCCCAGACCTGCATCCGACGACGCTAGACGTCTGCGCGCTTCGGACTGTGCACGGCGGCGGAGCCGTGCGCCGAGGGCAACGCAAAGAGCTTGTGGAGGAGTGAGCCCTGATCGCACTCGTGCCCACGCCAAGCACCCCGAGCACTGCCACTCGGTCATCAGCCGGCAAGTCGCGCAACGTGACCGCCACCTCCCCGCAGTACCTCCCCGCCTACGCCATCTGCACCGTGAGCGCGCCCGCCGGCCTCGGCTGCCCACCCGCCTCAAGCAGCGGCAATCCGGCAAAGCGCTCCCGCGAGTGCTCCAACCGGGTCATGGCCTCGGCAGCGTCGGGTCGGTTGCGATCGGGAACAGCCAGCGCCGCGATGGCAGACGGGTGTGCGCCTGGAGCAGCGACTCCGTCGAGCACGACGTCATCGCGGACGAACGACCCCAGCCGCGCCCACGAATGATCCGTCAGCGCGGGATCACCCACGTACACGTCGTCCACACCGGCGTCGACGAGCGCCACCGCCTGGAACAGCGGCGGCACGTTCCGATGTGCCTCGACAGTCGGCAGTCCTTCGCCGAGCCAGTTCGGTGAGCTCGTGAGCGTGTGGACCGAGAGCAGGCCATCCGCGAGCGCAGCATTGAGCATGGCGACGTACTGCTGCGAGTGGTCCCCACTGAGCTGCGGCACGTGGTCGGTCGCACGGTCGAGCAGCGCGGCCGGTGCACGCTCGGAGGCACGACGCCGCGCGGCCCAGCTGGTTCCAACGAAGCAGCAGCGTGGTGAAGTGGACTGCGGACGTGAGCGTTGGGCTGCCCCCCTCCCCACTTCTCGTTGTTGGTCGAGGCGTCGATGCCATCGCCCTGGTGGGCTGTTGGTTCATAGGTAACGTTCTAGTGGTGTGGCCGGTTGTGGCAGCTCACTACGATCGGGAGCGTGATGAACGATGTGACGCCCGGCCGCTACCGCCACTTCAAGGGCGGCGACTACGAGGTCCTGTTCATCGCCTTAGACACAGAGACCGAGGAGCCCGTCGTCGTGTACCAGGCCCTCTACGGGGAGCGCGGGCACTGGGTTCGGTCACTCGCCGACTTCACCGCGCACGTGACCCGCGGTGACTACGACGGCCCGCGATTCAGCCGTATCGAACCGCACCGGACCTGACCGCCCGGATCAACCCGGTCCTCCAATCCGCGCCCAGACCGCGTCTATCGCGCGGACGTCAGCGCCTCCACGAGCGGACCGACCGCCTCCTCCGACCGCCCGACCACCACGATGTCGCGATTGACCCGCGGCCGGAGCCGTGACCGCTCCGCGTCACCTGTGAGCGTGGACTCCGGCACGACTGCGAACCCGAACCCGGCTGAGGCGAGCGCAGCAGCGGCGGCGGGGGAGCCGACGGTCGTCGTGACGACGGGCACAAGCCCACGCTCGACGAACAGCGCGGCGAGCCAGCTCCCGTAACCCGTGTCGCCGGAGATCCCGATGAGCGGGCCGGTCGCCACGGTCTCGAGGGTCGCGTCCGTGTCCGGCGAGCCGACGACGACGATCTCCTCCGTTCCGACCTCCCGAACGACGAGGTCGGGAGCGTCCACCGGTCCGGGCACGATCGCAACGTCCTGCGTCCCATGACGGACCTCGTCCACCATCCCGAGTGCGCTCGAGCCCTCACTGAGCTCGGGAAGCGGGCCGCCCAGGGCACGGAGTGCCGGCACCACGAACGGCACCGTGAACGTCTGTGCCACGACGAGTCGGATCGGTGCTGAGCCCCGCGCTGCTTCCTCGGCCCGGAATGCGGCGTCGAGGGCATCACGTGCCAGAGGAGCGAACGCCCGACCGGCGGGTGTCAGGGTCGCACCACGACGTCCTCGGTCGAACACAGCGACGCCGAGGTCCCGCTCCAGGCTCGACACCTGGTGTGAGACGGCGGGCTGCGTGAGGTGCAGCTTTCGAGCGGCGCGGGAGATAGAGCCGGCCTCGACGACGGACAGGAAGACCTCGAACGCTCGGAGGTTGGGCATAGAAGCATTCTATGGAAAAGAGATAAAACATCGATCGATGTTCGGGACTGACGAGCGGTACGGGCAGGTTGCAACCACCAAGCAGCGACCGCTGCGCACCAGAACGGAAGGAATCGACATGACCAAGCGCATCCTCATCATCGGCGGCGGGTCCGGCATCGGGCGCGCCCTCGCGAGCGAGCTCTCGATCCGCGGCGACGACGTGCTCATCGGCGCGCGCGACACCGCGCGGACGGCAGCGGACTTTCCGGACCTCGACGTGGTGCACGCCGATCTCGGCGATGAGGCCTCGATCGCCGCTCTCGCCGAAGCGGGCTCGTTCGACGCGGTCGTCTCCCTCGCTGCGGCGCACGCCAACGGCCCCGTCGGCGCGCTCGACCGCCAGGCTGTGGAGGGTGCGTTCGGCGCCAAGGTCGTCGGGTCGATCCTGCTCGCGAAGCACCTCGCCCCGGTGATGCGACCCGGCGGCGTCTTCGTGCTCTTCTCGGGCGTCGCAGCGTGGAAGCCGGCACCGGGACTCGCAGTGATGGCGACGACGAACGGTGCGGTGTCGTTCCTGGTCGAGGCGCTCGCGGTCGAGCTCGCTCCGCTGCGCGCGGTGGCCGTCTCTCCGGGGATCATCGACTCCGGCGCGTGGGACGGCATGGGCGACGACGCCAAGCGGCAGATGTTCGAAAAGACGGCAGGAGCGAACCCGGTGGGCCGCGTCGGATCGCCGGCCGACGTCGTGTCGGCTGTTCTGCTGGCGATCGACAACACGTTCGTCACCGGGACCACGCTGCACGTCGACGGCGGCGGCCGCCTGGGGTGAGCCGCCGGGGTCGTGCGGTGCCTGCCGGGGGTGGGGCGAGCCTCCCGGTCGGCCAGCGCCGCCGCGCGGACTGGACCGAGTGGATCAGCCGCGGGCTGCTTGAGAGGGATGCCGAACTCGGGACGGACGCGGTTGCAGCGCCCGAACCGGAGCGGGTCGAGCCCGCGGTCGGCGCGGTCGATGACGGACCCCACGCCGGGCCGCAGCGACTGCCCGCCCTCGGCGACATCCGCCCTACCGCACGTACAACGTCGCCGGCTTCCCCGGCCCCTCCGCAGCCTTGGCGTCCGTCGCCGTCAACAGCGGCACCATCGCCCGCCGGAACGAGTCCGGCAGCAGCCGCTCACCGAGGACGGCCTCGTGCAGCCCCCGGAGCGCCGACATGGTGAACGGCGAGGGCAGGAGCCCGTGCCGGTCCGGCGCCCCACGATGATCGGCACGGAGCCGATCGACCGCGAACCCGAGGATGTCGTCGTGCCCGTGCACCATGCCCGTCGCCTCGCCGATCGGCACGAGTCGCGCGTCGTCCCCGAGGTCGAGTGACGCCGCAGGCACCACGTCGAGGTGCGCCACGGACAACACCCACCCGCGGTCGTCCCGCGAGGGATCGTCGAACACGTGCAACTGCCTCGGCGCGAGCCCGGTCACGCCCGCCTTGTCGCGCAGCGACCGCAGGACGGCGTCCGCGAGCCGCTCACTCTCGTGCACGAACGTCCCCGGCAGTCGCCAGTCTCCGTCTGTCTGGTCCCGGACCTGTACGACCGATAGCGCCCCGCCGACCGGAACGGTGAGCACAGCGGTGTCGACCGCGACGGAGGGTCGCGGGTAGTCGGACAGGCGCTTGCCGTTCGCGTCGCGGTACTCGGTCACGGCACGAGTTTACGCATGCTTGCGCAAACCTGTCGAACGGTGCATGCTGGGTTTACGCGAACCTGCGTAAACCTGGAGGGGCCATGACGCACACCACTGACCGAGCCATCGGCGCAGTCCTCGGATCCGCTGTGGGCGACGCGCTCGGCGCCGGCTACGAGTTCCAGCCACCCGTCCCGGAACCGACGCCCATCCGTATGAAGGGCGGCGGCACGTTCAACTGGGCACCGGGGGAGTGGACCGACGACACGAGCATGGCCGTCCCGATCCTGCGCACCGCCGCTCGCGGCGGCTCGTTCGCAGACGACGCGGCGCTCGACGGGCTCGTCGCGGCCTGGGCGGACTGGGCGCGGACCGCGCCGGACGTCGGCATCCAGACGCGGAGTGTCCTGGGCGGACTGGAGGCTCGGACCGCGTCCGCCTCGCGGGCGTCGGCCCGGCGGGTCCACGACCAGAGCGGTCGTTCCGCTGGCAATGGATCGCTGATGCGGACGACGCCACTGGTCCTGGCGTACCTGGACCCTGCGGAGGACACCGACCGCCGGCTCGCTGACGCTGCCCGGGCGGTCAGCGACCTGTCCCACTACGAGGCCGATGCCGGCGATGCGTGCGTGCTCTGGTGCGTCGCGATCCGGCACGCCGTCCTGACGGGCTCGCTCGACGTTCGGCGTGGACTCGACCAGCTGCCGATGGACCGTCGGCGGGTGTGGGCTGAGCGACTGTCCGCTGCAGAGGCCCTGCATCCCGTCGACTTCACCGCGACGAACGGCTGGGTCGTGTCCGCGCTGCAGGCTGCGTACGCCGCGGTGCTCCGGAGCGATTCGCTCGAGGGGGCGCTCGTCGCAGCGGTCCGGTCGGGCAACGACACCGACACGGTGGCGGCGATCGCCGGGGGACTCGCCGGGGCGCTGTACGGCGGGTCTGCGCTGCCGGGTGACTGGCGGGAGCTGCTGCACGGCTGGCCGGGGCTCCGAGCGGACGACCTCGTCGCGCTGAGCTCGCAGGCCCTGCGGGTCCGAGCGGCCTGATCTCGGCGGTGTTCTCGGCGGTGTCGGAGGCTTCGATGGGGGGAGCCTCCGGCGCCGCCGTACACGTGGATAGGCTGCGGGTGATGGTCGAACTGGTGGAGCACCGAGCGGAGTGGGGCGCGCTGTTCCGTTCGGAGGCCGATCGGCTCGCTTCCGCGCTGGGCCCGGCCGTCACCGCGATCGAGCACATCGGGAGCACCGCGGTCCCCGGGCTCGTGGCGAAGCCGATCATCGACCTCGCGGCTCGTGCTGCCGCGGGCGTCGACCCGTTCACGCTGTCGTCCTTCGTCGCGCCGCTCGGGTACGAGCAGCACCGTCGCGGCCCGAAGAACCACGGTGTCTACGTCCGCTCGACAGGGGAGCGGCGGAAGCACATCCTGCACCTGTTCGCCGCAGACGAGTGGGAGACCTGCAACCAGCGGCTCTTCCGCGACGCACTACTCCGGGATCCCGCGGCTCGAGCGCGGTACGGGGAGCTGAAGCGAGTGCTCGCCGGAGCCGACGACGGGCGGGACTACACAGCGGGGAAGCGGGACCTCGTGGAGGAGGTCCTCAACGTCGAGCGTGCACGACGAGGCCTACCGCCGACGTCGGCCTGGGACAAGTGAGCGTCGGAGTCACTCGATGTCGTTGTAGTAGTCGTCGATGTTGCCCGAGCCGCACATCGACTCCACGGTGATGATCATGCGGCTCGTGGTTGCCGAGAACTCGATCGTGCGGACGATGTGATCCTGGGAACGGACCCGATGCAGGATCTTGCCGTCCGCGCGTTCGACGTTCTGCGTCCACGTGGGCAGCCCTTTGTCTCGCCAGGACCGGCCGACTCGTTCCATGACGGCTTTCGGGTTGTCCACCGCGCCTTCGGAGATTTGATCCCACGAGAACGAGACCCCGGTGAACCCACGCGGCCTCGGGCACTCGTCGGGAGAGGGGCCGTTGCTCATGCTGGTCCACTCGCCCCCGGCGACGTCCATCGTGTCGCGGACCAAGGCCTGCATCTGGTCGGATGCGTCCTCGGCGGTCAGAAGGGGCGCTTCTGTCGTTCTCGTGCACCCCGTGACGGCAAGGAGGACCGTCACGATGAGTGCGGCGGCGCGGGCCCTCAACTGAAGTCGCTGGCGTTGCCTTCGGCGCAGTCCGACGAGAGCTGGATCACGGTGTTCATGGCACTGGCTCCCAAGCCGATCGTCGAACCTCCTTCGCCCTCGGCACCGACGTAGTAGAGGGGGCGGTCATCGTTCAGTGAGCTCTTGGTCTGGTGCGTGGAGTAGCCGTTCTCCTTGAGGACCGCTTCGGCCCGATTGATGTAGTCGCGGGGATCCGAAGGCGGTGCGCCTTCCACCGACCAGCTGAACTTCACGCCTTCGTCAGATCGTGGTCCACATTCAGTCGCCGTCGGCTGCCGGAGCTCCGGTATGGCTGCATCGTCCAGCGCACGGAGCTTCTCCACGATCGCCTGGCTCTCGCTACGTACTTCATCCGGGGTCATGCGCGATTCCGATGCGGTCTGGGAGTCCCTGTCTGAGTTGCGCAGCCACTGGCGAGGAGCACCGCGGTGACGACTCCGACCCGGGAGGTCAATGCTCCGATCACGAGTACCGACGACGGTCCGAGAGCGACAAGTCACCCGCCTGCCTCGGGGGCGTCTCATTCGTAGTCCGCAAGGTCGCCCCCCGCGCAAACCGAGTCGACGGTAAGGGAAGAGGTCTGCTGATTTGCGGTTGCCGACACCGCGGGGCGGTCGCTGTCCTTGGTCTGTACCTGGTAGAGAACGCCGTACTTGCCGAAGTCTGTGCTCCGAGTCGACACTGCAAAATCGTTCTTACGAAGAGTGGCTGCGACCGCATCGATCCACGCTTTGGGATCGGTCGGAGGTGTGCCGCGAGAGTCCCAGTGGAACTGGACACCTCCGTGCGGATCGCCGTCGTGGCTGCACTCGGTCGGGGCTGGTTCTGCTGTCCGACTGACCGATGACCATTCGGAACCGGCGACATCGAGCACGAGGTTGCGTGCTGCCTCTGCATCTTGGCGATTCCTTTGGACATCCATCGTGTCTTCTCCCGTTGCTGAGCAGCCACAGAGCGCCGTGACCACTGTGATGAGGATCGCTGTCAGCGGCATCCGCAAGTTCCACGTGCGCGTCACCATGGGTCCAGGGTCGCCTTTGCTGTGTTGATGAGGGCTGAAGTATCCGGGTCAAGATATCCGAATGGGTCGCTGTCCGACTTGTGTTTCACCGGGTCGTGAACGGTGACGCCGTATGTCGGGCCGTCGATGTTGCCGCCGTGAACAGAGTCAGCGTCCGTCGGAAGGTCCTCTGCCCCGAAGGCCGGAGCGCTCGGATCGGTGCGCCCGCTCACGAGGCGTCCACCAGGTGCGACCCATTCGTCTCCGGTGCCGGCGTAGACGTGTTCGGCACCAAGGTTCCCAGCATCGTGGATCCAGGAAGGGATTCCCGCGGAGCCGAGGTTGACCGAGCTCTGGATGCCGAGGTCAGGTTGCGTCGCCATGGCGATCGCCGTCGTGGTGGTGCCGTAGGAATGCCCGACCAGATTGAGGACAGCGCTGTCATTCCTGCTCGCGCGGAACCCGACGAGGTCGGACACCAGCTGCTTGGCACCGGCGTCCGCCTTGTCGTCGCTGAAGACTTCTCGCGATCCAGTGCCGAAGTTCTTCGGGGTGTCGTAGTTGATCCACTCGACAACTGCGGTCTCGCTCGGGTCGCCGGTGACGTGGTCTTGGACCTCCTTGAGGTTCCGCACGCCGCGCTGGAGAACTGTTGCGTCGCCGAGCGTCGTCCCCATGCCCGGCACCACGTAGCTCACGTTCGGTGCCGTGTCCAAGTTGCCGACCGAGATTGCTCCGAGCGGCGGTTCCCCCATGCGGAAGCTCACCACTTGGACAGGGGTGTCAGAGAAGGTCTCGTTTGGTAGCTGGCTGCCCCGAGCGGCACTCGCGAAGTTCTTCAGCTGATCGTTCAAGAGCTGCTCTTCGACGAGCTGCTGAGCGAGGTCGTAAGGGCGGAGCCCGGCCGAGACGGCATCTTCGATGGACTTCTTGAGCGCTCGAAGTCGACCATCCGACGCCTTCTTCTGGCGTTTGAGTTCTGCCCTGTTCGCGGCGTCCCGCGCCCAGTACGCGACGCCGTTGAGGTTCCCGATCACGGCAGGGAACGCCGCGATGAACGCATCCTGCGCGGCCGAGTGGGCGCCCTCCGAGCCCTTCCCGTCGTCACCGCCGAGATCAGACCACCACTTCGCGACCGCCTTCGGGTCGCTCACCTTGCCCAGGCGATCGGCGAGTGCCTTGTCGCCGGCGAACGCGGCGATCTCCTCCGGCTTCAGTCCGCCCAGGAACGCGAGCAGCTGCGCGTCGGTCATCCCCGCGATCGTTGCGGCGCTCGTCGCGAACGCGCCGATCACCTCGGACTCACCGAGCTTCGACGCGGTCTCCGCATCCGCAGCCTTGCGGCGAGCGACGAGGTCCTGCCACGACTGCTCGAGCGCGACCTTCGATACCTGCAGTCCCGCGGCTTCGGCGGAGAGCCCGAGCATCTTGGCAGGGGCGTCGTCGGCGTCGGACTTCTGCAGCTTGTCGACCGCTCGCGCGTTCGAGGTCAGGTCCTGGTGATTTCGGCTCTGCGCCGCTTTGATCGTCTGCGCTTCGGTCTGGATCTGCTCGATCCGTGTGGCGTAGGAGATGAGGACGGTCGCGGCCTGGTCGATGTGGCCAGCGATGCGCTCACCGCCGGCACCCACCTCGGCCGCCGCGGAGACGAACGATGCCTTGTTCTTCGCCTTCCACTCTCCGTCGGAGACGACCTCCGCCTGCCGGTGCACCTGGCTCGAAGCGGTGCGGATCTTCGACGATCGCTGCTGCAGGCGCTGCGCGACGGAACGGATCGACTGGGGGTCGCCTGCAGTCGGGTCCGCGCTCACGAGCCGGCCGCCCGTGCTCGGGAGGCGTCCCAGTCCTCGAAGGCAGCGACGACGCCGTGAGCCTGTTTCGCGACGGCGCCCGTGTTGTTCTCGAGCGCGGTGGTCATGTTGGTTTGCACACGGAGCGACATCTCGAATGCGGACTGCACCTCGGCTGCACCGAAGTCCGCACCGCCGAGAACGGTGACCGCGACGCTGCTGAGCTGCGTCTGACTCTGCTCGATCTTGCCCGCGATACCGCGGATTGCCCCCGCGTCGATGACGACGTCCGTCACGGTGTTCCTTCCCCCGAAGTGGTACGTCCGGCAGCATATCAGCCACGATCCCGGTGTCGGGCGCCGCTGTTACGGTGCAGCAATGCAGATCACGCCCGAGGGCCACGCGCTCCTCAGCCCGAGCGACCTCACCACGTGGGCGTCGTGCGAGTGGGCGTTCCTGCGCAGACTCGACGCCAAGCTCGGCCGCGGGGAAGCCTTGCCCGAGTCGCACGACGACATGCTCGACCGGACGGCGAAGCTCGGGGACAAGCACGAGCTCGACTACCTCGAGATCCTCAAGGCAACCCACGACGTCGTGGAGTTCGACCGCCCGGCGCCGCCCGAGTACAGCGCAGCAGCCGAAGCGGCACTGCAGACCATGCGCGCGGGCGCGGACGTCCTCTACCAGCCGACCTTCCACCGACCGCCGACCGCGGACGAGGCGGGCTTCATCGGCTTCGCGGACTTCATCATCCGCAACGACCGCGGCGAGTACGAGGTCTACGACACCAAGCTCGCCCGCCACGCCAAGATCAGCGCCCTGCTGCAGCTCGCCGCCTACGCCGAGCAGATGCGCGCACACGACATCCCGACGGGCGAGCAGGTCCACCTGGTCCTCGGTGACCGCACCACGACCACGCACGACCTGGCCGACATCACGCCGGTCTACCGCACGCAGCGCGCCGAGCTCACACGGGTGATCGCGGAGCGGATCGCAGCGGACGAGCCCCTGCAGTGGGGCGATCCGCGCTACAGCAGTTGCGGTCGCTGCGCCGTCTGCCAGACCCAGGTGGAGGAGCACCGTGACCTGGTCCTCGTCGCCGGGATGCGCCTCGACCAGCGGACGAAGCTGATCCGGCGGGGGGTGCTGACGATCGATGACCTGGCGGTCCGCACCGCACCGGTGCCCGGCATGTCGAGCACGACGCAAGGTCGCCTGGTCCGTCAGGCGAGCCTCCAGGTCGAGTCGGAGCGGACGGCGACGAAGAAGCCGGCATGGGAGCTGGCAGACGCAAGAGCCCTCGACGCGATCCCCGTACCGGACGCGGGCGACGTGTTCTTCGACTTCGAGGGCGACCCGCTCCACACCGAGGACGGCGTGCACTGGGGACTCGACTACCTGTTCGGCGTGGTCGACGACCGCGCGGGGTTCACGGCGTTCTGGGCGCACACGATCCGCGACGAACGACAGGCCCTGGTGGACTTCCTCGCGTTCGTCGAGGAGCGTCGACGCGAGCACCCCGGCATGCACGTCTACCACTACGCCGCCTACGAGCGGACGCACCTGCTGTCCCTCGCCGCGCGGCACGGCGTCGGCGAGGAAGCCGTCGACGACCTGCTCCGTGCCGGCGTACTGGTCGACCTGTACCCGATCGTCCGCAAGGCGCTCGTCGTCGGCAGCCACAGCTACTCGATCAAGAAGCTCGAGCCGCTGTACATGGGCGAGGACCTGCGCCTGAGCGACGTGACGAACGCCGCGGACAGCATCACGGCCTACGTCGATGCGATCGAGGAGCTCCGCACCGGTGACGCCGCCGAGGGCCAGCGGATGCTCGACCAGGTCGCGGACTACAACGCGTACGACTGCCGCTCGACCCTGCGTCTGCGCGACTGGCTGCTGGCGCTCCGGCCGCCGTCCACGGACGCGCCGGCCGAACTCGACCTGCCGCCGATCCCCGTCGAGCGCGAGCCGAACCCCGTGTACGTCGCCCTGGCGTCCGAGCTGGAGCACGTCGAGGCGCTCGACCGCACTCCTGACCAGACCGCGTTGGCGCTCGCCGCGGCCGCGATCGACTACCACCGCCGCGAGGCCAAGACCTTCTGGCAGGACCACTTCGACCGGCTCCGCAACCCGGTCGACGAGTGGGCGGACACCCGCGACGTCCTCGTCGTCGAGCGTGCGTCCGTTGAACGCGACTGGGACACGCTGCCGCGTGCCCGATCGCAGTCCCGAGAACTCCGGTTGTCGGGGACGCTCGCGCCCGGCAGTCGGCTCCGGCCTGGAGGCTCGCCCCACCTCGTCTACGACGACCCGCCTCCGCCATCGGTCGGCTCACCGGGTCCCGGGTCGAAGGGTGCGACGGACCGCGCCGTGATCCTGGACGTCCACGACGACGGCGAGGCGACAGAGGTACTCGTGCTCGAACGGCTGCCCGTCGGTGGGGAGCCGCACCGCGAGTTCCCGGTCGCGCTCGCGCCGTCGTCGCCGCCACGCGCGAAGCCCCAGCCCGAGGCGATCGCCGAGTGGGGTGCCGAGGTCCTCGACGCGCTGCCGGAGATGCTGCCCGACCCGGCGTTCGACCTGCTCCGACGGGTGCCACCGCGCGGGGCGATCACGCCCGTGGTCGGTGACGACACCGTCGCCGCGGTGATCGCGACGCTGCTCGGGCTCGATCGGTCGTACCTGGCGATCCAGGGCCCTCCCGGCACGGGCAAGACCTACGTCGGGTCGAACGTCGTCGCGCGACTCGTGCGTGAGCACGGCTGGCGCGTCGGCGTCGTGGGACAGTCGCACGCGACGAGCGAGAACTTCCTGTCCTCCGTGGTCCGAGCAGGAGTCCCGGCCGACCGCGTCGTGAAGCAGCCGAAGGCCGGTGCCGACGCCGACGAGATCGAGGCGGCAGCGTGGACCCCGGTGAAGAACGGCGCCGCGATCGCCGCGTTCCTGGAGTCCTGCGAGCAGAGCGGCACCGGGGGAGTCGTCGGCGGCACCGCGTGGACGTTCGCGAACGAGTCGACGATCGCGCGGCGCTCCCTCGACCTGCTCGTCGTCGACGAAGCCGGACAGTTCTCCCTCGCCCCGACGATCGCGTCCTCGATCGCCGCGACCCGGCTGCTCCTGCTCGGTGATCCGCAGCAGCTGCCCCAGGTCTCGCAGGGGTCGCACCCCGAGCCCGTCGACGAGTCGGCACTCGGGTGGCTGGCCGACGGCGAGCACGTCCTGCCGGCGGAGTTCGGGTACTTCCTCGCACGGACCCGGCGGATGGAGCCGGCGCTGACGTCAGCGGTGTCGGGGCTGTCCTACAACGGACAGCTCACGTCGATGGCGACCGGGCGGCACCTCGAGGGCATCGACGCCGGTGTGCACCCGGTGCCGGTCGTCCACGCGGGGAACACCACCTCGTCGCTCGAGGAAGCGGCACGCGTCGTGTCCCTGGCGAAGGACGTCGTCGGTCGGTCCTGGACCGACGGCGACACCGTGCGGACGCTGACGGACGAGGAAGTCATCGTCGTCGCGCCCTACAACGCGCAGGGCGCGGTGATCCGCCACGAGCTCGACCGCGCGGGCTTGACCGGTACCCAGGTCGGGACGGTCGACATGTTCCAGGGACGGGAGGCCGTCGTGTCGATCGTGTCGCTCGCTGCGTCGAGCGCGGCCGACATCCCACGGGGGCTCGACTTCCTGCTCATGCCGAACCGCCTGAACGTGGCGCTCTCGCGTGCGAAGTGGGCGGCGTACCTCGTGCACTCGCCCGCGCTCACCACGGCCCTACCACCCTCGATCCCCGGCCTGTCCCTGCTGTCCCGCTTCATCGAGCTGGTCGAGCCGCCTCGACCGCTCTGACCTCTTCGACCGCTCGGAGTCGCATCGCAGCCCTGCACGCCAGGCTGTCGCCCGAACGTGGGCTTTCCTCGAACAGTGAGTGACTGCCATGCTCGGATCGTGACGGACCTGACGACGCCCATCGCGAACGGTGCCGACCCGGAGCGCCCATCGGGATCTCGAGCGACGCCGGTCGGGTCCCTGCCGCTGACCCTCCGGGCTCGGCGGCCTGGGTATGCCGTGATGCAAGAGTGCCTGCGCATCCAGTCCTCCGTGCCGAGCCGAACGAGTGCGC